>JBCDGS010000094.1:0-4159 GCA_038751055.1 Pseudomonadota bacterium | reverse complement strand
TCCCGCGGTGGGTCCACGACGGACAGCGGCGTTGGCGCGATGTCCACCACGTTCGGGCGCGGTTGGGCGGCTTCAGGAACAGCCAGTGCCGTCACCGGCGCGTCAGGTGCCGCTGGAACCAGCCTCTGCCAGATCGCAGCCAAGCCGTCCTCCCGGATCGACGCAAAGGCCGCAACTGCGAGAAGCGCAAGAATGAGAAGGGACGTCAGGATGAGCCCGAGGAAGCGCGGTTTCGCCGCGCCATTCTTGACGACAGCGGCGCCGTCCAACCCGGTCTCTGCCACCGCAGGCGTAACAGACGGGCGAGGTGCAGGCGGCGGCACCACGGGTTGCGCCGACCGGGACCGCTGCGACTGAAACGCAAAACCCTGGGCAGGCTCAACGGGCTTGAGCGTGGCCGCGAGCGCGGCGGCTTCCGGCAGCGGCGCGGGCGCGCTTGTGACCTGGGAGGGCCCGGAGGTCGCAAGAGGGGAGGGCACCGGGGGCGCGGTATGCTCCCGCGGTGGATCCGTCGGAACAGCGAGCTTGATTGCTGGCGCGCCGGGCTTTTCGTCTGGCGTCGGGCCAGGCGCAGGAGGCGCCGCATCCTTCGTCGGCTCGTCAACCTCTGCCCGCGTGACAGCCGTGGCTTTTGCGTTTTCCGCCGGCCCGGGCGTCGGTGCGGTGAGTGTATCCACGACGTCTTCCGTGTCGGGCTCTCGACCAGCGCTGGTGTCGACAGCCTCCGTGCCTTCGGTAGGCGTCTCCGCTGCATCGGAGACGTCGGTGATGTCTTCGCCATCCTCCCAGCGCCTGTACACGACCGGATCGCGTTCGGCGTCACAGCCCTCAAACGGGCCGAAAAACGCCTCCGTGCCCTCCCATCCATCTTCGGGGAGCGCCACGAAGGCGGCGGGCGCAAGATTGTACTCTGTCGCAAAGCCCGCGGCCTCGTCGAGCGTCTCCCGCGCGACGGCGGCGATGCGCGTCAGGCCGACCTCTGATTTCCAGTCAAAGAGCAGCTCCGAGATCGCGTAGGGCGTCGCCCCCTCAAGCGCCATGGAAACCGACGCTCTCGTCGCGTCGCCTTCCCGCAGCTTGAGGAACTTGATCTGATCATTGGGCAGCACAAGCTTGGTCGCAAAGGGGATGCCAGCAGCCCGCGCTGCCGCTTCACCTTTCGCTCGCAAAGCTATGATTTCCCCGGCGAACTGCCCGCTTCGGAACGACGCAGAACCCAGCGTCAGCCAGCCTGTTCCACGGCGCTGATCCAGCGAGATTTCATCCGCCGTGAAATGTAGCGCAAAGTCCGGGGTCATTGTCGCTCTGTCGGCCTCACTGCCCTTCGGCAGGCTCCCATTCGGATCCCTTGTCGTAAAATTAGCCGAGCGTTGGGAATTTTGGAAGGGCAAGGTCCATAGCCCCAACACGGCGCGCGACCCTCGGCTGGTCCTTGCCGACCGGTCGCTTTGCATCGATGATTAACCAAAGACGTGAAGGTTTCCTTGATGCTCACCCCATTTCATCTCGCCATCCATGTGCGCGACCTCGATATCGCGCGCGCGTTCTACTGCGATACCTTGGGCGCGGAGGAAGGACGGAGCGCGCCGACCTGGGTTGATGTGAGCTTTTTCGGCCATCAGCTCTCGCTGCATCTGGGGGAGCCCTTCGCCACGGCCCGCACGGGCAAGGTGGGCGATGTGCTCGTCCCCATGCCGCACTTTGGCGTGGTGCTCAGATTGTCCGACTGGCGCAGAACGGCAGAGCGTCTGACCGCAGCTGGGACTGACTTTGTCTTGCCCCCACAGGTACGCTTCGCGGGCGAGCCGGGCGAGCAATGGACAATGTTCTTCGAGGACCCCTTCGGCAACCCAATAGAATTGAAGGGCTTCGCCAGCGAGGACGCCATCTTCGCGCACTAGTCCAACGACGAGGTGCCCGGACCGGCGCAAAAAAACGCCCGGACGAGCCGGGCGTTAAGTGCGGAACGAGGGACAGTGAAGTTTAGCGCGGGTGTTCCAGCCTGCGCTGATATCAGGCAGATAAGCGTGATTTGCCGATGTAAAAGTCTTCTCAGCAAAGCGTGAACAGAGCGTTAACGCTGCTTACGCTGAAAGAACCGACGGCCAATTCGCATCCGCCGATGCAATGCGTCCAGGGATGTCGCGCGCCCAAAGCGCCCGAACGGCCCGGTTGAAGTTGAGATAAAGCTTGCCGTCATGGATCGTCCAAGCGTTAGGAGAGATCGATGCCGTATACCCCTGGCTCACGGCATAGGCGCAATATCCGCCATATTGCGGGGCGTAGGCTTCCGGATCCGCGGCAAAGGCGTCGCGGTTCTCGGCAGAGGCGAACTGCCAGGAGGCGCCCATGAAGTCGTGTGTGAACTCAGCGGAACCGTCACGCTGCGTGCCGTCGGTGAAGTAGGCAACAACGTCCGTGCCGCGCACGGCGATGCCGTCCTTGGCGAAGACGGGCGGCTCGGCGGCGAAGGCCGGGGAAGCGAGGGCGAGGGCGGCTGGGGCGGCGGCGCTCGCGGCGAGGAAGGTGCGGCGGGTCAGCATGGTGTCTCCTTTCGTGCTGCGACATAGATGCGGTGTGCCACGGCATACTCAAAGGCGGCCTAACTCAGCCGTGACCGACGCCGGTCAAATGTTTCAGTCGATGATGTCTTCGATTATGTCGAAGATCCCGCCCATGAGGCGGCGCTTGAAGCTCTTCTTTTTCTTTTGTTTTTTGGGCTTTTTCGGTTTCGTTTTCAGCGCGCTCAGCTGATCTTGACGCCCCGGAAGCGCAGATGGCTTGACCAGATCTTTGTGCGACCTGTCCCGCGCTTTCGGTAACATTTTAAGGTTGTGTAGCGGCGCTCCGCAGGCCGAACACGCCAGCTCATGGGTGCTTTCCCCAGCCAGGACGAGCGCCCCGCGTTTTCCGCAATAGCAGCAAGTAGCGATCTTAGTCTGATGCATCTCGCGTCTCATATAGGGCGATTGCGGCGGCATTTGATACGTTGAGGGACCCGAATGTCCCGGTGGCCGGGATCCGGGCGAGCATGTCGCATGTCTCCTTTGTGAGCTGCCTCAGGCCGGGCCCCTCCGCGCCAAGTACGATGGCCAGGGGCGTGTCTGGCCGATGCGCCGCCGTAAGAACCGCCTCTGCCTCGCCGTCGAGCCCCACGAGCAGATAGCCCATCTCGCGCAGCTCCTCGAGCGCGCGGGCCAGATTGCGGACGCGCAGGTAGGGCTGGCGCTCCAGCGCGCCCGAGGCGGACTTGGCCAGGGCCCCCGTCTCGGGCGCCGAATGGCGCAACGTCGCGATGACGGCCCGCGCGCCAAAGACTTCCGCAGACCGGAGGATAGCGCCGACATTGTGCGGGTCTGACACGCGGTCCAGAACCACAACGCGCGGGGCCGTGCCCCGCGGCGCGCAGAGCTCCGCAAGGGGTCCCCAGGACAGCGGCTTGACCTCAAGGGCCGCGCCCTGATGCACGGAAGCGGGGTCTATCGGCACATTGAACTTGCGCGGATCGACAATCTCGGGCGTGACATCAACGCCGTCCAGTGCAGGCCCCAGCCTGTCCGCGGCATTCTTTGTGAGCACAAGGCGAAGCCGCTCACGCGCCGGATTGGCCAGCGCATCACGTACCGCATGGATCCCGAAAAGCCAGACCGTCTCAGCCGCTGCCGCACGCTTGGCCCGCTCCTTCTCGATGACCCATTTCGGCTTTTTCATGGGGCTCCTCTAGCGCCCCCGGCAAGCCCTGGCCAGTGCGCGCGATTTTGCTGTTGACGGTCTATGGCCGCACAATTAGCTACGCGCTCCAGTGGGCGACAGGCCGCAAGGTGTGGCAGGGGACTGTAACTCCCTCGCGGAGACGCACGCTTGGTTCGATTCCAAGGTCGCCCACCAACCCCTGGAAAATGTCAGGTTTTCCGCGGGCCAGGACGCTGGTCCTGTGGGCAGGCTTGCGCGCGCAGCGTCGGCCCGCGGAAGACGGCGTTCAACGTCTCCTTCACCTCCCTGTGCCATGTCGCTAAGTTGCCGAAAACGAGCCGTGTCATGACCACCCAGTTCAACATTGTCGTCATCGGCCAGAAAGGCAGAATAGGCTATGAGGCGGCATTGTTTGCAGCCTCCTTGCGGGCCCGTTCACCGGGCTTCAGCGGAAGGCTCTTCGTGG
>JBCDGS010000093.1:0-4410 GCA_038751055.1 Pseudomonadota bacterium | reverse complement strand
TTCTCCACATGCTTCGGCGCGCCGTTCATGCCGCGCAGGCCAGAGGAATATGGCCGCCTCCTGCGCGAAAAGATCGCCAAGCACGGCGCGACCTGCTGGCTGGTGAACACCGGCTGGACGGGCGGCGCTTACGGGGAAGGCTCCCGCATGCCCATTCGCGCCACCCGCGCCCTGCTGTCGGCAGCGCTCGACGGGACGCTCAACAACGGGCAGTTCCGCAAGGACGAGAATTTCGGCTTTGAAGTCCCGGTCAGCGTGCCCGGCGTTGCCGACCTCCTCATGACACCGCGCCGGACCTGGGGCGATGGCGAGGCATATGACGCGCAGGCCACAAAGTTGGTGAAGATGTTCTCTGACAACTTCGAGCAGTACCTGCCCCATATCGACGACGACGTGAAAGCGGTGGCCATCGGATATTGATCAGGCCGGCAGGCGCACCTGCCGACCGATCCTTCCCGTTAGGAACGCCGTTCCGCAAACGCGAAACGGCATTCTGATCACCCCGCAGGCTGGGCCTCGGCGTCTTCGGTCGCTTCGACCTCCTCATCTTCGGGAAGGACGAGGGACAGGATGATCGCGGACAGCCCGGCCAGTGTGATCGGTGTCGCAACAACCTGCTTGAGGAAGTCCGGCATGTGCTGGGTGGCATCGGGGACAAGCGTCACGCCCAGGCCGAGGCCGAAGGAGATGGCCATGATGTACACCCGCCTGCGTGTCATCTCCTGCGTGGCGAGGATCCGGATGCCCGCCACCGCGATCGTCCCGAAGAGAACCAGCGTTGCACCGCCCAGAACCGGCTTCGGCACGAGAAGGAAGGCAGACCCGATAATCGGGAAGAACCCCAGTATGACCAGAATACCAGCGACATAGAGGCCGACGTGGCGGCTCGCGACGCCGGTCATCTGGATCACGCCGTTGTTCTGCGAAAACGTCGTATTCGGGAACGTATTGAACAGCGCGGCGATGCCGGAGTTGATGCCGTCGCCCAGAATGCCGCCCTTGATCCGCTTCATGTAAACCGGGCCCTTCACAGGCTGACCCGCAATGATCGAGTTGGCCGTCAGATCGCCCGAGGTCTCAATCGCCGTCACAAGGAAGATGAAGGCGATGGGGATAAAGAGGAAAATGTCAAAGCTCAGCCCGTATTGAAGGGGCATGGGCACTGCGACGAGAGGGGCGTTCCCGAAGCTCGAAAAGTCGACCTGGCCGAAGATCGCGGCCACGATAAAGCCCACGACGAGGCCGATCATGATGGCCGAGATCCGCACCATCGGGCTGCCATAGAAAGTGAATGCGAGTATCGTGACCACGACGAGCGACCCGAGAAAGAGGTTCACCGGCAATCCGAGGTTTTCACCCGCTCCGGCGCCGCCTGCGAAATCGGTAAATCCGACTTTGACGAGGCTGAGGCCGATGACGGTTATGACTATGCCCGTCACCGTGGGTGTGATGATCTTTCCGAGCTTGCTGACAAATTGGCTCAGCACGATTTCTACGAGACACCCCGCCAGGCAGAGCCCGAAAAGCATCGCCAGAATGTCCTCGGGCGTGCCGCCAGCGCCTTTGACAGCAAACCCCGCCGCGAGGAGCGCGCCGAGGAAGGCAAAACTCGTCCCCTGAAGGCTCAGGAGGCCGGAACCGACGGGGCCAATCGTCTTGCACTGGATGAATGTGGAAACGCCCGAGACGAAAAACGCCATCGCGATGAGATAAGGGATGAGGTCACCGAGCCCCAGCACCCCCCCGATGATGAGAGTTGGCGTCACGATGCCGACGATTGAGGCCAAGATATGCTGGACAGCCGCGAGGAGGCTCGCAGGTGGCGGGGGCACATCCTCGAGGCCGTAGATCAGGGCGCTTGGAGTATTTTCGGTCATAAGTGTCCTTTCCGGCCGTGGTTCAGCGGTTGAGGGCGGCCCCGGCACGTAATCTCTGCGGGTCATCCTGCCGACCCATCAGCTCCAAGCGCCATGGGCGCGCTGAGCCATGCGTCGCGCACGCTCGGCACTGCCAGTTAATCAGGCGGTGCGCGGCAAGTTCGCTGGATTTGAAGGCACTGGGACGGTGGTGCTGGGGCAAGCCGCACTGTGGTCCTCCCGGCCCGTCAGCCCTTTGCGGGTGCATGGTGGGGCTTAGCCCAGCAGGCCCTTGCGGATGAGGTTGAGGCCAGCCACGACGAGCACGATCAGCGTCACCTGCTTGAACCGGTCCTGATCCATGCGGTCCTGCAACCAGAATCCGAGGCCCATACCTAGGCCAGCCGGGATCAAGAGCAGCGCCGAAAGCGGCGCAGTTTGCCCATTCAGGACACCGCTTTGAAGATGCGCCAGGAACAACGCCACGGACCCCGTTCCATAAATCACGCCCTGCACGATCATTTGCCGGGCCTTCGGGGTTTCAATCGCGATGAGGTAGAGCACCGTCGTCGGACCCCACGTGCCCGCCAACCCTCCGAGGATGCCAGAGATCAGGCCCACCCCCCATTCCGCCGCACCCCGTCGCGCCTCGGGCACGACGACCTTCACCCCGAAGAGCTGGACGAGGGACAGAATCACCACCGGCACACCCAGGATGAAGTAGAAGGTCTGCGTTGGGATCGCCGTCACGAACTGCGCCGCAATCACGATAGCCAGACAGACAATGAGGATGTAGCGCCAGACGGCTCGTGCTTCGCGGATCGCCGGTCCGATCCCCGTGCGGAAGGTCTGCAGCGCGTTTGTCATCAATACGGGCAAAAGCATCGCGCCCAGGGCCAGTGGCGGCGCCATGATAGAACTGAGCCCAGAGATCATGATCAGCGGCAGGGCAAAGCCCACAGCCCCCTTGATCGTCCCCGCCAGGAAGGCGATGAGCGCAGAGAGAAGGACGACCGTAGTGCCCAGTTCGGCCAGAAGGCTGAGATCCATGGCGCGGTGATACGCGCGCCGGGCCCGGGCCGCCAGAGACGGTCACGCACCGGAAGCCAAGGAATCAGCCGCGACACTTTAATGCGTCTTCAATCTTTTCCGTGAATTAATGTTGCGCTGCGGGTGCAAACGCTCTAGCTCGTTTCGAAGTTCACGATATCCAGTAGAGACAGAGGTGTGCCATGGCCCATGATGGACAGATGCAAATGACGACGCCGGTTCTGGCCGGCCTTTTGGATCTGACGCGCGAGGCGCTCGGGCCAGTGGATGATGTGACCGCGCGCGCGAAGGCGGCTCTCGCGCATATGGTCATGGAAAACGGGCGGGTGTCCGGCACCCTCGTCGATGCGCATCAGACGGCGGCGCACGGCTTTGCCTGGCTCGCGACCTATGCGGAATCCCTGCGCCAGATGCAGTCCTGGGCCGAAAAGCTCGACGCAGATGGCCAGTTCGGTGAGATGGAGAAGCTGATCCACCAGATCGCCTTCGGGGAATACCTCTGGCAGATCTATGGCGGCATGCAGATGAACCAGGGGGAGGTCGTGCGCCTGCAGGACCTAGGGCTGAGCCAGGAAGATCAGCGCGCGCTCATGGCGCCCGCCGTCATGCAACTCTGCGAGCGCGGGAATACGCAGGACGCGCGCCTGCGCCTCGTCGCGCTCATGCAGGAGCAGCAAAACACCATCGTGGGACGCTCGGGCCTCGAGGAAGAGCTCGAGATGATCCGCGAGCAGTTCCGCCGCTACTCCGTCGAGAAGGTTGAGCCCTACGCCCATGAATGGCACCTCAAGGATGAACTCATCCCGATGGAGACCATCGAAGAGCTGAGCGAGATGGGCGTCTTCGGCCTGACGATCCCCGAGGACCATGGCGGTTTGGGGCTGTCGAAGGCCTCCATGTGCGTGGTGAGCGAGGAGCTGTCGCGCGGGTATATCGGCGTCGGCTCCCTCGCGACCCGCTCCGAGATCGCTGCGGAGCTGATCCTGTGCGGCGGCACCGACGCCCAGAAAGAAAAATGGCTGCCGGGGCTCGCAAGCGGGGAAATCCTGCCCACGGCCGTCTTCACCGAACCCAATACGGGCTCTGACCTCGGCGCGCTGAAGACCCGCGCGAAGCAGGACGAGAACGGGGATTGGATCCTCAACGGCAACAAGACCTGGATCACCCACGCCGCGCGCACCCATGTCATGACCGTGCTCGCGCGGACGGTGCCGGACACCGATGATTACCGCGGCCTGTCCATGTTCCTCGCCGAAAAGACCCCGGGCACAGACGCCGAGCCCTGGCAGGATGCCGGGATCTCTGGTGGAGAGATCGAGGTCCTGGGCTATCGCGGGATGAAGGAATACACCCTCAATTTCGATGATTTCAAAGTGGCCGGGGACAACCTCCTGGGCGGCGAAGAGGGCAAGGGCTTCAAGCAGCTCATGGAGACCTTCGAGAGCGCCCGCATCCAGACCGCCGCCCGCGCCGTGGGTGTGGCCCAATCCGCGCTCGATGAGGG
>JBCDGS010000092.1:0-4535 GCA_038751055.1 Pseudomonadota bacterium | reverse complement strand
GGAGAAGAATAGTTAAGGAGCTCTTACCGTGGCTCATGACACCGCGGGGAATCGTAAAATTCCGGTAACTCTCTGAAACCGATTGCTTAATGGCAAACCCAGCCACGGCTGCGTCTTGATCCGATGACATCGCAGGGCGTCAGCACAGGCCAAGAGCCGGAGAAAAGCCGCGCCCCCGTTAGCCGCGCTCGGACGAGCCACGCATCCTTTAACGGATACCGCCCGAGCGACTCACCGGCGCTCCCGCGCACAATTCAGGGAAGCGGCCCTAATGCAGTGCTTCCTGCACCACATGGGTCAGCTCGTTCAGAGAGAACGGCTTTGCCAGAAAAACGGAATTGGGAATATTCGCCTGCCGGTCGGAGAAGGTCTCCTTCGCGTAGCCGGAGACAAAGACCACCTTTGTGTTGGGTCGCTCGCGGAGAGCTTCGCGCACCCAGGTCGGCCCGTCTTGTCCCGGCATCACCACGTCGGTGACAAAGATGTCGACCTCCACGCTTTGATCAGCCAGCGTCGAGAGCGCGGCCTCGGCGGAATCAGCTTCCAGCACGGTGAAACCACGCAAGCGCAGCGCACGCGATGCAAATGCGCGCACAGGGGCCTCGTCTTCAACAAGGAGGACCGTCCCCATCGGGTCATCCGCGCCCGTGGAGGATACCGCAATCTCGCTGGGACGCGCGCCATTGGCCCCTTTTCCGGCCTCAGAGCGCCGCGCGGGCGCCGGCCCAGCCCGCAGACCCGCCAGTTCTTCTTCGCCGATCACAGGGAAGTAGAGCGTGAAGGTCGTCCCCACGCCCGGGGCGCTTTCCAAAAAGATGAAACCTCCGCTTTGCTTCACGATACCGTAGGCGGTCGACAGACCCAGTCCCGTCCCCTCGCCCGCGCGCTTGGTTGTAAAGAAGGGCTCAAAAATCTGCGTCTGCTTCTCTGGCGGGATGCCCACGCCTTCATCCTTCACGTGGACGAGCACGTAGTCGCCCGCCGGCACCACGGCGCGCCCTTTCTCCAGCGGCTCGGTGAGCGTCTGCGCTTCGGTCGAGATGGTGATTTTTCCGCCATCCGGCATGGCATCGCGGGAATTCACCACAAGGTTCATCAGCACCTGCTCGAGCTGACGCTTATCGGCGCGGATCGCAGGCAGGTCATGGAGGTGTGTCTGCTCGAGCACCACGCGCTCGCCAACCAGACGGTTGAGCAAATGCCCCATCTCTGCCAGCGTCTCATGCATGTCGATGGCTTCCGGCTGCAAATTCTGCTTGCGTGAAAATGCAAGGAGCTGGGACACTAGGCTAGCTGCGCGGTTCGTATTCTGATGGATCTGCATCAGGTCGGAATAGTCGACATCCGTGCTGTCATGGCGCAGCAGGAGCAGGTCGCAATGGCCGGCAATTGCCGTCAGCAGATTGTTGAAATCGTGGGCCACGCCGCCCGCGAGCTGCCCGATGGCTTGCATCTTTTGAGACTGCACAAACTGGTTCTCGAGGGATTTCAGTTCCGTGGCATCGTTTAAGACGGCGATAAGCACGGTCTCTCCCTGCTCTTTGACGCGGTTGAGCGTCACCTGAACAAAGATGTCTTCCTCAGTGTCAGAGACCTGTAGGAATTCGGGGTGCCGAAGGCTCTTGCCCTCGGCAGCATCCTTGATCCAATCGCGCACCGACCGGCCCAGGCTCTCCAAAAGATCTCCGGCATTGGAGCCAGCCTTGATGTTGCGGCCCACAAGCTCCCGCGCGGGCCGGTTCGACGCCAGAATTTCACCATGCGGATCAATTTTCAGGAGCGCCACGGGCAGTTCATCAAAGAAACTCCACCCGTCGCGGGCCACCTCGGTATCCGGGGCAACCCCGGGCAGGAGGAAGATTTCTCGCCGTCCGCCAGTCCCTTCGACCTCGGCCACGAGGCAGGAAATCGCGCCCTCGGCGCTCGACACCTCATTGAGCTGCCCCGAGCGGATCGGCAGGTTGCGGAAGACCCTGTCGAGTGACTTCACGCGTCCGCCCACGAGCTTTCGCATGGCCTCGTTCATGAAAAGGATCGCCCCGGAACCGCTCACCGTCATCATCGGCAGGCTCAGCCCCTGAGCGCCCGAAACCTGTGCCGTCCGCTCGACGATGTCCTCCACGCGCCACAGAAATTCGTCGCGCGTCAGGGCATGCACCGCCAATCGGACATGACCGCGCCGCGTCACGATGTCGTCGCGGGCACCGCCAAGCGCGAGCGCCTTGTTCTGCAGCCGGAAAAGGATCGGCCCGGGATTTGCAAAGAGGTCGGCAAAACACTCCGCCACGGTCCCGTTTTCGGGAATGCGCAACCGGTCATCAGCCGCGCGGTTCCGCGCGAGTAGGCCACCGGCCGCATCAGAAAGCAGGCTGGGCGAGGCGTCGTTTTCGACAAAAGCGGCCACCGTCTGGACCATCGACCGCTGTCGCCAGCCGTACCACGCACGCAGGACCTTCACCGAGAACGCAATTACCGCAAGGCTCGTGCCGCCGATGAGGATGCCGAGAGACATGCTGGGACTGGCGACGAAAAAGCTCCCAAGCGCGGCAGAGATCGCCACTATGAGGACGAGATTTGACTGAGGGGCCAACCGCCGCACCAGACGATAGAGACCGGTTTTCTTCTTAAGTGGTTTTGGCACCGTCGGCCCCTGCCCAGATTCGCTCCCGCATAGAAGACGCGGAAAGTCTTAAAGGGAGATTAAACGATGCTGGGCATTTCGCCAACGTCAACCTGAAGTTGCAGCGTGCCCGCTTTCAAATACCGCATAGTAGAAACCGTCGCTGCCGTCCAAAGGGGTAAGTTGCGCGTCCCGCAAAAGGCTTAACTCCGCGCCGGAAGCCGAGGCATCCAATAGAAAATCACGCTGATCCCGGTTCTCCCCCTGCAAAAGCGAGCAGGTCATGTACGCCAAGCGCCCTCCGGGCCGCAGAAAGCCGAGCGCCTCCCTTACGATGCTCCGCTGGAGCGCGATAAGCCGCGCCAGATCATCCGGCCCGAGTTGCCACTTGCCCGACGGGCTGCGCCGCCACGCGCCCGAGCCCGAACAGGGCACGTCGCAGATCACGTAATCGTAGGCCCCCTGAGGCGGCGCAAGATCAATCTCGGTCCCCGCGCGCGCTGCCCGCGTCGGAAGATCGCCCATGCGCGCAGGCATCGCATCATGGGCGGTCACCTGAGCGCCCCGCGCCGCCGCGGCCAACGCCTTGCCGCCGCCTCCCGCACAGAAATCAAGAACCCGGGAACCTTGCACGATTTCAGAGGCTTCCATGGCGATCTGCGAGCCAAGGTCCTGAAGCTCGACGAGCCCTTCAAGGTAGAGGGAGTGCTGCGCCAACTGACGCGCCCCGGCGTTGATCCTTATCGCCGTGCTGCAACTTTCATGCGCCTCGGGCGCGAAACCGTCCGCAGCGAGCTGGGCCACCACAGCCCCGCGCTGCGCCTTGGCCCGGTTCACGCGCAGCCAAACAGGCGCGCGGTGCCTGAGCGCCTCTGCAATGGCGCCCGCCTGAGCGCCGTAATCCTCTTGAAACCGCGTCCAGATCCACGGCTGCAGGTCTGCCGTTTCCGCCTCCGAGAGCAAGGACCCATCGCGCGCCTCTTCCCCAGGCTCGAGCGGGGGCGGCGCGTAGCGATCCGCGCCAAAAACGGTCTCCGCTGGCTGCCCTTCCTGGGAGAGATAGCCAAGCACAAGCGACCGCCCCGTCTGCCCCCCGCCCATGGCCGCACAAGAGGCACGGCGACGCTCAATGGAAAAAACGATGTCACGGATGGCGGCGCGGTCTTTTGATCCCGCAAAACGATGGGCCCGCGTCCAACGCAGCAGCGCCGCTTCAGCCGCCTGCCCCTCGGCGATCTCATCCAAGACCTCTATGGCAGCGGCATAGCGCGCAGCGGGCGTCATCTTACCTTAGCTCTCTGACATAACGCGTTTACATAACGCGGTAATTCGGGCTCTCCCGGGTAATCTGCACGTCGTGGACGTGGCTTTCCTTGAGCCCCGCCCCGGTGATCTTCACAAACCGGCACCCGCGTCGCATCTCATCCACCGTGGCGCAACCCGTATAGCCCATGGCCGCGCGCAGGCCGCCCACAAGCTGGTGGATCACCGCACCGGCAGAGCCCTTATAGGGCACCTGCCCCTCGATCCCTTCCGGGACGAGCTTGTCGGAGGCCGCGTCCTTCTGAAAGTACCGGTCCGCCGAGCCGCGCGCCATGGCGCCAAGCGATCCCATGCCGCGGTAGCTTTTGAAGCTACGACCTTGATATAAAATCACTTCCCCGGGGCTTTCATCCGTCCCGGCAATCATCGATCCCACCATGGCACAGGATGCGCCTGCCGCGATGGCCTTGGCGAAGTCCCCGGAATACTTGATGCCCCCATCGGCGATCACCGGCACGTCACCTGCTGCAGCGGCGCAATCCAGGATCGCGGTGAGCTGCGGCACGCCCACACCGGCCACCATCCGCGTCGTGCAGATGGAGCCTGGCCCGATGCCGACCTTCACCGCATCCGCGCCCGCATCGATCAGCGC
>JBCDGS010000091.1:0-5313 GCA_038751055.1 Pseudomonadota bacterium | reverse complement strand
CGCAGGCCACCGCCCCGCTCGACGTTCAACGCCCGCATTCGGGTTGGTCGGAGCAGCGCGCCGAAGATTGGATCACAGCCTGCGAAGCTGGTCTGGAGGCGTTGGACCCTGCTTTGCGCGCGAAGCTGCAAGCCATTGGCCTGTCCGGGCAGATGCACGGCGCAACGATGCTCGACGCATCAGATACACCTCTGGCGCCGTGCATCCTTTGGAACGACACCCGCAGCGCCGCCGAAGCCGCCGAGATGGACGCGAACGACATGTGGCGGGCCGTCACGGGCAACATCGTTTTCCCGGGCTTCACAGCGCCAAAGCTCGCATGGCAGCGCAACGCCGATCCAGCTCTCTTTGACCGGATCACCAAGGTGCTCCTACCCAAGGACTACCTGCGCCTCTGGCTGACCGGGGAGCATGTGGGCGAGATGTCAGATGCTGCGGGCACAAGCTGGCTCGATACGGGCGCGCGCGACTGGTCAGATGACCTTCTCGCGAAGTCGCATCTCAGCCGCGCACATATGCCCCGACTTGTGGAGGGTTCGGCGATTTCAGGCACCCTTCGCCCGGCCCTCGCCCAACGCTTCGGCATGGCGGAGATCCCAGTGGCGGGCGGCGGCGGCGACAATGCGGCGTCAGCCGTGGGTCTCGGCGTCACCCAGCCGGGGGAGGCTTTTGTGTCTCTCGGCACGTCCGGGGTGCTTTTCGCGGCCTCAGACGCCTATTCGCCTCAGCCTGAGACCGCCGTTCACACGTTCTGCCACGCCCTTCCGGCGATGTGGCACCAGATGGGCGTCATCCTCGCCTGCACGGATGCGCTGAATTGGGCCGCCGGGCTCCTGGGCACGGACGCCAAAGGCCTCACCGAAGGTCTTGGCCCGCTCGCCCCACCCGGTCGCGGGCTCTTCCTGCCCTATCTCGGGGGAGAACGGACGCCGCTTGCGTCGGCCTCCGTGCGCGGCGCCTGGATCGGGATCGAACACAGTGCCGACCGCGAGGCCATGGGCCGTGCGGTTCTCGAAGGGATCACCTTTGCCCTCACCGATTGCCGTGACGCGCTCGTGGCGACTGGGACGCGGATTGACCGCCTCCTTGCGACGGGTGGTGGCACGGGGTCCGAATACTGGCTTCAGGCCCTGGCCACTTTACTTGGCCTGCCTCTGGAGCTGCCCGCGAACTCAGATCTCGGTGGGGCGTTCGGAGCAGCGCGTCTGGGCATGATGGCCGCCACCGGCGACACAAGCATTGCATCACCGCCGAAGATTGCCCGCCAGGTTGACCCTGTCCCGGGCCTGACGGACGCATTCGCAGAGGCTCATGCCCGCTACCGCCAAGCCGCTGACTTCCTCAAGGAGCTTCCATGACTGATTTTTTTGCCGCCTGCCCGCCTGTGACATATGAGGGGCCGGAGACCGACAACGAGTTTGCGTTCCGCCATTACGATCCCGACGAGATAGTCATGGGCAAAGCACTCAAGGACCACCTGCGGTTCGCCGTGGCCTATTGGCACTCCTTCGCGTGGCCCGGTGGCGACCCTTTTGGGGGCCAGACCTTTGAAAGACCATGGTTTGGCGACACCATGGACGCGGCGCGCATGAAGGCTGACGTTGCCTTTGACCTCTTCTCGCGGCTGGGCGTCCCCTATTTCTGTTTCCATGACGCGGACGTGCGCCCGGAAGGGGCGACATTTGCCGAGAGCGAGGACCGGCTAAAGGAAATCACCGACATCTTTGCCGCGAAGATGGCGGAGACCGGCGTAAAGCTCCTCTGGGGGACGGCGAATTTGTTCTCGCACCGCCGCTTCATGGCGGGTGCCGCGACGAACCCGGACCCGGAGGTTTACGCCTATGCTGCGGCCACGGTGAAAAGCTGCATGGACGCGACGCAGGCTCTGGGCGGGGAAAACTACGTCCTTTGGGGCGGGCGCGAGGGCTATGAGACGCTGCTCAACACTGATCTTGGGCGCGAGCGCGCGCAGGCAGGGGCGTTCCTGCAGCGGGTGGTGGAGTACAAGCACAAGATTGGCTTCCCCGGCACGATCCTGATCGAGCCGAAGCCGCAAGAACCCACAAAGCATCAATACGATTACGACGTGGCCACCGTGTACGGTTTTCTAAAGGATTTCGGGCTCGAGAATGAAGTGAAGGTGAATATCGAACAGGGCCACGCGATCCTCGCCGGGCACTCCTTCGATCATGAGCTCGCTCTGGCGGCGTCTCTCGGGATTTTCGGCTCCATCGACATGAACCGTAATGACTACCAGTCAGGCTGGGACACCGACCAATTCCCCGACAATCCCCGTGAGGTGGCCTTGGCCTATTACGAGGTCCTGCGTGCAGGCGGCTTCACGACGGGCGGCACGAATTTCGACGCCAAGCTGCGCCGACAATCGCTTGATGCCGAGGACCTGCTGCTGGCCCATGTGGGCGGGATGGATGTCTGTGCGCGGGGGCTGAAAGCTGCAGCAGCGATGCTCGAAGACGGCGGACTAGAGACCATGCGCGCAGACCGCTACGCGGCTTGGGAGGGCAATGACCTGACCACACTGTCCCTTGGCGATATCCACCGCGCCGTGCGCGGGTCGAGCCACGCGCCGGAGCCGCGCTCAGGCCGCCAGGAGCGGCTGGAAAACTACGTGTCGCGGTTTGTCTGAGGCGCCGCCGCGCGCTAGTTGCCCGCACCCCGCGCGGCTGCGGCCAAGGCAGCGACAGACACATTGAGAGCCTCCAACATAGTGCCGTCCTCGGGGGCATGGGCCAGCGGCGGAAAGACCACGCTTTGCAGGCCAAATGCGGCCACGGCCTCCATAGCCTCGGCGGGCGGCGCGGCTTCCCAGATCAGAATTTGCGCTCCGGTTTCGGTGACCGCCTCGGACAGCTCGGCGAGCTCGTCCTGCGTCGGCATCGCCCCGGCGTCCCATTCGAGCGATGTCATCGACAGCCCGTAGCGACGCTCGAGGTAATGGTAGCGCGGGTGAGTGGCGATGATAGCCGCCCCTTGCAGCGGGCTCAGCGCCGCGCGCGTGGTGTCGTCAAGGGCAGCAAGCTCTGATTGCAAAACCGCCAAGCGGTCCGCGACATCCCCGTCCTCTGCCAAACCGCGCGCGGTCAGGGCCTCCGCGATGGCGTTGGCTTGAAGAGACGCGAGCGTTGGATCGAGCCAGGTATACGAGGCCACGCCTTCGTGCGAATGCTCACCCCCGTCACCGTGGCTGTGCGTGATGCTCTCCGTGACGATCAACTGATCCTCGATGGCGGCTCCGGTCGTGACCGTCCGCGAGCGCGGCAGGGAGACGCGATCCACCCAGGTCGCAAACCCGGCTCCGTTCAACAGGATAAGATCGGCGCCCTGCACCAGCGAGATGTCAGAAATGCCGGGCCGCCAAAAAGACGGGTCGACATCCGTCGGGACCGGAAAAATCACCTCGCCCGCGTCGCCCAGGAGGCGCTCAGCAAAATACTGGATCGGGTAGTTCACCGCGACGACGCGCGGCCCGTCTTGCGCCAAGGCGCCGGTTCCAACCAGGCCGGTTACGGCCACAAACGCCAGACGCGCCGTCACAGATTTCACGATCAGCTCCCGCACTTGCCCGCGATGTCATCGGGCGTCAGAATCCAGTAATTGTCATGGCCGCCGGTATCGACCTCGATCAGAAGACCGGCTGAATGGTCAATGCTGTCGAGCCCCACACGCGCGGTCCCGTTTTCCTCAAGCATCAGCGTGGACAGGACGTCGCGATCTTCACCAAGAACACGCACCTCACCCTTTTGCGCCACGTTGCCGTTAGAGAACTTCGCCTCCACCACGACGTCGGTGCAGTCCTCCACGGAGGCGAACACCACAAGCTGGTGAGCCGCCGCACCCAGGGGCGCGGCGGTGACGCAAAGACCGAGGGCAGCGCGTCGGAGTGCTGTGGGGATCACTGACCCGTCCACTCTTCGAAGTGCACCCAGATGACGGCGCCAAGCTCTACCGCCTTCTCCTCACCGGAAGTTTCCTCGGTGAGGGTGTAATCTGCCGTATTCAACGCCGCAAAGCCCCACCAGCCGTCAGACGGCGGTGCATAGGTGAAGACGCCGTCGGCATCGGCCTTGACGGTTTGCGTGATCATCAGCTCATCAGGGACGGTCGCGCCGACGCCGTTGTTGAAGAACTCCACTTCGACCTCAGCGTAAGGCACGGCCACGCCGTCCATCTTGACGATGCCTTGGAACACGTTGTGCTCCCAAAGTCCGAACGGTTTCGACAGCGGCACGATTTCGGTCTTGAGGCCAAGCTCGGTGTCCCAGCCTTCGTCATCGCCATACGCGGTCACGTACGTTTTGGTGTAGTGGATGATGAACGCGTCTTCGGCCGGTTCCCAATACGGCTGCGGCTCCATGGCAAAAATGTAGGTGCCCGGACGCTCAAGAGCGTAGTCCATCGTAAAGCCCGCGTCGTCCATGATTGTGGCGCTTTCCAGCGCGCCGAGAAGATCACTCTCCTCCCCCTCATGGGTGACAGAGAAGGACACCGGCGTATCGAGCATCATGCCGTCCATCTCAAACGGATGAGAGAACGACATGGTCAACGAGATCGACCGGCCGTCTTCCTGGCTGAGCATGGGATCGTCGGGAATGATCATCCCGTAGTGGGCAAGTGCGGGGCTTCCCGCGATAAGAGCGGCAATTGATGCGCTAAGAATGTGACGTGTCATACGTGACCTCCTTTATAATCATGAACCGATGGCAAGCAACCAACCCACCCAAGCCTCGGCGTTTTGAGATACGATCGCCGCCCCGAAAGCAGCGATAATTCCAGACAGGGAAAGTAGGGTAAACGTCTCAGCAGCCAATAGCCTGAGGACCATACCACGCCTTGCCCCCAATTTCACTGCCGTCGTTATTTCGCGGGCGCGCAGCCTGTAGCTCAGGAAAACAGCCAGTCCGATGGCCGCGAACGCCGCCACTGCGATGATGGCGGTCACGACATCGAGAAGAGATTTGATCCGGAAGATCCGGTCCACGAGTCCCTGAATGACGCTAGCCGGTTCCACGAGTTGCGCCGGGTTCTCAGTGTCGAGGTAGCGCCCCTTCAGGATCGTACTTGCACGCGTATCGTTGGGAACGACGAGGACGGCTGAAGTTGGAAAGTCGTCCTGCGAGCCGTGGAAGTGAAACGTGTCGATGTTGTCGGACGTGATGCGCTGATATTGGACGACCGCCGCGTTGGCGATGGCGGCCGTTCCGGCGGCAACCTGCGCGGCGGTCACCACGTCCTCATGCCCATGGCCGATGCCCTGAATGACCCAGGCCGTCTTGATATCGACGAAGATCGCAT
>JBCDGS010000090.1:0-5498 GCA_038751055.1 Pseudomonadota bacterium | reverse complement strand
TTGACGCCGCCCTCGTGTCCGAGAGCATCGTGCAACAGCTCGAGCGCCGCGTGTCGTTCCGCCGGGCCATGAAGCGCGCCGTGCAGAACGCCATGCGCATGGGGGCCCAGGGCATCCGTGTGAACGTCGCCGGCCGTCTCGGCGGGGCGGAGATCGCGCGGACCGAATGGTACCGCGAGGGCCGCGTGCCGCTTCATACGCTGCGCGCCGATATCGACTACGCCCACGCGGAGGCGGAGACGCCCTACGGCATCATCGGCATCAAGGTCTGGATCTTCAAAGGCGAGATCATGGAGCATGATCCGTCTGCACGGGATCGCAAGGCGCAGGAACTCCAGGATGGTCCGGCGCCGCGCGGTGCTGGCGGCCGTCGCTGAGGGGAGTAGAAAGACATGCTACAGCCAAAGCGTACGAAATTCCGCAAAGCCCATAAGGGCCGGATCAAGGGCGAAGCGAAGGGCGGGTCTGACCTGAACTTCGGGACCTATGGCCTCAAGGCCCTCGAGCCGGAGCGCGTCACGGCGCGCCAGATCGAAGCCGCCCGCCGTGCCATGACGCGCCACATGAAGCGTCAGGGCCGCGTCTGGATCCGTATTTTCCCGGACGTGCCGGTGACGGCCAAGCCGATCGAAGTGCGGATGGGTAAGGGTAAAGGCTCCGTGGACCGCTGGACCGCGAAGGTAAAGCCCGGCCGCGTGATGTTCGAGATCGATGGCGTGAACGACGCCGTCGCGCGCGAGGCCCTGCGCCTCGCCGCGATGAAGCTCCCGATCAAGAGCCGCGTGGTCATCCGCGAGGACTGGTAAACCGGGCGCGAAGCGCCGGTTTGAAATTGAAGCGCGGCTCCGAGAGGGGCCGCGTTTCTTGTTCTGGCCGAGGAGCCGTCTCCATGACGAGGCAGGTGACAATCTCGGCGGTCATGTCCACCCCATCCGCCGGAACCTGACCTGGCGATGTATACGCGCACCAAGATTTTTTGCGCTGACCCGGCGTCGCGCCGCAATGTCGAGAACGAAAGGCAAAGCGATGCCTTAGCGCAATCATTGTGAACACTTCGCCGCACTGTTCAACTTGCGAGTGGACGGGTGCTGCAGTACCGCCTAGTTCCGCACGAGGGATTGCGGGGGCAGGGAGTTTTTGCCATGGACATCAGTTTTCTTTACGGCACCGAGACCGGCACGGCAGAGATGCTGGCCGAAGACCTCGCCGGCTCTGTCGAAGGGCACGAAACGACCGTGACCGACATGGACGACGCCGACCCCACGACTCTGGACGCCTCGAAATTTCATGTGCTGGTCTGCTCCACTTTCGGCACGGGAGAGCTGCCCTCCACGGCGGAGGCGTTCTTTGACAAACTGCAATCCGCAAAGCCTGACCTCAGCGAGCTGAAATTCGCGATCTTCGGCTTGGGCGACCGCACGTTCTCCGAGACGTTCAATCACGGCTCAGAGCGGCTCATGAATGAGATGATCGCCTGCAAGGCCCAGCTTGTGGGCGAACGCGGGATCTATGACGCGTCCGGCGGTGACATGCCCGAGGACGTGGCCGTGCCGTGGCTCGAGGATATCCTCGCCAAAGTCTGATCCGTCGTTATGGTGCGCCTCACCAAGAGGAGAGCACCATGCCAGGCACTTACCGAGTCGGCGCGCGGGGCGACACGCTGCCCGAGCCAACACAGTTCACATCGAAACCCTTCAAGCAAGCCAAGCCGCCCGAGCCGCTGGAATTCGAGGTCGTGCTGACGGCGGAGAGCACTGGCAGGCAGAAGAAAGAGGGCTCGGTTCAGGTGAACATTCCGGGCTTTTCGGCGGTAAAGCTATACTGCGATGAGCAGACGCCCGTAGGCGACGACACCGCGCCGCCGCCACTTGCCTTCATGTGTGCCGGGATCGGCTTTTGCCTGATGACGCACCTCACCGACATCTACACGGCCCGCGGGATCGAGATCACGTCGATGAAGCTCGAGCAAAAGGTCGGCTTCAAGACCAACCTCAGCAATATGCGCCAGCTTGGCCATACGACCGAAGGGTCCATGGAGAACATCGAGACCCACGTCTTGATCGAGAGCGACGAGCCTGAAGAGCGCATCCGGGACCTGATGGAAGAGGCCGAGAACGCGTGCATGGCGCATTTCGCGCTGCGTAACCCCATCCCGTGGAAGTCGCGCCTCGTCCACAACGGGGCGGAAGTTATGGCCCATGAAGGGCTGCAGAAGGGGTAGCCACGCGGTTCGGGCCCTCAGCCCCAGCGGTAGTTGAAACTCATGGAGATGCGATCTTCCTCTGCCATGTTCATCGGCACTTCGTGGCGCAGCCAGCTTTCCCAAAGCAGCACGTCGCCGACAGAAGGCTTCGCGTAGACAAAACTGCGTAGGTCCTCTGGCGCGTCTGGACGGCGGGGTGGCGCCGCCATCATCATCTGGAGGCGCGGGTCCTCGAGTTTAAGGGCGCTCGTCCCAGCGGGCATGGCAACGTAGGTCGTGCCCGAAATCACGGAATGGGGATGAATGTGGCCGGTGTGGATGCCGCCCTCGGGCAGGATGTTGATCCAGATATCCTCAAGCACCAGAGCTCTGTCACCGAGGTCGAAAGCCAGCGCCTCCGCAAAGGTGGCGACATGGGCGTCGAGCGATGCCACGACATCCGCAAAGATCGGGAAGCGCCAAGGCAGATCGGTGAGGGAGGCGTAGGAGGTGTAGCCCGGAAAATTGTTTTCTTCGCACCAGGCTTCTCCGGCTTCATCGTCGTCGGCGATTGCCCGACAGGACGCGTCAAGCTCGCCCGGGTCGACGCCGGGACCGAAATCGTTGAGGCGCGCGCGGTAGAGGCGGGTGGTGAACAGGTTGGAGATTGCCATGACACCCGC
Source organism: Pseudomonadota bacterium (assembly GCA_038751055.1). GTDB lineage: Bacteria > Pseudomonadota > Alphaproteobacteria > Rhodobacterales > Rhodobacteraceae > Shimia_B. The sequence continues at coordinate 2,633 of JBCDGS010000090.1, read as the reverse complement.
CTACCGCGGGGTGCGGGCGCTGACAATTCGCGCTAGGGTGGCGGGGTGGAAAAACTGCCGAACCTGATCGCGATGCTCTGGCCTGGGGCGTTGCTCGGCGGGTCTTTCATCTCAGCCCCGGCCAAGTTCTCGGTTGAGACGCTCTGCCGTGCGGAGCTTATAGCGGTGCGGCCGGAAGACTTCTGGCGAACCGTGCGCCTGCGCTAACCGATGAGGAACCCAGCTTGCAGAACTATGCGGAATTGATGTTTCACGAAGCCGTTGCCGACCTGCAAAGGGCAGACGGCGGGTACCAACAGTACCAGATCGCCTATCAGCGGCGGACGCAATCCGGGCTGTCACCGGAGGACATCGCATTCATCGAGTCGCGCGAGAGCGTCTACCTCGCCAGTGTCACCCCCGCTGGCTGGCCATACGTCCAGCATCGTGGCGGGCCGCCGGGCTTTCTCCGGGTGCTGGGCCCCACGCGCCTGGCCTGCGCGGATTATCGGGGGAACCGGCAATTCATTTCCATGGGTAATCTCGGGGCAGATGACCGCGTCTCGCTTTTCCTGATGGATTACGTCCGCAAGGCACGGCTGAAGATACAGGGGCGCGCCACGCTCAGGGATCTCGCGGACGCCGATCCGGACGTCGTGGGCGCGTTGTCGCTGGAAGGGGTGCCCGTAGAACGGATCCTGACAATCGACGTGGTCGCGATGGACTGGAATTGCCCCAAATACATCCCGGGCTTTTATCCCGAGGCCGTGGTTACGCAGGCCATTGCCCGTGCCACGGCCCCGCTTCAGGCCGAAATCGAGGAGCTGAAGGCAAAGCTCGCCTTAAAGGACTGACTTGGGCGCGCGGGGGTTGCCAGCGGCGCATCTGCAGACTATCAGCGCGCTTCATTCAAGACCCATCGGGAATCGGGTGACCTGTCGTCAAACGGGCAGGGCCTGCCGGTGAGAACCAAAGGAGAGCGTGATGAACGCCAGCGAATTGCGGGAGAAGACTCCCGACCAGCTCCGCGAAGAGCTGACCAATCTGAAAAAAGAGGCCTTCAACCTGCGCTTCCAGCAGGCGACCGGCGCCCTCGAGAACACCGCGCGGATGCGCCAGGTGAAGCGCGACGCCGCGCGCGTGAAGACGATCCTCAACGAGAAAGCAGCGGGAGCAGCCGACAATGCCTAAGCGTATCCTGACCGGCACCGTGACCGGCGACAAGAACGACCAGACGATCTCTGTCTCCGTCGAGCGCCGCTTCAAGCACCCGCTGCTGCAAAAGACCGTGCGGAAGTCCAAGACCTACCGCGCCCATGACGAGAAGAACGAGTACAAGATCGGCGACAGCGTGCGCATCATCGAGTGCCCGCCGAAGTCGAAAACGAAACGCTGGGAAGTGTATTCGGGCTCTGAGGCGTGAATGGTGGGTTGAAACCCCACCCTACGAGATTTGAAAGCGCGTCCCGAGAGGGGCGCGTTTTTTTTCAGGCTCCTTCTTCAATTAGGTGGCTGCCTCCCCAATTTGCCGAGACGTCCGATCTAAGCCGCTCCTGCAAGGCTGAGAGAAGGATTTTGGTGCCAGTTAGAACAATGGTTATCTCTGGGAGGATCACTGCACCCGGGATCACATAGCGAGCGCGAAACGGACGGTGGTAACTCGTATCCAAGATGCGCAAGTGGTCGAAATATACACGCCAACGAATATCCACGTCTTTTTCCCCCTGCTTCTCAAGCCGCTCCCGCACCTCTTGCGGTGTTTTCAAGTGACTGGTGTTGGCAAAGTGCAAGTCTAAGAATTTCACCTCATCGAAGGCTACACGCGCCTCACAATAGGCTTCGTACGTGTTGTGGCTGAACTTTTTCACGTCGTTCTCGGTCTGACCGAGACCTCTCAACACTGCCTTGAGGGTCAGCTCAGTCGCGAGACCGGCGCTTTGGACTACCGGTCCGGCATAAAATGCACCGTCCCGGGCCTCAGCGGAGAAGTTCAGAACTTCTGCTGCGCGTAGATAGGCCTGAGCCCAACTGGCGAGTCCAGTTATGCTCATTTCGTCCTGATTTTGGGGTTCGTGAGGCCAGTCTTTGCGTAGTCCTATAGCGTCTGAAAAACTGTCCACCTAATTCACCCCTTAGCTCGTCATTTTTCCGTTTGCTGTTTGCAGTTGTTGTTATGCCAATATGCACCAGTAGCGAAAGACGCAGCACTCTTTAGGAGGGACGCGCCCGAGCCTGGGAGGGCTTTGGCGGCTTGGTTGGGTGGGTGTACTGTTGAGTGAACTGTCCGCGCTTGGGGTGGTTGTTCGAGGTGCGCCCTCCCGGGGGGAGGGTCGGGCGCGGCCCGGTGCCCGGGCCAGAGTGGGTTGGTTGGGCGGAGCGCCAAGGTTCTTTAGAAAATGGGGTTGCGTGACTCCCGCACCTTCTCTAGTAGGCCCCATCCGCGCTTGGTCGGAGGCTAGGTGCGTTCATACGAAACCCGGGTGTCTATGTCCCCTGCAGGGCGGCACCCAAGGTCGGGAGTATACCGATGATTCAGATGCAGACGAATCTGGATGTTGCTGACAATTCCGGCGCGCGCCGGGTGCAGTGCATCAAGGTTCTTGGCGGCTCGAAGCGTAAATACGCCTCGGTCGGCGACATCATCGTCGTCTCCG
>JBCDGS010000089.1:0-6044 GCA_038751055.1 Pseudomonadota bacterium | reverse complement strand
TCCTGACGAACGACGAGGCCATGGCGAAGAAGTTCAACTCAGCCATCTTCCCCGGCATTCAGGGCGGGCCGCTGATGCACGTGATCGCCGCGAAGGCCGTGGCGTTCGGCGAGGCGCTCGACCCCTCTTTCAAGGTCTACCAGCAGCAGGTGATCAAGAACGCCCAGGCGCTGGCCGACCAGCTGGAAAAGGGCGGTCTGGCGACGGTGACGAACGGCACCGATACCCATGTCATGCTCGTGGACCTGCGTCCAAAGGGCGTGAAGGGCAACGCGACCGAGAAGGCCCTCGGCCGCGCGCACATCACCTGCAACAAGAACGGCGTGCCGTTTGACCCTGAAAAGCCCATGGTGACGTCCGGCATCCGCCTCGGCTCGCCTGCGGGCACGACGCGCGGCTTTGGCGAGGGTGAGTTCCGCCAGATCGGCGACTGGATCAACGAGGTTGTGGACGGTCTCGCCGCCAACGGCGACGAGGGCAACGCTGCCGTCGAGGCCAAGGTGAAGGCCGAAGTGGCAGAGATGTGCGCCCGCTTCCCGCTCTATACCTGACGGATCGGTCGGCCGGGTGCCCCTGGGCTGCGCATCGCGCATCCGGGCCCCGGCCTGCCTCACCCATTCCCAAGCCAGACCCATAGGGCAAGAAGCGCCGCCACCGCGAGCGCCATGTTCACAAGCACGTTCATCGCGATGTCCACGGCGCGCCGGGTCCGGCGCGAGGCCGCCTCAAGCCCGTCCAGATGCATGAGGAGCGCCGTCTCCGCCCGTTCGAACGCCTCTGGATCCACCTCTGCGGCCCCTGCTTCGATCGCCGCTTCCACGCGCGCGAGGCTCTCGGCCTGGCGGCGTTCATATTTCGGTAACGCGCGCCGGATCGCCCGGATCTGGGACCCGAGCGACCCGCCGACCCCGTATTTGATCGCGATTTCCGCGCGCAGCGAGCCGAGCCTGGAGGACACATCATTGGCTTCCACGGGGCGCAGGCTAACCCGGTCGGGCTGGCCTTTCCACTGCCATCCGCGCTAGGCCCCTGCCATGCTCAGGACCCTCGAATTCGGCGAGACAGGCCGCCCCCTCGTCATTGCCCACGGCCTCTTCGGATCGGCGCGCAACTGGGGCGTCATCGCCAAACGCATGGCCGCCCACCGCCGCGTGATCTGCGTGGACATGCGCAACCACGCGGGCAGCTTCTGGTCCGACGACATGAGCTATGAAGCCATGGCCGGTGATCTGGCTCAGGTGCTGGAGCCGCTCGACGGGGCCGACCTCCTCGGGCATTCCATGGGCGGGAAAGCCGCCATGGTGGCAGCCTTGAAGGGTGCGCCGCTCCGACGGCTCATCGTCGCTGACATCGCGCCCGTGATCTATACGCACACGCAGATGCCCCTCATTGACGCGATGGAAGCGCTCGATCTGGCGTCCATTGCCACACGCGCGGACGCCGATGCGGCCCTCTCTGCCCGGGTCGAGGACGCCACGGTGCGCGCCTTCCTCCTCCAGTCCCTCGACGTGCGCGCCGGGCGCTGGTTGCTCAATCTCCCTGCGCTCCGCGCGAACATGGATGCCATTATCGGCTTTCCTGACGTCTCGACCGCGGCGGAGGTGCCAGCGTTCTTCCTGTCAGGCGCGGCCTCGGACTATGTGCAACCGGACGCGCGCGCGACCATCAAGGCCCTCTTTCCCGCCGCGAGGTTTGCCAGGATCCCGGGGGCGGGCCACTGGCTCCACGCCGAGAAACCGCGGGAGTTCGAGGCCGCCGTGACAGCGTTCCTGGACGCTGGGTAAAGCCCGTCTCGAGCGCCCCGCCCGCCTTCACCTTTCATTAAGGTGAATCGTTGATGAACGGGGCATGCTCGATACCGCTCCGCCCCAGGTCCTTCATCGCTGCCACCTGGCGGTGGACGGCAAGGACAGCGCCGCCCTTACCGAGGAGATTGCCCTCGTCCGCCACGCCTTCGCCGCCGAGCGCGCGCAAGCCCCGTGGGAGACGCATGCCGCCGTCGTCCTGCCCGGCGCCCTTTTTCTTCTGGTGTCGATGACGACGGAGGATGAGGCCATCGACCGCTTTTGCCGCCTGGGCGACACCATCGCACGGCACGCCAAGGCGCCTCTCGCCTTCCACTGGCCCATCCACACATGGATTGATCGCGCCGAGCTAGAGCGTGTGGCCCGCGAATACTTCGCCATGCCGGTGCGGTGGGGCCTGTGCGCGCGGGCAGAGGACTGGCCGCTCAGCTCAATCCACCGCGATCCAAGGCCGTGGGCCCGCCCCTAGAAAGAGTAGAAAATCGGGCTCAAGAGCCGGTCGGCGATGGTCGCGAAGGACTGATAGCCGCGGCGCGGGCTGCCGACCTCATAGCCGATCTTGAAGGACACACCGTCCCCTTCAAAGCCGTTGAACGCCTCAAGATCATACAGAGCGAACTCTGCGGAGTAGCCCGGGGCCACGTCAACGCGCGCCCCGACATAGCGCTCTGTGGTGCCGTCGAACCCGGTGTCGAGGTCCACGAACCCGCCGATCACCGCCACCTCAGGAAGGACGTAATACGCCCCGAAGAGGCGGGCGAGGCGATCATTGTCATCCCCGGTCACGTCGAGGGTGATCTCGTAGGCGTCCGTGGCGTAGGTGGCGTAGGCCGTGTAGAATGTCTCATCGTCGATCTCGGTGACCTGCGCGCCGAGGGCGAGGCCGGTCGGGGTCTCGTAGCCGCCGAAGAGGGCGAAGCCCACATCGTCGAAATCGCCGTCGGAGGCTTCGATCGACACAAGGGCGGCCCCGGCGTGAAACCCGTCCCACCCGTAGTCACCGTAGAGCGCCAGTGAGGTCAGCGTGTTCTCTTCGTCGAGGTTCGCGAGGTCGAGGACGGACGCGTTCGCGCCGATCGTGAACTGGCCCGCCGCGTAGTCCAAGCCGAGCTCGAGCGTGCTGGCCTCGCGCGTGTTGTCCCGCAGGCCGCGGCCAGTAAAGTCAACGTTATCAAAGACAAGCGAGCCGTAGAGGGACGTGGCCCCGGTCTCGTAGACCCCTATAGCCGCGAACCGGGAGGCCCCTGTAAAGGACCCCGTCAGCGCGTCGATATCCCGGAACGTTTCCCCGGTGAGGACCTGTGAGCTGAAAGACAGGTGGGCGAGGCCCTCTGCCGAAACCTGCGCGCCAAGGCACGCCGCGCCCACCGCGCAAACCGTCATAAATCTCATGGATCTCTCCCACCAACCGCGCCCACATCAATATGTTGTGTGTCGCGTCTGTCAACTGCGCAGGGCGCCGACGGCCCAAAGCGCCCGCGGGTGAGCGCCCCCGGCAGATCCCAAAGAGCCGTCAAGGCCCCCTCATGGCCCCCGCCGCGCGCCCGGGAAACGATCTTTTGGGAGGTTTTGTACAGACCTCAAAGCCCGTCTCGACAAAATGTACAAAAGGCCCTGCCCATGCTCATCACCCCGCAACCCGGCCACACCATCCTCCGCTCCACGACCGAAGCGCGCGATCAGCTTTCGGCGCTCATCGACTGGGTGAACCGCCCGGACGGCAAGGTCATCCTTACCCGCCACGGCCGCAAGGTGGCGGCGCTCGTGTCGATCCACGACATGACCCGGATCATGTCAGAGGCGGAAATGGACGCGACCATCGAGAAGATCAAAACCGGCGACCCGCACCAACTGCCGGGCACGTTCTCGGTCATCAACTGGCGCCTCTCCGGCCGCGAAAGCGCCGAAAAGATCCGCCGAGCCCAACTGAGCCGCGCCAAAGAACGCAGCATCCTCGCCAAAAACGGCCTAGAGCCCGTCCCGGGCGGCGAGGTGGAGGTAGTGGTGGAGGAGAAGGTGAGGCGGAAGAGGTGGTGGAGACTAGCCCTTAAGCCCTGGCTTTGATCGACGCCGCGCGTCGTTCAAGCTGCACATCCAGCCATATCTGTTCAGTCCTCGCTAATCGAGACACAACTTCATCTTGCGAGTACTCGATTGGGCCTTCGAACTCTATCAGACGAGCTCGTCGGACTTTGCCATCTCCGACAGTAAGTAACGCAGGCTTGATATCGACATATTCAGCGATTCCGTGCATTTTCCAATACATCGCTGAGTGAAGGAATTTGCGCCCCTGCACCGTAAGTTGTGACCCTGAGCTTCGAGGGTCAAGGAAGATCCCGTACCCTTCGCCGCCAATAACGGTAATCCCTTCTTGGAAGACTGAATGCGTCGCTAATGGAAGCCGGTACGGACTAAATGAGTGACTAATACTTACCGCGTCTGCCTCTTTGGCCCAATCGTAAATGGCCTCGGCGACCGCTCGGTTGCAGGTGACATCAAGCTCGCCGTACCTACATCCACTAACCACATGTTCGAGAAGCGCCTCTTTTTCATCGGCTGCTAGGCCAAGATCGAGGCTCGGCTCCCGGGCAATCAGTTTGCCCCAATTCAGATGAATTGGTCGATATGATACCCAGAATTTTGGACGTTCGAGATCTCGCAAATAGCGGTAGCGAAAGCCTTCCGGCTGAGACGAGAGCTTTAAAGCATCAATCGTTGTAAGGGGGTATGTCTTCGTAGTCGAATGCAGCAAGGTTGCCTCCATCACCAGAGCGGAAATCACCTAAGGGAATCGACGCCCGAATTAGATCATTTGGTATGATAGACCCTTTCGACCCCATTTGGTAGTATACCTTATCCCAGGCGCCATTCTTCCGATGCGAAAGTTCGACCAGCGCCCAGGCGTCCAATCCTTCAAGTTTTCCCAGCGTACTGAAAATGTGTGATTGCAATGCCTTCGGTGGTCTTGGAATTGGTTTTCTGTCGCCCGAAAGGAGATTTAACGCTTTCGCTTTTAAGAGGATTTTTTCACGTCCGTTATGCTTGAAAGCACCCCAAAGAACTGGATGAACCGGGCCATTGTCCCATGCCTCAAAAGACCCAGCGACGAGCGGATTACCAGTTTCTCTCAGATACCCTTCATGACAAAAGTACACTAGTTTCTGCAGTTCTAGATGCGTAACTGGGTTCTCAAAGTATCTCCGAATATCAATGATAAGATTTGCTGCAGATCTTGGATCGATTGCGTCAGTCACTCTGCTGCCACCTTGGGCGCATCGGACAAAAGCGCGGGCACTGAAACATCTTCGTCCAGCGCCTCCCAGTGAAGCCCGTAGGCGGTGATGGTGACAGCCGCACGCTCCGCGGGGGTGGCGGCAAGGAGGCGGGGAAACCATGCGAGGGGCACGCCAAGCGACCGGCCATCCTCCAGAGAGACCCACATCGTGTCGTCGTCAAAGCGGACGTCAGTTGCTGAAATGGTCATGCCAGGCTCGTGTGATCTCGGTCGACGTTTCTTCTACCATGCCCGCCAGTTTGCGCAAAGTGCGGGCGTCGAAGCCGGAGGAGCGGGCGACGCGGATGTCGGGCTCGAGCCAGAATTTCGCTTCCGCGCGGCCCTGCATGATGTGGATGTGAACGGGTTCGCGCGGGCTGCCCTCGTTCGAGTAGAAGAAGAAGCGGTAGCCGTCTTTGCGGAAGACGGTCGGCACTCATCCATCCATCTTGAGGGCGGAGATGAACGCTTCTTGCGGGATGTCGACGCGGCCGAATTGGCGCATTTTCTTCTTGCCGGCTTTTTGCTTCTCGAGCAGTTTCTTTTTCCGCGTGGCATCGCCGCCGTAGCATTTGGCCGTCACGTCCTTGCGGAGGGCTGACAGCGTCTCGCGGGCGATCACCTTGCCGCCGATGGCCGCCTGGATCGGGATTTTGAACATGTGGCGGGGGATGAGGTCCTTGAGCTTTTCGCACATGGCGCGGCCGCGGGACTCGGCCCGGTCGCGGTGGACCATCATGCTGAGCGCGTCCACGGGTTCCTCGTTCACGAGCACGCTCATTTTCACGAGGTTGTCGGCACGGTAGCCCTCCATCTGGTAGTCGAAGCTGGCATAGCCTTTGGTGACGCTCTTGAGCCTGTCGTAGAAGTCGAAGACCACTTCGTTGAGCGGCAGGTCGTAGACCGTCATCGCCCGGCTGCCCGCATAGGTGAGGTCGAGCTGGATGTCGCGCCTCTCCTGGCAG
>JBCDGS010000088.1:0-6090 GCA_038751055.1 Pseudomonadota bacterium | reverse complement strand
GTCGTACTTCCTGAAGAAGGCGGCCGGCCTGAAGCCGGTGGGCAAGCGCAACCGCCCGCGCGGCGCCGAGAACCCGGGCCGCGAGACGGTGGCCTCCGTCACCACCGCGCAGGTCCGCGAGATCGCCGAAGCCAAGGTGAAGGATCTCAACGCCAACTCGGTCGAGGCGGCGATGAACATCGTGCTCGGCTCCGCCAAATCCATGGGCATCGAGGTGAAGGGCTGATGAGCAAGCTCGGAAAGCGCACCCGCGCCGCCCGCGAGGCGGTGGGCGAGCAGGAGAACCTGAGCGTCGACGCCGCCGTCGCGCTCGTGAAGGCCAACGCGACCGCCAAGTTCGACGAGACCGTCGAGGTGGCGATGAATCTCGGGGTCGATCCGCGCCATGCCGATCAGATGGTGCGCGGCAAGGTCACGCTGCCCAACGGCACCGGCAAGACGGTGCGCGTGGCCGTGTTCGCCCGGGGCCCGAAAGCCGACGAGGCCAAGGAAGCCGGTGCTGACATCGTCGGTGCAGAGGACCTCATGGAAACCGTCCAGGGCGGCACGATTGAGTTTGATCGCTGCATCGCCACGCCCGACATGATGCCCATCGTGGGCCGCCTCGGTAAGGTGCTGGGCCCCCGCAACCTGATGCCGAACCCCAAGGTCGGCACGGTGACGATGGACGTCAAAGAGGCCGTCGAAGCGGCCAAGGGCGGCCAGGTCCAGTTCAAGGCGGAAAAAGCGGGTGTTGTCCATGCCGGCGTCGGCAAGGCATCCTTCGATGAAGCGAAGCTCGTGGAGAACATACGTGCCTTCGTGGATGCAGTGGCCAAGGCCAAGCCGACGGGCGCCAAAGGCACCTACGTGAAAAAGGTGGCCGTCAGCTCCACCATGGGGCCTGGCGTGTCCATCGACGTCACGTCCGCCACCGAAGCCGGCTAGGCAGTCACACCTACAGTCGCAAGAAGGCCCGGCCATTGCGCCGGGCCTTTTTCGTTCAGCCGCCTCCTGGACAAAAGGTCGCCCCCCCTGCCGCGCCCGTATCGCCCTCAGGTTGTCTCTGCTATGGTCGAGGTCCACGCTAGAGCAGGCAACGGCCGCAAAGAGCCAAAAGTCTGCCCCAGCTTGCAAAACACATTAGTCTTGGGAGGACTCAATGAACGTTCATACCGATGCCAACGGGCGCAGCACCGCGCTCGATTCGTCCCATCTGGGTGTCGAATTTCCATACAAAGCGCGCTACGGCAATTTCATCGGCGGCAAATTCGTAGAACCTCAAACCGGCAAGTGGTTCGACAATCACACGCCCATCACGGGTGAAAAACTCTGCGAGGTTGCCCGCTCGGGCGCGGCCGATATCGAAGCCGCTCTGGACGCCGCCCATGCTGCGGCTCCTGCGTTCGGCAAAACGTCGCTGGCAGAGCGCTCCACGATGCTGTTCCGGATCGCCGACCGGATCGAACAGAACCTGATGACCCTTGCCGTGGCCGAGACGCTCGACAACGGGAAGCCGATCCGCGAGTCGGTGAACGCTGACCTCGCGCTCGCCATCGATCACTTCCGCTATTTCGGCGGCGTCATCCGCGCGGACGAAGGCTCCATCGCAGAGATCGACGCGAACACTTACGCCTATCACTTCCACGAGCCGCTGGGCGTCGTCGGCCAGATCATCCCGTGGAACTTCCCGATCCTCATGGCCGTCTGGAAGCTCGCACCTGCGCTGGCTGCCGGAAACGCGGTCGTGCTGAAGCCGGCAGAGCAGACACCGGCCTCGATCATGGTCCTGATGGAGCTTCTGGGCGATCTGATCCCCGACGGCGTCGTGAACGTCGTGAACGGCTTCGGTGAAGAAGCAGGGGCGGCGCTCAGCACCTCCACGCGGATCGCCAAGCTCGCCTTCACGGGCGAGACGTCCACCGGCCAGATCATCATGCGCGCAGCAGCCGAGAACCTGATCCCGGTCACGCTCGAGCTTGGCGGGAAGTCGCCCAACATCTTCTTCGCCGACGTCATGGATAAGGACGACGCGTTCCTCGACAAGTGCTTCGAGGGCTTTGCGATGTTCGCGCTGAACCAGGGCGAGGTGTGCACCTGCCCATCGCGCGCCCTCGTCCACGAGAGCATCGCCGAAGCGTTCCTCGAGCGTGCGGTCGAGCGCGTCAAGAAGATCGTCCAGGGCAACCCCCTCCAGATGGAGACGATGGTGGGCGGTCAGGCCTCCACCGAGCAGATGGAGAAGATCACCGGCTATCTCAAGCTCGGCAAAGAGGAGGGCGCCAAGGTCCTCGTGGGCGGCGATGCCGCGTCCCTCGGCGACGGTCTGGGTGACGGCTGGTACATCCAGCCCACTGTCTTCCGCGGTGAGAACTCCATGCGGATCTTCCAGGAGGAGATCTTCGGCCCAGTCCTGTCGGTCACGACGTTCAAGGACGAGGCAGAGGCCATCGCCATCGCCAATGACACGACCTACGGCCTCGGCGCCGGGGTGTGGACGCGCGACGGCAATACCGCCTTCCGCATGGGGCGCGCCATCGAGGCGGGCCGCGTCTGGACCAACTGCTACCACCACTATCCGGCGCACGCGGCCTTCGGTGGCTACAAGAAGTCCGGTATCGGTCGCGAGAACCACAAGATGATGCTCGACCATTACCGCAACACGAAGAACCTCCTCGTCAGCTATGACGAGAACCCGATGGGATTCTTCTAAAGCCTGGCACTCATGCGTTTCTGGAGGGCCCGGCACTGCGTCGGGCCCTTTTCATTACGTGCGGCGGATCTGGGTCGGCTGACACAATTCCTTAATCAAACTGTCAGATTGGCGTCACCTCTTACGCGTACTCCCCGGGCGTTCACAACCTATGGGGGCTTATCCATGACTGCTTCACGTCTCTTGATGGCTACGGCGCTGACATCCTGCCTGGCACTTTCTGCCCAGGCACAGGCGGGTGACGGACAGGCCAAGAATGTCATCCTCATGATCTCGGACGGCATCGGCTTCAACGGCTGGCTGGCCGCTGACTACTATCAGGGCCTCGCGAACGCCCAATCCTACCAGGTCACACGCCCGGACGGCACGCAGCCTGTGGTGTACGGCCTCGATCACCACGCACTCAACCTCGTCGACGGCGCCGGTGGCCTCCTGCCGAGCGCCGAAGATGTCCGCCTCGCTGGCGGCGCGGTTGCGCAGGGCTACGACCCGGCGACGCGCTGGAACCGCTTTGAGAATACCATGCGCAACGACTTCAACCCGGTGGGCGAGCGCTACACCTCCTACACCGACAGCGCGGCGGCGGGCACGGCGCTCATGACCGGGCGCAAGACGTCCAACGGGCGGCTGAACCTCGACTGGACGGGCGAGGAGGAGTTTCAGACCATCGCCCAGATCGCCATGGATCAGGGCAAGTCTGCCGGTGCCGTCGCGTCGGTCATGCTGTCCCATGCAACGCCAGCAGCGGTTGCCGCGCACAACGTCTCCCGCAACAACTACGTCGAGATCGCAAACGAAATGTTCGCCTCCGACCTCGACGTCATCATGGGGCCGGGCCACCCGTTCTTCGACAACAACGGAAACCAGATCGAGCCGGAAGACGAAGACGCCTACCGCTTTGTGGGCGGATCAGAGACCTTCGCGGCGCTGACCTCTCCGGAGGGCCTCAACGGCTTTGCCTTCATCGACACGAAGGCGGATTTTGAAGCCCTCGCTGCCGGTGAAAACCTGCCCGAGCGGATCGTCGGCGTCGCTCAGGCCGGCTCGACGTTGCAAGCCAGCCGTGAGGGGCTGGGGACGGCGGACACGCCGTCGGGGATGGCCTACAACCCGTCGACGCCTACCCTCGCCACGATGAGCCTCGGCGCCCTCAACGTGCTCAATCAGGACGAGGACGGGTTCTTCGTGATGATTGAAGGCGGTGCCGTCGACTGGATGGGGCACAGCAATGACATGGGTCGCTTCATCGAAGAGCAGATCGACTTCAACCTCGCCGTCGATGCGGTGATCGAGTGGGTGGAGACGAACTCAAGCTGGGATGAGACCCTCCTGATCGTGACCTCCGACCATGAATGCGGCGGGATCTGGGGTGAGGGGACCTGGACGAACGGCGTCGGTGGCCCTGTGGCCGCGGACCGCTCGGATGAGGCCCTTCTCGCTGCGCGCTTTGACCCCACCGAGGACGTCTTTAACGAGTATCTCGCCGTGCAGGACCGCGGGGCGGGGAATATGCCCGGCTACATGTTCTCGTCGCGCAACCACACCAATGAGCTTGTCCCGCTCTGGGCGCTTGGCGCCGGGTCCGAGATCTTTGCGCATTTCACGCGGACCGATATCGGTGCAGCCGAGCTCTGGGGCACGCAATACGACTGGAACGGTGACTACGTGGACAACACCGCAGTCTTCCATGTCATGAACGAGGCCATGGCGCCTGCGACGCAGGCCATGATGGGTCAGTAGCGGCTGCAGCGCCCGACACGACACGTTCGAGGCCCGGCCACTGCGCCGGGCCTCACCATTTCTGGACCCGCGAATGCATGTTTCGCCTATGGGGCGTGGGGAAGAGCCACCCTCCTTGTGCCAGGCCTGCAAAACCCGAGACATCGACGCGTTACAGTTAGCCCGGCGTTAACCAAAACCTGTCAGGGACAGCGCACTTCAACGCGGGATGCGCCATGGCTCAGAGTACCTTTAATGTCATCTCTCTTGGCAAAATGGACGCGATTGATACGCGTGAAGGCAACACGACTGCCGAGAACGCAAAACACCTGGTGGGGGAGGAGTTCGGCTCCGAAAAGGAACCGCTCTGGCAAAACATGCAGGAGCTCAACCCCGGCTCCACGGGCGTCGATGGCGGCACGGCAAATGTCTATGACATGGCCACCGATAGCGACACGTTCAGCCTCGATGGCGGCCCCGATCAGACGTTCGACGGCACCTCGGTCTACAAAGCCACGATCACGTACACGGATGGCAGCCAGGCACAGATCTCTGCCGTGATCTTTCAAGACACCGATGGAAACACGTATCTCGCACCGGAATACTCGCTCAATGCCGATCAGATGGCGCTTCAGGCAAAACCCATCCAGGAGCTGAGCCTCGACAGCCTCATAGGCAACCGATGGACGGGCATGTATGCGGAACGCGAGAACTTCGACTTTGCGGTCTGCTTTTGCGCGGGAACGCTCATTGCGACGCGGGAGGGGGCACGACCGGTCGAAGATCTTGCTCCGGGCGACCTGGTTCTGACGCGCGACAACGGCTTTCAGAAGCTGCGCTGGACAAAGTCGCGCGAGATGGACGCAACCGCGCGGCTGGCGCCCGTGCGGTTTGAGGTGGGCGCGCTCGGCAAGGGGCTGCCCCGCCGGGTCCTGCGCGTCTCTCCACAACACAGGATGCTGATGCGCTCAAAGGTGGCCGCGCGGATGTTTGGGACGTCAGAAGTGCTGATCTCTGCAAAGAAGCTCCTTGGGCTGCCGGGCGTCACGCAGGAGGCGCCCGGGCCGGTCAGCTACCATCACCTGCTCTTTGTCCGGCACGAGATCGTGCTGGCCGAAGGGGCGCCTGCAGAAAGCTTGCACCTGGGCGATCAGGCGTTAAAGGCGATGGATGCCCAGCAGCGCGATGAACTGCGGGCCATCTTCCCGGACCTCAGGCTCGCCGTACCTGCGCGCCCCGTGGCGGAGCGTCAGGCCGCCCGCGAAGTCATGCGCCGCCACGCCAAGAACGCAAAGCCCGTCCTCGAATTCTGAGGGCCCGCCGGGACGGACGCTGTTCGCCTTGCGGCGAAGACGCCCCGCCCGCCGTCCCTCGGCCTCGCTCCTGCTCCGAACTTTGCTGTTGACGTGCGCGCGGCCGTCATGCATGTGCCCGATCTGTCGTGCGGACCCGTCCGGACGGCATTTCGTCCGAGACGGTGGGTGGTGCGTGAACACCATAAGTCCTGCCTGAGATGGGAAAGCACAATTCGTCTTTCGGCTCCTCCAGGAGCGGGTGGCGCGTTGCCCTATCGGACCGCCGGACCTTGCATGACGCAAGACCGGGACGTGAGCCGGAGGGGGCAACCCTTCCAAACTTGGAGTGAAACTGTGGATAGAGCCCAGAAAGAGAAAGTGGTC
>JBCDGS010000087.1:0-6493 GCA_038751055.1 Pseudomonadota bacterium | reverse complement strand
TTGGGCTCCACGCTCATCCCCGCGATGGAAAAGAACGGCTATACGCGCCGCTTTGCCGCCGCGATCACCGCCGCCTCCTCCGTCATCGGACCGATCATCCCGCCATCGGGCATCATGATCATCTACGCCTACGTCATGGGAGAAAGCGTAGCCGCCCTCTTCCTCGCAGGCATCGTCCCCGGCATCCTCGTCGGCGTGGGCCTCATGGTCATGGTCCGCGTGATGGCGGACCGCTACGACCTGCCCCCGGCGGAACGGGTCGTCATCGCAGATCAGTCAATCAGCAGCGTGGAGTACTGGACGTCCCTCATCCTCATCCGCGCGACATTCGGTTTTTTCCTCTTCCGCATTATCGGCGGTGTCGCTGGCATGTTCGGCGATGAGGCGAACCAGACGATCAACCTCGCGCTCTTTGCCGCCTGCATTCTGAGCGTTGATCTCCTCCTCCGCCAATACCGCCGCGCGGTCAGCCAGGACTTCCGCTTCACCTGCAAGAAGGCTGTGGCCCCGCTCCTCACGCCGGTCATCATCCTGGGTGGCATCCTCGGCGGCTTCATGACGCCGACGGAAGCCTCCGTCATTGCCGTCGTCTACGCCCTCTTTGTCAGCTTCTTCGTGCTGGGCTCCATGAAGGTCGGCGATCTCACGGGCATGTTCGCGCGCTCCGCACTTGCCTCCTCTGCCGTCCTCCTCCTCGTGGGCGCGGCTGTCAGCTTCAAAACCGTCGTGGCGCTATCTGGCGCTCCCCAGATCCTGGCGGAGTTTATACTCAGCCTCTCCGAGAACCCGCTGATCCTCCTCCTCCTGATCAATCTCCTTCTCTTCGTGGTGGGGATGTTCCTCGACGCAGGGCCCGCGATCATCATCCTCGGGCCGATCTTGGGGCCGATCTTTGTTGATCTCGGCGTCCACCCCGTCCACTTTGCAATCATCATGTCCGTGAACCTGACCGTGGGCCTCGCCACCCCGCCCATGGGCCTCGTCCTCTTCGTGGCCGCCAGCGTGAGCCGCGAGAAGGTCGAGACGATCTCCAAGGCGATCCTTCCGTTTCTCGCCGTCGAAGTGGCCGTGATCTTCCTGATCACCTACTTCCCGGCAATTTCCATGACGATCCCCCGCCTGACGGGGTTCGTGCAATGACTTTGGCGGAGCTTCATTCGCCGCACCTGACCAACACAGCATAGGGAGGTTATTCATGCTCAAAGGTCTCACCAAGGCGGCGCTCGCCGCCGGCTTCCTCGCCGGTTCGGCGATCACCGCCTACGCGGACGGCCACGCCCAGTTCAGCATCCGCGCCACGGCCAACTCCAACGAGAACGACGAAGATTATGACGGCCTCGTCGTCTTCAAAAACTACGTGGAAGCCGCCTCAAACGGCGCCATCACCGTCGACCTCTTCATCGGCACGCAGCTCTGCGAGAACGGGACGGAATGTCTGCAGGGCGTCTCGGACGGCTCCATCGACATCTACATCTCAACGTCCGGCGGCGCCGCGGGCCTCTTTCCCTACGTGCAGGTCCTCGATCTGCCCTACGTGATGGCAGACGACCGCGTGGCCGAATACGTGCTCAGCCAGACCGATTTTGTGCGCACCATGCGCGGCAAGATCCTCGAGGACAGCGACGACACGATCCGTCTCATGACCATCGGCAACACCGGCGGCTGGCGCAACTTCGCCAACACGCAGCGGCGCCTGGCAGAGCCCGGCGACTTTGACGGCCTCAAGATCCGCACGGTCGTCGCCGACCTGCCGCAGGAGCTCGTCCGGGCCCTCGGCGCATCGCCGACCCCGATCCCGTGGCCGGAGCTTTTCACCTCCTTCCAGACGGGCGTCGTTGACGGCTCCAAAAATGGCATCACCGACATCATGGGCATGAAGTTCCCCGATGCGGGCCTGCAATACGTCACGCTCGACGGGCACGCCTACATGGGCGCGCTGTGGTACATGAACAACCAGAAGTTCATGGACATGGATGAGGGCCTGCGCCGCGTGGTCATGGACGGCGTCTACGCTCTCCAGCAGGCAACCTTTGCCTCGCCCAAGCGCAAGTCGATCCAGGCCTATGCGGATTTCGTGGCCGGTGGCGGCGACCTCTACGTCCCCACGCCGGAGCAGAAGGCCACCTTCGCGGCAGCCGCTGAGCCCGTGCTCGGCTGGTTCACCGACAATGTCGATGGCGGCGGCGAAATCCTCGCGGCCCTCCAGGACGCCGTCGCTGAAGCGGAAGCATCCCTCGCCGAAGACCGCTCCGCGGACCTTCAGTAAAGGCAACAAAACGGAAGGGCGCGTCGTCAGACGCGCCCATTTTGCTGCCCGGTTGTCATTCAAGCGTCACTGGACATATGGCGGTTCCCTGTGATTCACTGCTGCAAAACAATCAATAGGCAGCAGACATGACATCCCTCCCCGACGTCCATCAGGCCGAACCCATCCCCGAATCCGCGCGCGACGCGCTGGACGCGCTTCTCACCTCTGCCGACCTTTTTCGCTATACCTCTGAAAACTCACCGGTTTCCCAGCTGGAGGAAGCCTTCGCCGCAAAGATGGGCGTCGATTACGCAGTGGCCGTGGCCTCGTGTTCGGCCGCCCTTTTCCTGTCACTGAAGGCGCTCGGGCTGCCACGGGGCGCCCGCGTCCTGATCCCCGCTTTCACCTTCGCGGCGGTGCCGTCATCCGTCGTTCACGCGGAATGCGTGCCAATCCTCGTTGAAGTCGGCGAAAATTATCGCATCGATCTGGCGGATTTTGAGGCCAAACTCGACACCGCAGACGCCGTCATGATCTCCCACATGCGGGGCCACACATCCGACATGGACGCGATCCTGCGGCTGGCTGACGCGCGTGGCATCCCGGTGGTGGAAGACGCCGCGCATTCTCTGGGCACGCTCTGGAACGGCAAGAAGATCGGAACACTCGGCCGCGTCGGGTGCTTCTCGTTTCAGTCCTACAAGATGCTCAACGCGGGCGAAGGGGGCATCCTCATCACCAACGACGCCGACCTCGCCGCGCGCGCGGTGATTATGTCCGGCGCCTATGAGCACAACTGGAAAAAGCACCCCGTTCTGCAGGAGCCTTTCAAGCGCTGGCAAAACAAGCTCCCGCTCTACAACACACGCATGTCAAACCTGAGCGCAGTCGTCATCCGACCGCAGCTTGATGAATTGGAACATCGCTGCCGCCGGGGCTTGCGAAACCACGATCACATGGCCCGCCTCCTCAATGCCTCCGGCCTCTTTGACGTCCCGCCCCCGCTCGACCCGGAAACGCGGGCCCCAGACTCGATCCAGTTCAACCTGATTGATTTCAGCAACACCGAAGCGCAGGCCCTGGTGGCGGAGCTCAAGGCCCGCAATCTCGGCGCGCAGGTCTTTGGGCTCAGCGAAGACAATGCGCGCGCGTTCTGGAACTGGGAGTTCCTCGGGCCCGAGAGCATCCCTGGCGGTGACCTTCCAAAGACACGCGCCATGCTCTCCCGGGCCTGCGATGTCCGGCTCCCGGTGAGGCTCAGCATCGCCGAGGTGGAGGCCGTCGCATCAGCCGTGATTGACGCCGCGAGAGCCGTGAAAACCGCGGTGCGCGCCGCCTGACACCGCTTGCATTAAGGCGCCGTTAACCCCCGCTCAATTGGCTCGACAGCCACGTGCGAGCCATACGGTTTCTGTATGCTTTCTGTATGCGTTCTGGCACCTTGATCGATACCGCCAGACCGGTACTCTCAGCGGAACGGGTACATCCAGACGCGGTAATCATCTATTAGGATATTGGCATGTTCGATCTCTTCAGGCGTCATTTTCTTGACCACCTCTTCCATGGAGATCGCAGCATCCGGGTCACCCCCGATGGCACTGAGAACGTACCACATGTAGGCCCGCGTAAGATCGGGGGCAGGCATGCCGAGGCCGACCTCGTAGTACCAGCCGACCCCCGACTGCGCGCCAGGGTGCCCTTTCATGGCAGACCGCAGATACCATTCGAACGCGCGCACATAATCCTGCTCCACCCCGAGGCCAAGGGCGTACATCACGCCAATAAGTTCCTCGGCATCCGCATTGCCCGACCGGGCGGCAGGCCAAAACGCCTCGAGCGCCTCCTCAAAGCGTCCGGCCTCCATCAAGTCCCGCGCTTCTTCGATTTCACCCGTCGCCGGCGTCGCAAGAAAAGCCAGCGCCATCAGAGCCTTGCGCATGGAATGGTCCTTTCCCTCGTTGCGTCAGCGGCCGTGTCTGACCCCATCAACCCCGGTGACTTTCTGCCCTTCGACGAAGATCAAGCCAAGATCGGGCAGCTTCTGTTTTACGACAAGATCCTGTCCGGAAACATGAATATCTCGTGTGGAACCTGCCACCACCATTCACTCCACGGCGGCGATGGCTTGAGCCTTGGCATTGGCGAAGGTGGCGTAGGCCTTGGGCCTGAGCGGACCGCCGGAACCGGCCCCGACCGCATCAAGAAGCGGGTTCCGCGATCTGCGCCAACGCTCTGGAATCTCGGTCATAAAGACGTCCGTATCCTCTTTCATGACGGCCGCCTGTCGGTCTCCGACCTCTACGGCAACGGCTTCAACTCCCCCGCAGAGGAGTGGCTGCCAAAGGGGCTCGACAACATTCTCGCCGCGCAGGCGATTTTGCCCATGACGGCACAGTTCGAGATGGCCGGAAATCCGAAGGAGAACGAAGTGGCCGGGGCCGTTCACGACCGCATCGACGCGGCATGGCCCATCATCGCCAAACGCGTCCGCATCATCCCGGAATATGGTGAGATGTTCGTGGCGGCCTTCGATCACATCGATGCCCCCGAAGACGTCACCATCGTGGAGATTGGCAACGCCCTCGGCGCATTCATCGGCCGCGAATGGCAGAGTTTCGACAGCCCCTACGACTACTGGCTCAGCGGAACGCCCCTGCCCGCCACCGCAGAGCGCGGACGCGTGCTTTTCTTCGGGAAAGCGGGCTGCGTGTCTTGCCATTCAGGACCCCTGTTCAGCGACCAGCAGTTTTACGCGTTGGGTCTTCCTGCTTTCGGCCCCGGACGCACGAGACGCTTTGATCCCATGCCCCGCGACGTGGGTCGCATGGGGGAGACAGACGCCCTGGAAGACGCCTACCGCTTTCGGACGCCATCGCTCCGCAACGTCGCGCTTACCGCGCCTTACGGGCACAACGGCGCGTATCCGACGCTCCGCGCCATGCTGGAACATCACCGCGATCCCGTCGCCGCCCGCGCGGCATGGAGCCGAGATATGGCAAAGCTTCCGCAGGCAGAATGGCTTCAACCGATTGATTTTGTTATTCAATCCGACAAGCGGGAAATGGCGCGACAAGAAGCAACGCTCGACCTGCGGGGCATCGACATCACCGACGCAGAGCTGGAGGACCTCGAAGCTTTCCTCCACGCGCTCACCGGTAAAACCGCTGATATGCGCCCGCTTGGTCGGCCGGAAATCGTCCCCTCAGGACTGACCGTAGACTAGTCAGCCAAGGATCAGTACGCCGAGATCCGCGACATTGGTACCAGTTCCGCCCGTCATCAGCAGGGCGTCCCCAGCTTTGAGCAACGTATACGCATCATTATCCGCAAGGCCCGCCTCCACGTCGACCTTGCGCCGCATCGTGTTCAGGCGTTCCGCATCCATGAGGCCGCCCGCCGCATCCGTCGGTCCATCGCGTCCGTCCGTCCCACCCTGGAGGTAGACCCAAGGCCGCCGAGACCGCTCCAGATGCAGGGCCACTCTCAAGGCGAGCTCCTGATTTCGACCGCCTTTTCCGGTGCCCTGCAAGCGCACCGTTGTCTCGCCACCGAAGAGGTGAATGCCCGCATCCACCGTTCCCGCCACGCGGCGCGCGGCGTCCTCAACGTCGCCCACGAGGGCGGGAGTATGGATATGCACCGGGGCGCCCGCGTCCCGCGCGGCCGTCGCCATGGCCTTGAGCGACTGTGTATTGGAGCCCACGAGCACATTCGTCGCCTCCGGCAAGTCAGCGGCCGTTTCAGACTTGGCGAGGTGCGCCTGCACCGCTTCCGGCAGCCTGTCCCAGATCCCGTACTGCTTACAGAGCGCGCGCGCCTCACTCCGGGAGCCAAGAGGGGCCACCGTCGGACCACTCGCAATGGCTCTGAGGTCGTCGCCGATGACGTCCGACACGATGAGAGCCCGCACCCGCGCGGGCGCAGCCGCCCGCAGCATCCCCCCGCCCTTGAGGCGAGACAGCGACTGGCGGACCAGATTCATCTCGGTAATCTCGGCACCTGACGCGAGCAGGAGCGCGCTCACCGCGGCCTTGTCCTCCAACGTCAAGCCCGCGGCAGGGGCTGGCAGCAGCGCGGAGCCCCCACCTGAAATGAGCGCCAAGACCTCTCGTTCTGCAGAGGCAAGCACCGCCTCCACAGCCTCCGCCGCGGCCAGACCAACTGCATCAGGAACAGGATGGGCCGCCGCAAAGACCCGGGCCCCGGGAACGTCCCGCGCATTCTCCGGATTGGTGACGATCAGCA
>JBCDGS010000086.1:0-6592 GCA_038751055.1 Pseudomonadota bacterium | reverse complement strand
TTAGATAACCTACCGTTTGGTACTTCACAGGACGCACAAACACTCGGCCACGTGCCGGGCCCCTGGGACGAGTCAAAGGCCCGAGCCTCCTGCGATCACGTCGTCACCATGCTCACCCACATGAAAAGACATCCCAGTCAGGGCGGCCCCGAGGTCATGGAGATGTCCCGCTTCTGGCATGAGCGCATGAATTGGTACGGGCCCGCGGGCATCGGCACCGGGCGCGGCATCGCGGGCTTCCGCAACTGGCACCAGATCCCCTTCATCAACGCCATGCCCGACCGCGGGAAATACGTCGACGAGATCACGTACCACTTCTTCGGCGACGGCGATTACTGCGCGGTCACAGGCTGGCCCAACATGATCCAGACCATCAGCCGCAATGGCTGGCTGGGCATCGCCCCCTCGGGCCAGCGTATCACGATGAAGAGCCTCGATTTCTGGCGCATGGAGAACGGCAAAATCCGCGAGAACTGGGTCATGGTGGACCTACTCGACGCCTACCGTCAGCTCGGCGTCGACGTGCTGGCGCGCCTGGAAGAATTTAACAAGGCGCGGGTCGCCGGCCGTGTCCCGTTCCCAGTTGGAGCGATTTGACAAACGGGTAGCTCCTACTGGTTCCGACCGTTCGTATCGCGCAATGGGCTCAGGATTTACGGATTTTGGCATATGCGCGCTGCGGACATGTAGGCGCTTAGGCAGCTGTCGCAGCGTGTGGCGACCCGCCGACGGTCCGTTAGCTTGGCGAACATGGTTTCGATGCGGTTTTTGCGCCTGTGCCGTCGCTCGTCATGCCGGACAGGTGGCCCCGTGCCGTTTCTGGTCTCGCGTTGGCGCAGGACAGAGACCCTTTTGACGGTCAGCTGGGTCACACTGGAGGGGGAATTTTTGGCGCCAAAGTCTATATCGATGTCGCTTTCTGTTGTCTTTCCCGGGAAAGACATGGGACGCTTTCAGTTTCATCTGAGCCCGTAGCGGCGCCGGTAGGTCGTTCCGACTGGCCAGCATGGAGTTGCAGATAGCGTCGTATGGTTGCGTGTGTCGGACACTAAGAACTACCCTGTGAGCCGCAAGCAAAGAAAAACGAGGCGTCTCGGTGTCCGGGTTTGATCGATATGACAAAGTGCTGAGGCTCTTTACGGCGCAGAAATCAACATGGACCGTGGCCGAGATCTCGGGCGAACTCGGCACAACAAGCAGCACGACGTACCGCACGGTGAGAGAGCTGGTGGCGGCGGGGCTGCTTGAAAGCACTGTGGCGTCCTCTTTCCGGCTTGGTCCGGCTTTCCTGGAGTACGAGCAGCTCATGCGGGTCACCGATCCGCTGGTGAGGTCAGGCGCGGTTTTCCTCGAGACCCTCGTTGAGCAGCTCGACGTGCCCTGCAGCAGCTTTCTGGCGCGGCTTTATGGGGAGAAGGTCATGTGCGTGGCCGAGGCGCGCACGCCCAATATGACGCTTCAGACGAGCTACCGTCGCGGTCGACCCATGCCCATTTTGCGCGGTGCGACGTCCAAGGCCATCCTGGCCACGCTTGCCACGCGACCGCGGGAACGTCTGGTGCATAAGCTCGCCGATATCGGCCCAGAAGGGGTCGCGGAGCTTTTTGCCGAGCTCCAGTCCATCCGCAAATCCCGGCTGTCGGTGACGTTCGGAGAAGTGGACACAGGCGCCATCGGCATCGCCGCTCCCATCGAAAACAAGCCTCTAGGGATCAATGCCTCTCTCAGCGTCGTATTGCGGGCCGAGGATTTCAGCGAACCGGTGAAAGCGCGAGTTTTCTCGCTTTTGTCGACCAATGCCAAGCTCATCGAAAACTTCATGGATGACGCTCAAAGTGAGCTGGAGCGGAGGTCAGGCGCAGCTTAGATCGCGGCATAAATTGCCGTAAGTTAGCAATTTCGCGAATTCCTCTTGCAAGAATCTCATAATGCGGGAATCTTGCACGCCAAATGCCGTATGGGGAGGAGAGCGCATGACACTGACAGCCGTGCAGGCGGGGGCTTACCTGCACCATGTCGCCTTGGAGAGTTCCAATCCGCAAAGGCTTGCCACGTTCTATGCCGACGCGATGGATATGGACCTCCATCAGATTTCAAATCAGGAATGGCGCTGCGAAGGCCCGGGGCGGCGCACGGTGGTCGTACCCGGCGAGGATAAGAAGCTGGCCTATGCGGGGCTCGGTTGTCGGACGGCGGACGGCCTGGCCATGATGCGCGCGCGGGTGGAGGCGGAGGGCCTCCCCATCCACGCTAGCCCGTCACCTTATTTCAAGGACGGCGCCTTCGCGGTGCAGGACCAGAACGACAACCTGATCTGCTTCGGTGTGGCCGATCACCCGCCCACAAACAGGCGCGGCATTCCCGGGCCCACTCAACACCTCACATTCTCGTCCAAAGACGTGAGCGCTTTCGTGGATTTTTATTGCGGAAAGCTCGGCTTTCAACTCACGGACCGCGTGTTGCACGACAATGGCGATCTGGCCACCGCTTTCACGACGTCGAACCACGAGCACCACACGATCGCCTGCTTCAAAAAGGATCACGATGGGATCGACCACCACTCCTATGAGGCAGGCGATTGGATTTACATCCGCGACTGGTGTGACCACCTCGCCGAACGCGACATCCAGCTGATGTGGGGGCCGGGCCGCCACGGGCCGGGCAACAACCTTTTCATTTTCATTGAGGACCCGGACGGCAACTGGATCGAAATCTCAGCGGAGCTTGAGGTCATCTATGACCGCGTGACCGTGGATTGGCCCCAAGACCCCCGCACGCTCAACAAGTGGGGTCGGGCCATCATGCGCTCCTGAGCGCAGCGGCTTAAGGGCTCGGACCAGGAGAAGGCCAGAGACGCACCAAGACGACGCTGAAGAAAACACCTGCATGGACAATGAGGAGGAGAGGACATGCAAAAGCAAAAGAGCGCGCAAATGCCCGACATCTTGCGCAAGAAAGCCCGTCAGGCCGAGAGCGGCTCCGACATGGACCGCCGCGAATTCATGGCCCTCGCCAGCATCTTTGGGCTCTCGACGGCCGGTCTTGCGGGTGCTCTGGGCACCCCCGCGGCCGCTGAGGCCAAGATGGGTGGGACCGCGCGCATCCAGATGCGGCTCCTGACGATGAAAGAGCCGCGCCTCTTCGACTGGGTGGAGCTTGCCAATTTCACGCGCGGCTGGCTCGAAAATCTCGTGGCCTACGAAAACGATGGGACGTTCACGCCCGTCCTGCTCGAAGGGTGGGAGGTCAATGACAGCGCCACCGAATACACCCTGCGCATCCGTCCGGGCGTGCAGTGGAGCAACGGTGACACTCTCACCGCCGATCACGTGGCCCGCAACATCGAGGGGTGGTGCGATACCGCGGTCGAGGGCAATTCCATGGCATCACGCGTCAACACGCTCGTCGACCCCGACACCGGTAAGGCCCGCGCGGGCGCCATCGAGATCGTCGATGACCTGACAGTGCGGCTGAACCTGCCCGCGCCGGACATCTCGATCATTCCCGCGATGGCGGATTACCCGGCGGCGATCACCCACCCGGATGCCCACAACCCCGATACCATGCTTACCGAGCCCGTCGGCACCGGTCCCTACCTGCCTGAAACCTACGAGGTGGGCGTGCGCGCAGTGCTCGTGAAGAACGAGAACCACACCTGGTGGAACGCGGGTAATGGGGGCTGGCTCGACCGCATCGAGTACACCGATCTTGGGACCGATCCGGCCTCTGTCGTTGCAGCAGCGGATGCCGATGAAATCGACATGACCTTCAACGATTCCGGCGATTTCATCGATCTGCTCGGTGCCCTTGACGGCTGGGCCCAACACACGGCGGCCTCGGCAGCGACGCTCGTCATCCGCCCCAACCAGGTCGCCGAGGTGGGCGGCATGAAACCCTATGCAGACAGGCGGGTCCGTGTCGCACTGCAGCGGGCGGTCAACAATGAAGAGATGCTTCAGCTAGGCCTCAACGGGCGCGGGACAGTGGCGGAGAACCACCATGTCTCGCCGATCCACCCGGCCTATGCCGAACTGCCGCCTTTGAAACACGATCCTGCCGAAGCGCGCACGCTGCTTGAGGAGGCGGGCATGGCCGACTTCGAGCACGAGGTCGTCTCTCTGGATGGTGGCAACGAGCTCGTTGTGGGCGATGCTTTCGCCGGGCAACTGCGCGCGGCCGGGATCAACGTCAAACGGGTGATCCTGCCGGGCGCCACCTATTGGAACGACTGGGCGAAGTTTCCGTTGAGCGTGACGGGCTGGCTCGGACGGCCGCTCGCCGTCCAGATCTACGCGCTCGTCTACCGCTCCGGCGTGCCATGGAATGAGACGGGCTGGAGCAGCGCGGAATTCGACGCCTTGCTTGATGAGGCTCTGGCCACGCCCGATGTCGAGGCCCGCCGCGCCATCATGGCGCAGCTCCAAAAGCTCATGCAGGACGAAGGGATCGTGATACAGCCCTTCTGGCGCTCGCTCTACAACCACACCAAGGCGGATCTAAAGGGCGGCGAGCAGCATATCAGCTCCGAAATCAGACCGGCTGCGCTGCATTGGGTCTAGGGGCGCTCAAAGAGAGGGATCTTCCTTTGGACCATGAGCTCGCCCTCATAGCCAAGAAGATCAAAGCGACGGGCCACGTCGCCAACGACGAGGCCTTTGCCGAGGCGTTGGCGATGTACGCCCCGCTTTACGACGAAAGGGTTTCGGCGCGGATCGTCGTGGAGGAGGACGTGGTCTACGGCCCGGACGCGCGGCATCGCGTTGACATATATCGCCCGAAGCCCTCTCACACTGCGCCCCACGCGCTGATGCTTCATCTCCCTAGCGGGGGATTTTATCGGGGCGACAAGGCGGAAGAAGCCATGATGGGCCGGTTCTTCGCGGATTGCGGCTGCGTCTTTACCATCGCGAACTACCGGCTTGCGCCGCAGAGCACATGGCCCGCGGGGAGGGAAGACGCCCGCCGCTTTCTCTCCTGGGCTCTGGCCCAGAGGTCTCAACTCGGCGGCGCCAACGTCCCGGTTTTCCTCATGGGCTACTCCGCCGGCGCGAGCCATGCTTGCGCGCTCGCCACCTCCGGCGCGGCGGAGCTCGCCGAGCTATCGGGGCTGATCCTGATGTCCGGCGCGGGCTTTGACCTGACTTTGTCCGTTGATCCAGAGACTGGCGTCCTCCTCCACGAAGGCGAGCGTGCCTATTTCGGGTCGAACCCGGCGGCGTACCCCGACAGATCGCTGATTGCCGGCATCCCCGATCTGACGCTGCCGGTTTTCGTCGCCTATGCCGAATACGATCCGCCCGAGCTGCAGGCGCAGACCCACGCGATGGTCCAAGCGCTCTTCACCGCGCGCGGGGTGATGCCGAGCGTCGTGCAGGCCTCAATCCACAATCACGGGTCGATCCTTTACCACTTCAATTCCCCGGACAGGCGCCTCGGCGACGCGATCCTGCGGTTCATGGAGGGCGCATGACCGTTAAGCCGCCCCGCAACCCTGCAGCCAATGACAAAGAAGGCCACTAGATGAAACTCGTAAGCTACATGGTGGCCGGTTCCGCCTCCTTCGGGGCCCTGAAGGATAACGGTATCGTCGACCTCGCCGGTCGCCTCGGCCCCGCGATCCGCTCCCTGAAAGCGGCCCTTCAAAGCGACACCCTTGCCGAGGCGGCAAGCATCGTCGCCGCGAGCCCCCCGGACTTCGCTTGGGCCGATGTGACGCTCCTTCCCGTCATCCCCGACCCCGGAAAGATCCTCTGCATCGGCCTCAACTATGTGGACCACAAGAAAGAGACCGGGCGCCCGGACGTCGAACACCCAACGATCTTCACCCGCTTTTCAGACACCCAAGTCGCCCACCGCCAGCCGATCATAAAGCCCAAGGTGTCCGACCGGCTGGACTACGAGGGCGAGTTGGCCGTCGTCATCGGCAAGGGATGCCGCGCGGTCTCCGAAGAGGACGCACTGTCTTATGTCGCGGGCTATGCCTGCTACAATGACGGCTCGGTCCGAGATTGGCAGCGGCACACCTTCCAGTTCACGCCTGGCAAGAACTTCCCCGGCACCGGTGCCTTCGGCCCGTATCTGCTCACGGCGGATGAGGTGGAGGATTACCGGGCCTTCCCGATTCAGACGCGGCTAAACGGCGAGGTCATGCAGGACGCTAAGCTCGCCGATCTGATCTTTCCGGTGGAAACGCTGATCAGCTACATCTCCCATTTCACGCCGCTCGCGCCGGGTGATGTGATCGTCACCGGCACCCCGGGCGGCGTGGGCGATAAGCGCAAACCGCCTGTTTACATGACCCATGGCGACCTCGTGGAGGTCGAGATCGGCCCGCTGGGCTGCCTGCGCAATCCCATCCTGGATGAAGAGCGCGCATGACGCCCGACCGCCATATCGCGGTCGATGTGCTCGTCGTCGGAGCGGGGCCAACCGGCCTGCTCCTCACCAATCTCCTGGGCCGCATGGGCGTGAAAACGGCGCTCGTGGAGCGCAATGCCAATACCGTGCAGGAGCCGCGCGCTGTGTCCATCGACGACGAGTCCATGCGCGCGCTGCAGGCGGTGGGGCTCGATGGGGCGGTGAGCCGGATCAC
>JBCDGS010000085.1:0-7705 GCA_038751055.1 Pseudomonadota bacterium | reverse complement strand
TGACTTCACGCGCCCATTTCAGGAGGCGATGACCGCGTGGTGCTGGGGCTTTGGCTGGGGCGACGACGTGATCGACCCCAAGACGCGATCCATGATGAACCTCGCGATGATCGGGGCGCTCGGCAAGATGCACGAATGGGAGATCCACTGCCGCGGGGCCTTGAACAATGGGGTCAGTGAGGAGGAGATCCGCGCGATCATCCACGTCGTGGGCATCTATTGCGGCGTCCCGCAGGCGCTCGAATGCTTCCGGGCGGCCAAGAAGGTGCTTGCGGAGCGGGCGTGACCCGGCCTCTGCGGAGAGGCTCAGCTCGGCGGCGGCTCGGGGCCGGTGAGTGTGGGCGGCGCTGAGAAGTCAAAGAGCGCGACAAAAGCGTCAGTGTAGATTTTGAGAAAGCGCATTTGCCCGTGCCGCTTGAGATTATCGAGGAGGAACACGCCGACGGGCTCTTCCTGCCGCGAGGCCACAACCCAAATGCGGGGGTGATCGGCGGCGGGCCCGGCTGCAAGGTTCTCAACTTCATAGAACGCCTCGAACAGGTCGGTCTCCTCAAAATTGTCCTGCGCGCGGTCGGTGTAATAGGGCGATACCACGACGCTGTCTTCGGGGAAGGGCATCTGGCGTTTGTAGAACTCATATGGGATTGCCGCGCCGGGATCGACGTAGAGCAGATCGCCCTCCTGAAACTGTTCGTAGGCGATTTCGAATGCGGGGCGCACATCGTGCCTGACGGTGCTGCCCAGCCGGATGACATTCCAGACGCCCTCGGCCATGGGCAACACCAGAACGGTCGTGGCCACGAGCGTTGCCAGAGCGCCCTTCGGCGACATGGCGATCTTGGTGGCCCAGTAGTAAGCGCCATACGCGGTCACCAGGATGAAGTAGGGCGTCAGGAACAGGATGAGCCGGTTAATGAAAGGGTACTGGTTTGCGTAGCTGGCGAGCAACGTGGCAGCGATGGGCGCCATCAAATACATGAACTCGATCCGGTGCGACCGATAAAGAAGGACCGCCCCGGTCAGGAAGGCAAAGATCGCGATGCCGTCATAGGGCGTGCCGTATCCCAGCGGAAAGTAGAATACCTTGGCCAGTTTATCGAAGGCGTAGACGATATCGAACGGGCCAGTGGGAAAGCGGTTGTTCCAGGCATCGACGAGCCCGGTGCCGCTGCGCGTTTCCAGTATGACGAGCACGTAGAGCAGGATGAAGCCCGCAAGCCAGGCGCCGTAGACCGGCAGCCGGCGCAGGATCGCGCTGCGCAGGGTGCGGCGGTCATTTTCCATCGCCAGGCGAACGAGGTTGACGGCTTCGACCCCGGCCATGACCAGAACGCTGGTATAGGACAGCCAGGGCGCGACAACCCCGAGCGCTGCCACGCCCACGAGCAGCCTGCGCGAGGGGTCGGGTTTGGCCAAGCCCCGCAGCACCAGCACGAAGGTGAGCCCCAGCGCCACGTCCCAGCTATAGGGCTTGAGCTCCGAGGAGTAGTAGATCATCTGGACGTTGACGGCGAAGAGCCATGTCGCGATCACCGCGGGCCAGCCCCGGAAGACCCGTTGGGCCAGTATCCAGAAGAGCGGCAGCGCGAGCAGACCGCCGATCATCGGCAGGACGCGGAACATGAGCTCGGACTCGCTGATCCCGGAGGCCGCCTTTTCGATCCAGAGAAAGAGCGGCGGCGCTGCCTGGTTCATGTCGAGGGCTTCGAGGAGCTCGCCGTAGCTGCGATTGACGATGTTGATCGCCAGGCGGGCTTCGTCGACCCACAGGGAGCGGTTAAAGAGGTACTCGGCGATCCGCCAGAGGATGCCGAAGACCACCGCGGCCATGCCAAGTTGCCATTGCAGACGTTCGGTGCGCAGGTCCGCGCCGTCAGGTTCGTTTGAGTGGGAATGCATGCTATTTTCTTGGTAAATTCTTTGCCTACTGCACCGAGGCGCGCAGGGCCGAGGCGTTGATTTTTGGACAAGGCGAGGTCATGGCGGCGCGACTTCCTGGGGAGGCTTTGACGGTCGCAAGCTCCCATGCGGCATGGATGGCTGCAAGAGCAGTGTGCCATTAAAAGCGACAGTCCCTGAATTCGTGCGCTTAATGCCTTGTGCCCGGGCATGACATTGCGCACTCATGCCGGGCGCGCGCGCCTGTGCGCCACTCTTATCTCGTTGTTTGCTCGCCGACACACCCATGCGCCTTATCGTCCAGATCCCCTGCCTGAACGAGGCTGAGACTATCGTGCCGGTGATCACAGAGGTTTTGGAGGCCACGCGCGATTTCGAGGATGCTTTGATCCTCGTGATCGATGACGGCTCAAGCGATGGAACAGCGGAGATCGCGCTCAAGGCCGGGGCGCATCTCGTCGCGCGGCATCGCCGTAACCAGGGGCTCGCCCGTGCTTTCATGACCGGCATTTCGGTCGCGCTGAACCACGGGGCCGATGTCATCGTGAACACGGATGGGGATAATCAGTACCGGGCTGCGGATATCCCGAAGCTCATTGCCCCCGTGGCAGAGGGCCGGGCCGACATCGTGGTGGGGGCCAGGGCAATCGAGGAGATCGCCCATTTCTCCCCCTTCAAGAAGCGATTGCAGCGTCTGGGCACCTGGGTCGTCAGGTTGCTCAGCGGCACCGAAGTTGCCGATGCGACATCGGGGTTTCGCGCGCTGTCGCGGGAGGCGGGTCTTCGGATGAAGACGATGTCGAACAGCACCTATACGCTTGAGACGCTCATTCAGGCGGGGCGCAGTGGCCTTGTCGTCGACTCCGTCGATATCAGGGTGAACCCGCCGACGCGCCCGTCGCGGCTCATCCGCAGTATTGCGCAATATGTGCGGCGCTCAGCCATCGATATGCTGCGCGTCTATACGATTTATGCGCCGCTGCGCAGCTATGTCATGGTCGGAGCGGTGCCCATTGCCGGAGCGGTCGCGCTGGGCTTTCGGTATCTTTACCTGGTGAATTTCGTGGACCCCACGCGCAGCCACGCGCCGAGCCTGATCCTGGCGGCGATCCTCACCGGGGCGGGGCTGTTCCTCTGGGGTCTTGGCGTCATCGGGGAGCTTTTGTCGGTGAACAGGCGGCTGCTCGAGGATATCCGGAGTGCGCGGGTCCGCGCCGCAGCCGCTGAGGGCAGTTTGGCCGGGCCTGTCACCTATGACCTTTTGCGCGCAGACCGGGACACGCCCGCGTGACGGCCAAACCAGACCTGGCTGCACGCCTCTTTGAGATCGGAAACGCGGCGGTGCCGAAGCTCCTGACGCTGCAGGACCGCAATCCGCATTCGTCTAGCTACGGCTGTTTTGATCGCGCCTGGTGGCATCTCAGGATCAAGGACTTCCCGTCGGGCATGGCGCAGGAATTCGTGCTGCCGCTCGCGCTGGCCTATCGCCACAATTTTGCGGGCAACACGCTCCACCAGGCGCCGGCGCTGCGGGACTGGATTGAGGCGGGCATCCGATTTGCGGCCCGCTCGGCGCACCGCGATGGCTCGTGCGATGACTACTACCCGTTCGAGAAGGCCGCGGGCGCGACCGCCTTTTCGCTCTATGCGATGGTCGAGGCCATTCCGCTCGCTGCGCTCGACCCTGAGCCGCATCTGCCGTTTTTGGTGCGGCGCGGTCGGTGGCTTGCGGGGCACATGGAGTCGGGCCAGTTGTCAAACCATGAGGCGCTGACGGCGAACACGCTCTTTCGGCTCGCGGAACTCGCCGATGACGCGGGCCTGGCCGAAGCCGCGCAGCGGCGGCTTGAGCGCGCGCTCTCCTGGCAGACCGAGGAGGGTTGGTTTCGGGAGTATCAGGGCTGTGATCCCGGCTATCTGACGCTGACGCTTGCGAACCTCGCCGAAATCGACGCGAAGCGACCGAGCGCGGAGGTGCGCGCCGCCATCGAGCGCGGTGTTGACTTCCTCGCGGAGCTGCAGCCGCCGGACGGGTGGATGGGCGGGGAATGGACGAGCCGCAACACCAACAACCACTTTCCGCACGGCCTTGCCCTCATTGGCACGTGGTTGCCCAAGGCGCAGCAGGTCAATGCGCGTGCCGTGGCCGCGATGGACCCGGCGCCGGAATGGGGAGACGACCATATCATCGCGCATCATAGCTGGAGCTGTCTGAAGGCGGCGCTGATCTGGTCAGATGAGCCCGAGCGCGCGCCGCCTGGCGGCACCCGCGCCCACAGTCACTTTCCCGAGGCGGGGCTCGTGCTGACCCGACAGGGTGCCTGGGCGCTGCTCTGCGCGACAAAGAAGGGCGGGGCGTACAGGCTCTATCATGGGGACAAGCTCATCCGGAGCGACACCGGCCTGTCGGTGATCCGCCGCGAGGGAAAGAAAGACATCAATCTCGTTGCCCATCTTTGGGCGGAGCCGTCCGAGCTCACCGTTGAGCCCGGACAGGTGGCGCTGGGCGGCGTGATGGGGCGGGCCAAGGCGCAGCAGATGACCTCCTTTAAGCAGATCGTGCTTCGGGTGCTGATGCTCACACTGGGGCGGCTCAAGCCCGATCTTGTGCGCCAGATTTTGCAGCGGTTGCTGATCACCGGGGGGCCGAAGGGCGATCTGCGCTTTGAGCGACGGCTTTCACTGTCGCCGGATGGGCTCCGGGCCGAAGACGTGCTGGTGGGGCCGGGTGAGATCGCCGAGGTGGGTATCGGGCCTGCCCAGACGTCGATCTACACGGTGATGAGCCGGGTGTATCACCCGCCGCAGCTCCAGCCCTGGGAAGATCTGGGAGAGCATTTGCGTCCCGGCTCGGGAGAGCGGCTGCGTGTTGAGCGGCGCTTTGGGGCGCCTGAGCCGTGATGCGCTGGCTCCCGATTGTCGCGGCTTTGGTCGTGCTGGCGGTCCTTTATGCCGTGATCGATCTGGGGGAGATGGGCCGCGTGCTGGCGGGCACGTCCTGGAGCATTTTGGCCTGGGCCATCGCCTTGCTGGTCGGACTGGTCGCGATCTCCGGTCTCCGGCTCGCGGCGCTCGCGCGGGTGGCGGGCTATGCCTTGCCCGGTCGCGTGGCCATCGAGGCGACGCTGGCGGCCAATGCGCTCAACCTCTTTGTGCCGGGCAAGCTCGGTGACGTTCTCAAGGCGGCGCTGATGGCTGACCCGGGCGGTGGCACGACGGGGCGCGCCACGGTGCTCGTGGCCTGGGAGAAGCTCGCCGATCTTGCCAGCCTCCTTCTGCTGGCGGGGCTGGTCTTGCTGTCGCGGCAGCCTGATGCGGTGGCCGGCTGGGCCCTGAGCGGGCTCGGCATGGCGCTCGTGGGCCTGCTGCTTTGGCCCGGGGCGATGGCCTGGGCCGCGCGGATCACGCCGCGCATGGCGCCCATCGCGGAGGGGTGGCGGGACATTGTGGCCATGCTGCGCGGGCGGCCGGGCGGTCTGACGGTGGTTCTGGCGATCACGCTCGGGCTTTGGGCGGGGCATCTCGCGCAGATTTCGCTGATGGCTCTGGCCTTGGGCGTGACGGGAGATGCCGCGCTTTGGGCGCAGGTCGCGGCGGGCGCGACGCTGGCGATCGTTGTGGGGCTTGTGCCCATTACCATTGCCGGTCTGGGCACGCGTGACGCCGCGCTCGTGCTTTTTATGGGGCCGATCATCGGGACGGGGACGGCGGCCGCGCTCGGCGTCCTGTTCATTTTGCGCTATGCGGTGCCCGCGCTGATTGGGGCGCCGTTACTCCCGCGCCTGTTGGGCGCTTTATCCGCCCATGCCCGCAAGCAGTTTCGCTGGCCGCGCCGCGCGCCGGATTGAGGCGGGACGCTGAGCCAAAGTGATACCTTATGCCAGGGGCGCTGAGGAGAGCGCCCGCTACGCGCCAACCGTGCCGTGACACGTGCCACGGGATGGGATATTTGCAACGGGATGCCTTTCGCAGGAGAGCTGCCGCCACGGGATGGCACGCGCGGTCGCTTGGGCATTCCGGACGCGGTCGACCGGTGACTTTTTGGGGTGCAATCATTCGATGCGGGTAATTCACCGACGGGTCCTCAGCCAGGTAGGCACGCGCGCACTCGTCGCCGTCGTCGCCTTTGGCGCGCTGGCGACGCTGACGCAGGTGCTCAACCATGCGTCGACCCTGGTGGATGCCACGGGTGGGTTCGGCGCTGCGGCCCGGCTCTTTTACCTGCTTTTGCCGACGGTTATGGTCGTCGTTCTCCCGTTTGCGCTCCTCGTCGCGATTGTCGCGACGTTCGATGAGTTGGACCGCGACCAGACCCGGAACGTGATCGCCATGACGGGCTGTGCCCCGGGGTTTCTGTTTCGGCCGGTCGGGGCGCTGGCGGTGGGCATCGGCGTCGTTGTCTTGTTTGTCAGCGTGTTTGTAGAGCCCGCGAGCAACCGTGCGATCCGGGAGCTTCAGGCGAATTTGCGGATGGAGACAACACAGCTCATCGTCGGGGACGGCGTGCTGCGCAACGTGGAGCGGGGCCTGCAGGTTGTGGGCAGCTCGGGCGAGGATGGCGAGATCAGGGATGTCTTGCTGCGCGACCGGCGGGAGCCCGGCGCAGTGCGCCTCTATGTGGCCCAGAGCGCGCGTTTGCAGGTGGAAGACGGCACAACGAAGCTCGAGCTCCTGGACGGCACGCTCATCGTCTCAAGGCCGGGTGAGGTGACGCTCATCAACCGGTTTGAAGTCCTTTCTACCGATCTCAACAGCTTTCTGTCGCCGTCATTTGCCGTCCTTGGGCCCAGGCAGGCGAAGACCATGGTCTTACTGGCGGCGGCAGGGGCCGCGGAGATGCCCGCCTCCGTGCGCAGAGAGTTGATCCGGCGCCTGTCGGACTGGCTTTACGCATTTGGCTTTTTCGGCCTTGCCTTCGCGTTGCTTCGGGACACCGGGCGCCAGCAACGCGCGCTGGTCTGGCGATTGCCCGCCATTCTCGCGCTGGGGACCTTGCTGCGCGGGACCGGGCTTGCGCTGTTGGGCCCGGCGGGTGCCAACCAGTTTGCCGCGGCGGCGTGCTTTTTGCTGCCGCTGGCGGCAGCGCTGTTACCGCTGGCATCCTGGGCGGTGTTTCGCCCGGTGGCGCGGCGCATCTACGTGACGCGGCGCGCGCTGACATGATCGGGCGCTACGTTTTTCGGATGCAATTGGGGGCGAGTTTCCTCGTCCTTTTCGTGGTCTTTCTGGTCATGGTCCTGGCAGAGATTTCAGATGTCGGGCGCGCGCAGGACGAGGCGACGTTGGAGGCGGTCATCCGGGTTTTCCGCCGGGCTGCGTTGAGCGCGTCGCGCTTTTTGCAGCCGGCGCTTCCTTACGTGGTGGTGGTGGCAGCCGTGATCGCCACAAACCGGCTTATCTCGCGCAACGAGGTGGCCTGCATGTTTGCGGCGGGTCTGTCGCCGGTCCGTTTCCTTGTTGCCACCGCTGCGGCCGCCATTTTCCTCGGCGTCGCATTTGCCGTGGTCGTGGCGCCGCTGTCGGCCTGGTTGAATGCGCAGGTCTATGGGATGGCCCCGGCGAGTGACACGGACACCGTGGTGCCCGGGCCGCGGGAAGTGTTCCTCGAAGATGCGACCGGGGGCAATTACGTCTTTGCTGCGGGGATCGCCGAGGATGGCATGACGCTCACACGGGTGGATCACATCCGCGTCGACGACCAGCACCGGCTCGTGCGATTTTTGAATGCGGAGCGCGCGCATTGGGATGGCGCGCGGTGGGTGCTTGAGAACCCCAGCGATGTTCTCCTCGCCTCGGGCCAGCTCGA
>JBCDGS010000084.1:0-7838 GCA_038751055.1 Pseudomonadota bacterium | reverse complement strand
GGAATGCCGCACATCGCCGGGGCATCCCCCGCCTTGATCCGCGCGTCGGCGGCCTTGGCCTGCTCGCGCGCGATATCGGGCGTGTGATGCACGAACGCGCCAAGGGCGCCTGCGCCGTCAATCGCCGTCAGGCAGGCCTCGGTCAGCTCTGCGGCCGTCACATCGCCTTTGGCCAGCGCATCACGCGCCCCCGCGATCCCGAGTTTCGTCAGTTCCGACATTATTCCACCACCTTGGGCACTGCGAAAAAGCCCTCCCGGGCGTCAGGCGCGTTCTTCAGGACCGCCTCGGCCTGGGAGCCGTCCGTCACGACATCCTCGCGCCGCTTGAGCCGCATGGGCGTGACCGACACCATGGGCTCCACGCCGTCCACATCCACCTCTGACAGCTGCTCAATAAAGCCCAAGATAGCGCTGAACTCGTCGGCAAGGGCCGGGAGCTGGTTTTCTTCCACACGGATGCGGGCGAGCTTGGCGACCTTGGCGGCGGTCTCTTTGTCGATGGCCATGACGTCCTCCGAAATCCTGCGCCGCGTCCTAGCCCGCGCCCAGACGATTGCCAACCATGTGGCGGCGATAAACCTCGATCATCCACCCAAGCATCACGCCGTTCAGGATGTGCCAGAGGAAGTGCGAGCCAAGCGGAAAGTCATCGCAGATCATCTCGTCCACAGACCGCAGCGTGATGGAAGCGGTCAGGATCAGCGCGCCGAGGATCATCCCCCGCGCCGTCTCCACGTTCTCGCGGGCCACAAGCGGCGCGAAGAAGACAAGGAGGATCGGCACCGTCCAGTAGAAGCCCGAGATGGCCAGAAACTCAAATCGCGAGATCAACGGCACGGCCACCAACGCGAACGGGACAAACGCCGCAGTCAAAAGCGCCGCTCCCCACCACGGCCAATAGAGGAAATGCAGACCCACGGCGAAGAGGTAAAGGAGGATGAAGAGTCCGATGGGGACGACATCCGCCGTCACCGCCCAGACCGTGGCATGCGTGTGAAAGAGGTACGATCCGATCCCGATCGCCGTCAGGATCGCAATGAGCAGGTGCGCAATGGGCAGCGCCTCTCCGCGCACCCGCCGCCACATGATGAACGCGGCCATCAGAAACGCCGCATTCGTCACCGCGTTCACCGGCTCGGCCCAGTAGCTGAAATCGACCCGCTCGCAATAGCCGTCAATCTGCGCGGTCCAGTCCATTGCCGTGCGTCCCCTCCGTGTTACGCTTGCAGACAACATAGGAGGCGCAGATGAAACTCACATGGCTCGGACACGGAAGCTGGCGGCTGGAGATCGAAGATCAGGTTCTGCTCATCGATCCGTGGATCGAAGGGAACCCGATGATGGTGGGCCATGACCCCGCTCAGGCGGTGGCGGGGGCCCAGGCGATCCTCGTGACCCATGGCCATTTCGATCACACGAACGGGGTCGCGACGCTCTCGGCGGAAAAGGACTTGCCCGTCACCGCGATGGTCGAACTGGAAGGTCACCTCGCGGGCCTCGGCGCAATAAGCGGCAACGGCATCAATTTCGGCGGCACGGTGCGTTTTGGCGACGTCTCCGCCACGCTTGTTCCGGCCTCCCACTCATCCTCCATCGGAGAAAAGGGCTTTTACGCGGGCGAGCCAGGAGGTTTCATGATCCGCGGCGAGGGCCGCACGATCTACTTTTCCGGTGACACCGGCATCACGGCCGAGATGTCGTGGATGGGCCAGTATTTCGCGCCCGAGATCGGCATCCTGTCTGCGGGGGGCCACTACACGATGGACATGGCGCAGGCTGCCTGGGCCGCAAAGACCTATTTCGACTTCAAAACCGTCATTCCCCAGCATTACCGCACCTTCGACGCGCTGGAACAATCTGCGACCCGCCTCATCGAAGGGCTGCCGGGGGTCCAGGTCATCGAACCTGAGGTCATGATCCCCTTCACGCTCTGAGATCTTGCCCCCACCCGGGAGCCGCCCCCCCTTTCTTTCGTTCGAAAATACTCCGGGGGTCTGGGGGCTGGCCCCCAGCCTGCCTTCAGCGGCGCTCCGCGAAGAACGATCGGAGGAGGTCTCCTGCCTCCTGCGCGCAAATCCCGTCGTAGATTTCGGGGACGTGGTGCGCCTGCGGGTGGGAGAAGACACGCGGGCCCTGCTCCACGCCGCCGGATTTCGGATCCGACGCGCCATAGTAGAGCCGCGCGATCCGCGCCGCGGAGATCGCCGCCGCGCACATCGGGCAGGGTTCGAGCGTCACATAAAGGTCGCAGCCGGTAAGCCGTTCAGACCCCAGAACGCCACAGGCCGCACGAATGACCGCGATCTCTGCATGGGCCGTGGGATCGTGATCACTTCGCACGGCATTCTGCGCTTCGGCCAGCACGGCCCCGTCCGGACCAACGAGGACCGCCCCAACCGGCACTTCCCCCGCTGCGGCGGCGGCGCGGGCAAGGGCAAGCGCCCGGGTCATATGGGGAAAGCGATCCACGCCGCTGCTCTGGCACCGCTCTTGGCGCGGGGCAAGGGGTGCGCTAGGGCAGGGCATGGCTGACACCCCTCCTCCTCCCGGCGACCGGATCGCAAAAGTCCTGGCCCGTGCGGGCGTGGCCTCCCGCCGCGGCGCGGAAGAGATGATCACCGCAGGACGCGTTGCCGTGAACGGGCGCGTCCTCGAGAGCCCCGCGCTCAACGTCACTTCCGCTGACAAGATCACCGTGGACGGCGCCCCGCTCAACGAGCCGGAGCGCGCGCGCCTGTGGCTCTATCACAAACCACCGGGCCTCGTGACGACAGAGCGTGACGAGAAGGGCCGCGAGACCGTCTTTGCCAATCTCCCCGAGGGCTTGCCGCGGGTGATGAGCGTCGGACGCCTCGACCTGAATTCCGAAGGGCTTCTGCTCTTGACCAATGACGGTGGCCTTAAGCGCACGCTGGAGCTGCCCTCCACGGGCTGGCTTCGCAGGTACCGCGTCCGCGTTAATGGCGCGCCAAAGGACGAAACCCTCGATCCGCTGCGCCGTGGCCTCGAGGTCGACGGGGAGCGGTTTCAGCCCATGCAGGTGACGCTTGACCGCCAGCAAGGGGCCAATGCCTGGCTGACGATTGCACTTCGCGAGGGCAAGAACCGTGAAATTCGCCGCGCCGCGCAGGCGGTGGGTCTGAGCGTCAATCGCTTGATCCGCGTCTCCTACGGCCCGTTCCAGCTGCGCGATCTGAAAGCCGGGGAGATTGAAGAGGTGAAATCCCGCGTGCTCGCCGATCAGATGGGCTGGTCAACAAAGCCCAAACTGAAGCCCCGCGGGCACAAATCGCGGCGATAGCCCGCCGCCCGCTGGAGGAAAGAGGGGAAAACGTGCCCGTTCTTCCCCTCCGCTCAGGCACGCTGATCCCGACAGCCACGGTTCCCCTGCCGCCAGCGGCGCGCTAAGCAGGACAAAACATATACCGAGGGACCGGACATGCTGGAGCTTTTGACCTTCGAGAACATGGGCAACCTGCTGATGCTGTGCTTCCTGCAGGCGGTCCTTGGGTTCGACAATCTTCTTTACATCTCCATCGAGAGCCAGCGCGCGCCGGTGGCCCAACAGCGCTCGGTGCGGTTCTGGGGGATCATCATCGCCGTGGCACTGCGCGTGGTGTTGCTCTTTGCGATGGTGTCGCTCCTCGATGCGCTGTCGGCGCCGTTCTACGTCTTTGATGTCGAGGGCATCCTCGAAGGCGGCGTGAACTTTGCCACGGTCGTCTTCCTCTTTGGCGGGATCTTTATCATCTACACCGCCGTCAAAGAGATCGGCCACTTACTGAGCATCGAGCACTTACATACTGACGTTGAAGGGAAATCCGGAAAGTCGGCCACGCAGGTCGTCCTTCTGATCGTCTTCATGAACCTGATCTTCTCGTTTGATTCCGTGCTGAGCGCGATCGCGATCACCGATGTCTTCCCGGTCCTTGCCGCCGCAATCCTGCTGAGCGGTCTTGCGATGCTTCTCCTCGCTGACAGCGTCACGCGCTTCATCGAAAAGAACCGCATGTATGAGGTCCTTGGGCTCTTCATCCTGCTCATTGTGGGGGTTGTTCTGATCGGTGAGTCCGGGGTCGCTGCGGCCCACGCGGCTGAAGCCTCGGTGTCGTTCGCCGATGCCGAAACAGCCGCCTCCGCCGCCCATGCCGCCCACGACAATGACCTCGCCATCAAGATCTTTGGCTACGCGCTTGTTCCTATGTCGAAAACGACGTTCTACTTCGCCGTCATCGTGCTCTTTGTCGTGGAGATCATTCAGTCCGGCTATCGCCGAAAGCTCGACGCCGAGCGGGCCGCGCTGCAAAACCATTAACCGAGGCTGGTAGAAACCCGCTGAGCGGCATATGTTTGCTGCGGTGGAAAGAGCGAGGAAGGCATGTCCGCGAATGCCCTTCAAAAGCTGAGCTGGGTACTTCTGATCGTACTCATCCTCTACGTGTCGATCACGGGGGGCGTGTGATGGCCCAACGGTTCGGCGGCAAGTTCTCGCCCGGTGGCGCAGCGCCCGGCAGCACTCCGAGGCCGCCGGCGACGTCTTTTGACGGCGCGCGTCCGTCCTCTGCGGGCGCACGTGTGAACCTCCTTTTCATCGCACCGTTGCCACTGGTCTTTTCGTTCGGCTCCGGCCCCACGACCCTGGCGATCAACCTTGTTGCGCTGGGGCTTTTGCTGCTCGCGGCGTGGCTGACGCGCGAGGGGCTGAAGGCCGAGGACGCCTACAATGCCCGCACCATTGCCAAGCGGCCCGCCTTCCCGCGCAAAATGGTCGCCTCAACGCTCACCGGGTTTGGCCTGGCCCTCGCGGCGTTCCTGACGTCGGGGATCGTTGGCGGGGTCGTGATCGGCGTTGTCGGCTGCGTCCTGCACGGCCTGTCCTTCGGGCTCGACCCGCTGCAGGACAAAGGCGCCGAGGGCATCAATCAATTCCAGCAGGACCGCGTGGCGCGCGTCGTGGACGAGGCTGAAAAGCACCTTACCGCCATGTCCCGCGCCGTAGACGCGCTGAAGGACCGCCCGCTTGAGCGCCGGGTGGAGGAATTCCAGGCCACCGCTCGAAAGATGTTCCGCAGTGTCGAGGAAGACCCCCGCGACCTCGCTGGCACACGCAAGTTTCTGGGCGTCTACCTCATGGGCGCGCGGGACGCGACGCTCAAGTTCGCGGACCTCTACATCAAGCAGCCGCGACAGGAAGACCGCGACAGCTACCTCGCGCTTCTCGATGATCTGGAAGGCAATTTTGCCGCCAAGACCGATACGCTGATGAATGATAATCGCACCGATATGGACATTGAGATCAAGGTGCTCCGTGACCGTCTCGCCCGCGAGGGTGTGGCCATGGACGCGCGCCTTGATGATTAACGGATAGTAGGGAACCAACATGTCAGAAACCGTTCGCACGAAAGCCCAAGCCGCCCTGGCGGAGGTCGAAAAGGTCACCGCCGTCGTCCTTCCGGAGCCCTCGAACGCGCTCGTGCCGGTGGATGCCGCAAAGCCCGAGATCGACAAGCGCAAGGCCGAGATCGACATGGAAAACACCCAGTCGATTGTGGAGTTCGGCTCCACCGCGCAGGCGGAGCTGCAGCAGATCTCCCAATCCATGCTCGCTGGTGTGCGCAACAAGGATGTGGGCCCTGCCGGGGATTCGCTCCGCGATATCGTCACGACCATCCGCGGGTTTTCGATCAGCGAGCTCGACGTGCGGCGCAAGCGCACCTGGTGGGAACGCCTCCTGGGCCGCGCGGCGCCGATGGCCAAGTTCGCCGCCCGCTTTGAGACGGTTCAGGGCCAGATCGACAAGATCACCGACGAGCTTCTCGCGCACGAGCACACGCTCCTCAAGGACATCGAAAGCCTCGACGTGCTTTACGAGAAAACGCTCCAGTTCTACGATGAGCTTGGCCTTTACATCGCCGCCGGTGAGGAAAAGCTGGCAGAGCTTGATGCCAACGACATTCCCGCCGCCGAGGCCGCCGTGCAATCCGCCGCCGAAGAAGACAAGCTGATCCGGTCGCAAGAGGTCCGTGATATCCGCTCTGCCCGGGACGATCTTGAGCGTCGCGTCCATGACCTCAAGCTCACGCGGCAGGTGACCATGCAGTCCCTGCCATCGATCCGCCTCGTGCAGGAAAATGACAAGTCGCTCGTGACGAAGATCAACTCGACGCTGGTGAACACGGTGCCCCTCTGGGAGACGCAGCTTGCCCAGGCCGTGACGATCCAGCGCTCCCGCGAGGCCGCTGAGGCCGTGCGCGACGCCAACGACCTGACGAATGAGCTTTTGACTGCAAACGCCAAGAATCTCAGGGAAACGAACAAAGTCGTCCGCGAAGAGATGGAACGCGGCGTCTTCGACATCGAAGCCGTCAAGCAGGCCAATGCGGACCTCGTCGCCACCATCGAAGAGAGCCTCCAGATCGCCGACGAGGGCAAGAAAAAGCGCGCCAACGCCGAGGTCGAAATGCAGAAAATGGAAAAAGAGCTTCGCGAAAAGCTCGCCGCCGCGAAGGCGTCCGGCACGGGATCGGGCTACGCGGTGGGCACATCGACGGGCGACGCTTGAGGCGGCTGACGGCCCTTCTAGGTGTCCTGGGGCTTGTCGCGTGTGACGTGGCGGGCCCCGGTCCCGTAACCTCGCCGCGTCCAGAAGTCAGACCGGCCGTGGCTGTGCCCGTCGCGTCCGCTCCCTCCGCGCGGAGCCAGGAGTTGCGGGTCTACTACCAGCGACTGGAGAATGACCAAAAGGTGCGCGGGCTCATGCGTATCGACGGCGGCACGGTGGATGCGCCCTTCAATGAGCGCCAACTGGCTGAAAACTTCGTGCAGATCGCGCTTTTCGACGAACATCCGGGGGCCGGCGTCGGCTTTTCCCAGCCCAAGGCAGCAGAGCTCCGTCGCTGGGCGGCCCCCGTGCGGATCGCCCTCGCCCCAGGCGCGAGTGTCCCGAGTGACGTCCGCGCCCAACATCGCGCGCAGGCCCGGGCCTATGTTGCACGGCTCAGGCAGGTGTCGGGCCATCCCATGGGCCTTGTGCCGCTCGGGACCGAGAACTTCACGGTCTTTACCGTGGACGAAGACGAACGGCGGGCGCTCGGCCCCACGCTCCGGCAGAGGATACCGGGCATCAGCGCCGTGTCCGTTCGGACGATCATCGACATGCCGCGTTCGGTGTCCTGCCTCGTGATCGCCTTCTCTGAGTTCGGGACCTCGACCTACACCGACGCCGTGGCGATCATTCGGGCAGAGCATCCTCCGGCCTCGTGGCGCTCCTGCCTCCATGAAGAGGTTGCGCAAGGGCTCGGCCTGCCCAACGATAGCCCGCGGGCGCGGCCCTCGATCTTTAATGATGACGAGGAGTTCGCCCTCCTCACCGGCCATGATGAGCTTTTGTTGTCCATCCTCTATGACCGCCGCCTGAGCCCGGGTATGTCGGCGGATGTTGCCAGCCCCATTGTGCGCCAGATCGCCGCTGAAAAGCTCGGCATCGACCAGATTTGACCCTGTCCCAATTCCCCGCCACCCTGTGGCCTGCGCCCCAACGCTAAGGAGACGCCCATGCCCATCTTTGATTTCCTCGCCGGACAGTTCATCGACGTCATACACTGGACCGATGACAGCCGCGACACCATGGTCTGGCGCTTTGAGCGCGAGGGACACGAGATCAAGTACGGGGCGAAGCTCACCGTGCGCGAGGGCCAGGCGGCCGTTTTTGTTCATGAAGGCCAGCTGGCGGACGTGTTCACACCCGGGCTCTACATGCTCGAGACGAACAACATGCCGATCATGACATCGCTCCAGCACTGGGATCACGGGTTCCGTTCCCCCTTCAAGAGCGAG
>JBCDGS010000083.1:0-8201 GCA_038751055.1 Pseudomonadota bacterium | reverse complement strand
GCCACGCCCTTGCAGGCGCGCCCGTCGAGATCATAGCGAACTTCACCCACGGTGAGATGCACTTCCCCCGGATGGGCCTTGGGCGAGGACGAAATGGAGTAGAGCCGCGGCTGCAGGGGACGCAGGGCATCGGCAAGTTGCTGAGCGTCCACGGATTGAGCGGCATTGACGACCTCGTAGACCTGCCCGTCCGCGCTTTCGAGGCCAAACGCCTCGAGCGTCTTCGGCGTCACGGTCTGGATATCGAGACGTGTGCCGAGGGCCGCTTTGAGCGTCGATTGACCGCTCTTCAACGTCACGATCTCCTTGCCGGTGAGCCCAGCTGCGTCGAGGAGTGCGCTCACCTCTGCCGCGCAGTTCAGCGGCCAGACCCCCAGCGCATCGCCCGCGCTGTAATCAAGATCTTCCCCACCCCCGGCGAGCGAAATCTCGATGTGGTTGACGCATTTAGCGCTGGCCTCGCCGCTAAGCCTCTCGGACGCGAGGAGTTGCGCCATGAATGGCCGATTCTTGTCAAACATCGCGGCGGGTTCAGCGTCGATGACCACCGGCGCGGCCGCACCGCCTGCGCTTGAGAACGGATCAGAGGCAAAGAGAGCGCCCTTCCATTCGGCATAGTCATCATCGAAATCCACGTCGCACTTAACGAGGTCAGCCACCCGGGTCGCGCCAAGCTCTGCCAGGCGGGTGTCGATGTCGGCGGCGCATTTGTTGAAGTCCGCGTAGCTTGTGTCACCCAACCCGCAGACCGAGAAATTGAGCGTCGCGGGCATGGGCGGGCAATCGTCAGCCATGAGGGCTGCGTAGAACTTGGCCGCATTATCGGGCGGCTCGCCCTCGCCAAAGGTGCTGACGACGATAGCCACATGCTGCATGGT
Organism: Pseudomonadota bacterium; assembly: GCA_038751055.1. Lineage (GTDB taxonomy): Bacteria > Pseudomonadota > Alphaproteobacteria > Rhodobacterales > Rhodobacteraceae > Shimia_B. The sequence goes on along the minus strand of JBCDGS010000083.1, from coordinate 7,323 downwards.
GGACAGATCGGCGGGCGTGATGTCGTCGAGGACGGTGATCTTGGCATCGAAGCCGAAGCCTGCCCCGGCTTTCTTGAGATCCTTCGACAGCACCTCGCAATTGCCTGACTGCGAGCCGTAGAGCACCGTCATGGCGGTTTGCGGCGCTGCCTCCTCGGCGCCTTGAGCGGCAGAGGCCGCGATGGCCGAAAGCCCCGTAAGGAGCCCGTTCAGCCACTGACGTTGGGCGTCGTCGAAGGGGGCGTCGGCGGGCAGGATCTCCACCTTGGGTTCGGCGGCGGTGATGGCAGCTTCGATTGTCTGTGCAATGAGCGGGTTTTGAGCGTTCATGGAAATCCTCGCTTAGGCAGCTTGGCGAAGCTCGGACGGCAGGAGCGTCAGCAGCTCCGCGTCCGACAAGCTTCGAACGAATTCAAGGAAGGAGGCGCCGGGGCTGCGACGTGCCAGGTATTCGCCGACGACATGGCCTACGATGCCCTGTATATCTGCGGCCGCCACGGGGCCCACGAGGGGCCTCGCGAGGCCCTGATCGAGGTCGGATCCGCCACCGATGACGATCTGGTACCCCTCACCACCACCGGGCGCAGCGGCCCCCATGAGGCCGATATCGCCGATATAGTGCTGCGCGCAGCTATTGGCGCAGCCGGTGAGGTGGATATTGATGGGCTGATCGAGGGTGTAGCGCGCCTCAAGGTAGCGCGTGAGGTCGAGGGCGTCCTGTTTGGTATAGGCGGCTGCGAACTTGCAGCCCCATTTCCCGGTGCAGGCGACCACGCCTGCCGCAAAGGCTGAGGCGCGGGTATGCATCCCTGCGGCCTCGATCATGGCGCAGGCGGCGGCGACGTCTGCGTCCGGGATGAATGGGATGATTGGATTTTGCCAGACAGTGAGGCGGATGTCGCCGTCGCCGAACCGGTCCGCGACGTCTGCCAGAACGCGCATCTGCTCCGGCGACAAGCGCCCGAGTTCCAACGCCACGCCGATATAGCTTAGCCCAAACTGCTTTTGCGGATGCACGCCGATATGGGCCTGCCGGTCGATGGGACTGCGGGGGCGGTCGTGGCGCGCATCGAGCCGCGTCAGCGTGACCCCGGACGCGAACGCGTCGAGTTTTTCCTGCGTCCGCGCGAGGAACCACTCCACACCTTCCTTCTCAAGAAGGTACTTCAGGCGCGCCTTCTTGCGGTTGGTGCGGTCACCATGCTCCACGAAAACGCGCAGCATCGCCTCGGACACGTCCACGGTCTCCTCCGGGCGGCAGATGAGACCGGTGTCGCGGGCAAAGTCTTTGTGCCCGGTGATGCCGCCCAGCGCGATGCGGCACCAAAGGCCGGGCTCCACCCCGTCCGGGTTGTCTTCGACGATGGTGGCGAGGAAGCCGATGTCATTCGTGTCGCTCAGGCAGCTCAGGCGACCCGCGTTATCGAAGGAAATGTTGAATTTTCGGGGGATGCCCTGGAGCTCCCGGGTGCGCAGGATGCGCGTGGAGAGGCGCCGCGCCTGGGGTCGCATATCGCAAAGCTCATCGACGTCGAAGCCCGCCGACGGCGTCACTGTCAGATTGCGTGCGCTGTCCGCACCCGTGCCCTGGGCGGTAAGGCTGACGGTCTCCATTTTCTGGATCATGTCGATGACGGAGCGGGGTTTGATCTCGCGCAATTGCAGGGAGCCGCGCGTCGTCACATGGCTGTAGCCACCGGCATAATCTTCGGCGCAGGTCGCAAGGACGCGCATCTGATCGGTGCGGAGCTGGCAGGCCGGAGCGCGCAGGCGCATCATGTAGCCGGTGGAATTCGGCTCCACGTTGAAAAACCCAAGGTGCCGCAGCATGAATTGGTCGAGACCTTCTGCCATCGTGTCCGCAGCGGTCCATTCCTCGAGCTGTCGCCAGATATCGAGGGGGTGCTGAGCGTGCTTGCGGGCCTCTTCCTTACAGAGGTCTTCCACGGGCACGCCGTAGACGGTTTCCGGCTCGGGCGCGGAGGCCACCTGACCGGCAGGGGCAAAGGCTTTGTGGAGGTTGAGGCCCATGATCACACGGGCGAGATATTCCTGCTGTTCGCGCGTGAAGCCGTCAGTCTTCGACATCCGTTCTGTCCCTGTGGCAGCCCAATCGAGGGGCGTCGCTTGTTCGGAAGAAGGAAGCTCTGCGTCGGGCTTCGGGTGCGCAGGTGCGCGCGGCATCGTTGCCGTGATCGTGAGTATGGCGCGGAATGCTGCGCCAGCAAGACTTTCGCTGCGATCCGCGCGGAACCTCGCAAAAGCCGCTCAGATTTTCAGCACTGAATGCCGGTTTGCGCAGCAAAAGGGCGCAAGCGATGGCCGAGCGCCGGGGCGCCTAGCCGTCCATCTCTGCCAACGTGTCTTTGGCCAGCTTAATCGCGTGGTTCGCCTTGGGCACACCGGCGTAGATCGCCACGTGGAGAAACGCCTGCATAATGTCGTCCGGCGTGGCCCCGGTGCGGGCGGTTGCGCGGACATGCATCGGGATCTCAGCAAAGTTTCCCGTTGCCGCGAGCAGAGCAAGGGTGAGCATGGAGCGCTCGCGTTTGGTGATGGTGTCGTCCGACCAGACCGTGCCCCAGGCGGATTCGGTGATGAGCGTCTGGAAGGGCGCGTCGAAGTCCGTCATTGCCGCATCGGCGCGGGCCACGTGGTCCTCACCGAGAACGCTGCGGCGCGTTGCCTGCCCTGTCTCGCGTCTGTCTGCCATGGTCGCCTCTCCCGTGATGATGTGAGTTCACCTTGGAGCAGGACCATACGCAAGGTGAATAAGGCGCGTGGTCATTCCTTGACGTGATCTGCCACGCGGCCGCTGCGCTCCAGTCTGGTGTCGTCCTTCATCGCGGGCTTCGTCGCCAACATTACCTCGCCCTAGATGATGATCCCCTTTCGTATGTTGCTGCCCAAGGTCCCCAACACAACGGTGATCGAGATGCCTAAAGCAGCGGTCACCATGTGCAAACGCTTCGGCGTGAAGGAGATGTTCATTGACATGGATAAGCAGTCCAAATCCGACATGTCTTTAAGAGATAATCGCCAAATTTCGATTGCGGGCAGATGAGGATCTGGAAGCGCGGCGACAAGATCATACCCGCCTCCCAGCCGCTGCCAAACGCACTCAGCCCATAGCAAATCCTGTGACATGCATCCGTGCGAGCCATCTTCCCGCAACGGCAGGTTCAACTGGACAGAGTTCACAGCGTCGGGCAGGAACGTACGGCACGTGACGAGAGATTGCATTCATGGGGATTAGCACGGACGTTCAAGCGTTCCTTTCGGGGCTCGACCTCAAAGCCCTTCTCATATTCGGCGCCGTCTCGACTTATGTGCTTGGATTTCTCTTTCGTGATCAGATCTACACCCGCCTCCTCGTCGTCTGCGGGAGCCTCATCTACATTTTCTATTACAGCATTGCGGGGCCCACTCCGCTTTGGGATGCGATTGCGGGCTCCGCTTTGATCGCCCTTTCGAGCGCACAGGGCGTCATGCGGCTGTGGATCAGCAGACGCGCGTGGTCTGTGCCGCGGGGCGCCCGGCACATTTACCAACGGATCGGCCAGATTGAGCCTGGGCTTTTTCGCCAGCTCTACCGCGCTTCTGAGAAACTTGAGGCCGAGGGCGATATCGTCCTGACGCGGCAGGGCGAACCCGTTGAAAAGCTTTGGTATCTCGTTGATGGGACGATGCGGATAGAACGGTGCGGGCAGCCGTCCGTCGAGATACGTCAAAGCGGCTTCGTGGGTGAGATCGCCTGGTTAACCCGGGGGAACGCCACGGCGACCGTAACCGCGCAAGGCGGAGCGCAGGTCCTGTCCTGGCCCACCAAGGCGCTTCGACGGGCAACCCGCAAGAGCGTCCGTCTGGAGCTTGCGCTCGATTCCCTCATTGCGCAGGATCTGGCGCGAAAGCTCTCCAGCAGCCACCCGATTGAAACCCAGCACGTCCCCGAACGCGCCATGCGCCCCATGCCCGCGAGCGCCGCACCCACCTGAGCCAACACGATTAGCTTGGAATGCTGGCCTGCGCGGCCCTCATGTTGAGGATGCAGGCGGGCTTCATGTGCATTGAAGCGGGGTGTTTGGGGCCAATCCAAGCCTCAAAGAGGTCTTCGAGGGGATGCAGCGGCAGGCCCGTGACCGGGACCTCGCCGTCCGCCGCCCTTGAACCCGTGAGGCGCGTCTAACCCGGCGGGACAACGAGCGCCCGGTATCAGTAAGCGTGGCGGAGGCTGTGGGATTCGAACCCACGGGACGCTCTCACGCCCAACGGTTTTCAAGACCGCCGCATTCGACCACTCTGCCAAACCTCCGGCGGGGCTGCCTTAGCGCGCGTCCCGCCCGGTGGCAATCGCGCGTTGCCGCGCGCAGCGGAACGCAATGCTTTGCAAATCAGCGAATTGCAGGTAGTGTTACCCCAACGGGAAAAATCCCGATGAGAGCAGTAGGCACGCGCCGGTAAAAGCGCGTCGAAAACAGCGCAGATCACACCGCGCGACGATGAGGCAGAGCAATGACCACGACTTTACCCCTCAAGCTGTGCGCGATCGGCGCCGTACTTTCGCTTGGCGCATGCGATGCGAATGGCAACTTTCAGTTCCCCACCCTTCCGGGCGCGCAGGCTGCCGCCCCTGAAGTGACGCGGGCGTCGGGCGCGACAAAGCTCGTGGAGCGCGATGTGGAGGCGCCCGAGATTTTCCAAGTCTCCGAGGCGGGCCTTTGGGACGGACGTCCATCGCTGGGCGGCGTCTGGGTCGCACATCCCGACGTGGGAGAGCCCGAACGCGTCCTCATCCGCAACGAAACCACAGACAAATTCGTGATCGGCGCCCTCTTCCGCAAAGAGCGCGAGACCCCGGGGCCGAAGCTCCAGATCTCGTCGGACGCCGCCGCCGCCCTGGGCGTCATCGCCGGAAGCCCGGTGCGCCTGACGGTCACAGCGCTCCGCAAGGAGGAAGTGGAGGAGGTCGCCGACGTCGCCCCCGGTGCGCAGATCATGCCAGCGGCAGCCGAGGTTGCCACCACGAGCCTCGATGCGACCGACGACCTCAGTGCAGAGCTCAACGCGGATCCCATCGCCGCAGCCGCTGCAGCCATAGACGCGCCTGCACCGAACCCGCAGGCGATCCCTGAGGCGGACGAGCCGGTCATCACACCGGCAGCCGCTGTGACACCGACGACCCCAACTGCGCCGGTGGCCGCGAAGCTCGCCAAGCCATTCATCCAGGTCGGCATCTTCTCCGTGGAATCAAACGCGCAGGGAACTGCCGATCGCATGCGCGCGCAGGGGATCATCCCCACCGTCTATGAGCAGGAATCCGCAGGCAAACAGTTCTGGCGGGTGGTCGTCGGGCCGATGACATCGGAAAGTGACCGCGCGGAGGTCTTGAAAACTGTCAAATCCGCTGGTTTCACTGACGCATACTTCGTCACCAACTAGGGCGCGCCCGAGACGCGCCGGGGAGAGCAGACATGCTGGCGCGCCTCGTCCTTATCATCACCTTGATCGCGGCTCCCGCGCTCTCGCAGGGGTTCGATACGCGGGCTCCTGCCGCCTACGTGATCGATCAGCGCACGGGCATGGTGCTTCTCAATAAGAATGCCGATGAGCCGCTGCCCCCGGCGTCCATGTCTAAACTCATGACACTCCTGATGACATTCGAGGCGATCCAGCGCGGAACGCTGTCTATCGACGAGGAATTGCCCGTGTCGACAAAGGCCGCAGACATGCTGGGATCCACCATGTTTCTGGACACCCGCGACAGGGTGAGTGTGGAGGATCTGATCCGCGGTATCATCGTGATGTCAGGCAACGACGCTTGCGTCGTGCTGGCCGAGGCGCTGTCGCCAGACGGGACCGAGGCCGGGTTTGCCCGGATGATGACCGCGCGGGGCAAAGAGCTTGGCATGACAAATTCCACGTTCCAGAACGCCTCCGGCTGGCCTGCCACGGGGCATATGATGTCGATGCGTGACCTGACGATCCTCGCCGATCACCTGATCCGCGATTTTCCGACCTACTACCCGCTTTTTGCCGAGACCGAGTTTGCCTTTGACGGGCGCGCGCCCGCCAACACCCGCAACCGGAACCCTTTGCTGCGGTTGGGTATCGGTGCGGACGGGCTCAAGACCGGGCATACAAGTGAAGCGGGCTACGGGCTGGTCGGTTCTGCCAAGCAAGGCGACCGGCGGATCGTCTTTTCGATCACGGGCCTCGACACCACCGCCGCGCGGGCCGAAGAAGCAGAGCGCCTCGTGAACTGGGCCTTCCGGCAATTCGCCGAGAGGGTCGTGGCCCCTGCCGGAACGCGCATCGCGGAAGCAGATGTTCACATGGGCACCGACCTGCGGGTGGGAGTGACGACGTCCGAAGACCTCGTCCTGCTCATCCCCGCCATCGGGGCGGGCGAGATTGAGGCGCATATGAACTACGACAGCCCGGTCCAGGCCCCCATCGAGGCGGGGCAGGAGATCGGCGAGCTTGTCGTCAGCATTCCAGGCTTTGAGCCGATGCGCACCCCGCTGGTGGCGTCTGAATCCATCGGGGTGGGTGGTTTTGTCCCGCGGCTGCGGACAGCGACCCAGGCGCTGCGCCGCCAGTTCCTGTCCGGGGATGGCGCGTGACCGGCGGACTTTTCGTCAGCTTCGAAGGCATAGACGGATCCGGAAAGTCGACGCAAGCCAAGCGATTGGAGGCGTCTCTTCAGGCTTTGGGTCACCCTGTGACACGCACCCGGGAACCCGGAGGATCGCCAGGCGCCGAAGAAATTCGCCGCCTTCTGGTCGAAGGCGAGCCCGAGAGATGGAGCGCGGAGACCGAGCTTTTGCTCTTTGCCGCAGCGCGCAGAGATCATCTCGAGACCCTCATTGAACCTGCCCTCGCCCGCGGTGAGATCGTCATCACAGACCGTTTCGCGGATTCAACGCGCGTATACCAAGGCGCGACGCGAGGCGATCTGAGGGCGACCGTGGATGCCTTGCACGCTCTCATCATCGGACGTGAGCCGGATGTCACCTTTGTCATCGACATGGACCCCCGCGCAGCGCTTTCGCGCGGTTTGGCGCGCGGGTCCGGTGAAGATCGGTTTGAGGATTTCGGCCTGCCCTTTCAGGAAAAGCTCCGTGCCGGATTCCTCGCCCTCGCGAAAACCCAGGAGCGCTGCCTCCTCATCGACGGAAACCGGACGGAAGATGCGATTGCGGAGGAGGTGCTGGCCCTGATACGCCCGCGCCTATGAGTTCAGAGGACCCTCCCGAGCCAGACACCCAGCCCGGTGCCCCGCATCCGCGAGAGGCTGCACAGCTATACGGACAAGGGGCCGCG
>JBCDGS010000082.1:0-8727 GCA_038751055.1 Pseudomonadota bacterium | reverse complement strand
TGGAAGTCATGGTCCTCGAGATCGACGGCGTGAAGCGCCGCGTGTCGCTGGGCCTCAAGCAGACGATGCGCAACCCGTGGGAAGTCTTCGAGGAGCAGTTCCCGGTGGGCACGCAGGTCGAAGGCGAGGTCAAGAACATCACCGAGTTCGGTCTGTTCGTGGGCCTCGAGGGCGATATCGACGGCATGGTCCACCTCTCCGACCTGACATGGGAAGGTCGTGGCGAAGATGTGATCGGCGACTACCGCAAGGGCGACGTCGTGCAGGCGGTCGTATCCGAAGTCGACACCGACAAAGAGCGTATCTCGCTGTCCATCAAGGCCCTCGGCGGTGATCCGTTCGCGGATGCCGTGGGTGGCGTACGGCGTGGTTCGATCATCACGGTGGAAGTGACCTCCATCGAGGATGGCGGCATCGAGGTGACCTATGAAGGGCAGAAGTCCTTCATTCGCCGCTCTGACCTCAGCCGCGACCGGGCCGAGCAGCGCCCCGAGCGTTTCGGCGTGGGCGACAAGGTGGACGTCCGCGTCACCAACATCGACGCCAAGACCCGCCGCCTGGGCCTGTCCATCAAGGCGCGTGAGATCGCGGAAGAGAAGGAGGCCGTGGAACAGTACGGATCGTCCGACTCTGGCGCGTCCCTCGGCGACATCCTCGGAGCCGCGCTCAAGCAAGACGACTGATCGTCAGCACAGAACAACCAGAAAGCCCCGCCAGCGTGCGGGGCTTTTTCTTTGGCACCGCGACAGCAGCGCGCAGTAAGATATGTCCTGTGACATAGCTCGCGAATCGTCCCGGAACCCGCTGACAAAAATTGGTGCGGCTGCATCGTTTCCCACCCATGTCTCCACTATAGCGGGAGAAAACGCCTTTAATACGGGCGTTTCTGCTGACGAAATCACGCTCAGCCCCCAGCGGATTGTTTTCGTGAGGCCAAGATTGTGCCTATAGTGGCGGGGTCCGGGTCGTCAGAATCCCGGCCTTGGGAAACAGGGGGAGACGCATGATCAGATCAGAACTGATCCAGAAGATCGCGGATGATAATCCTCACCTTTATCAGCGCGACGTAGAGTTGATCGTCTCCACTATCTTCGACGAGATCATCGATGCCATGGCCCGCGGCGACCGCGTGGAACTCCGTGGGTTCGGCGCGTTCTCGGTGAAGCAGCGGGACGCACGGGTGGGCCGGAACCCGCGCACTGGCGAGACGGTTCAGGTTGAAGAAAAGAGCGTTCCGTTCTTTAAGACCGGCAAGCTGCTCCGAGATCGTCTGAACGGAAATTAGATGTTTAAGTACCTTCGCTACCTCGTACTCCTCGCAATTGCGATTGTTCTCATTGTCGTGTCCCTCGCGAACCTCGCGCCGGTCACGCTCAACACCCTGCCGTCCGGCCTCTCCGGGATGCCCGGCCTCAGCGTGCTGTCCTACCAGATCGAATTGCCGCTCTTTCTCGTGATCTTCGGCGGGATCGTCGTGGGCGTCACGATCGGATACATCTGGGAATGGGTGCGCGAGCACAAGCATCGCTCTGCCATGCGCTCGGGCAACCGCGAAAACGCCTCGCTCAAGCGCGAGGTGACGCGACTCAAGGACGAAAAGAACGAAGGCAAGGACGAGGTGCTCGCCCTCCTGGACAACGCCCGCTGAGCGCCGCCGGGCCCATGACCGTCAAGATGAAGTTCTGCGGGCTCACGCGGCCCGCGGACATCGAAGCCGCCGCTCAGGCCGGAGCGGCATATATCGGTTTCAATTTCTTCCCCAAGAGCCCTCGGTATGTCACGCCGTCCGAGGCGGCGGATCTTGCGGCGCTCACCCCCGCCGGGATTGCCAAGGTGGCGCTCGTCGTCGATCCCACGGACGCCCTGATTGCCGACTTGATGGCGACCGTCCCCCTCGACCTCATCCAGCTTCACGGCGCGGAGACGCCAGCCCGCGTTGCAGAAGTAAAGGCCGTGACGGGTCTGCCTGTGATGAAGGTCCTCGGCGTGGCGGGGTCCGATGATGTGGCGCGGATTGCGGAGTATGAGGCCGTCGCAGACCTGATCCTGGTCGACGCCAAACCGCCCAAGGACGCTCCTCTTCCCGGCGGCAACGGCCTCGCATTCGACTGGCACCTTCTTGAGGGGCGCGCATGGAAGACGCCCTGGATGCTCGCGGGCGGGCTGACATCGGCGAATGTCGCCGACGCCGTGCGCCTGACGGGGGCCCGTCAGGTGGACCTTGCGTCAGGCATAGAATCCGCGCCCGGAGTAAAGGATGCGGGCCTCATGCAGGAATTCGCCAAGGCGTTAAGAGGGCATTAACCAAAATTCGCGAGGCTGCGCGCATGTCAGAGCCAACATCACCCATTGCAGACCAGCGCTGGCTGGACACGGTCTTTTCCTGCAAGGCCGCGCAAAGGGGGATGGCTGTTCGGCGCAGGCTCTCGGATATCGAACGCCATGTGGGCTACGCGGCCTTCAAGCGCGAGGTCGCGCGCCAGGGCTTCGCTGCAGTCCGCAAGGGCGACACAGTCATGATCTACTGCACCCGGGGCGTCGTCTGGCCTGGCGGTTGATAGACCCGAAGCGCTGCGCTGGCGGAATAGGCCGTATGCGCTGGCGTCGGAGAGCTGCTGCGCCAATCGGCCGGTACCGTCAATCCTCGTCCGGCGGGGGCAGCGCAAAGGCTTCGATCTCTGGTAGGGACGCGCCCGCGATCCCCTGAACGTCGCCGTACATCCCCGCCGTCGCGTCCATCATCTTGGTGATCTGCTGCTCGCGCGCCGCCCAGGACCTCTGCAGAGCGCGACGCTCCTGATCGAGGGTCTTGCGCATGGCCTCGTAGGTCTCTGCGAGGGCCTCGACCCGCTGCCGAAACCCGGTCCCGGTGAGATAATCATAGAGAAGCTCTGTCTTCTCCGCCTGCCCTTCCTTGCGCCGGGCAGCCTGTGCAGTGCTCAAAAGCCCCTGCCTGAGAACAGAGGCCAGAGCCACTGCAAAGCGCGGGCTCGCGACCCAGACGCCGTCATGGGCGCCAAAGCTCTCGACGCCCTCGGGCAGAACCACGCTCACCAGAACCGCCACTTCCGCCCCTTCGCGGCGCTGGTCGTCCTTGAGTTTGCCCGGCCAGTCCCGCGACCAGTTCTGCGTCCGCTTCGTCTCCCAGATGATCGCGCCCGCACCAGGGACGCTCTGCAGGCAGTCAGCCCCGCGCACCCCCTTGCCCACCGGCACGATCTGGTCAGCGGGAAAGGCCTGGGCCAGCCGCTCCTCCAGAGCCACTTCCAGCGCCTCGCCCTGAAGTTGCTGGGAGCCTTTCTCCGACTTCTGCTTGAGAACCTCGATCTGGCGCTTGAGGCTCTCCATCTGCTCGGCCTGCTCGCGGAGCTTCAGCTCCGCCGCTTCGTCCTTCTCGGCCTGGCTGTCGGCCATCTGAGCCGTGAGTTGCGCGCGCAGCTTCTCTTCCTGCGCGCGACGCTCCTGGGCGATCTTGCGCGCCACCTCGATCTCGAGCTCCGCCTCACGGTCGCGCAGGGCCTCCTCGCGCGCGAGGGCGGCGCGCTCCTTCTCGCGGGCCGCTTTCAGGCGCTCCTCCTGCTGGGCGTTGCGCGCCTCGAGGGCGGCCACGGCATCCGCCTGCTCTGCGGCTGCGGCGGCCTTGGCCGCGACCTCGATCTCGGCCTTCTGGGCGGCCAGCGCCTCGCGGTGTTCGCGCTCCCGCTCCGCCAAGAGCGGCCCGGCGAGCTGCTCCGTCAACTCGATCTCATGGCCGCAACTGGGGCAGGTCAGCGACGGATCGGCCATCTCAGCAGTAGTTCTCCGGCCCGTTCCACTGGGCATGGGAGTAGCGGTCCCCATGGGCCCAGCCCGGGGGCAGGATCCGCTCCACCTCCTCCATGGCCGCTGCAGGGATGCGCTCGGCGGCGAGGTATTCCCGGAACCGATCTGCGGACCGCGTACCGGGGATCGCCACGATGTGCTCGCCCCGGTCATAGACCCAGCGCAGCGCGAGGGCGGCCGTGGACACCCCGAGAGAGGCCGCCAGCTCCCGCAGGGGCTCTGTGGCGGCGATGTTTGCGCTCAGATTGGGCTCCGTGAAGCGCGGATTGGCCGCCATCCAGGGCTGGCTCTCGCTGTACTTCTCGGCGCTGGGCGGCAGGTCGGTCAAAAGGCCCCGCCCGACAGGCGAAAAGGCCACGAGTGTCGTGCCGAGCTCTGCGCAGGTCTGCGTAAGGCCAAGCTCCGGGACCCGGGTCTGCAGGGAGTACTCCGATTGCACCGCCGCGACGTGATGCACGGACGCGGCCCGGCGCAGCGAGGCGGGCGAGATTTCCGAGAACCCGAAGGCCTTGATCTTACCCGTCTCGATGAGCCGCGCCAGCGTCTCTGTCACCGCTTCGATGGCGATGCTCTGGTCGCGCCGGTGGATGTAGAAGAGATCCACATGATCGACGCCGAGCCGCTCAAGAGACGCATCAAGCTCCGCCTCCAAGTAGCTGGCAGAATTGTCAAAATTTGCCGCAGCCGCCCCAACGCCCCGCGCGATCCCGGCCTTTGTGGCGATGAAAAACCTCTCGCGCCCGCCCCGCGCCGCCAGCCAGGAGCCAATGGCCTTTTCCGACTTGCCCATGCCGTAGATATTGGCGGTGTCGATATGGGTGACGCCGGCCTCTACGGCTGCATCAAGGACGGCGTGGCTCTCTGCCTCGTCGGTCTCGCCGTAGAAGTCAGAAAAGGACATGCCCCCGATGCCGAGGATGCTCACGTCGCGGTCACCGATCTTGCGTGTTTGCATGTCGTCCTCCCCCTCCTTCGGGTCTGTCGCTTGGCCAGATGCGCGATGCGCACCCTACGGTTCAGCGCGCCCGGCGTGCCTCTACGACGGCAATGGCGCGGGCCACCGCAGCCTCGATGCTGAGCGCTGTCGTGTCCAGCGTAAGCGCATCTTCGGCAGCCACAAGGGGGGAGACGGCCCGCTCCCGGTCGCGGCGATCCCGCTCGGCCACGTCGCGCTCCACCTCTGCGAGCTCTGCGGCCTCGCCCCGTTCAAGAAGCTCTTTGTGGCGGCGCAGCGCGCGGGCGGCCACGGACGCCGTGACAAAGAGCTTCACCGCCGCGTCCGGGCAGATCACCGTGCCGATGTCGCGCCCGTCAATCACAGCGCCGCCCGACCTTGCCGCAAAGGCGCGCTGGAAATCCACGAGTGCAGCCCGCACAGCCGGGATCGCTGCCACGCGGCTCGCGGCCTGCGCAATCGCCGCTGTGCGGAGTGCCACCCCGTCGAGTTCCACAGGGTCGAGCGTGCCTGCGGCCGCCACCGGATCCTCTCCCTGCAACTCGCGCGCGCCCACCGCACGATACAAAAGACCCGAATCGAGATGGGCGAACCCGAACTCGGCGGCCACACGCCGTGCGATCGTGCCCTTCCCCGCCGCTGCGGGGCCGTCGATGGCAACGCAAAAACTCATGGTGTCACCCTAGGCGCCCTGCCTGCATCGGCGCCGCAAAGACCCAACCCGTCAGCCATCCCGGCGGATCTCGGCCCCGAGGCCCCCCATGAGGCTCTCGAAGATCGGGAAGGAGGTCGCGATGGGCTGGCCGTCGTCGATGCTCACAGGGGCGTCCGAGGCCATCCCGAGGCACAGGAACGACATGGCGATCCGGTGGTCGAGATGCGTGGCCGCCACGGCCCCTCCGGGAACGGCCCCGTCATTTGACCGCGCCCCGATCACAGTCATCGTATCTTCGGTGTCCTCGACCTCCACGCCATTGGCGCGGAGCCCGTCGACCATGGCCGCGATGCGGTCGCTCTCTTTCACGCGAAGCTCGCCCACGCCCTCAAACCGCGTCGTGCCGCGCGCAAAGGCCGCTACGACCGAAAGGATGGGGAATTCGTCGATCATGCTCGCCGCGCGCGCCGCGGGAACGGTGATGCCGGCCATCTCAGGCGAATGGCGGGCCCGGAGGTCGGCCACGGGCTCGCCCCCTTCCTCGCGCAGGTTCTCATAGGTCAGATCCGCACCCATTTCCCGCAGGGTCTCGTAGAGGCCCGCCCGAGTCGGGTTGAGCCCGATATTCGGGACAAGGACATCCGATCCCGGCACGATCAGCGCCGCGCAGACCGGGAAGGCGGCCGAGGACGGGTCGCGCGGGACCGCAATGGTCTGCGGCGTGAGCTCCGGCTGGCCCTTGAGCGTGATAACGCGACCCTCGGCCGTCTCCTCGACGCGGATATCCGCCCCGAAGCCCGCCATCATCCGCTCGGTGTGATCGCGCGTGGCCTCCCTTTCGATCACGACCGTCTCACCGGGGGCATTGAGCCCGGCAAAGAGGACGGCGGACTTCACCTGGGCCGAGGGTACCGGAACCACGTAGCGCACGGGCAGCGGATCGCGCGCGCCCACGATTGCGAGTGGCAACCGCCCGCCGGAGCGCCCGTGCGCGGCGGCCCCAAAAAGGGCCAGAGGGTCCGTCACGCGCCCCATGGGGCGCTTCACGAGCGAGCCGTCGCCCGTGAAGATCGCCGTGATGGGCGAGGTCGCCATGGCCCCCATAATCAGCCGGACACCGGTGCCGGAATTGCCGCAATCGATTACACGGTCGGGCTCGGCGAAACCGCCCACACCCACGCCGTACACGGACCAGTCGCCGCCTCCGTGCTTAACGACCTCGGCGCCGAACGCCTCCATCGCGCGCGCCGTATCAAGGACGTCATCGCCTTCAAGCAGCCCGCTGATGCGGGTCTCGCCGACGCAAAGCGCCCCAAGAATGAGCGAACGGTGCGAGATCGACTTGTCACCCGGCACCTCCGCCACACCCGCAAGCGGCCCCGCCGCCCGCGCCGTCATCGGTATCGCTTGCCCGTGCCCCGACATCTGGCTCTCCCTGTCCTGCCGCTGTTCCCTAGCGCCATGATCGCACGGGGGCCAGCCCGTCTTCGGCGATAGGTCAAACAACGGCACATCAACACAGACCCAATAGGTATTTATGGAAAGATGAAGGGGGTGTCCTTCATCTTTCCCGAAGTACCTCCCCCGGAGGGTCCGCCCTAACAGTTTCGCGCGAATGTCAGGTAGTGGGGCGCCCGGCCTTCCCTGAGAGCCTTGGCCTCGTAGCGCGTTCGGGTCCAATCCGCCCAGGGCTCGCGCCAATGTGCGGCGCGCTCGGCCAGCCAGTGAAAGCCTGCCGGCGGCACCTCCTCGAGCGTTTGGCGCACATAGTCGGGAATGTCGGTGGCCACGCGGAACTCTGCGCCGGGCGCGAGGCAGCGGTGGAGTGGCCCCAGATGTTCGGACGTGACAAAGCGCCTCCGGTGGTGGCGCGCCTTGGGCCAGGGATCGGGATAGAGCAAGAAGGCCTTCGACACGGCGCCGTCCGGCAGCACGTCAAAGAGGTCGCGGGCATCTCCTGGATGGATCCAGATATTGCTCAGCCCCTCGCGCCGGATCTTGCCGAGAAGCATCGCCACGCCGTTGAGGAACGGCTCGCAGCCGATGAAGGCAACATCCGGATGGGCGGCGGCCTGGGCGGCCAGATGCTCGCCACCGCCAAAGCCCACCTCTAGCCAGATCGGGCGGCCTCCGAAGCGGGCCATGTCGAGCCGCGCACGCTCCGGATTTTCTTCCCAGCCGACCCCGGCCAGCGCGACGCGGGGCAGGACCTCGGCGAGGTCCCGCTCCTGCGCTGGTTTCAGCGTCTTGCCCTTCGTGCGCCCGTAAAAATTGCGCCAGGGCGCCTCGGGATGCTTGCCCCCGGCCACGCGCCCTAGACAGCCTTTTTCAGCGCCTCGGCGAGGTCTGTCCGCTCCCAGGAAAAGCCGCCGTCGTCTTCTGGCGCCCGGCCGAAATGCCCGTAGGCCGCCGTGCGCTGGTAGATCGGCTTGTTCAGGCCCAGATGCGTGCGGATGCCGCGCGGCGTGAGATCCATGCAGGAGGCCACGGCCCGCTCGATCGCGACCTCATCCACCTCGCCGGTGCCGTGCGTGTCGACATAGATCGACAGCGGCTTCGACACGCCAATAGCGTAGGAAAGCTGCAGTGTGCAGCGCTCCGCCATGCCGGCTGCGACGACGTTCTTGGCGAGATAGCGCGCCGCATAGGCCGCCGAGCGGTCGACCTTGGTAGGATCCTTGCCCGAAAACGCGCCGCCTCCGTGCGGGGCCGCGCCGCCATAGGTGTCCACGATGATCTTGCGCCCGGTCAGGCCCGCATCGCCGTCCGGACCGCCGATGACGAAGGTTCCGGTGGGGTTCACCCACCATTCCGTCTTGTCGGTGATCCACTCGGCGGGGAGAACTTCGCGGATGTAGGGCTCCACGATAGCGCGGATATCGTCGCTCTTTTGGGCCTCGTCGGCGTGCTGGGTCGAAAGCACGATGGACGTTACCTCTACCGGTTTGCCGTTCTCGTAGCGCACAGACAGCTGCGACTTGGCATCCGGGCGCAAGGTCGGCTCTGCGCCCGATTTGCGCACTTCCGCCAGGCGGCGCAGGATCGCGTGGGAATACTGGATCGGCGCGGGCATCAGATCCGGCGTCTCGGTGCAGGCATGGCCGAACATGATGCCCTGGTCGCCCGCACCTTCGTCCTTCTCGCCGGACGCGTCGACGCCCTGGGCAATGTGGGCTGACTGCTCGTGCAGGAAGTTCATCACGCGGCAGGTGTTCCAGTGGAACTGGTCCTGCTCGTAGCCGATATCCTTGATGCAGTCGCGGGCGATCTCGGTGATCGAGCCCATGTATTTCTT
>JBCDGS010000081.1:0-8899 GCA_038751055.1 Pseudomonadota bacterium | reverse complement strand
TTTCCGCGAAGGCTGTCTTGGCCGCCTTCATGCGCTTTCCAACCTTGCCCATCTTACTTCACCTCGATGCCCATGGACTTCGCGGAGCCCAGAATGATCTGCATGGCGCCCTCGATGGAGGTCGCGTTGAGGTCCTTCATCTTGGCCTCGGCGATCTCGCGGACCTGCTTGGAGGTCACGGTCCCCACCGTCTCACGCGATGGGTTGTTGGCCCCGGATTTCACCTTGGCCGCCTTCTTCAGGTAGTAGGACGCCGGAGGCGTCTTGATGTCCATCGTGAAGGACTTGTCCTGATAGTAGGTGATCACGGTCGGGCACGGCGCGCCGGGCTCCATCTCCTGCGTCTTGGCGTTGAACGCCTTGCAGAATTCCATGATGTTGATCCCGCGCTGACCCAGGGCTGGGCCCACCGGCGGGGACGGGTTGGCTTGGCCTGCAGGGACCTGCAGCTTCATCGTGCCAGCGATTTTCTTCGCCATGGCGCGTCTCCTTCATGTCATCTCCCGCGAACGCTATCGCGGGAATTTGTGTGATGTGGTCCGGGTCGGCTCGAGCGCGAGCGTCGCCTTCCACAAAGGATGCCCCCAGAGGAAGCAAGGCCGCGAGTTACGGCGGATACGGGCGTTCCGCAAGTGAAAACACGGCGTGCCCGCAGGAAACCCAAGTCGAATTCACGCCATTTCATACCCACAGCATGCTAGGATGAAAGGCCATGCAAGACCTCGACGCGACCCTTGCGGCGATCAGATCAGCGCCGACCAGACGGAAGTTGTGGACCCTGACGATCGACTACTTCGAAGAGCGCGGGATCGACCGGATGAGCTATCATGTCGCCGCAACCAAGACCCACGAGGCGGGGATCGTCAGCCACGGGTTCCCGGATGACTGGGTATGCCACTACATTGGCGATGACCTGATCAAGATCGATCCTATCCCGGCCCTCGCGGCCGTTTTGGCAGAGCCGTTCCACTGGTCCGAGGCCGCACTCCTGGCGGAGATGACGCCTGAAAACATGGCCTATCTCGACGATATGCGGGAGAACTTGCCAGGCGACGGCCTTGCCTTCACCGTCTTCGGGCCGCGAATGCGCAATGCTTACGTGGGCCTGGGCTATACCGAGCCAAAACAGGCGCCAGACAGTGAGACAATCCTGGAGTTCCAGACGGTGGCGCAGATGGCGCACCTGCGCTGGTGCGCACTGACGGATGCAGGTGAGGAGCCACCTCCCCGTCTATCGAGACGTGAGCATCAGGTGCTGGAACTTGCCGCGCAGGGCAAATCGAACAGCGTCATCGCACAGCTTCTAAATGTGTCGCCGCATACCGTGGATACCCTTCTGCGGCGGATCTACGACAAGCTTGGCGTCGCAGACCGCACGTCCGCGTCCATCAAAGCCATCGGGTCGGGGCTCCTGCAGTCTAGCCGGAGCTGATGCGATGCTGTGTCGCGTGATTGCGTGACGTGCCAAGGGCACACGCGCGCCCTACGTCTACGGAGCTTTGAGATCGGCGTATTGCCAAGATGCGACGGTAATCAAAGCGGATGCCGAGCGGCGTGGGCGCGCCACCTTGATACAACCAGAACGTGTATTTATGTCTTTGTGTATCTTAATAGTAGAGCCGAACCGCTTGATCGTGCTTGCGGTTTGATACCAGTCTAACAGAGGGAAACTTTTGACATGTCGCAAAGCGACCGTGATCACTCCGAATATTTCAGCCCGACGTTCCAACTGGATCGGGCCGCTGCGAACCTGGTGCGGTGCATTTCGCAGGGCTCGGGCGATGCGGCGGACACAGATCTTCTAAAGCTCGCTGCGAGCCTTATTGAGCACGTCGCCTACCGGGCTGCCACGTATGAAGGCGGCAACCGGACGTTGGCGCTCCTTGATCTGTCGCGCCAGGTCGATCGGGTGGCCGCCACATCCCAAGCCGTCAATCAGCGTGCATACTAGACTGCGTGGGGACGGAGCGCTTCGACGTCGCGACCGTACGGAGTCGCGCCCTCGGGGAGGTCCGGTACAATGACCGCCTCCTGATAGGTGAGTTGCTTGCGAAGCACCGGAACGAGACGCTTGTAGGCTGCCCAGATGGACGGCTCCGGCGCGGGCAGCTCCCCCTTGAGGGCCTCGTGGAGCGCAGGCAGGCGGTAGTAGGGCACATTCGTGAAGATGTGATGCTCTATATGGTAGTTCATGTTCAGGTAAATGAACCTGCTCACCGGGTTCATAAGTACAGTGCGCGTATTGAGCCGATGATCCGTCACATTCTCGGCCAATCCCAAGTGCTGGAGCGTACCGGTCATCACCATGTGCCAAGCCCCGTAGATCCGGGGCCCACCAATGATGAGAAGCGGGATCCAGCTTTGCCAGGTCACGGCTGCGAGAATCGTCAGCGCAAAGATTGTGATCCATATCCGCGCCACCCGCACCGCCTTGTCCGCCTCGCCCGGGCGCAGGAACTCCGCCTCTTCCGGATCCACGCGACCAGACACATGGAGCGCGAGCCGGCGGAGCTGGTGAATAAGATCGGGGATCCCAACGAGGTTTAGGAGCAACCGCACGAGATCAGGCGGGCGCATGGCCTGAATTTCGGGGTCGCGTCCCACGATGATGGTATCGGTGTGGTGGCGCAGATGGCTCGCCCGCCAGATCACAGGATTCCGGATCAACATGAAGGACGCGATCTGGTAGATCACCTCGTTCGCCCAGTTCGTCTGGAAGGCCGTGCGGTGCCCGCATTCATGCCAGCGCGCGTCCGAGCCCGACCCGTACAGCACCCCGTAAGCCAGCCAGAACGGAACGGCCCAGAGGGACGGCATCAGGGCGATGGCCACCGCGGCACATGCCACCATGAGCCCCAGCCAGAGCACGGCGTCACGCCCGGCGATCCAGTCGCTCTTTTGCGTGAAAGCGCGCATGTCGGCAGAGGCAATGCGGGGCCGGTACCATTTGGGGGAAATCAGCGCCTGCGGTGGGCCGTCTCCGGTGAGGCTGTAATCTCGGGGCATACCCGAAGAGAATGAAACCGTGGCCCTTAAGTCAAGTTGCCCAAGGCGCGCACGCTGGGCGTCAGGACGGAATCACCCATTCAAAACCGCGCGGCGTCGTGACGTATTCGGGCCAACGGAAGGAAATCGGCGGGGGGTAGTCGCAGAGGGGCGAAATAGCTTCTGCCGCCATGCGTTCCTCAAACTCAGCCTGCGCCGCTGCAAGCATTTGCGGATCGGTCAGGCAATCGAGCGCGGTCATTGCTATGACCTGGGCGGCGACCTCGGTCATGGGGTCAATGCAGGGCGGGTGCCCTCCCAGCGCGTTCATGGCCCAGGCCGGATAGGAGAACCCTGCCGGGGCAGCGAGTGCCGGGCGCCCCACATAGAACCGGACCGTGGGCGCGTGCCACGTGTATTCGGTGTAATCGTCAGAGGTGAAGTGCCGCTGCGTGGGCGCGAGGCCCTGACGAATGCGCCGTTCCGCCTCCTCCGGGTGGATGAGTTCGCGCGTCATGGGAAGCCACGGGTCGTCTTGAGGCTCCTGGCCCACCGCGCGCTGGATCTCTTGCGCGAACTTGGTGGCTTCGGGCCCCCAGCTCGGGGCGCCCACCTCTTCCAGGTTGCGATAGCACGCTTGCGCGAGGGTGTGGTTGGCCAGCCCCGGGCGCGACTTCGCGATCCAGTGCCTCTTCCAGGAACAATGGGTGAGACCGGCCGCGGACCGTGCGATGTGGTCGAGACCGCGCACGACATGCTCTGCCTCTTCCACTTCGGAAATGCGGATCATGTACATGATCTGCGCCCGCGCCGGTGGGAGGTTGTCGGCAGTCGCCTGACCGTGGCCAAGGATCGCCTCGTTCATGGACCAACTCTGGCCGCTGGCCATGACGTGTTCCCGCAGCGCCTTGGCGTTCTGGTACATCTGCACCATGGCGTCCGTGGCCCCTGGCGCCCGCGCCGAGGCGTGGGAGGCAGGAATGGGAGAAGCGCTTGCCCCGCTCAGCCACGTTTCAGGTGCATCGCAGGTGAATTCGTAAAGGACCGCAAAGCCCGCCCCGCACTGCGTGTCCCACCGTACCGTGTTGCAGTAGGGGGCCATGTAGAACGGGTGAAAGGAAATCGCGGCGTCGAGGTCGTCGTAGTATCCCGCCGCC
This sequence comes from Pseudomonadota bacterium, assembly GCA_038751055.1. Lineage (GTDB taxonomy): Bacteria > Pseudomonadota > Alphaproteobacteria > Rhodobacterales > Rhodobacteraceae > Shimia_B. The sequence goes on along the minus strand of JBCDGS010000081.1, from coordinate 4,757 downwards.
GCGTGGATGGGCTTGGAGCCCCGAACTTTCTCTGCCGGTTCACCGAAAAACTTGAGCCGACCGGGGATGTTCTGCGCCTCCATCGCGTGCTTGGTGGCGAGAAACCCGCCGAGCGACGCGATACCAAGGGCAGAATGAGGATCCGTATGGCCGCCCGCTTCCGGGCTCAGACCCGCGCGCGGCGTTCTTCGGGGGGTGGCTGCCTGACACTGGCTGGGGATGCCGTCATATTCCGCATAGCCCCCGATCGTGGGTCCGTCCCCGTTCGACCAGGTCGCACAGAAGGCGGTTGGCATGCCGGCGGAGCCTTCCTCGACGGTGAGGCCTTCGCGCCTGAGGAGGTCCACGTAGAACGCGGCGGAGCGATACTCGCGCCACGCGGTTTCGCCATACTCCCAGACGGTTCGCGTCCAATCCGAGAGGTCGGGCATGCGGGCGCGAATGTAGGCGCGGGCAGTGTCTTTGCCAGTCATTGCAGGAGGCTTGCGCGGAACGCGGATCCCGTCAACCGATGCAGGCAGGCCGAGGCCCACCCACGGGCCTTAGCCTTGCTTGGTGACCTGGGTGTATTCGAGCTCCACCGGCGTCGCGCGACCGAAGATCGACACGGTGACCTTGAGGCGCTGATTGTCCTCGTCGACCTCTTCGACGGTGCCGTCGAAATCCTCAAACGGGCCGTCGTTGACCTTCACCTTCTCGCCCACGTCGAACGAAATGAGGAGCTTGGGTGCCTCGACCCCCTCTTCAACGCGACCGAGGATGCCTTGAACCTCTGCGTCCCGCATCGGCATTGGGCGGCCCTGCGGCCCCAGGAAGCCCGTGACGCGGTTAATCGAGTTGATGAGGTGGTAGCCCTCATCCGACATTTCCATGTGTACGAGCACATAGCCCGGCATGAAGCGGCGTTCGGTCGTGACCTTCTTGCCGCGGCGGACCTCGATGACGTCTTCGGTGGGCACCAGAACTTCATCGATCTGGTCTTCCATCGACTGCTCTTCCACAGACTGGCGAATTTGCTCGGCGATCTTCTTTTCAAAGTTCGAGAGAACGCTCACGGAATACCAGCGCTTTGCCATCGGTCAGGCCCCTTTCATGATCCGCCGCCCCGGGTTGACCCGGATTGCGACTCCCAGAAACAAATGGGGCGCGCCGTCCTCAGACAAGCGCGCCACCTTTCAGGGGATCGCATAACGGCAGAGCGGAGCGGGTGCAAGCCCGACCCGCATCAGGACATGACGTTGATGACACCTGTCAGGGCTGAGCGGATCCCGAGATCGACGATCGAAAAGAAGACCGCCGTGAGCGCCGCCATGATGAAGACCATGATCGTGGTCACAACCACTTCGCGTCGGGTGGGCCAAACGATCTTGGCGACCTCTGCGCGGGTCTCCTGAATGAATCTGAGCGGGTTCATGGGGCTCTCCCGGCTGGGCTCCTGCGTGTCTGGCTGACTTACGCGTGCGCCCAAGCGGTTTCAAGCGTTCTCGGCCACGTATCCGGGCCCGTGTCTTGGGCTACGCCAGCGCTACAGGCGCCGGTCTCGGCCGATCAGCCGGCGAGACGCTCAAACGGGTCGCTTTTCATCTTGTCGCGGAAGCTGCGCGGCGCGGGCGCCTCACGCTGCGCCTGCTGACGCTTGAGGATCGTTTCGGCCAATTTGGTGCGGGGCTGCGCCTGGAGGCGTTGCTCGCAAGGATTGGTGGGCACAGTCGGTGTCTCGCCGCTCTGCGATGCAAGAATGCTGGTCAGGAATTTCTTCATCGGTCGTTCTCACGCTGAAAAAGGTCTGATCTTAGGAGAGCCTGAGATTCGGGCGCGAATGCGACGCCTAGGGGACCTTTGACAGGCCTCTTCTGGGTGGCGCGGCCATCTTTGGGCCGCGATCACACATCTGCAAGCCGCGCGTAAGGATCGCTCTTCATCATTTGCTTGAAGGACAGCTCCTGACGGGCTGTGGGCTTGGCGACAGGTTTGGGCCCCACGGCGTCTTGCGCTGGCGGTGACGGTTCAGCAGCGGACTGTCCCGGGCCGGGCTCCGGCATGAATTCACCGCCTCCGCCGGCCATGAGACGGGCGGTCCGCGCGCTATGCTTGCCGATGCGGCGATGGGAAGACGTCACGGGGTCAAGCGCATCCGGCATTGGGGTTTTGCGGTCGCTTTTCTTTCCCATCATCCGCAGCACAACGCCTGCGGGACCAAGATAGTCGGCCAGCTCGTCCATGATGCCGAGGTCACCTATGCCACTACCCGCGTCATCACCTCCCAGAACGAAGTCACCGGCAGTTTTCGCCACGCCGAACGCAGTGCCCGCGCGCTTGGCTTTTTTACCCAGGGTATCCGGCTCTTCGGGGACGAGCGCTGTAGGATCGGGGCGGTTGCGCTTACCGAAGACCAGTCGCGACACGCCAGAGATCAGCGTCAGAACGAAGGTGACGAATGCACCCGTCGCGAGGAGCCCGACCATGACATGGGAACTTGCGATCTGCCGGCCCGCCGCTGTCGCGTAGCCATCCGGCCAAGCATCCAAAAACACGAGATCGTCTGCGAGTTCAACGTCGTAGATCTCGGCCGTCTCGCGAAGTTCCTTCTCCAGTGCCGGATTGCCAAGACGCGCGCTTCCCTCAAGCTCTGCGACTATGCCGTAGCGCACTTCTTCGACCGTCCGCCCATCAAGGTAAGCATGGAAGGCGTCCTCATCGTGGAAGGGAAAGTGAACGAAGCCCTCTGCTATGCGATCCGGGTAGGTCGCACCGGGGCGGAACAGCATGTAGCCGTAGGTCGGGAAGGGCAGCAGGGTCGAGCTATCCGTGAGCTCGTAATATTCATCCCAGTCGATTTGTGCTGTCAGCACAACCTCGCCCTGCGGCCCGATCAGGGCAGGATCGAATGAGCCAAGCGTCTGTGCAGGTGCTTCAAAGGGTTCGTCGACGAGTCTGGCGTGTTCCGCCTGGTGACCCAGAAGGCCCCCGTACTGCGCCCATGCAAAGTAGACAAAAGCCGCGCATGCCATGAGCCAGAGATACCATGGCAGCCTGAAAAACCACTTGATGACGGTGAACATGCGTCCCACTCCGCGTTAAATACTCGGAAAGGTTGCGCGGTGAGTGGGGCGCAAAAGGGGCGCGAGTGAGGAGAGTTCACGGAAAACGATTGAGTCTGGCCGTGGCAGGGGCAGCAGGGTTCGAACCCGCGACCTACGGTTTTGGAGACCGTCGCTCTACCAGCTGAGCTATACCCCTACACGGCTCGCCGTCCTTAGAATTGGGGTGGCGGGCAGTCAAGTGGGTATGGAAGAGGCGCGCGCTGACGCTCAGAGCAAGGCGTAACCCATGAGGAGGAGCCCCACCAAGCCAGCCGTCCACGCGACAGACCTGATGAGGGGCACGGCAAAGAGGTAGAGTGGTATGAACGCCGCCCGCGCGATGACGAAAATCATCGCTCCGAGTATGGCAAGGTCCATGTCCACCGCCCCGCCACTGCCGACCGGCAGGATCACCGCGTCCCCCTGAACTGCATTGAGCGCGATTGCCGCGCAGGCAAGGCCCACGAACGCGGCCAGGCTTTCGTTGGAGTTGCGCAGGATGCGGCGCGCGCGTCCGTACATGCCGTCTGACGGGGGCTCACCATCGCGGGAGCCAAGATAGGCCCCGTAGCCCATGCGTGGAACGAGGAAGGCCGCGGGCAGGAAGACAGCAACGAAATGCACGGCAATGCCGAGAAGGAGCCAGGTGATCATGAGGGGCCTCCGGGACGGTAGGATACGGTGTTTTGAGCCATGTGCGCCGCGCGGGCGAAACGTCCAGCCTGGCGGGCCTGCGACCTGTTCGCGCGGGACAGGTCTAGAGCGTGCGCGACGCCGAGCGGAGCGCCGCAATGTCCCCGCCACAGATCGCGTCCTCGTGGGCGAGAATGTGCTCGATGGGCCAATCCCACCAAGCAATGGCAAGAAGCTCGGCGGTCACGCCCGGATCGAAGCGGTGGCGCACCACGCGGCCGGGATTTCCGGCGACGATCGTGTAATCCGGGATATTCCCTCCTACCACGGCAGAGGCCCCTATGATGACGCCAGAGCCGATAGACGCCCCCGGCAGGACTGTGGCATTGCGCCCGAACCAGCAATCGTGGCCCACACGGGTGGGCCGGGGCGCCGCCGGCGGCATGGACGCGCGATCCGGGCCCATGCCGTCAAAGATGGCGAAGGGATACGCGCTGAAGCCGTCATAGCGGTGGTTGGCGCTGTCCGTGACGAAGGACGTGCCCATGGCGAGACAGCAAAACTTGCCGATCTCGATCTTCTGGTCTCCGTAGAGATAGGGGAAGAGACGCCGTCGCATGAGGTCGATGTCAGGCATCTCGTCATCCGAGTAATAGGTATAGTCCCCAATTGTCAGGCCGGGATGGTCAAGCACGGCGTTGAGGAACACCGTCCCCTGAAAGCGGGTGCCGTCTGGAAAGACGAGCGGGTGGGAGGTGTCAGCTGGTGGAAATGGCATGGCAGAGGGATTAACGCAAAAGAGCCCGGCGCGAAACCAGGCCCCTTTTTCAACGAGGCGGCCCGAACTCTTTCGCAGAGTTCGGACCGAATTCTTTGGAAGACTTCGGGGCCGCGCTGGGCCCCGAATGCCTTACTCCTGAATGGAGGACACCACGCCCGCGCCGACGGTGCGGCCGCCTTCGCGGATAGCGAAGCGCAGGCCGTTTTCCATCGCGATGGGCGCGATCAGCTCCACCTCGAACTTCAGGTTGTCGCCCGGCA
>JBCDGS010000080.1:0-9204 GCA_038751055.1 Pseudomonadota bacterium | reverse complement strand
TGGGAAGTTGTGCCCATGAATAACGTCGCTGCGCCGGTCGATGCCGGTGACCTGAGCATCGTTATCCCCTTCCGCGAGGACGCACCCGAGCGGCGCGAGAACCTCGTGGCCGTGCTCGAGCGGCTTGTCCGCGACCTGGTGGGTGCGGAGATCCTTGTGATCGAGCACGCCCCGGCGCCGAGTGCCGCCGGTTTGCCAGCCCTTCCGGGGTTGCGCCACGTGCCCATGGCCGATGCGGGGGCTTTCCACCGGACGCGGATGCTCAATGACGGGATCGAGACGCTTGCGCGTCGCCCTTTCGCGGCGTCCTGGGACACCGATGTTCTGGTCCATCCGGCGGCGCTGGCGAGTGCCCTTGATCTTCTCAGGGGTGGGGCGGGGCTCGTTTATCCGTTCGATGGGCGTTTCATCGAAGTGCGCGGCCCGGCTCGGCGGCGCGTCTTGGACGGCGCGGACCTGAGCGCGCTGCCCTGGCCAGATCGACGCCCGCGCTGGTGGCAGCGGAGGGGAGACGTCGTTTGCGAGAACGAGGCCAGCGTGGGCGGCGCTGTGCTCTTTGACCGGGCGGCCTTTACCCGCACCGGAGGGTACCATGAAGGCTTTGTCGCCTGGGGATTTGAGGATGCGGAAATTCGCGACCGGATGGAGAAGCTGGGTGTCGAAGTGGCGCGCGTTCCGGGCTATCCGCTCTTTCACCTCGCGCATCCGCGCGGCCGCGCCAAGGGCGGATGGTATCGCTCGGTGCGCGCCAATCGGGCGCTTTACCGGGAGTGGGCGGCCCTGGATGCCGACGAACTGGCGGCGCGGGTGGCTGACGGCGCGCTTCGCGCGTGAGCCGGGTCAGCCCGCCCATTAGCGGGTGACCCTATGGTGCAATCTTCCTAAACACGGCGCATGAAGTTCTGCTTTGTCATTCACCGCGCAGCGCCCTTTCCGGGCGGCACAGAGCAATATGTGCAAAACCTGGCGGAAGGTGCGCAGGGGCGGGGCCATGAGGTGACGATCCTGGCGGGGCTTCACCGGGGGCCGGTTAACGGTATTCGGGTCACGTCGGACCAAGACATTTTGGGCTCTGAGCGGTTTGATCTGGTCATCGTGCATGGCTCGACCGATGGCTCGCCACGGGACACGCTCGACCGGGCCGCCGAGCTGCCGAGCCCGGTTCTTTACCTGCTGGTAGCTCACCGCGCGGAGCATATCCGGCGCAAGCATCTGAGAAATGCCCCATTGCTCGGCTGGTCCACCCCTTTGGATCAGGAGGCAATCGCCCGGGCAGGAGCCACGGATCGCGCGGTCAGGGTCCGGCATGGCATTGATCCGGCGCAGTCCTTGGGGAAGCCCGGCTTTAGGGCACGCCACGGGATTGCGCCCGACCGGCTGATGTTTCTGTCATGCGGAGGCTATGCGGCGAATAAACGAATGCGGGCGCTGGCACGCACTTTTCGGCGGATGCCAGGCGACGCGCTCCTGGTCACCACAGGTTACAATGCGCAGCGCTGGCAGATGCCGCGGCGGGGGCCACGGGTCCTGCCGCTGATGCTGGAAGACCGGGAGGAGGTGCTCTCGGCCATCGCGGAGGCGGATTGTTATGTCATGCATTCGCGCGATGAGGGCTTTGGGCTCGTTTTGCTTGAAGCGATGCTAAACCGCACGCCTTGGATCGCGCGCCGGACCGGCGGGGCGACCGTTTTGGGGGACTTTGGTCAGACCTATGAGAGCGATGCGGAGCTCCGGGAGCTGCTAGAGGCCTTTGAGCGGGATGAAGAGCGCGTCGCGCGCGCAGAGCGGGCCGTAACAGGGGGCCACACGATCGCGCATTGTATCAACGATCTGGAGGCCGCGGCGACGCGCGCGGAGCGCCGCTAAAGGGCGCGGATATAGGCCGGGTTCAAGATGGTGAGGCGCGCCAGCACAGCCGCCAGTTTCCACCGCTTCCTACCTTCGAGCCAGCGGAACACGGGCGCCATGGTCTTGGCATTCAAAGCGCCGCCCAGGGAGAGGATTTCCCACAGCGCGCGGTGCACGGGCGTGGCCTGGATCATCAGCCGCACGGCGAAGGTAGGGTGCTTTGCGAAAAAGCGGCGCGCCATCAGGGCGCGGTCGACCTCCTTGGCGATGAGGCGGTCAAGCTCGTCGATGCGGAAGGGCGGGCTGTGATGAAAGCCGAGGGCCTGAGCGTTGCGAACCCTCTGGGGTTTGACCTGGAGCAAGCGGCGCTCGAGCTCGAGGTCTTCCCAACCGTAGCGGTTGAAGGTGACTTCGTCGAAGGGCCCCTTGTCGGTTTCTTGGACCTCGAGGAGCAGGTTTCGCGGCATGGCCACGTTGGCCGTCGTGAAATGGGCCATGCCGAGATGCGATCCCGCGTCGGTCTGCCCCGGCCCCTGGTCGAGCGTCTCGGTGTCGACGAGCACCCCGAGCGACATGCGCCTTGCAGCATCCCCTGCGGTCGCGCCTTCTTCCAGGGCCTTGAGATGAGCGGCGAGGAAATCCGGGCCGACGAGAACGTCGCTGTCGAGGAAGACGATGATGTCCGCAGAAGAGCTGCGGACCCCGGCATTGCGCGCCGCAGCCCGGCCGACGTTTTTGGCTAAGCGCAGGACGCGTATGCCGGGGAGAGTGCATGAGGATAGCCAGTCAGCCGTTTCGGGGGCGGAGCCGTCATCCACGACGATAACCTCGGCGGTGGCATGCTCCGGCAGGTTTTGCGCTGCGATGGCTGGCAGCGTTTTGCGTAGCTGGGCGAGGTTATTGTGGGCCGGAAAGACGACGCTGATCGTGGTGGCGGCGCGCGGGCTCCCCTTTTGCTGCGGGGCCGGACGGGCGTTCAACGTTCCATCCAGGCGCGTTCGACCTCGCGGCGCGAGTGCGTGCGGAGCGCTTCGACTTCTTGGCGCGTGGCCCAGGATTCACGCATGGCCTGCAGCGTATCCTCGAGGGATTTGCGGCCGCCCGCGCGCATGTGGCGCAGCGTCGTCGCGGCCATGCCAGGCGCGGTGCGCAGGAGCGTTACAACGGATGCGTTCTTGATCAACGTGCGCCAGTGGTTGCGGTGGGTTAGGCGACCCAGCCAGCTTTCGTCATAGCGCTCATTCGTGCCATGCCAGACGTGGCGTACCCGCGCATTCGGGACGACGAGTGTCGACCAGCCCGCCAAGCGTGCCCGCCAGCCGAGATCCATATCTTCGAAGTAGAGGAAGTGGCGGCGATCTAGATAGCCGGAGGGGAGGCGCAGGGAGGTGAGCATCGTCCGGCGGTAGGCCGCAGCGCCGGCGGTTGCGCAAAATACCTTTTCGGGCAGCGTGAAGGAGCTGGCGGGGATGCCGTCGCCGATGTCACATCCCGCGCCGATGCGGCTGAGCAGGATGCCAGCGGAATTCAGGATTTCGGGGCGATCCATATAGACCATCACGGCCTGCAGCATGCCGCATTGCGCCGGTGCCTGCTCAGCGGCTTTGCGCATTTCGGCCACCCAGTTCGGGGCTACGCGGGTGTCGTTGTTGAGCAGGATAACCCAATCGCTGTCGCTTTTATCGATGCCGATATTGCAGGCTTCGGGAAAGCCGAGGTTTTCCGACAGCGCGATGACGACCACCTGGGGAAAACGCTCGGCAAGCATCTTGCGGGAGACATCGGTCGAGGCGTTGTCGACGACGATTACTTCGAGGCCGGTGAGGTCTTGATCAAAGAGCGAGTCGAGGCAGGCCTCCAGCAGATCGGCCCCGTTCCAGTTCACGATAACGACGCTCATTTTCATGCTGATGGCCGCTCGCCAGCGGGAGTGTCCGCGCGCTCGATGGGTTTGGCGATCCGCGCCGGAACGTCGGTGCGTGGAAAGACAAATCTCGATTGAGCGAAGCACAGGTCAGCATTTGGCGAGCCAGAAGGGTCATCCATGCGCCCGGCAGGCCATCTCTGAACGAAGAGCGTCTGGTCCTTTGCAAATCTGAGTTTCTTTTGCGGACTGTCATTGAGCCCCCGGCTCGCCGACTCGTGGTGAAGGAACTCCGCAAAGGGCGTGTAGAGCGTGGCGAACCCCGCCGCGTTTAAGCGAAGACAGAAGTCGACGTCGCCGTAATCGACGGCAAATCCGGGATCCATGCCTTGGACTGCCTCCCATGCCGAGGCGCGCACCATCAGGACCGCGGCGGTGACGGCCAGGGGGCGGTGCAGTAACACGGCGCGTCCATCAGAGTCCGTTTCGTGCCGCGCCAGGCCGACAAAGCGATGCGCCGGGCCGCCGGATTCCAAACCCGTTCCGGCATGCTGGATCGTATGATTGGGGTACCAGAGCCGCGCGCCCACGGCGCCGATGTCTGGCCGCCGGCACAGCGACATCATCTCTTCAATCCAGTCAGGCGACAGCACTTCGATGTCGTTGTTCATCATGACGAGAAACCCACCCCGCGCCTTTTCTGCCAAGGCATTGTTGAGCGCGGAGAAGTTGAAAGGGCCGTCCAGTCTCAGCACCTGAGAATGCGGCGTCTCGCGGGACCAGGTTTCCAGATAGTGACGCGTCTCGGGCTGCTCTGAGCCATTATCTGCCACGAGGATTTCGACATTGGCGTAGTCTGTGCGCGTGGCGATGCTCTCTAGGCACGCTCGGAGCAGGTCAACTCGGTCGCGTGTGGCGATCAAGATGGAGACCAGCGGCTTTGACGGCTCGCGGGGCCAGACCACACGCAGCCGGTCCGCATGGCCCTCGGGATGGGCCTGCACTCTCGCGGGGCTACCGACTTGCGCGAGCACCGCGTTGACGCGCTCCGGATCGGCTGGCGTTGGCGGGCCTGTCTGGTGTCAAAGAACACGAGGGATATGCACGAAGGCGGAGGTGGGAAACTGCGCCGCGAGCCGCAGCGTGAGGTCGTGAAGCGCGGCTTCCGGGTCCGTTCCGGACAAACCTCCCGCTGCCTGCACGGCGTCTTTGCGCAGGACCAAGAGCCCGCTGGTGAAGGCGAGGCCGGAAAGGAGATCTGGGTCAAAGGTCGGTTTGAACCACGGCGATGAGTGAGCCCCTTGGGCGTCGACGCGGTCTTCGTCGCTGTAGAACGCCACCGCATCAGGAAAGGCCTCGATCGCGCGGAGAACCCACAAGCACGCCTCAGAGGCCAGCCGCCCCTGGCCCGAGTAGAAAAGCACGTATTTGCCCCGTGCTTCCGTCAGGGCGTGAGACCAGAATTCGACCCCTGTCGCGGTCGCGGTTAGGGGGCGAAAGGGAGGCGGAAGGTCTAAGGGCGCGGCTCCCGCGCGTGCGGCGACGAGACCTTCCCACCGGGAGCCCATGGGCGAGGGCAGGGCGGCATCAAAGGGGCCGGGGAGGATGACGGACAGGACCACATCACCATGGGGGCGGTCATGATCTTGGCTCCCGATGGCCTGATCGCAGGCGCGTCGCATGCGTCGCCATACATTGTAGTCAGGAAGCTCGAGTACGCCTTGGTGCCGCCGCCACCGCCACAGCCAAGCGTCAAGCGTGTCCCTTAGCCGGTGTGTCCGAGGCAATCGGGGCGTTTTTGCGGCCTTGCCCGTTGGCAGCGGACGCGGCGCGCTGGCGGAGCGGCTAGTCATTAAACAGAAGGCTGGAGGCGCCAAAATGCGCCTTGTAGAGAGCGAGGTCGTCGGCATAGACGCGCTCCACGATGCCGCGAATTTCCGGATCATAGAGGCTCTCGGCGGTGGGGGCCTTATTTTCCCGCCGCAGCTTTTTCAGCTCCTTAACCGGCATGTCAGCGAACGCCCCCTCGAGCTTTTCAAAACGAGAGGTGTGATGATTGAGCCTGTTGCGGGTGTCGATGATTTCCAGGCCGCGTTCCTCGATCTTGGAGAAGGCCGTGGCACTGTCTTCGAACTGCAGGACGTCCGAGTAGTCCTTGTAAACGAGAAAATCGACTTGCTTTCGCCAATGCTCGTCCAGTCCGTATTGCTCACTTTGAGCGATGAACTGGCAAAATGATCGAAAGGTCAGATCCCCATAGAACGCCTTACGGCCGCCCAGCCATTTTCGTAGCTGCTGTGCGCGTGTGTGTCGGAAAGTGGCGAGCGGCTCGCGGTCCCTGTTATAGTCGACGGCTTTGTTCAGGAATGCGGACACCAATCGGCGATAGGGGCAGCGGAGCATCACAAAGGTGTAGTCAGCGGTCAGCAGGTCCCGCAACGGCACGGCGAGCGTGTCGTTGTTAAGGTGAATCCATTGCGGGTCATCATCTTTCCCAAGGAACCCATTGGCCACGGCAAACGAAAACCGCAGCGTGGAGCAGGCATTCTTTGGAATGTAGTTGCACACGATGCCCTGCTTGTATGCCGCAAGCGTGTAGCGCGCCGCGAATGTGTGGCGTTCGTTTTGCTGGAGGTTAGCCGTGTCCGCGCGAGCGTGACGAAGCATGGTTTCGTGTTCCCCTTTGCGATCCACGTGGCTGCACATCCGGAGGCGAGGAGCCTTGTGACCAGAGCCGGAAGATTTGTCCACACCTGTCGGTTATGCGCGGGTGCGTCAGCTTTCGGATGGGCCGGTGCCGCGGTGGGTCCCGTCAAGGGAGATCGAGCTCAATGTGGTCTCAAGCAGGGTGGCGATGTAGCGGGCGTGTTCGTCGATATAGGTGTCTTCGAATACGTCCTTGTCATGGGCAAGTTGAACGACATCCGCATCGACAAACGGGAAGACGATGGCGCCAAAGATTGCGGGGACCATATGAGCCGCCGCAGCTTTCGCCCTTTGTTCATCGCCCAGCAGCAAGGCGAGTTGCATCGTCATGATCTGTTGGAGGGGCACGAGATAGGTTTCTGAAAGCCATTCGGCCCGCTCACCGCCCTGGCGCGTTTCATCGATGGATATCTGGATGAGCTCGACGCGTTGCGCGGCGAACTGGACGATCTGTCGGGCCACCACTTTAGCCAGGTCGCGGGTCTCTCCGCGCTGCACCTGGGCGGCGAAACCGAGAGCCTCTTGCCGGAACTCTTCATAAGCTTCGGAGACGGCTTGCTGCCAGAGCGCGTCCTTGGAGCCGAAGTGATAGTGGATCAGCCGCTTGGCGACGCCCGCGCGGACGGCGATCTGGTCGATGCTTGTTCCCCTGAACCCGTGCTTTGCGAACGCGCTGAGCGCAGCGCGCTTGATGTCCTCGCGACCTTCGGTGGCCTCGAGCCGCGGTCGCCCTCTGCCTCTCTTTTTCGGTGCCTGCTCGCCCATGACTTCGTACTTGACAGAATAATTGCACTGAGTCATGCAATATAATAATTACAACACTTAGTGCAATAAATGTGGCCAACCGCAGGGGAGTAAGGAGATGGGATATGTGCCGCAGCTTGGTCTTTCTCCTGCTGAGCTGGATGCGGTCCCTTTCGCGCGGCATTACGATCCCGTCATGCGCCCGCCACAGCCTCAGGTTCTTGAGGCGCTGTCCATGGGGCCCCAGGCGTCGACGCTCTTTCCCGGTATCGATGCGGCTTCCGATTTGACGCAACCCGGCTATGCCGCGCTTGAAACCGGCTACACCTCCGCGCCGGACTTTGGCGTCCGGGTGCATTGTCTCACGGACATGCCCGGCGTCAGCCCGGAGATGTGGGAGTGGTGGTTTGGTTGGCATGGCAGCGATGGACGCCGCTACAAGCTCTGGCATCCGCTTGCCCATGTCGATGCCCGTTGGGCCGATGGGAAGAGCGACGAGAGCTATCTGGGGCGTACGTCACGGGTGATCGAATTCATCGGGGCTTCCCGTGTCAGCGCCACGATCTCCTTTGTGCGCCCCTCGGTGTTGGGCTTCGACGAGGCAGCGCTGGCGGCGCAGGGCGCCGTGGCGATCTGCGCGCGGCTGGGAGACCCGAAGGTCCCGATAAAGGGCGGTTGGCTGGTCCATCACGTCCGCCCCACACAGACCGGTTGCGAGATGCGCTCGCGTTTTTGGATCGGGGGAGAGACCGTTGCCCCGGGCAACTCCCATGGCCGGGGGATGCGGATCGCGATGCTGCCCTTCCGGCCCATCGCCCGTCTGATGGGACCATCACCGCGCGATTTGCTGGCCCATTGTGGGCAGGAGATGAACCACCTGGCGGGCATTCTTCCGGCGCTCTTCGATGAATTCGGCCCCTCGGCGAAAGGAGAAAAACCATGAAACGTCCCAAGGGAGAGGGCCGCATCTGGTACAAGGGTGATGCGGGATTTGACGCGGCAGTTCTGGCGACGAGCTTCAACGGGATCGATCCTGGGCGCCGTCCGGAGCTTCTGGTCGAGGCCAATAGCATCATAGATGTGAAGTTTGCGCTGAAAGAAGCGCGGGAGCGTGGCTTGCAGCTGAGCATCTGCTCGGGTGGGCATTCCTGGGCGCAGAACCACTTGCGCGATAACAGTGTGCTGCTCAGCATGGCGCGCTTTAACGACATTGAGATTGACGCCGATGCTCAGGTTGCGCGTGTGGGTCCCGGCACCTGGAGCTACGACCTCGACCGCGCGCTGGCCCGCAAGAAGCTCTTCTTTCCGGTGGCGCATGTGAATGACGTCTGCATGGGGGGCTTTTTGCTCCAGGGCGGCTTTGGCTGGGCCAGCCGGGAGCTCGGCTTGGCGACCGAGAGCGTGATCGGGCTCGACCTGGTGCTTGCCGATGGCACGGAAATCCACGCCAGCGAGACGGAAAACCCGGACATCTATTGGGCCGCGCGCGGATCGGGGCCGGGCTTTTTCGCTGTGGTCCTGCGCTATCATCTCCGGCTCCATACCCGCGCTAAATTCATGGGTATGAAGATGCAGATCTTCAGGATGAAGCATCTCGAGAAGGTCTTTCGCTGGGCCGAGGAGATCGGGCCGGACGTGTCGCGGCAGGTTGAATTTCAGTTCGTGATGACCCCGAAAGCGCTGGGCATTTTCAGCCCGGGCTTGGAACTCGTTGCGCCCGTGATCGCGGGGTCTCGCCAAGAAGCGAAAGAGGCGGTGCGGTTCATGACAGACAGCCCGATCCGCAAATATGCGAGCCTGACCACGCCGTTGATCCCGGCGCAGACATGGTTGATGTCGAGCATCGCGACGTTCACACACTTTCCAACCGGCATGCACTGGTGCGCCGATAATATGTGGACGGACGCCCCCATTGACGCGCTGCTGCCGGGGCTGCAGGCGGTTGCGGACACGATGCCGCCAGCGCCGAGCCACGCGCTGTGGCTGAACTGGCATCCGCCGGGAAATCGGCCTGACATGGTCTTCAAGCTGGAGGCGAAGCA
>JBCDGS010000079.1:0-9568 GCA_038751055.1 Pseudomonadota bacterium | reverse complement strand
CCGTCGCGGTCGATGTCGGTGTAGATGATGGCCGCGACGCCCGCATCTTCGAAGCGCTGCGCGAGGTCGGTGACCATGACGTCGGTCTCCTGCGCCCAGCCCCGCGTGGCCACGCGCCCCGCGCGGGCGTCGAGGCCCACGGCCACTTGCCCCGGAAAGGCGCGCGCGGCCTCGCGGACGAGGCCCGGATCCTCGACCGCCACGGTGCCGAGGATCACCCGCGTGAGGCCCTTCTCGAGCCACGTCTCTATCGTGGCCATATCCCGGATGCCGCCGCCAAGCTGGGCGGGAACGGAACTCGCCGCGAGGATGGCCTCAACCGCCGCGCCGTTCACGGGCGTGCCGGCAAACGCGCCGTTCAGGTCCACAAGATGCAGCCATTGGCACCCCGCTGCGACAAACGCCTCGGCCTGCGCGGCAGGCGCATCATTGAAGACGGTCGCCTGATCCATTTCACCCCGCACGAGGCGGACGGCCTGGCCGTCCTTGAGGTCGATGGCGGGGTAGAGGATCATGGCGGGCTCCTGTGCTTGGCGGCGCATGTGCCACGGTCGCGTGGGATTGCAAAGTACCCAACGTCAGACTTGCGCGCCGCCCGGCGCCTCGGTCATGCTCTTCGCACTCTAGGGAGGAGTAACGCATGAAGAAGTTTATCGCAGCCGCCGCTCTGTCTGTTCTGGGCTCTGCCGCTTTCGCCGATGATGTGCTGGGGACCTGGCGGTCCGAGGCCGGCGAGACCGGAGGCTACATTACCGTGAACATGGCCCAGTGTGGCTCCAAGATCTGTGGCACGATCGCAAGCGTCGTGGGCAACGACAACACCTCCATCGTGGGCCGCCAGATCATCGCAAACATGTCACCCAATGGCGGCGGAGCCTATTCCGGAGGCACCATCTGGGCGCCGGATCAGGACAAGACCTACAAGTCCAAGATGCAGCTCAGCGGCAATAGCCTCAAGGTGCAGGGCTGCGTTCTGGGCGGTGCCGTGTGCCGCGGCCAGACCTGGACACGCCAGTAGACGCATCGGGCCCGCCCGACTCCACGAGATCTTACGGCGCTCTTTCAAGGGCGCCGTTTTTTCATGGGTCAAGAGGTGCGAGGCAGGGCCGCGCTCCGCCGCATGCGATCTTTCCTGTGGCGCGCCGCGGGGCCATGAGTATTTATGAACGAAAGAAAAGCAGGGCGGCGCGGCCTCCCTTTCTTTCGTTTTCAAGTACTCCGGGGTCTGGGGCAGCGCCCCAGTTCCGTCAGGGACGCCAGGCGAGGAAGTTCGCGATCAGGGTAAGGCCGGTCCTCTGGCTTTTCTCCGGGTGAAACTGCGTTCCGATCATGTTTTCCGTTCCCACGATGGCGGTGACATCGCCGCCATAATCGGTATGGGCGAGGCGTTGGCCGCGGCTGTGCATGTCCATCTGATAGGAATGCACGAAATAGGCGTGATCCCCTGACGCTATGCCGTCGAGGACGGGGTGCGGCGTTTCCAACACCAGATCGTTCCAGCCCATATGCGGGACCTTGTGCCCGGGTGCCGCAATGCGCGTCACGGTGCCATCGATCCAGCCGAGGCCGTCGGTCTTCGCGAATTCGAGGCCCTCGCGCGCCATGAGTTGCATGCCCACGCAGATGCCCAGGAAGGGCCGCGCCTTCTGTGTCACGGCCTCCACCATGGCCTCAAAGCAGCCCGAGGCGCGCAGGGCGGCCGCGCAGGCCGGGAAAGCGCCGTCGCCGGGCAGGACAATGCGGTCGGCGCGGGCGACCTCGTCGGGATCCGCGGTGATATGAATGCTGCCCGCATCCGTCTCGCGTGCCATCCTCTCGAACGCCTTTGCGGCGCTGTGAAGATTGCCGCTTTCGTAGTCGATCAGAACCGTGCGCAAGGTCAGAGCGCGCCTTTCGTTGAGGGGATGGTGTCCGCCTTGCGCGGGTCAGGCTCCAGCGCGTCGCGCAGGCTGCGCGCGACGGATTTGAAGGCCGCTTCTGCAATGTGGTGCGCGTTCACCCCGTGGAGCTTGTCCACGTGGAGCGTTATGCCGCCATGGGTAGAGAAGGCCTGGAAGAACTCCCGCACGAGTTCGGTGTCGAAGGTGCCGATCTTGGGCGTTGGCATCTCGCAGGTCCAGACCAGGAACGGTCGGCCGGACAGATCGAGCGCAGACCGCACGAGCGCGTCGTCCATCGCGAGGTGACAGTCGCCGTAGCGGCGGATGCCGCGCTTGTCGCCCATGGCTTCCGTCAGGGCCTGCCCGAGCGCGATACCGACGTCCTCGACGGTGTGATGATCGTCGATATGGAGGTCACCCGCGCAGCGGACATGCATGTCGAGAAGGGCATGCCGCGCCAACTGGTCAAGCATGTGGTCGAAAAAGCCCACGCCGGTTTCATTGTCATAGGACCCGCTCCCGTCGAGATCGAGCGTGACCTCGATGTCGGTCTCGGCCGTCTTGCGGGTGATGGTGGCTTTGCGCATGGCGCTCTCCAATTCAACGAGAGCGCTTATGGCTTGAAAGGAAGCGAGGGGCTAGCCCCTCGCGCTCCCCAAAGTACGGGGCACAAAGAAGTACGGGGCACAAAGAAGACGGGGAGGGCGCGCGGAGTGCCGCCCCCCCCACGAGGGTCAGAGTTTCGCGCGCTCGGAACGCAACGCCAGCCAGAGGCAGTAGCACATCACCAGAAGCACCAGCGTGAACGGGATGCCCATGGACACCGCCGCACCCTGAAGCGCCGCAAGGCCGCCACCCAGGAGAAGGGCAATGGCCACGAGACCTTCGAGCGTGCACCAGAAGACCCGCTGGATCACCGGGGCGTCCATCTTGCCGCCCGCCGTGATCGTGTCGATCACAAGCGACCCGCTATCCGAGGACGTCACGAAGAAGATGACGATCAGGAGCAGGGAGATCGGGGCGACGATGGAGTAGAGCGGCAGCTCCTTCAGGAACCCGAAGAGGGCGCCTTCGGGCGCGTAGCTGTCGATCACCGTGGCGCGGACACCTTCGGCGCCGCCCGCATTGAGCATGTCGATCGCGGCCCCGCCGAAAGTCGACATCCAGAGCGCGCAGACAGCCGTGGGCGCGATCAGCGCGCACAGAACGAATTCACGCACCGTGCGGCCCTTCGAGATGCGGGCGATGAACATCCCCACGAAAGGCGACCACGCGATCCACCAGGCCCAGTAGAACGTCGTCCAGCCGTGGAAGTAGCTCGTATCCTCACGCCCGAACGGGTTGGAAAGCGCCGGCAGCATCGTCACGTAATCCACCATGACATTGGCGTAGCGCGTGATGGCGGTGCCAACGCCCGTGACGGCGATGACAAACAGGAAGAGCAGCACGGCCATGACCATGTTGATTTCCGACAGACGTTTCACGCCCGCGTCCATGCCGAGGCAGACCGACACCAGCGCCACGCAAGTGATGCCGATGATGATCAGAACGACGACCGTGCCCGTGGGCTCGATCCCGAAGATCTCCTGAAGACCTGCGGCCACCTGCTGGGCGCCGAGGCCAAGCGATGTCGTCAGGCCAAAGAGCGTGGCAAACACAGCCAGCGTGTCGATGACATGGCCCCACCAGCCCCAGACACGCTCCCCGAGGATGGGATAGAACGCAGACCGCAGGGTCAGAGGCAGTTTGAGGTTGTAGCAGAAGATCGCGAGCGCGAGGCCCACGGCTGCGTAGACCGCCCAGCCTTCAAGGCCCCAGTGGTGGATCGTGCCGACGACGCCGATATACTCGTTGCCCGGCTGCGATGCATCGATGCCCAGCGGCGAGGCGCCGCCCCCTTCCGAGAAATTGTAGTACACGGGCTCTAGCACGCCGAAAAACAGAAGGCCGATGCCGATACCGGCCGCAAACATCATCGCGATCCAGCCAGCGTAGGTGTAATCGGGCGTGGCGTCCTTGCCGCCGATGCGCACGCTGCCCACAGGTAGCACGATCAGCGCGAGGCAAAAGAGCGTGATCGCGTTCACGCTGAGCACCAGGAACCAGTCAAACGTGCTCGTCAGCCAGGGACGAAGCCAGCCGAAAAACGTCGCCGAGGCCTCCTGGTTGGCCAGCGCGAGCAGCACGAAGCCCATGATGACGACGCTGGAAATAAGAAAGACGGGGTTGTGGATATCGAGCCCGAGCGGCCGGATATTGTCCTGCCCCATCTCGAAATCAGTCTCGTATTCAAGGCCGCTATCGGCGACCTCCGGCGGTGCGTCGGATGATGTCATCACGACCTCCCTTGCTGCTTTTGATTGTGAACTCCTCGTCCAGGGAGCCTCGCAGGAGGTGCAGTGTTATGTCAAAAGAAAAGTCAAGATGCCGCAAATGTAAATAATTTTGTATGATTTCAATTGTTTGGATGGCATCTCTTGCGGGCTGCCCGCGCGGGGTAGGGCTGCGACTGGAGGGCCGCGTCCGCGGGATGAGGCCCGCAGGCCGCGCGGATTTCGGATATCGGCCCTCCCATGCGGCAGTGATGGCGACATGGCCACAGGCCCCTTCCGGGCATTGATGCGCCGGCTCCAGAGGATCTGCGACAGCGCAGTCAGTCAGCGGGAAGGCTCCGACCTTCACGCAGCACTCGTAGGTGCCAATAGGCACCTGTCGCAATGTCGTGTGTCCGGTAAGTTGGAGCGGGCGATGAGATTCGAACTCACGACCCTTACCTTGGCAAGGTAATGCTCTACCCCTGAGCTACGCCCGCATCCATTGGGTGAGCGGGGGATAGCCAGAAGCCCCGCGACCCGCAAGAGGCAATTCCGCCGAAGTTAGAAAAACTCTGGTTACAGTATGGCGATGACGGGCAGGGCAATGGCCGCGAGGCCCATGGACAGGAGCGTCAGCACCATCCCCGCCGCGCGCAGCTCCATCCGGGGCGGTCGCGCGGAGAAGCCATAAGCGTGCAGCGCGCGGCCCGCCACAAGCGTCGCGCCCACCACATGGACGAGGACCGCCGGACCCTGCGCCTCGACCAGCGCCAGAAGCAGAAGACCGAAAGGCGCGTATTCGGCGCAATTGGCCTGGGCCCGCATACGCCTGGTGAGGCCCGTATCGCCGCCGTCGCCGAGGCTGATCTGGGCGTTGCGCCGGTATGAGATGACACGCCAGGACAGGACGAGAAAGATCAGCACCAGCGGGGTGGCGTAAAGCGCGGTCAGGGCAAACACGTTGGGGCTCCTTTTTTGTCGCCATCGGCGCCGGTCGGGCTTTTAGAGTTAGCAAAGGTTCGCCCATGGTTGTAAGTGAACGGCAATCGCCGCGCCCATGCCTTGCTTTGCGCAAATTGGCAGCGCATCGTGCGGCGCAGGAGAGGCCGTTTACGTGACAGACGCAACGGGAAATCGACAGACGACAACCGGTGGCGCGGGCTCTTTCGGTCCGGTCCTCTTCTTCGGCCTGACGGCGTTCGCGCTGATCACCTACAAAGATCCGACACCGCCGCTCCCCAATCCGTCCGAGGTGATGGAGTTCGCCTCTGGCGGCGTCCTTGCAGCCCCCCTTGAAAGCGCGCCCGTCGACGCGATCGAGCGACTGCGCCGGACACAGCGCACCTTGGACGTGGCGCCGATCTCCGCGCCCCTCATCGAAGATATCGCTGCGCGGACGACGGAGGCTGCCCCTCTGGCCTTTCCGAATCCGTCGGACGCGGCCGTCGCGCCGATCCAGCCGCGCGCGACGCTGTTGACCGACCTGGGGTTTGAGAGCCCGCAACTGGCCGCCATCCCGTCTGGAGCGCAGCCGATTGCGGCGCTTGCACTCCCTCTAGATGCCGGATCCTTGATGCAGCATCGGCCGTCGCTCGACTGGGCGACGGTGACGGGGAACCGCGTGCATCTGCGCGCAGGCCCCGACGGCGGCTTTGAGAGCCTCATCCAGTTTGACGCCGGCACCCGCGCCATCGTGACAGAGCGTGCGGGGGACTGGGCGCGCATCAATGTGATCGACGCGACAGGCGGGCCTGCCACGGGCTGGATGTTTGCGCGCTTCCTAGTGCTGGACTAGCTGCCCGGGGATCTCGGGGGGATCTCGTCAGGCATGCGTGTCGAGGTGGGCTTGCAGGGCTGACAGGGTGGCCGCGTGGGCCTCTTCCACCAGAAAGTGTCCCGCGTCGATCGACGCCCCGGTCGCCTGCGGAAACCAGGCCCGCCAGGCCTCCACCGGGTCCAGATGGTGCCCGACGACCCCCTTGCGCCCCCATAGGATGAGGCAGGGGGTATCGCGCGTTGCTCCGCAATCGGCGCGGTCCATGGCGACGTCTTCATCGGCGCCCGCCGCGTAATCGGCGCACCAGGCTGCCACCGTCTCGGGTTGCCGGGCCGCAGCCTCATAGGCGGCCAGGGCGTCCGGGTGGAAGGTGCCGAGCGCACCGGACAATCCGCGCAGCGTGTCGTGAAGGAACGCCACCGGATCTGCGCAGATCATCCGTTCCGGCATCCCCGTTCGCTGGGCGAGAAAGGTCCAGTGCCAGTAGCGTCGCGCCAGCCAGTCATCCATCGTCCGCCAGACATCGAGCGTGGGCAGGATGTCGAGAAGCGCCAGCGTCCGCACCGCCCCCGGCGTGTCGAGGGCCATGCGATGGGCCGCGCGGGCGCCCCGGTCATGGGCAATGACGTCGAAGGCCTCGGCACCGAGAGCGCCCATGACCTCCACCATGTCCCGTGCCATGGCCCGGAACGTGAAGTCGCCGTCCCTTGCGCGCGAGGCCCCATAGCCGCGCAGATCGGCGGCGACGACGCGATGCGTAAGGGCGAGCTCGGGCGCCACGGCGTGCCACATGGCGTGGGTCTGCGGATAGCCGTGCAGCAGCAAGAGGGGAGGACCGTCGCCCGCGACGCGCAGATGGATACGCGCGGTGCTGACCTCGATCTCGCGGATCTCGAAGCCTTCGAACATTCGACACCTCCCGTGCCTTCGCCGCCACCGATTTTTTGCGAAGAAATCGGACCGGAAGCTTTGAAAGTTTCCGGCGCCCCGGGTCAGGGCTTGGGCTCAGTCAAGCTCGATGAGGAGGTCCTTGGCGTCGATCTGCGCCCCGGGCGTCACGTGGACGGCCTTCACCTCCCCGTCGCGGTCGGCGTGGATGCCGGTCTCCATCTTCATGGCCTCGATCGTCAGCAGCAGATCGCCTTCCTTCACCTTTGCCCCCGCCGTGGCGACCACGCTCGCAATCACGCCCGGCATCGGCGCACCGATGTGGTTCGCATTCCCGGCCTCGGCCTTCGGACGGCTGATCTTCGTGGCCTGCACGGCGCGGTTCGGTACGCGGATCACGCGCGGCGCGCCATTGAGCTCGAAGAACACGCGCGCCTCGCCGTCCTCATTGGTCTCACCCACCGCCTGCATCCGGATCTCGAGCGTTTTGCCCGGGTCGATCTCCGCGGTGATTTCCTCACCGGGCTGCATGCCGTAGAAGAACGTTTTCGTGGGCAGCGTCCGCACGGGGCCATACGTCCGGTGGCGGCCCATGTAGTCGAGGAACACCTTGGGATACATCAGGTATCCGTTCAGGTCCTCGTCATCGACGGGCTTGCCGTCCATCTGGGCTGATACCTCCGCGCGGACAGCTTCCAGATCCACCGGCGGCAGCTCCGCGCCCGGCCGCTTCGTCGAAGCCTTCTCGCCCTTCAGGGCCTTTTTCTGGATGCCCTTCGGCCACCCGCCCGGTGGCTGGCCCAGATTGCCGCGCATCATGTCGATGACGCTGTCGGGGAAGGCCACGTCGATATCGCCTTCCACATCCGCGCGCGTCAGGTTCTGGCTCACCATCATCAGCGCCATGTCGCCCACGACTTTCGAGGATGGCGTCACCTTCACGATATCCCCGAACATCTGGTTTACATCGGCATAGGTCTGCGCGACCTCGTGCCAGCGTTCCTCGAGCCCGAGGCTGCGCGCCTGCGCCTTCAGGTTCGTGAACTGACCGCCCGGCATCTCATGCAGGTAAACCTCGGAGGCGGGTGCCTGCAGACCGCTCTCGAAGGCCGCGTAATGGCCGCGCACCGTCTCGAAGTAGTTCGAGATATCGCGGATCGCCGCGATGCTCAGCCCCGTATCCCGCGCGTCACCCTGCAAGGCCTCCACGACGGTGCCCAGCGTCGCCTGGGACGTGTTGCCGGAAAACGAATCCATCGCCGCGTCCACCGCGTCCACGCCCGCCTCGGCGCAGGCGAGGATCGTCGCCGACGCGATGCCCGCCGTGTCATGGGTGTGGAAGTGGATGGGCAGGCCCACTTCTTCTTTCAGGGCCTTGATCAGCACCCGTGCGGCCGCAGGCTTCAAAAGCCCGGCCATGTCTTTGAGGCCCAGCACATGGGCCCCGGCCTTCTCAAGCTCCTTGGCCATCGCGACGTAGTACTTCACGTCGTATTTCGATCGCTCCGGGTTCAGGATGTCGCCGGTATAGCAGACGGTGCCCTCGCAGACCTTGCCGTTGTCGACCACCGCGTCCATGGCGACGCGCATGTTCTCAACCCAGTTGAGCGAGTCGAACACGCGGAAGACGTCGATCCCCGTCTCGGCGGCTTGTTTGACGAAGAACTGCACCACGTTGTCGGGATAGTTCGTGTAGCCCACGCCGTTCGCGCCGCGCAGAAGCATCTGCGTCATGATGTTGGGCACGCGCGACCGGATGTCCCGCAGGCGCTGCCAGGGGCATTCCTGCAGGAACCGGTAGGCCACGTCGAACGTCGCACCGCCCCAGCATTCCAGCGAGAAAAGCTGCGGCAGGTTGGCCGCATAGGTGGGGGCCACGCGGATCATGTCGATCGACCGCATGCGCGTGGCCAGAAGCGACTGGTGCCCGTCGCGCATCGTCGTGTCTGTGACAAGGAGCTGCTTTTGATCCTTCATCCAGTCCGCGACGGCCTGGGGCCCGAACTCGTCCAGGATGTTGCGCGTGCCCGGCTGCGGGGCATCAGTCACGGCCGCCGGCGGGCGGGGGGCCTTGACGTCGGCGCGGGGCTTGGGGCGGTCCACGGTCTCCGGGTGCCCGTTGATCGTTATGTCGGCGATGTAGGTCAGCACCTTGGTGCCCCGGTCCCGACGGCGCTTGAACTGGAAGAGCTCGGGCGTCTCGTCGATGAACTTCGTGTGGTAGCTGTAATCGAGGAAGTCGGGATGCTTCAGCAGGTTCTCCACGAAGGCGATGTTCGTCGATACGCCCCGGATCCGGAACTCCCTCAGTGCGCGGTCCATGCGCGCGATGGCGGCTTCGGGCGTGGGCGCCCAGGCGGTGACCTTCTCCAGAAGCGAGTCGTAGTAGCGCGTGATGACCGCACCCGAATAGGCCGTCCCGCCGTCGAGGCGGATGCCCATGCCCGTCGCGCCCCGATAGGCGGTGATGCGGCCATAATCGGGGATAAAGTTGTTCAGCGGGTCTTCCGTCGTCACCCGGCACTGGATCGCGTGACCATTGAGCTGGACGTCGTATTGCGACGCCACGCCCGTCGCCTCGATGAGGCTCTTGCCCTCCGCGATCTTGATTTGCGCCTGCACGATGTCGATGCCGGTCACTTCCTCGGTCACGGTGTGTTCGACCTGGACGCGCGGATTCACCTCGATGAAGTAGAATTTGCCCGTGG
>JBCDGS010000078.1:0-9987 GCA_038751055.1 Pseudomonadota bacterium | reverse complement strand
CTTCGGCGGCGTAGGCTTTCTCCAGACGGTCCCAGGCTTCTTCCCGGCGCGCCATCTCGCGGGAGACGACGGCCTCGCCGCGGGCGTTCTCAGCAGCGCGGAGGTAGACCTCAACTTCGTCACCGACGCCCACGCTGGGCGCTTCACCGGGTTCTGCGAATTCCTTGAGTTCGACACGGCCTTCCATCTTGTAGCCGACGTCGATGATGGCTTGTCCCGCTTCGATGGCGATGACCTTGCCTTTGACAACAGAGCCCTCGGTGGGCGTGTCGATTTCGAGACTTTCGTTAAGGAGGCTCTCGAATTCCTCCATGGATGCGTTTGCCATGCGGCGTTGGTTTCCTATTCGTTTCGTTTTGACTGGCCGAGCGGTTGGGTCCGCCGGTCTTCTATGGGTCGATGACGGGTGGCTGCGTCCGAGAAATAAAGAAGGGTCGGAAGGCCCGACCCTGCTCAAGTTTCCTCGTCCGCGGCTGTCCCGCCGCTTTTGACAGGGGGGCTATAGGCGTGTTGGGGCCATATGGCAAGCCTTGGGACGCCTTGGCGCCTTGGGCATCTCTGCTCTCCCCGCGAATGCCTGCCCGACGGCCAAATCGGCCGTTCCGGCACTCAGCATCAACGGCCGCTTTTTCAGCGCTATCGAACTACCATGGCAAAGGCTCACCATCACGAAAGAAACCTGCCGTCGGCCCGTCATCCGGAAGTGTCGCAGCCCACAAGATGCCTTTCGCACTTTCGGCGGGAGGACGCGCGCCCATCGCTTCGCCACCATCAAAGGTCGCTGTAAAACCTGGACAAACAGCATTGATCTTCAAGGGCGTGTTCATCTCTTCGTACGCCAACTTCACAGTAAGCGCGTTCAGCGCAGCCTTTGAAGCGGCATAGCTGGTTCCCATCTGATTGCCCGTCGTCAAACCAAAGACTTCGTCGCCGTGTGATCCGGCTCCGCTAGAGACATTCACGATACGTCCCGCGTCGCTAGTGCGCAAAAGCGGCAGCATCGCACTACATACGGCCCAGGATCCAAACACGGTCGCATCAAAGACGGCCCGCGCTTGGGCCAGGTCTGCGGTAGCCGCAGACTCGCCATAGGGCGACATCATGGCAGCGTTGTTGACCAGGATATCCAGCCGACCATGAGACTTCGATATCACATCCGCCGCAGCATTGATTGCATTCGTATCGGCAATGTCGATCCCAAGGGGAATAGCCGTCGCGCCGTTCTCAACTCTTAGCATCTCAACAACGCTGTCGGCCTTCGCCGGCGTTCGAGCGGTCACATACACTGTCATACCCTCGTCGAGCATTGCCTGCGAGACTGCAAACCCAAGACCTGTTTCTTTGCCTACGCCCGTGACCAGTGCGATGCGTCCCGCTTGCGACATTTTAAACCCCTTTGGATGGTGCAATCGCGGCCAACTCTCGTCTAAATACACAAAAGGTAAAGTACTGTCTTTTTTGTCAGTACAGAGAGGAAGGTGGATACATGCCACAACCGTGTCCGGTTCAAACAGCAGTCGACGTGATTGGCGGGAAGTGGAAACCCGGCATTGTGTTTCGGCTACAGCATGACACGTACCGTTTCGGCGCACTGAAACGCGCGATGCCCTGGATCTCGGAACGGGTGCTCATCCGCCAATTGAAGGAACTGGAAGCCGATGGGGTCGTGACGCGCAAAGACTATCGCGAAGTTCCGCCGCGTGTTGAGTATTCACTCTCTGAATATGGTGAGACACTGCGCCCCTTGCTTCGGGAAGTTGCCGCGTGGGGGCAAGCGCATATCGAACGACAGACCGGCCCCTAGCTCGGGGAGGTCCGGAGACCTGCGACTGCAAAGCAGCCAGTCGTGCAAAACGCTGCAATCTGTGATCATGGGATCTGATCTGACCGCGGTGACGGAGAACGCCGTCGCCATGACGCCCCCGTGTGTGCCCCACCTGCGGCAAACTCCCCCTTCACCTTCGCCGCCTTCGGCGCTACGTCTCGGTGCCCAGCGGGAGGAGAGAGCCATGCCAGACGATCTTTTCAATTCGTTCATGAACGGCCCGGATGAGAAGGGGCGGTTTGGTCAGTTCGGGGGGCGGTTCGTCTCTGAGACGTTGATGCCGTTGATCCTCGACCTCGAGGCCGAGTACGAGAAGGCCAAGACGGATCAGTCCTTCTGGGACGAGATGAACGATCTCTGGACGCACTATGTCGGCCGTCCGTCGCCTCTCTATTTCGCGGAGCGTCTGACAGAGCGTCTGGGCGGCGCGAAAGTCTACATGAAGCGTGATGAGCTCAACCACACGGGCGCACACAAGATCAACAACGTGCTGGGCCAGATCATCCTCGCGCGGCGCATGGGCAAGACGCGGATCATTGCGGAGACCGGCGCGGGCCAGCACGGTGTGGCGACGGCGACGGTCTGCGCGAAGTTCGGGCTGAAATGCGTGGTCTATATGGGCGCGCACGATGTCCAGCGGCAGGCGCCAAACGTCTTCCGCATGCGCCTCCTCGGGGCGGAGGTCATTCCCGTGACGAGCGGCCGAGGCACGCTGAAGGACGCCATGAACGATGCCCTGCGCGACTGGGTGACGAATGTGCGCGACACGTTCTACTGCATCGGCACCGTCGCCGGTCCGCACCCGTACCCGGCCATGGTCCGCGATTTCCAGTCGATCATCGGCAAGGAAGCCAAAGAACAGATGATGGCCGCCGAAGGCCGTCTGCCCGACACGATAATCGCCGCCATCGGCGGGGGCTCGAACGCCATGGGCCTCTTCTTTCCATTCCTCGACGACAGCGACGTCTCGATCATCGGCGTCGAAGCGGGCGGCAAAGGCGTGAACGAGAAGATGGAGCACTGCGCCTCGCTGACGGGCGGGCGCCCCGGCGTGCTCCATGGCAACCGCACATATCTCTTGCAGGACGATGCCGGGCAGATCCTCGAAGGCTATTCGATCTCTGCGGGGCTCGATTACCCAGGGATCGGGCCAGAGCATTCCTGGCTCCACGAGATCGGCCGCGCGCAATATGTGTCGATCACGGATCGCGAGGCGCTCGCGGCCTTCCAGCTCTGCTGCGAGACCGAAGGGATCATCCCCGCGCTAGAACCCTCCCACGCGCTGGCCCATGTCGAGAAGATCGCGCCAAAGCTGCCCGCCGATCACATCATCTGCATGAATATGTGCGGGCGCGGCGACAAGGACATCTTCACGGTCGCGAAGGCGCTGGGCTTTGACATGTCCGACACCCAGGAAGGCCGTAGCTTCGACTGACGGCTGCTTTGCGGAAACGTGAGGTCTTCGCCAGCGTGCGCTTTGCCGCAGAAACGGGCGCCCGCTGCCCCCGATTTAAGCGACGCACGCCGGATGCCGGTTCAGATCACCGGCATCGGCCACATAAAGCTGGTCTTCACCCCAAGGCCGTCTGACCGTCTGTCCATAGAGTTCAAAAGGACAGAGCCATGGGGATTTCAGAAACTGCATATGCGTTTTTCGACGCTTGTGAGACAGGCAAGGGCTGGGCAGGGTGTGCCGAGTATTGCGCGCCCGATGCGACCTTTTCCGCGCAGGCGGATGCGCTGGGCGAGGTCACGACGCTCGAGGGCTATGCCGAGTGGATGAAGGGCCTCCTCGTGCCAATCCCCGATGGCCATTACGAGCTCAAGGCCTTCGCCGCAGACGAGGGGCGCGGCGTCGTGACGGCTTTCGCGGTCTTCCATGGAACCCACAGCGTGGACGGGCCGGTGCCCGCGACGGGTCAGACGGCGGCCTCTGACTACGTCTACGCGATGGAGTTTGACGGGGAGAAGATCAAGCACATGACGAAGATCTGGAACGACGGGATTGCGCTGAAACAGCTCGGCTGGGCCTGAGGCCCCAGAATGTCTCAGTAGCTGAAAGGCAGCGGCTTCACGCGCCGCCCGAGCGCGAGGCGCAGCACGTTCTTCACGCTCCGCTCCGGCATTTGGACCTTGGCGTGGTGGGCCATGATGTTAGAGTTCGCTAGCTCGGCCAGAAAGCGCTCTTTGAGGGCGTGGCTGCTTTCGGTACGCTGGACGGCCGTCTCGGCAGCCGGAAAGACATCTACAGGCTCTCCAGAAAACGCCGCGCAGGCGCGCAGTACATCATCGCTGGTAAGCATGTCCTCGTAATATGCATGCAGGTGGTCAAGCTGCTTTGCAGCCAGATAGCTACGCCAGAAATCGTAACTCTCGCCGATCAGAAAGTAGAGACGGCAGAGCTGGGCGAAATCATACGTCACCGGTTTTGCGGCCATCCGTGTGGCGGCGCTGGTCCACTGGCCGCTTTGCATCGCGCGACTGAAGGATATGGCCTGCAGCGCCCGGTCGCGGCGCTCGATGAACAGCAGGAGAAGCTCGTAATCCTCTGCAAGGCGGGCCAGAAGATCCACGCCGTAAAACGACTGGATCGCATAGAGGTGCCGGGGAAAGAGCTTGAGGCCAAGCTGGCCGTTTGCCGTACTGCCGGCCGCTATGACCTGACTATAGAGGTCCTCAAACACCTCGGCAGGGGTGCCGGTGGCCGCGGGGTAGAGATCAAACCACTCATCGATCTTGCCCATGGTGCCCACGCCGTTGATCCGCGACGCGAGGTAGGTCGTCCCGCTCCGCCCCTCCGAGAGGATGACGATGGCCTTCTTCTTTTCAGCGTTCATCGGTGCCCGCGGCCTCACCCCAGCGCGCGGATCGCGTAGGTCTCGAGCACGTCTATTGGGACCACTTCGAGCGCGCGCTTGTGGGTCGCCTCGAGTTTGACATTCGGGGCGCAGCCTTCCTCGTGGGCCTGCATGAAGCGGCCCGCGCACAGGCACCACTGGTCGCCGGGCTTCAGGCCGGGAAAACGGTATTCGGGGCGCGGCGTGCTCAGGTCATTGCCGACGTATTTGGAATAGGCGAGGAATTCCTCCGTCATGACGGCGCAGACCGTGTGGCTCCCCTGATCGGCTGCGCAGGTGTTGCAGGCCCCGTCGCGAAAGAAGCCGGTCAGCGGGTCCAGCGAGCAGGGGGACAGCGGCCCGTCATGGACGTTCAGGCTTTCATCTTTTTCCAGCATCATTCCCCTCCTGCCGCGGCCAGTGCACGGAACATCTCGATATTGCCGTCGAGGATTCCGGGGTCCTGAAACGCTCGATCAGCCCCCAGAGACACGACAACGGCGTTCTCCTGGGGAGAGATGTAGATGTGCTGCCCATAGACGCCAAGGGCGAGGACCTCGTGACCGGGCTGGCTGGTGTCGGTATCGGAGGGGATCCACCACTGATAGCCGTACTGGAGATCGCCAACTGCGGTGCTGGCGGAGGCCGCCATGGCCTCGGCCAGCCAGGCTTCGCTCACGATCCGCTCACCGCGCCAGGTCCCTTTGTCCACGACCATCTGCGCAAAGCGGGCATAGTCCCGCGCAGTGAAGTTGAGCCCGCCGAGCACGAAGGCCACCCCGTCGCCGTCGGTCAGGTAGGCGCCGTCCTGTTCGAGGCCGAGCTTTGCGATGATCCGCTCTTCGATCAGCTCTGGCACGCTTTGGCCTGTGGCACCGCGCAGCACCATGCCGAGGACGTGCGTGTCGATGGAGACATAGCGAAAGATCTCGCCCGGTGGCCCTGCGATGCTGTCAATGCCCTCCGCGAAGCGATCCATGGAGCGGCCCAAGGCCAGCGTCCGGCCCATGCGGTTGATGTCGCTCCAGAAGTCAAAGTAATCCTCGTTGAACGCCACGCCCGACGACATCTGCAGGACGTCGCGGATGCTGGCCCCGTCATAGGCGCTTCCAGCGAGGCTTGGCGCGTAGGCGGTGACCGGCGCGTCGAGGTCCGGGATCTCGCCCCGGTCCACCGCCGTGCCGATGAGGGTCGACAAATAGCTTTTGGCGACCGACCAGGAGATCCGCCGGTCCTCGGGCCCGGTGCCTCGGTAGTAGCGCTCAAGCACAATCTCGCCGTCGCGGAGAACGATGACAGCCTGCACCGCGCGGTCGGCCACCCAGGCCTCATAGCCCGCGGGCACGGCGATTGGGGTGCCCGCCTTCAGCACGCTGACAGGGCCCGCCCCGCGTGAAAGCTCGGTCGAGAAGAAGAGGTCCGGCATCCGCACGAAGTTTGCGTCGATCTTGCCGGGATCAAAGAGGCTGTTGACCGCCGTCAGCCGCTCAATCCGGTCGTGGTAGAGGACGCCCAAAGCCACAGCGAGAACGCCGATAAGAACCACGGTTCGGATGACGAATTTGAGCATTGAATGAGCCTCCCGCCATGATGCTGGTCGGGAAACCGGTCGGGCGCAAGGCGCGCGCGAGCGATCAGGGAGGCGGCGCGCGCCAGTCGATCCAGCGCCCATGGAAGTCAGCGCGCCCGAGGTCAATGCTCAGATCCCCGGGCCAAAGCCGCAGCGTGAGGCGCGCGCCCGGGCCTGCACTTTGGCCCGCGCCGTCCGCCTCCATGCGCAGCCAGGCCAGCGGGGCGTCGTCGGTTGCGTCATGGCCAGCGGCGGCAATGCGGGCCTCGCCGTCCGCCTGTGCGGCCGTGCTCAGGTACTGCCAGGCCACCGTCGAATAGATCAGGTGGCAGTGCCCGGCGCGCGGCGTCAGGCGCGAGTTCAGCCAGGGCAGCGCGTCGCCTTCCTCAAGGACGCCGTCCGTATCGGGCGCAAGGAAAAGGGCGATGGCCGCGCGCGTCCGCGCGAGTCGGTCGGGCTGGTCCGGCCAGAGGTAGGACGTCAGTCGGAGCGCCGCGTCCGGGTCGCTGACATCGATGGGCCGCAGATCCACGCCCCGCGCCTCGGCGACATAGGCGGGGCAAAGCGTGGGCGGCGTTCCGCTCCAGTCCGGGGTCAGCACCACCGGCGCGCCTTGCGGCCCCAGCACGTGCCCGGCGGCTTTCAGACACATGAAATCCCAGTTGAGGTTGAGGCCCGCGCTCGCGCCGATCTCGGAGGTCACGAGGGGGCGCGCAAGCCGCGCGGTCAGCCAATGGCCCGCTGCAATCAGAACCGCCGCGCGGCGCACCTCGTTCGTCTGCGGCGGAGTGTCGAGTGCGGCCAGAAGCGCGCCCGCGTGGCCCCGGCAGGTGTCAGCCAGCGTCAGCCGCAACGCGCGCGGTTTCACGTCGTGGGGCGGGTACACGGCCGAAAGGGCAGGGGCCGTCCCGCTCAGATGCAGCAGATGCAGCCCACCCGCAAGGCGCAGAGGCACGGAGTCCGCTTGCGCGCCAAGGGTGCTCTCGGGCCATGCGCGCAGGCGCGCGCCAAGCGCGCTTTCCGGGTCAATCACGCCCGGCAGAAGCGGCAGCATCCGGCCCATGAAGGGCGAGCCGAGCCCGGCACAGGCCTCGGCCTGCCGGGCAAACGCGGCCTCGAGCGCGGGTGTCACCGGAAGCGGTCCACGAGCTTCTGGAGGGGAGAGCGGGCATCATCCGCAGGCTTCGGGCCCGGCTCCGGCTCCTGGGCAGGGGCGTCCGACGCTTTCGGCTTTGGCCTGGACGTCGACGACCGGGGCGGGGCCGTGCGCAGGGCCACGGCATTCATGAAACGCCCATTGTCGCCGCGCGCCAGTTCCGCCGCCCCGTCGGAGATCCCGCGCAAAAGGTCCTCGAGCCAATCCCCGTCCGCCTTGGCAAAGTCCCTCAGGACATAGCCCGGCACCGCGTCCTTGTGGCCCGGATGCCCGATACCCAACCGCACGCGGCGGTACTCCTCCCCCACATGGCCGTGGATCGACCGCAAGCCATTGTGACCCGCATGGCCGCCCCCTTGTTTCACTTTCAGCTTGGCAGGCGCGAGGTCGAGTTCGTCATGGAAAACCGTCACCTCGGCGGGCGTGAGCTTGTAAAAGCGCATAGCTTCTCCCACCGACTGGCCGGATTTGTTCATGAAGGTTTCGGGCTTGAGGAGGAGAACCTTTTCCGCGCCCAGCCGCCCTTCGCTGACGGCGCCCTGAAACTTCCCGCGCCACGGCGCAAACCCATGATCCTCGGCGATGCGGTCCACGGCCATGAAGCCGATATTATGCCGGTTCATGGCGTATTTCGCGCCGGGATTTCCAAGACCGACAAAGAGTTGCATGGCGTTGCCCTCCGTTCCGTGGGGCTCCCTAACACGATCGCTCCGCCGACACAGCGCCTTACGCGGGTTTTGGGCGCCGCAGCAGATAGAGCCCAAAGAGGCCGAGCCCCAGCCCAAGAGCGCCCAGCGCGTAGCCCAGCCGCCGCATGGAGCGCAAGGTGGCCGCCGTCTCAATACGGGGCACGGCGGGGTCGATGAAGCCGGGCACGCGGTCGCCAAGTCCGTGGAGCGGCCTGAGGCTCGCGGCGCTGGAGAGGTCCCGGATAGGACCCTCCGCCGTCACTGCCTCAAAGACCGGGGCCAGCAGGGTGGAATTCTGCCCCTCCCGTTCCACGAGGTCCACGACGACGACCTCCACGGGTTCCGCGCGCCAAGTGAAACTGACGGCATTGAACGTGATGAGGACGCCCAGAACCGCAAAGATCGCGCCCATGGCCAGAAAGGCGAGGCCCCAGTAAAAGCGGCCCTCGGGATCAAAAGGATTGAGCGTCATGGGCAGACGCTACTTGACGGGCGCGCAATGAAAAAGGGCCCCCGCGCGGGAGCCCCTCATTTGCTACGCTGGCCCCGCTCAGGCCGCGCGAAAGTGCCGTGTGATCCCCAGCCCGCCCAGCGCCGTCAGAAGGAGCAGGACACCCGCCGGCAGCGGGACCGGGCTCACCGAGATCTGGTTTTGGCCGGAATTGACGTAAGTCTGGAAGAGATAGGACGACGATGCCACCGGACCCAGACCAGCAAGCAGCGCGTTCGCCGCGTCGCGCACATCCATCGTCATCACCATGTGATTGCCGGTCATCAGATCGTAGCTGCCGCTCGTCTCGGCAACGATCTCCCACAGCGCGACCTGAAAGGCCGCGGCATTGAGCGCGCTGTCGAGCGCGGAGCCATACGCCGTCTCAAAGAGCGACGCCACATCACCCATCACCTGCGCACTCAGCGGGTTCACACCTGTGGTGAAGTCCTCGCTCAGATCAAGCCAGACGCCCGGCTCGATACAGAACGCGATAAAGTCGGCAAGCCCGTCATTGAAGTGAAACGCCCCGGCGTAGACCCAGTTCGTCTGTCCATCGAGCTCGCGATAGATCACCTCTCGGAGGTTATCTGAGCCGAAAATGCCGTCATCTGACGCAGACAGTGAAATCGTCGTGGCCGACGCAGTGCTTGCCGCCCACCCTAGCGTCAGAGCGACCGCCAAACTTTTGAGAACCTTCCTCATCATACACATCCTTACTCGCACCCACGGAACGAAACTAAGGATGGCCCCCCGCTGATAACAGGGGAAAACCGGCAAAACTTCCCAATTGAGGCAGTCTTAAGCCGCTTTTGGGGCGGGGGCCGATTTTTATGGAAACAGTGGGCCAGACCGTTCCTTCATTGTTTCGAAAAATCGCAGCCAAAGTGATTCTTTTGGGCGCAATTCTGACGAAAAAAGGGCCCCGCGGGGCCCTTTAAGGTTGCATTGGGGCGGCGGGACTACTCCTCGCTGCCACCCTGTTCGGTGGTTTCGACCGCGTCGGCTGCGACCTCTTCGCCGTCATCCTCGTCGTCATCCGCGCCGCCAATGCCCTTTGGCGCGGCGATGTTGGCGATCACGAAGTCACGGTCGATGGTGGGCTTGGCGCCCTCCGGCAGCGTGATGTCAGAGATGTTGATCGTGTCCCCGATCTCGAGGCCCGACAGATCCACGGTGAGCTTTTCAGGGATATCACCGGCCGTGACGATCAGCTCGACCTCCGGGCGCACAACGATGAGCGCGCCACCCTTCTTGAGGCCCGGCGCGTTTTCTTCGCCTTCAAACTCGACCGAGATGAAGAGGTTGATCTTCGTGGTCCGCTTGAGACGCATAAAGTCCACATGCGTCGGCAGGTCCTTGACCACGTCGCGCTGCACGTCGCGGCAGATCACACGCACGTCGTCATGGCCATCCACCT
>JBCDGS010000077.1:0-10009 GCA_038751055.1 Pseudomonadota bacterium | reverse complement strand
GGCGCCACGGCAGAGGTCGACCGGGCAGAGGAATTCGCCGGGCGTTTTCCGGGATGGGCGCGCCTTGTGACGCGTCAATCCGCGCGGATCGGCCGTCTTGAGGAGACGCTGAGTGAACTCAACGACCGCCTGACCCATGATCCCTTTCTGTCTGCCCAGGTCCACGAGATGCTGTCGACGATCACGGCGATCCGGTCCACGTCTGCGATCCTCGCCGATGAGCCGGATCTTGAGCGGCCCTGGCGCATTCGCTTCCACGGCAACCTGCGCGAGGACGCCATGCGCCTGGCTTCCGCCACCGAGGCGCTGGTAACCTATCTCGACGCCCCGCCCGAGGGCGCAGACCCGGCCATGAGCCCGCAAGACGAGGTTGATGCCTGGCTCGACGCGCGGCGCCACTACCTGCCCGAGGTTGAAGAGGGTCAGCAGCCGACGCTGCCAGACTTTAGCCCCGCCGCGCGCGTGATCGCAGATGACCACGTCGCCCGCTATGCCGCTGAGGCGGCGCTTCTGAACGAAGCGAAAATCGAGGAAAAGCTGACGGAATTCGGCACAGAGCCCCTCGCCATCGCCCATGCGCTGGGGCTGCCCCTCGACATCGTGCTGCGACGCCTTGGACAAATTCCAGCCACGGGCGACGGCGTGGGCCTTGTGGAATGCGACGGAACCGGCAGCCTCATAGCGCGCCGCGCCCCCGATGGCTTTCCGATTCCGCGGACGGGCGTGGGTCGGTCGCTGTGGCCGCTCTTTTCCGCGCTGTCGAGGCCTCATGTCCCGATCCGCGCGGAGCTGGCCATTGTCGAGGGGCAAGGCGCCCGCCTCACGGCTTTTGCCTATGCCGCCACGCAGGACGCGGCAACCTACGGGGCAGAGCCCATCCTCCGCGGCACAATGCTGCTGATTCCCAGCTAGTCTTTGACACGGGCGCACTTGTGCGGAAACATGTGCAAAAGACCGGAAATCCGGCTGCGAAGGGAGGGCCACCGCCATGGGCGAGGGCAAGCGAGTTCTCTTGATCGAGGACGAGCCAAATATCATTGAAGCCGTGCGCTTTATCCTGAGCCGCGATGGCTGGGTTGTGGACACGCACTCTGATGGCGCAACCGCACTGGCGGCCGTGTCGCGGCGGATGCCAGATGTCATCATCCTGGACGCGATGCTGCCCAACCGCTCAGGATTTGAGATCCTGCGCGACCTGCGGGACCAGCCCGAGACCGCGGATGTCCCCGTCCTCATGCTGACCGCGCGCGGACAGGCCAAAGACCGCGAAAGGGCGGAGGAGGCAGGCGTGAGCCACTATATGACAAAGCCTTTCTCCAACGCGGAGGTGCTTGAGCGGGTGCGCGCGCTCTCGGTGGGCTGACTATGGCTGCGCCGCCCGAGGATAGCCCGGCCAACGCGCCCCACATGCCCAAAAAGCCGCCGCCCGTCTTTCTGGAGCGTGCGCATTACCGCCGCCGCCGCCTGTCTGACGCAGCGCGCACACTGCCCGTGGTAGGGGGTGTCCTAATTCTGTTGCCGCTGCTTTGGACCCAGGGACTGAACGGGGTGAGTACGGTCTCCGCGTTTCTCTACATCTTCGGCATTTGGGCGCTGATGATCGCGCTGGCCATAGCGATTGCGCGCCCGCTGTCGCGCCGGGAAGAAGATTAGCACCGTGGCGAGCCTCAACACGCTCCTCATTGTGTCGCTGGGCTACGTCCTGTTTCTTTTCGCGGTCGCCGCATGGGCAGAGCGGCGCGCAGAGAAGGGCAAGGTCAGTTGGCTCAGGTCGCCGTGGATCTATACGCTGTCCCTCTCGGTCTACTGCACGGCCTGGACGTTTTACGGCGCGGTCGGCTACGCGGCGCGCTCCGGCCTCGAATTCCTCACGATCTATCTTGGGCCCACGGGCGTCCTCATTGGCTGGTGGCTTGTGTTGCGCAAGCTCGTCCGCATCGGGCAGTCGCAGCGGATCACGAGTGTCGCTGACCTCATTTCCTCGCGGTTTGGAAAATCCACGTCGCTCGGCGTCCTGGTGACGTTTCTCGCGGTCATCGGCACCACACCCTACATTGCCTTGCAGCTTCAGTCGGTTGTCCTCTCCGTGTCCGCATTCACCGAGGCCGACATGGCCGGTACGCAATCGGCGCTTTGGGTGGCCGCTGGCCTGGCGCTCTTCACCATTCTCTTCGGCACCCGGAACCTTGACTCAAATGAACGCCATCACGGGGTCGTCATGGCGATCGCCGTGGAGGCCATCGTCAAGCTCGTGGCGCTTCTGGCCGTCGGCGTCTTCGTCGTCTGGGGGCTCGGCGGCGGGGTCGCGGACATGGCCGCCCGGATCGAGGCGTCGCCCATCGCCGATTGGGAGGTCAGCCAGAGCCGGTGGCTGGGTATCACTTGCCTCAGTGCGGCGGCGTTCCTGTGCCTGCCGCGCATGTTCCAGGTCCTCGTGGTCGAAAACGCCGACGAGCGCCATCTGGCCACGGCAAGCTGGGCTTTTCCCACGTATCTCCTCTTGATGTCCCTTTTTGTGGTTCCGATTGCCGTCATGGGGCTGGAGCTTTTGCCTGCGGGCTCGAACCCCGACCTCTTCGTCCTCACCCTGCCCCTCAGCCAGGGCCAGGACGGGCTCGCGATGCTGAGCTTCCTCGGCGGTTTTTCCTCCGCCACCGGCATGGTCATTGTGGCCGCCATCGCAATTGCGACCATGGTGTCGAACCACATCGTGATGCCGATTTGGCTTCGGGCGCAGGGAGACCAGGCGAGCGTCACCGGTGATGTGCGCTGGGTGCTTATCCTGTCGCGGCGGCTCACCATCGTCGGGATCCTCTTTCTGGGATACGTCTATTACTTTCTCTCCGGTGGTGGCGCCGCGCTGGCGGCGATCGGCCTGATCTCTTTCGTTGGGGTCGCCCAGGCGCTCCCGGCGATGATCGGCGGCATGTTCTGGCGTGGGGCCACACGGTTTGGCGCAGGTGCGGGCGTCGCCCTCGGCGCGGCGATCTGGGCCTATAGCCTGTTTCTACCGTCCTTCGGCGCGGGCGCGGTGTTTAGCGAGGCCATGCTGGCGGAGGGTCCATGGGGTTTGGGCTGGCTCACGCCGCAGGCCCTTTTTGGCATCACCGGCCTCGACCCCGTCGTTCACGCCTTCCTGTGGTCGATGATGGTCAACTCCGCCGCCTTCGTGCTGGTGTCGTTGGTGACGATCCCGACACCGCTTGAGCGGCTGCAGGGCGCGCAGTTCGTCGCGGTCTTCGATATCGGTCGCGAGGCCCGCGAATGGCAGCCAAGGCAGGTCGAGAGCGAAGACCTTCTCATCATGGCGCAGCGCATTCTGGGCTCGCGCGAAGCGCAGCGACTTTTCCACGACGCAGCGGACGCCCAGGGCAAGCCCGGCTTCCTGCCGGACCCCACGCCTGAATTCCTTGCCCGGCTGGAGCGTGAGCTTGCGGGCTCTGTCGGGGCTGCGACGGCCCATGCCATGGTGGGCCAGACCGTTGGTCGCGCTTCGGTCACGGTCGAGGATCTCATGGCTGTCGCCGATGAGACCGCGCAGATGATGGAGTATTCAAGCCAGCTCGAGGCCAAATCAGATGAGCAGGCCCGCACAGCCCGCCAGTTGCGCCGCGCCAACGACAAGCTCACCGCGCTTTCCGTGCAAAAGGACGCGTTCCTCAGCCAGATCAGCCATGAACTCCGGACGCCGATGACGTCGATCCGGGCGTTTTCTGAGATCCTTCAGGAAACCGATCTCGCGGCGAGCGACCGTCAGCGCTACGCCGGTGTGATTTATGACGAGACGATCCGGCTGACGCGGGTGCTGGACGATCTCCTGGATCTCAGCGTCCTTGAAAACGGTCAGGTCGCCCTTGAGGTGCAAACTGCCACTCTTGGCGCGGTGATCGACCGTGCGGTGTCCGCGGCCACGCTGGGCAAACGGCTCCGGATCGAGAAGCCCCGGCAGGGGGGCAACATCGTCGTGGAAACCGATGTGGGCCGTCTGGCGCAGGTTTTCATAAATCTGATCCGGAACGCAGAGAAATACTGCGACGCCGACAGCCCCCGTCTGTCCATCCGCATCCGGGAGGTCGACGGGCTCGTGAATGTCGACTTCATCGACAACGGAACGGGAATTGCCGCTTCCGAGCGCGAGGTGATCTTTGAAAAGTTCGCCCGGCTCACCGATCAGCAGCGCGCGGGCGGGGCGGGGCTTGGGCTCGCCATCTGCCGGGAGATCATGAACAATCTCAAGGGCTCTATCACGTATCTGCCGGGGCAGGGCGGCGCGGCGTTCCGGGTGAGGCTGCCTGCGCGTCTCGCGCTCGCGGCTGAGTAAAGTTCAGCGTTGCCGGGCGAAGGCGTCGATCTGCGGCGCGAGACCGGCCAGATCATAGCCTGCCTGCGCTGTGGCGGCGATGATCTCTTCCGTGGGCATTCGGCCGGCATGGCTCAGCGACCAGCAGATGGAAGACCGCGTGCCCGACGCGCAATAGGCCAGGATCGGGCCGTCAATCTCGGCCTGTGCGGCGGCCTGGGCCTCGACATGCTCTACGTTCATCTCCGGCGATGCAAAGGCGTTCAGGATGAAGGTCATGCCCGCCGCTTCCACGGCGATCCGCAGGACGTCCGCCTGCAATTCCACCGGGTTTTCGTTGTCCGGCCGGTTGCAAATGACTGCCTTGAAGCCTGCGGCAGCGATGGCGGGGACATCGTTCGGCTCGATCTGCGGGGTCACGGCGAAGTCGGGGGTGAGCGTTCGGATCTCCATGATTGCGGGATAAAGGCCCCACTTGCCCGCGTAAAGGCGGGTTTCGCGCGTGACAGGCTTGATGCATGGGCAACTTTTCCGCAAAACTTATCCACAGGCAGATAAAATAACAGTGTGGGGCCATGGCAGAGGTTATTGAGTACGCGGTGCGCGACGGTGTCGCCGTGATTGCGGTGAACAACCCGCCCGTCAACGCGCTGAGCCGGGCCGTGCGCGCCGGGTTGATCGAGGCTTTGGACCGCGCCGCCCGTGATGATGCCGCAGAAGCAATCGTGCTCACAGGGGCAGGGCAGACCTTTCCCGCCGGTGCAGACATCCGCGAGTTTGACGACCCGGCCGCCGAACCGCACCTCCCCGAGGTGTGCGCGGCAATCGAGGGTTCGGCCAAGCCGGTCGTCGCCTGCCTTTTCGGTACGACGCTCGGCGGCGGCTACGAGATCGCCCTTGCCGCGCATGCGCGCCTTGCCGCGCCGAGGACCAAAGTCGGTTTCCCTGAAATCGGGCTCGGCGTTCTGCCAGGGGCCGGGGGGACACAGCGGTTGCCCCGCGTGGTCGCGGTCACAGACGCCATCGACATGCTCCTGTCCGGCAAGGCCGTGGACGTGTCGGCCCATCGGGAGAAGGGATTTGTTGACGGCATTGTCGACGGCGATCTTGTCTCCGCGGGCGTGACATACGCCAAAAACCTCGCCGCCGAGCCCGTCCAGCCGATCCGCGCCCGGCGGGATCGGTTTCAGGACGCCTTCGGCTATCAGGCCGCCGTGGACGCCGCCCGCCGCGACGGCGGTACCGGCAAGAGCCGTGCGGCAACTGCCATCCTCGAATGCGTCGAAGCGGCGCCTCTCTTGCTGTTTGATCAGGGTCTCGCGCTCGAACGCGAGCACTTTGTCGAATTACGAGAAACGTCAGAGGCCAAGGCCCTGCGCCACGTCTTTCTCGCCACCCGCGCGGCGGCCAAACCGCGTGCCGGGCTGCCTGCGCCCCAGCGGATCGGCAGCGTCGCGGTGATTGGCGGCGGTCTCATGGGCTCCGGCATCATCGTGTCCTGCCTCGACGCTGGCCTCAGCGTCACACTGATCGAGAGGCGCACAGCGCTCGAGGCGTCAAAGGCGCGTGTGGCCGGGATCTATGACCGCGCAATCTCGCGCGGACGGATGCGAGACGACACGCGCGATGAGCGCCTGTCGCGCCTCAACGTCTCCGCGTCACGCTCTGACATCGGTGCTGCAGACCTCATCATCGAAGCGGTGCCCGACGAACGCGACCTCAAGCGCGACCTCTTTGCAGCCGTCGCCCACGAGGCCCGCGACGGCGCCATTCTCGCCACCAATACCTCTTATCTAGATGTGGACGAGCTGGCCGCCGCGTCAGGCCGCCCCGAGGACGTCGTGGGACTGCACTTCTTTTCCCCCGCCCATGTCCAGCAGGTGGTGGAGGTCGTCGTGGGCGCGCAGACATCCCCCGCAGCAGAAGCCACCGCGATGGCGTTTGTCTCGGCCATCCGCAAAAAGCCGGTCTGGTCGGCCAACGCGGAAGGCTTCATCGGCAATCGCGTTCTCACCGCTTATCGCCGCGCCGCTGACTACCTCCTTGAAGACGGGGCAAGCCCTGCGCAGATCGACGCCGCCATGCGGGAGTACGGGTTCAAGATGGGCCCCTACCAAGTGCTCGATATGGCCGGGCTCGACATCTCCTGGGCACGGCGGCAACGGACCGGCGAAGCAGACAGGTCGGGCCAACGCTACGTGCGCATCGGCGACGCGATGTGCGAAGCCGGGCGCCTCGGGCAGAAGGTGGGGAAGGGGTACTACCGCTACGATGCGGGCAGCCGCGCGCCCATCGAGGATCCGGCCGCCGCCGCGATCATTACCGCAGAGCGGGACGCCAAAGGGATCTATCCCCGGGAGGTGAGCGCCCAAGAGATCCAGCGCACCTGCCTCATGGCCATGATGAACGAGGGCGGACGGCTCCTCGATGAGGGCACAGCCCGACGCGCAGGCGACATTGATGTGGTCATGCTCCTCGGTTTCGGTTTTCCGCGCATGAAAGGCGGCCCGATGAAGGCTGCAGAGCTCTCCGGCCTCCTTGCGCAACTCCGCGATCTGGAGGCGCGCGCTCAGGATGACCCGTTCTGGACCCCCTCCCAGGCCTTGCTCGAGGCCGTGAAGAACGGCAATCGCTTTGCGGCTGACGGTTAGGCCTATGTCAGGAGAAGGCCGGTCACTACGCACATGAGCCCGATACCGGCCACCGCAAGCGCCCCGAGGTTCACCGCCACCAGTTTTTGCAGCCGCGCTTTCATATCCGCGTCAGACAGGCCTGCCCGCCGGGCGCGCAGGACTGAGACAATGCAATATCCAAGCAGGGCGAGCCCGGCGAGCGTGATGACAATGCCCAGCGGCACGAGGATGGCGATCATGGCGGGCTCCTTTTCGGCCTTCGGGCACTTAATCCACAGGCCCGCGCAGGCCAAGGCCTTGCAGGCGGACAGGGCCATGGATATCCGGTGATCTCCCGGCATGAAAAGAGACAGGCATGAGCGAACAGGCAACCGACCCCGCATCCGAAAGCTACCGCGTCACCGCAGGAGAACTCAGACAGTTCATCGAACGCTTCGAGCGGCTCGAGGCGGAAAAGAGGGACCTTGCCGATCAGCAAAAGGAAGTGATGGCCGAAGCAAAGGCGCGCGGTTACGACACCAAGGTCATGCGCAAGATCGTAGCACTGCGCAAGCGCGACAAGGACGACATCGCCGAGGAAGAAGCGGTGCTCGAGATGTACAAGTCCGCGCTGGGCATGTAGCGCCATTGAACGGTAAGGCCGCAGGAGGATCGGACTCTCCGCCCCGATAGGGCCAGGTCCGACCAGCGCCGTGTCCCCCTCCTTCATCTTTCCAAAAACACCTAAGACCGAAGACGATCGGCAGTGCCCCTTACCAAGGGGGCACCGGCTTCCGCCACCGGCCCGCTAAGGCGTGATGAGTGTCACGCCCGGGATCCGCGCAATCGTGTAGATGTCTTCCTCATAGGTCTCGGTGAGGGCATCCACCGTCTCATCCGTCCATCCCGGCATGTCGAGCTCTTCCTCGAGCTCTTCGGCGATGACAAACTTGTCGAGAAAGGCCGCGATGATCCGGCGCTTTTGCACTTCGGTCTGCGGCGGATGGCTTTCGAGGTAGGAGCTGAAGCGCGCAAATCCTTCCTCCGTCATGATGTCGCTCAAAAGGTCGAAGCCGCCGACGATGGTCTGCCCGTGGTCGATGCCGGAGACTTCCCGGATCACCTCCGACCAGATGAGCGGCGTGTCTTCATTGCACCAGACGGTGAGTTCCGCACGCGGGCAGGCCTCCCGGATCCGCGTGATGACGTCCGACCAGCGCAGGTCAAAGGGATCAAGCTCCCCCAGGATCCGGGCGCGCACGGTCTCCGGCAACGATGACAGCACAGCCGGCGCAAAGGTCGCCGGGTTGCGGATACCAAGATGGAGTTCCAGCTGGTCGTTGGCAAAAAGCTCTCCCAGGGCCGCAACCCGTGGGGGACCGAGGGGATAGAATTGCCCGTTTTCGAAAATGCGCGCGTTGATACAACAGAAGTTCGGGTTGCTCATGACGACGCGGTCCGCCTGGTCGTCATCGAGGATGGCGTTCAACACGTCGCCTCTGTCCATGTTGCCTGCCGCCCCGGCCGCGAGGTTACCCAGAAGCTCCCGCAAAAGCTTGCGATAGCGCCCGGGATTGGGCACCGAGATGCGCTGCTCCGCCAAAGTCTCCCGATTTTTGAGAAGGCACTTGAGGAGACGATCCTCATCGGTCTCGTGGGCGCCAATATGGTAGACGATTTCCATGCCGTCTTCTTGTCTCGCGATGGCTGCTATCTGGTTAATGAAGTGAAATTTTCTGTCGCGCAAGGGCGGCTCCCACCCATTGTGCAGGCTTTGGGCGTGTTGCGCCGTCGACGCCACGCTTGCGAAGCGCCACACACCCCGCTATCAGCGCGGCGTGCCTCTATAGCTCAGCTGGTAGAGCAACTGATTTGTAATCAGTGGGTCGGGAGTTCGAGTCTCTCTGGGGGCACCAATTAACCCAATGATACCAGTGACTTGCGCGCCTTGGTCCGTAGGGACCGCTTTTGACTTAATCTCGTGTCCGCCTGATGTCCGCAAAGCTGTGATACTCGCCTCCGCTCATCGCGTTGTCGGTTGTTCTCTACGTCGCGTCGCTGCCCGCAGCTTCGCGAGGCCGTTACTCTTGTCCTGGCAGGACCGGTCCAAAGCTGCTGTTCGTCGGCATGATCCGATGCTGCGTAGCAGTACACCGAAGGAGACATGCGCAGGGGTCAGAGGGCTTCCCCCGAACGGCTGAACGCAGGTGAGCTTTCGAGCAATGGGCCTATCGTGGGTCGAGCATCGCCAGGTACATGCTTTGAATTTCTCGGTTTTCGTTGCAAACAGCGTCCCATCTCTTCAGGAATTCCGAAGCGATCTCGTGAGGGATCAACGGATCAGCGTATCTTTTTCTGATGAGCCTGACAGCGCCGACGGAATATGCGCTGGCAAACGTTGGAAGAGATCGGAACTCTCGTGACGCTTTGGCTTGTGCAGAAACGTAGCCTGCAGAATAGTCTGTTATGTGCGGCAAGGGAATGCGACCAAGTCGTTCGATTAAGTTGTCCCGAACTACGTCGCACAAATCCGCATTACCCTTAGTAAGAGCTTCTGCGCCAGCTAACATCTCAGCAGACATTGCCAGCGACTCAGATAGCAGAATGCCTTCTCCGAACTCGATTCTGCTTGGCTCACTTCTCGAAAAATGGCTCAAATGATCAAGATGGGTTCCGTTATGCACGCCGTAGCATACAATCAGTTGCACGACCGGCATTCTCTCATCGGTGATGACCATGGTTGGCCCGCTAGGAGACATCAACCACGCTCGCCATCGCAGCTCATGTGGGAAATCCGGTCTGTAGTCAAAACATGGTCGCGAAGCTTTGGGCTGGGTGGGCCTCAGGTTTCCATGATTGAAATATGCTTGCTCACCAGCGCCATCTATAGCGTACGCGAGAGGGTGTTTCTCTCCCTTCAAAACAAGCAAATCAGCAAACTTAGCGAACAGAAGACTATCTTCTAGATCCTCGTTATCTACTTCGAAAGTAGCCTGCTCGAGAGAACAATTTGGGTAAAATGTTGGAACGTGACCGAACAGCTCTCGAATAGCCGAAAGTCGTTGGCGGAAGCTCCTGTCGGCTTGGTCCAAAACGG
>JBCDGS010000076.1:0-10247 GCA_038751055.1 Pseudomonadota bacterium | reverse complement strand
GTAGTGACCTCCTTCGGCGCCACACCCCGCAGATAGAAGAGCGCGAACCCGAAGGGCGGGGTCAGGAAAGACGTCTGGAGGTTGATGGCGATCATGATCGTCACCCATTTGGGATCGAGCGACCCGCCATAGATCACCGGCCCCACGATGGGCACGACGATGTAGATGATCTCCAGGAAGTCGAGGACGAAGCCCAGCACGAACATAA
Source organism: Pseudomonadota bacterium (assembly GCA_038751055.1). GTDB lineage: Bacteria > Pseudomonadota > Alphaproteobacteria > Rhodobacterales > Rhodobacteraceae > Shimia_B. The sequence goes on along the minus strand of JBCDGS010000076.1, from coordinate 10,039 downwards.
TGAGCATGACGATGAGGAAGACGCGCCATTCCTCGTCAAAGCTGCGCAGATACTGCTGGATGTAATGCTCTCCGCCGAAGGAGATCACGACGAGGTTGAGGAGCTGCGAGGCGATGAGGATCGTGAAGACCATGCTCGTGACCTTCGCCGTCTCCCGCACGACGGGGCTGAGCACGCCACCCGCAAAGAGGATCCAGCAGGCATAGAGCAGGCCAAACATCGAAAAGAGGTAGGCCGCCTGCGCAACGACAAAAGCGATGCGGTTTTCCACCAGCACCATCTCCTGCCCGAGGCGGAGGTCGAAGTTCACGCCCACAAGGAGCATGATCACGAGCGCGAAGGACGCGCCGAGGATCACGCGGGGGCTTTTGTCATCGTCCCGGAGCTTGCGATAGGCCGCGAGCATGATCGCCCCTGCGGCCCCGAGGGCAGCCGCCGGGGTGGGGTTGGTGATCCCGCCGAGGATGGAGCCCAACACAGCCACGATGAGGACGAGCGGCGGGAAGACGACGCGCACAAGCTCATTCTGGGCCAGCCTGATGACCCCTTCCCGACAGCCGTAGAGCGCGAGGAGGAGCGGTATCGCCAGGAGCACAAAGCGCGGACCGGCGGTCATGTTGGCAGGCATCAGGAGCGCATCGACGACAAGGGCCAGGCCCACGCCCGCCATGCCTATGGCCAGCGGCGCGAAGTCCTTGGAGGGTGCCACGCCCCGCGCCGTGGTGAGAATCAGCGCCAGAAGGACAAAGCCCGTCGCAAGCCCGCCACCGATGGGCGCGGCATTGGCGATCTTGAGGGCGCGGGCGGCCTCGAGCTCTTCAGGGGTGAGTTCGCGACTGTCCTGAATGCCCCCGGCATCCTCGATGGCCTGCTGTTCGGCGACGGCCGTATCCCAGGCCTCCTGCCCGTGGAGGTCGATCATCGCCGCCTGGCAGGCGGGCGAGACATTGGTGCGCAGCGAGGCACCTTCCTGCAGTTCCGTTCGGGAGGAAACGCTGATGTCCTGGGTGCCGATCACGCCGATCTGGCCCAGCAGGATCGCCCCGCCAATGAGCGCCACCGGCGCGGCCACAAACCAGGAGAGCTTTTCGCCACCTGTCGTGATCTCTCCATTGCCGCCGCCCATCTCAACGGCCGGTGCCTTTGAGGGGTTAAAGAGGGCGTAGGTGAACGCGTAGCCTGCGTACAGCCCTGCCAGCAGGATCCCCGGCAGGAGTGCAGCCTGAAAGAGCGTTCCCACCGACACCACCGCCGGCTCGCCGAGATAGGTCAGCGCGTCGGTACAGCCCACGGACTGCGCGCGCTCTTCCTGCGCGCGGGAGTAGAGATCGCCCGCCAGCGTGCCAAGAAGGACGATCACGATGGAGGGGGGGATGATCTGGCCCAGGGTCCCGGAGGCCGCGATGACACCGGTGGAAAGCTCCGGCGAATAGTTGTTGCGCAGCATGGTGGGCAGGCTCAGGAGGCCCATCGTCACGACGGTCGCACCGACGATGCCGGTGGAGGCGGCAAGGAACGCGCCCACGACCACCACGGAGACAGCAAGGCCGCCCGGCAGTGGCCCGAAGACCTTGGCCATCGTCGTCAGAAGGTCATTGGCGATCTTCGAGCGCTCGAGCGTGATGCCCATGAGGACGAACATGAGAACGGCGAGCAGCGTCTCGATGGACTGGCCCGCGAGCACGCGCTCATTGATGCGGTTCACGAGGAAGGAGACGTTGCGGTCGAGCGCGGTCTCCCACCCGGAGGTGAAGACAGGTTCAGCAAGGCGCGGCAAATCCGGGTATCGGAAGAGGCTGATGCTCTCGCGGGCGATGCCGTCATTGACGAGGGCGAAATACTCCTCTGTCGTGGGGTCGATGGCCTGATGGATGAGCATCCCGTTCGTGTCGAGCACGGCGATGATCCCGAAGGAGATGACCGCTGAGCCCGCGATGGCGAAGGCCACCGGGAAGCCCGACAGGATGGAGCCGAACAGGCAAAGGAATACGATGAGAAGGCCGACCTCGACGCCGTCTAGTCCGAACATGTGCCCTGCCCCTTAGTGGATTTCTGCGGCAAGCTCGGCGTCTTCATCGCCCAGCTTGTCTTTGTCGAGATGTTTGCCCTCGGCCTCCTCGCCTTCGACGAGTTCGAGGTAGGAGCGATAAAAGAACGCCACCGCCTGCAGGAAGATCATCGCGATGAGCACGACGAGCAGAACCTTGAAGAGGAAGTAGGCGTTGAAGCCGTTCGGGCTGAAGCCGATTGTCTCCACGTTCCATTTGAAGGCGCGCGACTTGCCGTCGACGAGGCGCTGGAGCGTGTCGGAGGCCGAGACCTTGGGCGTCACGAGGTGGCGCCACATGAAGTACCATGAATACATCCAGGCGAGCACGGCGAAGGGGATCATCAGGACGAGGCTTCCCACCATGTCGATCACGCGCTTGGCCCGGTAGCCCACCGCGGAATAGATCAGATCCACGCGCACATGGCCGCCCTGCACGAAGGTGTAGGTGCAGCACAGACAGACGATGATGGCGTTGAAGAGTTTAAGTTCTTCCGCGTACCAACTGATATCCTTAGAAAATTGCACGCCGAAGCCGAAGGTGATCTGCGCCTCGAGAAAGATCCTCTGGATCACGACGATGACCACCTGCTGGAGCACCATGAGGAGGCCCGCCCAGGCCGCAAACCGGCCCACCGTGTTGGCGATGGCCTCTGCGCCGCGCACAAAGCCCCACATGAAGCTGGTCTTCCAGAGCCCGATCCCCGTCACAACGAGGAAAATGGCGAGGATGGCGAAGAAGAACTCCGTGGACCCGCCATAGTAGATGAAGCGCATGATGGCCTTTGGGTCAGACCAGTTCAGCCAGGTCAGCGGATGGGTAATCGCATAGGCCAGGTTGTAGAAGCCGAGCGCCAAGTTCGTGAAGAACCAGCTCAGTGCATCCATCGAATATCTCCCCCTGCCCGCCACGGGCCAAAACTCTTTCAAAGAGTTTTGACAAATTCCTTTGAAAGGAATTTGGCCCAGTGCGGATCATGCCGTCAAACGTTTGCGAAAAGCCCGCTGATGGGGCCTTGCGAAAGCGCTTGTGGGGATTGGGTGGGGTCCCGGACGGCGTGCGCCCGGGACCGTGTTTATTACAGGTTGGCCAGAACGCGGTTACGCTGGGCCACAAACTCACCGTCGGATTTAAGGATCCAGTCAGAGCTCTTGGCGAGCGAGGCGTCGAAGGAGTTGCGGATCTTGGCATAGAGCTCATCGCCCATGTTCTCGTCCAGCACTTCCTTGGAAGCGGCGCCGAAAGCATCCCAGACGTCGTCCGAGAACTGGAGCGTCTGCACGCCCTGCGCCTGAAGACGCGCCAGCGCGCCGCCGTTATTGGCGAGCGTGTTGGAGAGCTGCCAGTGCGTCGTGGCCTTCGTGGCATTGTCGATGATCGCCTGGTGCTTGGGCTCGAGGCTTTCCCACACGTCGAGGTTCATGCCGCAGGCGAGGCCCGAGCCCGGCTCGTGGAAGCCCGCAGTGTAGTAGACCTTTGCGACTTCCTGGAAGCCTGCGCGCTCGTCCGCGAAGGGTCCGACCCACTCCAGGCCGTCGAGGGCACCGGAGCTCAGCGCCTGGTAAAGTTCGCCGCCCGGGATGTTCTGGACCGACACGCCAAGCTTGCCGAGGACCTGACCGCCAAGGCCGGGCATGCGGAAGCGCAGACCGGCGAGGTCGTCAGCGGAGTTGATCTCGTTGCGGAACCAGCCGCCTGACTGCGAGCCGGAATTGCCGCAGAGGAAGGACTTTAGGCCGAAGATGGAGCCCAGCTCGTCATGGAGCTCCTGACCGCCGTCGTTGTAGTACCAGTTCGTCAGCTCCTGCGCCGTGGCACCGAAGGGCACGGCGGTGAAGAACGCATAACCCGGGTGCTGACCGAGGAAGTAATAATCGGCAGAGTGATAGAGGTCCGCCTGGCCCGAGGACACGGCGTCAAACACTTCGAACGCGCCGACAAGCTCGCCCGGGGCCTTCTTTTCGATCAGAAGCTCGCCGCCGGACATCGCGTCCACGGCCTCGTTGAAGTAGGTGGCTGCGTCATCGAGGACGGCAAAGCCGCGCGGCCAGGACGTCACCATGGTGAGCGTGCGCGCGTGGCCCGCAGCAATGGCCGGAGCGGCCAGCGCGGCCGTGGCGCCACCAAGGGCAGATGTTTTTAGAAATGAACGACGATCCATAGATTTCCTCCCGTAGACGCGCAAAGCGAGTCACCTTGCGCGAGATCGTTTTTGGTGGCGCGACCCTAGCGATGCGCGCCCCTGCCACAATACCCAGCACTACGTAGATCGGCGTATAAATAGACGCAGGGCACGCCCGCCCGCCCGAAAAGCCCGCGGCGCGGCGACGTTGCCTGTGCCAGCACATTGATGCACAACATGCCCATGGATGGCCTCAAGGACGCTTTTCAGCTCTCTTACGCGCAGAAACTCGTGTTTCTGGCGGCCGCGCCACTGGTCATTGCGGTGGCTCTCATGGGAGTGCTCGTCACCAACCAGTCCCGCCAGCTTGCCGAGCGGGAGATCCAGGCGCTGGAAACGGAGCTTCTTGAAGCCAAGAAGGCCGAGCTGCGCAACTACGTGACGCTGGCGCGAAACTCCTTTTTCTGGACCTACGGCAACCGCGCGCCCGATGACGCAGAGGCCAAGACCCGGGTGACGCAAATCCTGAGCGCCATGATCTACGGCGATGAAGGCTTTTACTTTGTGTATGACTACGACGGCACGATGCTCGTCTCCCCCCGGCAGACGGACTTCATCGGGCAGGATATGAGCGGCCAGACCGACAGCGCCGGCACGCCTACTACCGACCGCCTGATTGATGTCGGGCGCACGGGCGCGGGGTATCACACCTTTCTGTGGCCCAAGCCCTCAACAGGCGAGGAGGCCGAGATGATCGCCTACGTCACGGCCCTGCCCTCCTGGCAATGGGTCATGGGCACGGGCATTTTCATCGATGATGTCCTCGAGACCGTGGCGGCGGCGCGCGCGGACATGGAACAACGGATCGACCGGACGTTCCTGCAGATCGGTGGGATCACGGCGCTCGCGCTGCTTTTGGTCTTTTTGAGTGGGCTCCACATCACCATCCGAGAACGCAAGCGCGCGGATGTGAAGCTCAAGGACCTCACGCAGCGCGTGTTCGACACGCAGGAGGAAGAACGCGGGCGCGTGGCGCGCGAGCTTCATGACGGGATCAGCCAGATCCTGGTGTCGGTCCGCTACACGCTTGAGGCCGCGCAGATGCGCCTCAAGCGCGGGGATGCGCGGGCCTCGCAGAATATCGACACAGGGATCGAAGCGCTGGGCGGCGCCATTCAGGAGGTGCGCCGCATCTCCCGCGATCTGCGCCCCGGTGTCCTCGATGACTTGGGCCTTGGGCCCGCCCTCAAGGCGCTGATGGAGGATTTCGGACAGCGCAACGGCATCGAGACGGAGTTCTCCACGGTGGTCTTCCGCAACCGCCTCGACGAGGAATCGAAGATCGCGCTTTATCGCGTGGCGCAAGAGGCGCTCACCAATGTGGAGCGTCACGCGGCCGCGAGCCAGGTGACGCTGGAGCTGCGCGGGCATCGGCGCGGCGCTGTCATGCGGATCTCTGACAACGGCAAGGGCCTCGAGGCGCGGCAATCCGGGAACCCGCGCGCGGGGCTTGGTCTTCGCAACATGCAGGAGCGGGTTGAAAAGCTCGACGGGACCCTGCGCATCCTGAGTTCGCGGCGCGGCACCGTCATCGAGGCGCAGGTGCCTCTGACGCATATGCTGCGCCCAGAAAGTGCCGGGAGCGGTACCGGCAACAAGCGGGGCGCGGCATGAGCGTGCGCGTTTTGATCGTGGACGATCATCCCATGGTTGCCGAAGGGGTCGAAGCCATTCTCGAAGGCTATGACGATCTGGAGGTCGTGGGCGTTCTGGGCACCGGGCAAGCGGCGGTGGATCAGGCGGCGGCGCTGGCCCCGGACGTCATCCTTATGGATCTCAACATGCCAGAGCTCAGCGGGCTCGCCGCGACGGAACTGATCCTGGAGGATCACCCGCAGATCAAGATCCTCATCCTGAGCATGCATGACAGCCCCGAATACATCTCGACCGCGCTTAGCCATGGCGCGCGGGGATATGTCCTCAAGGATGTGCCCACCGAAGAGATCAAGACCGCCATCGACACGGTCATGGCAGGCGGACAATACCTGTGTACGGGCGCCGAAGGGGCCATGACCCCCGATACAGCCGACGGGCGCGAGCCCCTGACGAGTCGCGAACAGACGATCCTTCTGGAGCTCGCGCAGGGCAAGTCGAACAAGGGCGTCGCGGGCGCCCTGGGGATTTCGGTCCGCACGGTCGAAACGCATCGCAAAAACATCAAGCGCAAGCTCGGTATCAGCTCCACGGCCGGCCTCACCCGCTACGCGATGGAGCACGGCGTTTTGCAAGGAACGGGCCGATAGAGGTCAAATTCTCGCCCTAGTTGCATAGGACTGTCCGGTCAGGGGCAATTTGGCCCCGGGAAAACGACCTGACGGACAAGGGGCACATTTCATGTCAGCACACCAGCGTATGGCGAACGCGCGGCTATTGGCGCTTTTCGGTGGTATTCTTCTCGTCTGCGCTGTGGCGCTTCATCTGAACGGGACGAGATCGAGCGCCGGGGGTCAATCCGTGGGCCAATCCGGGGGCCAGACGGGGTTCCTCAAAGGGATCCTGGGCTCAGAGCCCGCGCCGGAGGTTCCGTTCACGATCCAGAATGCCGTCGCCAATGACGACATCACACCGGACACGCCCATCATGTTCCGCCTGCCGCCGGAGAAAAAGCGCGGCCTGAGCGGGCTGATGGAGAAAAAGCTGGACGCATCGCGCTACGTCGGCCTGCCTGTGCCCGCAGGTTGGGCCGCCGTCACCGATCAGGACGTCAAGGAGGTGATCCCCCTGCAGCTGACCTACCACGCGGTCGAGATGGGCGAATTCGGCACGCCCGAGGCGCAGGAGATCCTGTTGCAGATGATTGAAAAGTTTACGCGGGAGCATACCACCCACCGCCTCGTGAGCATGCTTGATCCTGTGGCGCTTCTCATGTCGCCGGAGGCAGCCGTGTTCAATATCCGCATGCGCGACTTTCCGGGGGAGCTTTCCACCGAAAGCGGGCCCCTCAGCCGTGAGGACCAGGAGAACATCGAGGCGCGTTTCATGCGTCAGCTGAACAATCCCCGCTATCCCCAAGGTGTCGCCGTGGACTTCGAGGGGTATCGCCTGGGCTTTTACCGGCAGAGCAACAACGTGACGCCGGAACTCATGCTGGAAAGCGACGCCGTTCAGCTTTGGCACGTTTACGTGCAGCCGTCCTACAATTGGGGCGTGGTCATCAAGGGGCTGGGCACGCTCGACGATTTGCGCGCGATCCTGGCCGCGCTGCCGATGCGCCGCTAGAGGCTTTTTGCGCGGGCCACAACGCTTAGACGGGTTCCGAGGGACGTCAGGTACTGTCCCTCGGCCGATCGCGAGACCTCTGCACAGGTTTGGCCGCTAACCGGCCCCGCCTCGAAAAAGAGGCAGAGAGTGTCCGCCTGCCCGGCCCATTGCCCCTGCCAGGTGCCAAGCGCCGATGAGATGGTTGCGCGGCCATCGTCGTGGATCACCACGGTCGTCGGAAACGGCGCGCTGTGGACGTGTAGACCCTGACCCGCGATTTCAGCCGTAAATTCATCCACTGAAAGCGGCTTGGGATCGGCCTTTGCGAGCCCCGCCCCGAGGATCAGCAGCACCGCCAGGAGCGGCACGCGGCAGGCCTTGCGTGCGCTGGGGCCGAGATTGAGCTTTGTCATTCCGCGGATCATGGCAGCCTCCGGTTGATCATTAATGTTAGTGACTCTAACACACACATGTTAGAAAGACTAACACGCAATTTAATCGGCCCCCTGTGCGCCTCCGCAGACCTAGAAGACCAAGACGCTTGCCTCGGGGCTGAGCGGTTTGCCGGCCACGGAGTAGACCCCAGCCTCGTCCCGATCGATCTGGATACACACATTGGCTGCGCGGCTTGGAAACACGCAGTAGCGCGAGGCGTCCGCAGGCCAGGTTCCGCTCCAGTTTCCGTCGGCGGAGGTGACTTCGACGCGACCGCTGCTGAAGACAGTGGCGATGGCCGTGCCGTATCGACTGTCGAGGAGGAGGGTTTTGCCAGTGGCGCCGGTCTCTGCCTCTCCGGCCGCAAGACCGGCTGGGGCACAAATGGCCGCGAGCATGACGGCACAGAATTTCCGTCGCGTATAGGTCACAGAAAGCCCGCCCCACTGTCTAGCAATCATGACAGTTGAGATAGCGCAAAAAATGACAACTCAAGGTGTCGCCATGCAATGATTCCCGTGCGGCTTTCATCGTCCCCTTTTGCCAGTCGTGAAAGAATGTTGCTCACCACGCGGCATTTGCGACATTTCCTCCAGATCGCTGTTGACGACCCTTTCTCCGCGTGACAATGCTGCGCCACCAACGGGAGAGAGCGATGACAACCCTCGTCGTAATTGTAGGAAAGTGGTGCATGGGCCGGTGACGGTGAAACCATAACGATCCCATGCGCCCCCGACTTATCCCCGGGGGCTTTTTTGTGACTGATGGCCAGAGCGGAGAGAGACAATGGCGCAGATGACCGGAGCAAGGATGGTGGTTCAGGCCTTGAAGGATCAGGGTGTGGACGTCGTATTCGGCTACCCCGGCGGCGCGGTCCTTCCGATTTATGACGAGGTCTTTCAGCAAAACGACATCCAGCACATCCTCGTGCGCCACGAACAGGGCGCCGTCCATGCCGCCGAAGGCTATGCACGGTCCACCGGCAAACCCGGTGTCGTGCTGGTGACTTCGGGCCCGGGTGCTACGAACGCTGTGACGGGCCTGACGGATGCGCTGATGGATTCGATCCCGATCGTTGTCCTCACGGGTCAGGTGCCGACATTCATGATCGGCTCTGACGCCTTTCAGGAGGCTGACACCGTGGGCATCACCCGCCCCTGCACCAAGCACAACTGGCTCGTGAAAGAGACCGACCGCCTGCCCAAGGTCCTCCATGAAGCGTTCCACGTGGCCACGTCCGGCCGCCCCGGCCCGGTGCTCATCGACATCCCGAAGGACGTTCAGTTCGCCAGCGGCACCTACACGCCACCGCAAAAGGTGCAGTCGCATTACGCGCCGCAGATGAAGGGCGACATCGAGGGGATCACCGACCTCGTCGCAGCCATAGAAAAGGCGGAGCGTCCGGTCTTCTACACCGGTGGCGGTGTCATCAATTCAGGGCCGGCGGCCTCGCAGCTTTTGCGCGAGCTGGTGGAGGCCACGGGCTTTCCGATCACATCCACCCTCATGGGTCTGGGGTCCTATCCGGCCTCGGGCGACAAGTGGCTGGGGATGCTGGGGATGCACGGCCTCTATGAGGCGAACCTCGCCATGCATGACTGCGATCTGATGATCAATATCGGCGCGCGTTTCGACGACCGGATCACGGGCCGCATCGACGCCTTTTCGCCCAAGTCGAAGAAGGCCCATGTCGATATCGACCCGTCTTCCATCAACAAGGTGATCAAGGTCGATATCCCGATCCTTGGCGATGTGGGTCATGTGCTGGAAGACGTCCTCAAGGTCTGGAAGTCGCGCGGGCGCAAGACGAATGCAGAGGGCCTGGCGACGTGGTGGGCGAAGATCGAGGAGTGGCGCGCGGTGCGCTGCCTCGACTATGCGGCCTCGAAGAAGACGATCAAGCCGCAGCACGCCCTTGAGCGTCTCGAAGCGCTGACAAAGGACCGCAAGGACCGCTTCATCTGCACCGAAGTGGGTCAGCACCAAATGTGGGCTGCGCAATATCTGGGATTTGAGGCTCCGAACCAGTGGATGACCTCCGGGGGGTTGGGCACAATGGGGTACGGGCTTCCGGCCTCGGTCGGTGTGCAGGTCGCCCATCCCGATGCGCTGGTGATCAATGTGGCGGGTGAAGCTTCGTGGCTGATGAACATGCAGGAAATGGGTACAGCGG
>JBCDGS010000075.1:0-10610 GCA_038751055.1 Pseudomonadota bacterium | reverse complement strand
GCCCGGGGTGTTTCATGGTGGACACGACTGGGATCGAACCAGTGACCCCTTCGATGTCAACGAAGTGCTCTACCGCCGAGCTACGCGTCCGTTAATATTGGGCAAGGGGACAAAAGCCCGCTTGCGTCAGGATGCGGCGTATAAATTGACGCGGACGCGGTATCAAGGGGTTTTGGCTTGCAGCGGGCGTGCTATGTCTTTGCAGGTCAGGGAAGGACATCGCGTGCCAAAAAGCGCCTTTACACTGGTTCGGCCGACCGCGCAGACGACAAGCGTCGTCTTTGCGTCGCCCCATTCCGGGCGCGATTATCCCATGTGGTTCCTCCGGAAGTCGGTGCTTGATGAGCGGGCGATTCGATCCTCTGAGGATGCGTTCGTGGACCGCCTTCTGCACCGTGCGCCGAGCTTTGGGGCGCCCTTGCTCCTTGCGGGTGCTCCGCGGGCTTTCGTGGATCTCAATCGCGCCTCTGACGAACTTGATCCCGCGCTTATCTCTGAACTGAAGAAGTCTGCGCACAATCCGCGCGTAGCTTCGGGCCTCGGGGTGGTGCCACGCGTCGTCTCGAACGGGCGACCGATCTATCGGGGCAAGATCACCCTGGATGAGGCCAGGGGGCGAATTGAAGATTATTGGCGGCCCTATCACGAACAGCTGCAAGCGCTCATGGACGAAGCGCGGGGCACGTTCGGGCGCGCGATCCTGATCGACTGCCATTCGATGCCGCACGAGGCGATTGAGAACTCGCGTGGCGGTGCCCGGAGGGCCGATGTGGTGTTGGGCGACAGGTTCGGGGCCGCGGCGGCGTCTGACATCGTGGATTGCATCGAAGCGGCGTTCACCGGCGCGGGGCTCCGCGTGGCGCGCAACGCGCCCTTTGCCGGGGCCTACATTGCCCAGCAATACGGCCGGCCCTCGCGGGGTCAGCATGTCGTGCAGGTTGAGATTGATCGCTCCTTGTACATGGACGAGGCGACGATCACGCCGAGCAACGATTTCACCGCGTTCCGCAGTCTCCTGACCGGCGTCATCGAGGAGATCACGGCCCTCGGTCGGCCCCTGGGTCACCAGCTCGCCGCTGAGTGACTGCCGCCGCCGCACCGCCCTGCCGGAAAAGCAAAACGTCCGGCAGCTTTTCTTCGTTGTCCCCGTCGGTCCGGCGGACCTCCCGAAAGCCTTGTGCGGCGTAGAACGATCTTGCGGCGTGATTGGCCTGAAACGTCCAGAGGTGGGTGTCACGTGTCCCAGCGACCTCAGCGAGGAGGGCAGAGCCGATGCCCTGCCGCCGTGCATGGGCGGCGAGGTAGAGCGCGGTGACATGCTCGCCGTCGCGCACGGCAAAGCCCAGAACGCCCTCACGTTCGGCTATGACGCTCTGCGTCTCAAGGAGCCGCCCGCGCCAGAAGGAAAGCATCGATGCCCGGCTGTGGATCATGGGCATCCAGGGGGTGGCGGCGATCCAGTCCTGCAAGATGTCAACGCAGGCCTCCGCATCATCTGATCCGACGCGTCGCAGGTTCACCGCAGGGCCCGCCCTTTGAGGATCGCGTCAGCGCCGAACTTCCCGCGTATCTTGTCGGTGGCGAGTTCTGCCTGGGCGCGCTTTTCACCGTCCGGGTCGAGGAGGTCGCCGGCAAGGCCCGAGGATGCCCGCGTGATGTCCGAGAGGCCCACCCCGAGGAGGCGATAGGGGCTTTGGTGATCGACAGTGTCGAATAGGCCCTTTGCCGTCCGATAGAGCCTGTCGGCGATGTTGGTCGGTTCCTGCAGCGTGACGCGGCGGGTGATCAGGCTGTGATCGGCGCGTTTGAGTTTGAGGATCACCACCCGCCCGGCCAGCCCCTTGGCCTTGGCGCGGTCCGAGACCTTTTCTGCCATGCGCCAGATATGGCCCTCGAGGATGTCGGGGTCCGCGGTGTCATCGCCGAAGGTCGTCTCGTTCGAGATGCTCTTCATTTTTGGGTCACGCGCGACCGGGCGCCTATCTTCGCCTCGCGCAAGATGCCAGAGCCTGTCACCCATGGAGCCAAAGCGGGCATGGAGGTCAGTTCGATCCCAGCGCAAAAGGTCTGAGAATGTGCGAATGCCCGCCTTGTCCAAGGAGGCCTGCGCGGCCGCGCCCACGCCCCAGATCAGGCGCACGGGCTTGTCTTTCAGGAAGGCGGCCGTCTCGGCCTTGCCGATGATGGAAAATCCACGGGGCTTTTCGAGGTCGCTTGCGACCTTGGCGAGGAACTTGTTGTGGCTGAGCCCGATGGAGCCGGTGAGGCCCAGCTCCGTGCGCATCCGCTTGACGAGCCGTGCGAGCATGACGGCAGGGGCGGCGCCATGGAGTTTGGCCGTCCCTGTGAGGTCCATGAACGCTTCGTCGAGGGAGAGCGGTTCAATGGCGGGTGTCATGTCCTCCATCATCTGTCTGATCGCGCCCGAGGCTTCGACATAGGCGTCAAAGCGGGGCTTCACGATCACGGCCTCGGGGCAGAGCTTGAGCGCTTGGAACATCGGCATGGCGGATTTCACGCCGCGGATGCGGGCGATGTAGCAGGCCGTTGAGACCACGCCGCGACGGCCGCCACCGATGATGACGGGTTTTGAGGCGAGTGCGGGGTTGTCGCGCTTTTCGACGCTGGCATAGAACGCGTCGCAATCCATATGTGCAATGGACAGATCGAATAGTTCGGGATGGGAGATCACGCGGGGGCTTCGGCAGGCCGGACAACGGCGTCCGTCGTCGAAAGTGGTCAGGCAATCTCGGCAGAGGGCGGGCATGCGGGCAGGATACGTGCTTGGGGCAGGCGGCGGAATGCCTCCGGCGGAGGTATTTTGGGAAAGATGAAGGACGGCGGGTTCATCGGCGCGAAAGTGGCGCTTTTTATCGGGGAGCGTTTGCTTGTGATCCTGCGCGATGAGGATCGCGCTATCCCGTGGCCAGGGCATTGGGACCTTCCAGGGGGCGGACGCGAGGCCGGAGAGACGCCGGAGGAGGTGGCGATCCGGGAGACGTTTGAGGAGGTGGGGCTGCGGCTTTTGCGCGGGGATCTGCGCGGGAAGCGGGACTATGAGACCTCGAGCGGTCACCGGACCTACTTTTTCGGCTGTCATCTTGCAGAGGGAGCGGAAGCCGGAATTGTCTTCGGCGATGAAGGGCAGCGCTGGGGGCTGTGGTCGGTGGCCACATACCTCGACCATCCCAAGGCCGTCCCGCAGTTCAAGACGCGCTTGAGAAACTATCTGGCAAGCATGGATCATCACGGTTTGTGATGGGAGATGTGACGCAATCTGACTTGGGCCGACTCGGGGTGCCTTGTATCCTAATGTGCATCACTCCCGCGCCGGGAGAGCGCAGACTTGGGCTGCCGCCGAAGGAGCAACCGCCCCGGTAAACTCTCAGGCAGACGGACCGGCGGGGGAGCAGCACTCCGGAGAGTCGCCCGTCTGGACAGGGGGCGCACCGACGGCGCAAGCGAGGGCAGCCCTCGCGAAAACGCTCAGGTTTTTGAACGGAGGGGGCAAGAACGGCCGCGTGCCGGGAGGATTGCCCCATGTCCAACACGTCAGACGTCGCCGTCATCGGTGCCGGGATCACCGGGATCACCACGGCGTTTCAACTTTATCAGCGCGGCTTTGAGGTCACCGTCATTGACCGGCAGCGCTATGCCGGGATGGAAACCTCCTTTGCCAATGGCGGGCAGCTTTCGGCCTCAAACGCAGAGGTCTGGACCTCATGGGCCACGGTCCTCAAGGGGCTGAGGTGGATGCTGAGGTCGGACGCGCCGCTCCTCGTGAACCCGACGCCGTCGTGGCACAAGGTGTCCTGGATGGCGGAGTTTCTGGGCAACATCCCGAACTACCGCACACACACGGTGGAGAGTACGGCCATGGCCATCGCTTCCCGCAGGGTGCACCGCGACATGGCCCAAATGGCGGGCATTGATTTCGACTTTTCGCCCGATGGCATCCTGCATTTCTATGAAACCGAGGCGGAGCTTGCGGCGGCCAAGAAGGTCACGGCGCTATATGCCGAGGGCGGTCTTCATCGCCGCGCTCTGGGCCCCGAGGAGATCCGGGCGATTGAACCGACGCTGGCGGGGCGCTACGCGGGCGGCTACTTTACCGAAAGCGACGCAACGGGCGACATCCACAAGTATACTGCCGGCCTCGCGCGGTGGCTGGAAGCGCGCGGTGTCAGATTTGAGTACGGTGCGCAGGTCGATGCGGTGCGGGATACCGGGCACCGGATCGAGATCGACGCGGGTGCGAGGACGCATTGCGCAGGCTCTGTCGTCGTTGCGGCCGGGATCGGCTCCCGAGATCTTGCGCGCCAGCTTGGAGACCGGGTGAACATCTACCCGGTGAAGGGCTATTCCATCACCGTGATGCTGCGAGATGAGCGCAGCAGGGCGGCGGCGCCGACGGTATCCCTCCTCGATGACAGGGCCAAGATCGTGACGTCCCGACTTGGGCCGGACCGTTTCCGGGTGGCGGGCACGGCAGAGTTCAATGGCGCAAACCGCGACATCCGCGCTAATCGCGTGCGCCCCCTGGTGCGCTGGGTCGAACAGCACTTTCCGGGGGTTTGCACCGAAGAGGTTGTGCCGTGGGCGGGCCTGCGCCCGATGACGCCGTCGATGATGCCGCGCGTGGGGCCGGGGCGGTCCGAGAGGGTGTTTTACAACACGGGACACGGCCATCTGGGATGGACGCTTTCGGCGATCACGGCCGAGATGGTCGCCGCTGACTTGGCGCGCGTCCGGCGGCCCGCTGTGCCCGTGCGGGCCCTGCAGCCGCGTTTCGCGTAGTGCTTCAAAACGGCGTGAAGTCTGCCTATATTGTGGTGGAACACACGGGGGACACATCACATGGACTTCGAGCAACTGCTGTTTCAGTTTCTGGGGGAGAATGTGTTCCTCCTTGTTCTTGCGCTGTTCCTTGTCGTTGTCGTCTTCGCGGGTGTGCGGATCGTGCCGCAATCAGAGAAGTTCGTGGTGGAGCGGTTCGGGCGGCTGCGGTCAGTTCTGGGGCCGGGCATCAATTTCATCGTGCCGTTCCTCGACCGCGTGGCCCATCGGGTGAGCGTGCTTGAGCGCCAGCTCCCCACCATGAGCCAGGACGCGATCACCACGGACAACGTGCTGGTGCAGGTGGAGACGAGCGTCTTTTACCGCGTGACCGAACCCGAGAAGACGGTCTACCGGATCCGCGATATCGATGCGGCGATCCAGACGACCGTGGCCGGGATCGTCCGGTCAGAGATCGGGCGGCTCGAGCTCGACGAGGTGCAGACGAACCGGTCGACCCTCACTTCGACGATCAAGGATTCGCTTGCGAGTGTGGTCGATGATTGGGGGATCGAGGTGACGCGCGCCGAACTTCTCGATGTCAATCTGGACGCGCAGACGCGGCAGGCCATGCTTCAGCAGCTGAACGCGGAACGCGCGCGCCGGGCGCAGGTGACGGAAGCGGAGGGGCAGAAACGCTCGGTAGAGCTCGCGGCCGATGCCGAGCTTTATGCCGCGGAGCGTGCGGCGGAGGCGCGGCGGGTGGAAGCCGAGGCAGAGGCGTTCGCGACCGCCGTCGTGGCCGCGGCCATCGCAGACAATGGCCTGGAAGCTGCCCAATACCAAGTGGCTCTCAAGCAGGTGGAGGCGCTGAATGCGCTCGGGAACGGGCAGGGAAGCCAGACGATCGTGGTGCCTGCCAACGCCCTCGAAGCCTTTGGCGATGCCTTCAAGCTGTTGGGAGGAAAGTCATGAACTTTGCCTTCGCATGGTGGGTCTGGGCCGTCTTCGGCCTGATCCTCGCCATTCTCGAGATCGTGCTGCCTGCAGGCGTGCTCCTCGGGTTTGCCATTGGGGCGGGTGTTGTCGCGATCCTTCTCGCTATCGGCGGGGCGGCGGCCGTTGGGGGCGCGGTTGGCTGGATGCTTGTGATCTTCGCGGCGGTCTCGCTCTCCGCGTGGCTTGTCTTGCGGTACGTGTTCCGGCTGCGCGCGGGCCAACAGGTGAAGATCTGGAAGACCGATATCAACGACTGAGCTTTAGCGGTGTCGCCGCCGCAGCGCGGTTTGCAAGCACCGCAGAGCGTTGCTCGTCAGTGCAATCGGTTTGGGGTGAGGGCCTGGGGGGACGCCATCTCTGCGAGGATCGCCTCTGCAGCGTGTTTCGGCGACGGCGCTTGCCAGATGGGCCGTCCAACGACCACGTGATCGGCCCCTGCGGCGATCGCGGCGGCCGGGGTCGTGATCCGCTTTTGGTCACCCGAAGCCGCACCTACCGGGCGCACACCCGGTGTGACGATGAGTTTGCCGTCGGCCTCTGGCAGCGCGCGGATGAGGGCGGCTTCCTGCGGCGATGAGATGACGCCGTCTGCCCCAGCCTCAAACGCATGGGCGGCGCGCTCTGTGACGAGGTCTGGGATCGCACCCTTCTTGATGAGCGCGCCGTCGAGGTCGCCCCGATCAAGGGATGTCAGCACCGTGACCGCCAGGATGCGCAGGTCCTTGCCGGCAGCCCCCTCCTTCGCCGCCCGCACGACGTAAGGGTCGCCGTGAACCGTCAGAAAATCCAGGTCAAACTGCGCAAGCCCGCGCACGGCCGCTTCGACGGTTGCGCCGATATCAAAGAGCTTCATGTCGAGGAATATGCGCTTGCCGTGTTCGGTCTTGAGCTCATTGGCGAGCGCAAGACCGCCCCCGGTGAGCATCCCGAGCCCGATCTTGTAGAACGAGACGGCATCGCCCAGCTTGCCGGCAAGCTCCAGCCCGGCAAGGGCGTTGGGCACATCCATGGCAACGATCAGACGGTCATCCATGGGCCTCGCGTAGGCTGCGCAGCGACAGATGGCAAGCGGTCAGGCTGCTTGGGCCCGGTCGAGCGGTTTTAGGCCCTTCGCAAAGCTGAGTCGGGTCTCGCCACTGCGGATCTCGGGCATGCGGCGGAGCTGGCGGATCGCATCCCCGATAAGGAGCGCATCCGGCCGGATCCGTTTCGACACCGGGCACTGGCAGCGCATGGTGAGACTGCGCGCGGTTCCCGACCCGTCGCGCAGCGAAAAGCGGACATCGCCCAGCACATTCCGCCCGCTATCGCTGAAGCCCATGGTGACCACAAGAATGTCGAGAACCGTCATGATGCCTCCGCAAATCGTCCCACTGCCAATTCCCGCTCACGATGACAGAGCGCAGTTAATGGCGGGTGAAGGGCGACAGGCAATCTTGCAGGAGCCTGTTAAGGACCCCATTTATCTGCAAAGGCCCGATCTGCGTGCCGCCACAGGTGGGCGCTCTCAGGGCGCTTGTTGAAGGAGATCGCGATGAACTTTGAAAAGTTCACCGAGCGCGCGCGTGGGTTTATCCAGGCCGCTCAGACCATTGCCGCCCGTGAAAGTCATCAGCGGCTCAGTCCCGAACATCTGCTGAAAGCCCTGCTCGATGATGAGGAGGGGCTCGCGGCCAACCTGATCAATCGCTCGGGTGGTACAGCGTCTGCCGTCAGCCAGTCCGTAGACATGGCCGTTGCAAAGCAGCCCAAAGTATCGGGCGATGCGGCGCAGGTCTATGTCGACCAGACCTTGGCGAAGGTCCTCGCGGAGGCTGAAACCATCGCCAAGAAGGCCGGAGACAGCTTTGTCCCCGTCGAGCGGATGCTGATGGCGCTGGCCATGGTGAAATCGGCCGCAAAATCGGCCATGGAGGCCGGGGGCGTCACGGCGCAAGCGCTGAACTCTGCGATCAATGATCTGCGCAAGGGGCGGACAGCCGACAGTGCTTCGGCTGAAGACAACTACGAGGCCCTCGAGAAATACGCCACGGACCTCACGGCCCAGGCGCGGGATGGCAAGATCGACCCAATCATTGGACGGGACGAGGAAATTCGCCGTGCCATGCAGGTGCTCAGCCGCCGCACCAAGAACAACCCGGTCCTGATCGGAGAGCCCGGCGTCGGCAAGACAGCCATCGCCGAGGGGCTGGCGTTGCGCATCATCAACGGTGACGTGCCCGAGAGCCTCCGCAACAAGCGGTTGCTCAGCCTCGACTTGGGCGCGCTGATTGCCGGTGCAAAGTATCGGGGCGAATTCGAAGAGCGGCTGAAGGCCGTCCTCAACGAAGTGACGAGCGCGGCGGGCGAGATCATCCTTTTCATCGACGAGATGCACACCCTCGTGGGCGCGGGCAAGACGGATGGGGCTATGGATGCCTCGAATCTTCTGAAACCTGCATTGGCCCGCGGTGAACTGCACTGCGTCGGTGCCACGACGTTGGATGAGTACCGCAAACACGTGGAGAAGGACGCCGCGCTGGCGCGCCGCTTCCAGCCGCTCATGGTCGCTGAGCCGACCGTGCCGGATACGATTTCCATCCTGCGCGGCATCAAGGAGAAGTACGAACTCCACCACGGAGTGCGGATCGCGGATTCGGCGCTGGTGACGGCGGCGACGTTGTCGCATCGCTATATCACCGACCGCTTCCTGCCGGACAAAGCCATCGACCTGATGGATGAGGCCGCGTCGCGTTTGCGGATGCAGGTGGATTCCAAGCCGGAAGAGCTTGACGGTCTCGACCGCCAGATCCTGCAGCTTCAGATCGAGGCCGAGGCACTCAAGAAGGAGGACGATGCAGCATCGAAGGATCGTCTTGCGAGCCTCGAAAAAGAGCTGTCGAACCTTCAGGACCAGTCGGCCGAGCTCACTGCGAAGTGGCAGGCGGAGCGGGACAAAATGGCCTCTGCCCAGCTTGTGAAAGAGGAGCTCGACCGCGCGCGCGCCGACCTTGATCGCGCCAAGCGCGAGGGTGACCTCGCCCGCGCGGGGGAGTTGAGCTACGGCATCATCCCGGAGCTTGAGAAAAAGCTCGGGGAGGCGGAGGACGCCGAGGATGTCATGGTCGAAGAGGCCGTGCGCCCCGAGCAGATCGCCCAGGTTGTGGAGCGCTGGACAGGGATCCCGACCTCCAAGATGCTCGAAGGGGAGCGCGAAAAGCTCTTGCGCATGGAAGACGCGCTCCATGGCCGTGTAATTGGCCAGGAACCCGCAGTCCGGGCTGTCGCCAATGCCGTGCGCCGGGCACGGGCGGGGCTTAACGACGAAGGGCGACCGCTGGGATCGTTCCTGTTCCTCGGGCCCACTGGGGTCGGGAAAACAGAGCTGACGAAGGCCGTGGCCGAGTTTCTGTTTGACGATGACAGCGCCATGGTGCGCATCGACATGTCGGAGTTCATGGAAAAGCATGCGGTCGCCCGGCTTATCGGCGCCCCGCCGGGCTATGTCGGCTATGACGAGGGTGGCGTGCTGACCGAGGCGGTGCGGAGGAAGCCCTACCAGGTCGTGCTTTTCGACGAGGTGGAAAAGGCGCATCCGGACGTGTTCAACGTGCTGCTGCAGGTGCTCGATGACGGGGTCCTGACGGACGGCCAGGGCCGGACGGTGGACTTCAAACAGACGCTCATTGTGCTGACGTCAAACCTCGGTGCGCAGGCATTGTCGCAATTGCCGGACGGCGGGGATGCCGCGCAGGCCAAGCGGGATGTGATGGACGCTGTGCGGGCACATTTCCGGCCGGAATTCCTGAACCGGCTCGATGAGACCATTATCTTCGACCGCCTTGCGCGCGGGGATATGGACGGGATCGTGTCGATCCAGCTCGCCCGCCTAGAACGGAGGCTTGCGGCCCGCAAGATTGCCCTGGAGCTCGATGATGGTGCACGCGCGTGGTTGGCGGATGAAGGCTACGACCCGGTCTTCGGTGCGCGACCGCTGAAGCGCGTGATCCAGCGTGCGCTGCAAGATCAGCTCGCCGAGATGATCCTGTCGGGTGATGTGAAGGACGGGGACGCGATCCCCGTGAGCGCTGGCCCGGACGGGCTCATTGTCGGGGACCGGTTGAGCAGATCAGAGCGACCGCGCCCGGATGATGCGGTCGTGCACTAGATCCGGGACGGGAACGGGGGGCCAGCCCCCCAACACCCCCCGAAGTACAGGGCACAAAGAAAAGGGGGAGAGGAAACTCTGCGCACAGCAGTATCCGTTGTCGCTGTGCTCTTTCATCTCCTCCTCTGTCTCGCGCATGTTTCGGCCTCACGGTCAGGGCAGGCGAAGCGATGGAAGGCCTATTCCCGTACTCTCAAAACCGCCGTCCACGGCGAGCGTCTGCCCGGTGATGTAGCTGGCTTTATCCGAGCAGAGGAAAACGATGGCGTTGGCCAGCTCCGCCTCTGTGCCGTAGCGATTGAGTGGAAGCGCGTCGTGGTAGGCGTCAATGATATCCTGGCTGTGGACGGCCATGGCGAGCTTTGTGCGTACAGGTCCCGGCGCGATGGCGTTCGCGCGGATGCCGTATTCGCCGAGCTCGGCGGCCTGCTGCTGGGTCAGGGCGATGACGGCGGCCTTGGAGGTGCCGTAGGCCACGCGCAGTGTTGAGGCGCGCAGGCCGGAGATGGACGCGATGTTGACGATTGCCCCACGGGTCTTCTTCAGCTCTGGCACAGTCGCCTGACTGACGAGGAACGTGCCGTCGAGGTTCACGCTCATGACCCTGCGCCAACGTTCGAAATCTGTGTCCTCGATGGGGCCGAAATCGGCGATCCCGGCAGTGTTGACCAGCGCGTCGATACCTCCG
>JBCDGS010000074.1:0-10727 GCA_038751055.1 Pseudomonadota bacterium | reverse complement strand
GGGGCAAGCGACCGGCTCAAGGCCATGCTGGGCATGATCGCCGAAAGCGGCCTTGCCTCTCCCCTCGCGGTCCTCAAGCGGCTGAGCGGTGAGAGCGCGGGGCACATGTCCTTCCCCATGGAGGGCCTGACGCTGGCCGTGGACTTCCCGGCGCGCGACGCCGCCGCCGACCTCGCGCTGCGGCTCGAGGAAATGACGCTGGAGGCCGGGGGTCGCATTTACCTCGCCAAGGATGCGCTGGCGGATGCGGCGACGGTGGATGCCATGTATCCGGCGCGGGCCGACTGGGCCGCCGAAGTGGCGCAGATTGACCCGGACGGCGTCTATGAGACGGACCTCACGCGCCGTCTGAAGCTGAGGGCGCTCCCATGACTGCTGAGACCTGGCTCATTCTCGGCGCCACCTCCTCCATGGCGCGCGCCTTCACCCGCGCCGTCGCAGAACGGGGCCACGCCGTGATCCTCGCGGGCCGCGACATCGCGGATATGGAGGCCAGCGCCGCCGACGCCACCGCGCGGGGCGCAAGCCTGGCGACGGTCCTGCCCTTTGATGCCCGCGATGCCGCGACCTTTGCGCCCCTGACCAACGCCATGGAGGCCCGCGACGGCGTCCTCAACGCGGCGGTCTTCGTGGGCTCCATGCCCCCGCAGGAGGCCATCGACGCAGATCCCGGCCTCATCGCCGGGACTGTGACCGACAGCTTTTCAGGGCCTGCCGAGGTCCTCCAACGTCTCGCTCCGGCCATGGAGGCACGGGGGGGCGGGACCGTGGTGGGCGTCGGATCGGTTGCGGGTGATCGCGGGCGGCTGGGCAATTATGTGTATGGGGCTGCGAAGGCTGGCTTCCACACCTATCTGAGCGGGCTGCGCAACCGGCTCACGCGGGCGGGCGGCCACGTCGTCACGGTCAAGCCCGGTTTCGTCGACACGGCCATGACCTGGAACGTGGACGGCATGTTCCTCGTGGCCGAACCTGCGAGCGTTGCCGCCGACATCCTCAAGGCCGTCGATAAGAAGCGGAACGTGATCTACACGCCGGGCTTCTGGCGCCTCATCATGACGATCATACGCCTCGTGCCGGAGCCGATTTTCAAGAAGCTCAAGATCTGAGGCCACCGAACTCTTTGAAAGACTTCGGCGTCACAGCCCGAACCACTGGGCCCACAATCCCGCAGCATAGAACATCAGCGAGAGCGTGATCAGCAAGATCCCGATCCCCATCTTGTCGCGCATCGCGAAAACGATGGGGTCGTAATCCTGCCGACCGCGGTAGCCCAAGATCACCATGCGCCCCAGCCACCCGGCGATAGGAATGAGCGTGAGCCAAAGGATCCACCGCGTGGGGTAAAGCGCCACGGCCTGCTCGGACAGGGAATAGAGAAAGAAGACGAGAAGCGCGCCAATCACGCCGAGCCACGCGACATTCAGAAGATCCGACCGGTCCGGCCGCCCGTAGCCCCGGCCGGGCAGCCTCTCATCCGATGTGGCCAGCGTAAGCTCGGTGAGGCGCTTGACGCAGCCAAGCGACAGGAAGACCGGGAACACGAAGACGAGCATCATCGCCGAGGCCTCCACCTGCGTGGCCGCCGCCCCCGCCACCACGCGCAACGTGTAAAGCGCGGCGAGCGTCGCGATATCCACCCAGCGCATCCGCTTGAGCCGCAGCGAATAGGCGAGCGAGAGCGCCATATAAAGAACGATAGCAAGGAGGAAGCCAGGCCCCAGCCCCGCGCCAAGGCCCAGCGACAGCCCCAAGAGCAAGAGCGCGCTCACCATCCCCACCCGGATCGGCACCGCCCCGGACGCAAACGGCCGATGGCGCTTTTTGACGTGCAGCCGGTCCGCCTCCAGATCGAGGAGGTCGTTGACGATGTAGATCGCGCTCGCCGCCGCCGAAAACGCCGCCATGCCCAGAAGGACCATCGCGAAGGTCGCCAGCCCGAACTCATGGGCCGCGATCATCGGCAGGAGGAGGAGGACATTCTTGACCCATTGGTGCGGACGCAAGGCACGCCAGAGGTCGGCCACCGACCAGCCCGCCGCAATCTGCGTGACGGGGACGCCCGCGGCCTCCAGCCGTTCGGCAATTTTGGGCTGCCCGACGACGATGGCCGCCTGCGCCGACCGCCACACCGCTTCATCGACGTGGGCGTCACCCGAATAGATGTAGCCGCCTTCTCCATGGGCCCCGCGCAGCGCCTCGGCCTTGGCCGCGCCCGCAAGGTTCGTCCGGGCATCAGAGGCCACATGGGGCCCGTCATATCCATGGGCCGCCGCGACGCCCTCCACCCATTCAAAGTTGGAGGCGGATGCAAGATGCACGGCGTGGCCCTCCGACCGGGCGTCTGCGGCCATGGCGCGGACCTCCTCGCGCACTGGCATCAGATCGTAGCGCATGTGAACCCGCGCCGCCAACGCCGCCTTGAGCGCGGCCGGCTCCCGCCAGTAGCGGGCGAATGCTCCGATCGTCGCCAGCGGGGCCTGACCCAGACCCGCCCAGATCGCCTCATGAAGAAGGTCCGTCTTCAGAAGCGTGCCATCGACATCGAGATAGACCGGCGCTTTCATCTAGCCGCCAGCCTCCGCAAAGACGCAGCCATCGGTCATCGTCAGCGGCGGCGTCAGGCACAGGCCCCGGGCGACGGTGAACGCCGCGAGGACCTTGGGGATGTAATTGCGCGTCTCGGGATAGGGCGGCACCCCGCCGTGGTCGCGCACGGCCCCCTCCCCGGCATTGTAGGCCGCAAGCACGAGGAGCGGGTCCTCGCCGTACCGCTCCATTAGATGATCGAGAAGAGCCACGCCCCCCGCGATATTCTGCGACGGGTCCATCGCATCTCCGACGCCAAAGCGCGCGGCGGTCTCCGGCATCAGTTGCATGAGGCCCTGTGCTCCGGCACGGCTCACAGCTTCGGGATTACCGCTCGATTCAACCGAGATCACGGCAAGCACCAGCGCAGGCGACACCCGCGTGCCCACCGTCGACAGCAAAAGGTCGGACCGATGGGCCTTTGCGATGGATTGCAGGGCCTGCAGACGCGGGGTGGGCGCCGCACCCGAGGCGGCAATGGCATCGAGCGCATCAAAGAGACGCCCGGCCCCGGCCTCTTCGGCCCGTGGCGACAGCTTTTCCCAGAACCAGGGATAGGCATCGGAGGCCCTCGGCGCGGGCGCTACCGCCGCAGCTGCCGCCAAGGGCGCAGGCGCGGCCCCTGCGGGCGCGATCTGCACCGTAATCCGGCGGTTCGTCCCGGCAGCGGGCGGTTTCACACGCTTGAAGGTAAAGTCCTTGAACGGCGGCGGGCTCGATACCTCTTCGGCCACCACTACGGGCGCAGCAAGGCACGCTGCGAGTGCCACGCCTAAAAACCTTGCGATCATGGTTGAGGTCCTGCTCTGCCTCTTTTTTTTCCAATCTACCGGCTATTGCTCTTACAGGCCAGTAACAGGGTTAATTCGACGCGAATTCCGCCGAAATCGGCCCAATCAGTGCTGTTTTGGCCTCTATCGACCGCCAGAAAGCACTTAAAATATATATAATTCAGGTGCTTAATCAAAAATGGACGTAACTCCGCGATCTTCATCAAATTACACGAATGCTGCCTAATTCGCGCCCCAATCCGGGGGCCATATAGCGTCATACCAAGACGGCGTAGGGCACTCAGAGGCCGCCCAAGACGCGCTGTTGAGGTTTTTTGTAACTGAGCGAACTTCCTGAGAGGGACCGAGACAATGATGAACTTCTTCAACAAATTCCGCCGTGACGAAGACGGCGCCGTGACCGTCGACTGGGTCGTGCTGACTGCTGCTATTGTCGGCCTCGGCATTGCGATCCTCGCAACCGTGTCGAACGGTGTTGGCGATCTGGCCGACGCAATCGACAGCGAACTGTCCACGATGACCGTCGCGTCCTACTAATTTCTGCTTCAAAACCAAGGATGAAGACAATGATGAACCTCCTCAACAAATTCCGCCGTGACGAAGACGGCGCCGTGACCGTCGACTGGGTTGTGCTGACTGCTGCCATCGTCGGCCTCGGCATCGCGATCCTCGCAACCGTGTCCAACGGTGTGGGCGATCTGGCCGACGCCATCGACAGCGAGCTGTCCACGATGACGGTCGCGTCCTACTAAGGACAAGGCGCAAGCCTGTAGGTGGCCGCGCTTTCTTTGCGAAGCGCGGCCATTTTTATGAACGACAGAAGTAAAAAGGTAAGGCAGGTATGAAGAAACTCTTCTCATTTGTTGATGACCAGCATGGCGCAATCACCGTGGACTGGGTCGTGCTGACCGCAGCCATCGTGGGTCTTGGCATTGCCGTCGTCGCGGTTCTGGCCAATGGCACATCCAATGTGGGCGACACCGTCGACGGTGAACTGTCAGAGATCGCCGCCCGTGTGGACACCGGCACCGTCCTGCCTTGAGGCGCTCTTACAGGTTAATGATTGAGCCCCGGTCCGCCGGGGCTTTTTTATGCCTGCGACTTTCCTAACGACTTCCCAGCTTTCGACTTAATTGCGGGAGATATGAGCCAGGTGAGTTAATGAGTCGTGGTCCTCCTGCGTGGGGGGAGGGCACGGAGGGAGAATAGTATGCTGAGGCTTCTCGCGAGCTTTCGCACGGACACCCGCGGAGCAGTGACGGTCGACTGGATCGTCCTCACTGCCGGAGTGCTGGCCCTGGGGGCCGGCGCGGTATCCCTGATTTTCAACGGATCAAACGACCTGGGCGAGGCGATCAAGACCTCTCTCGCGAGCGATCCGCCCGAGGCGTCCACCACGCGCTGAGAGGCCCGATGACACCCCGGGCTTCCCCGAATTACCCCCGCGCCTCCACGTTTTCGCCGCAATCGGCAGACATGACACAGGCGTAAACACCGGCGTCGAGCACGCTGCATAACGAGACGAGGCCGCATTATGCGTTTGATATTTGGATTGGTTCTGATTGTCGGCATCGCACTCGCGGGTGGGGCAGTTTATATGGCCAACGGCTATATCTCCCAACACCGCGCTGCATTGGCAAAGGAGCGGGCGTCGAACGTGCCGCTCACGGATATCATCATCGCCAAAGAGGCGCTGAAATACGGCGATGAGATCACGCTCGACCATGTCGCGCTGATCAAGTGGCCGGTCCCGGCCGTGCCCGAAGGCGCGTTCAAAGCCCCTGAAGAGCTGTTTTCGCGCGGAGAAGAAGAGCTGCGCACCGTGCTGCGCGCCATGGAAAAGGGTGAACCGATCCTCGCCGTCAAAGTCACCGAGCCCGGGGAGGGCGCAGGCCTGACCTCGCTCCTCAAGCCCGGCACGCGGGCCTTCACGATCCGCGTGGACGTGCAGACCGGCGTCTCCGGCTTTCTGCGCCCGGGCGACCGCGTGGACGTCTTCTGGACGGGCCAGGGCGGCGGCGACGCACGGCGCGGCAACGACGTGACCATGCTCATTGAAACCGCGGTGGAGCTTGTCGCAGTGGACCAGAACTCCGCCTCCGACACCTCCGGCGCAGCCATCGCGCGCACCGTGACGGCCCAGGTGACACCCCAGCAGGTGGCCCGCCTCGCCCAGGCGCAAAACTCTGGCCGGTTGTCGCTGGCCCTCGTCGGCGCCAAGGATGACGGCGTCGCATCGGCCACGGATGTCGACCAGAACAACCTCCTCGGCGTGATCGAAGAACAGATCGTCGAGGCCGAGGTCAGCGAAAGCTGTTCGATCCGCACACGCCGCGGCGCCGAAGTGGTCGAGATCCCCATCGCCTGCACCGAATAAGCGATTCAAAAACACTTCATACAAAGGCCCCTTCCACTGGAGGGGCCTTTCTTGTGGCCGGAATGCGACACGAGGAATGCACCGCAACGCATTGAATCTTGCATGGAAAGCAATTTTCGGGCAACGTCGTTAAAAGCGCGGGCATTAAAGATCCGCTGGACTGAGGCGTGATCGGAGGCAGGTCACATGACATCGAAGATTATTTTTGCCGCAGCTGCGCTGGGGCTCTCTTTTGCATTTGCGGCCCCCGCCCCCATGGCGTCGGCTGAAACATTGCGCGTGATGCGGGGGGCGCCGTCCACGGCGCTCAATGTCCCGATCAGTCGCTCTGTCGTCGTTGAATCGGATGTTCCCTTCGCGGAACTCAGCATCGCGGATCCCAACATCGCGGACATCTCGACGCTGTCGGATCGCACGATCTACGTGCTCGGCAAGGCACCGGGGCGAACGTCGCTCACGCTGCTGGGCGCCGATGGCCGCCTGATCACCAATGTCGAGGTGCGCGTCGCACCCGATATCTCCGAGTTCAAGGAACGTCTCCGCCAGATCCTGCCCAATGAGCGGATCGAGGTGCGCACGGCCAATGACGGCATCGTCCTCTCGGGCGCTGTCAGCTCCATCGCGCGCATGGACCGCGCGCTCGACCTCGCTGAACGCTACGCGCCAGAGCGCGTCTCGAACCTCATGGTCGTGGGCGGCAACCACCAGGTGATGCTCAAGGTGCGCTTCGCGGAAATGAGCCGCTCGGTCTCCAAATCCCTAGATGGCGGCCTCGTGGCGGGCGACAGCGGTGGCAACTTTGCCGTCGGCGCGGGCTCCGGCACGCTTCAACCTGACCTCGCCGCCAGCGGGGGCACGTCTGACTTCGGCCTGATCACCGGCGTCTTCAGCCAGGCCGCCAATGCGGTGGGCTCGTCGATCTTCGGCTTCGACATCGACAGCGTGCGCGTGGATATCCTCCTTGAAGCCCTTGAAACAAAGGGCTTTGTGCGCACCCTCGCGGAACCGAACCTCACCGCGCTCTCGGGCCAGGAGGCCAAGTTCCTCGCCGGTGGTGAATATCCCGTCCCCGTGGCCGCCGGTGAAGGCGCCACGACGGTGGAATACAAGCCCTTCGGGATCGAGCTGAACTTCACCCCCCGCGTCGTGGATGGCGAGACGATCAATATCCAGATGCTGGCGGCGGTAAGTTCCATCGACACCACCAACGGCATCACCACCGACAACTTCACGGTGGACGCGTTCTCGCGCCGCGAAACCTCGACCACGATCGAGATGCGCGACGGTGAAAGCTTCGCCATCGCGGGCCTTCTGCAGGATGATTTCAGCGACCTGAACCGCCAGGTGCCGTGGCTGGGCGATATCCCAGTCCTAGGCTCGCTCTTCCGGTCCACCTCTTTCAACCGCGATCAGTCGGAACTCGTGATCATTGTCACGCCGCATCTCGTGACGCCGGTACGGGGCGACGTCCTCGCGCTGCCCACGGACCGCGTGAAGATCCCGACAGAGCGCGAGCTCTTCCTCTTTGGCAAGGTGACGGGTGACACGCCCACCACCGGCGCAGCCGGAGAAGTTGCGCAGCAGGACTTTAGTGGGTCTTATGGTTATGTTCTCGACTAATCATGCTCAGATAATGAAGCGGAGACGCCCGATGAAATACGTAGCAGCCATTGCCGGCCTGGCGGTGCTCGCATCGTGCGGCGGCCAGAACACGGCCTTCGTCGAGGCCTTCAACCAGCGCGAAGCGGGCTCTGCCCTGGACGAGGGCGGCTTTGGCAACCCGTCGATGAACAACATGCTTGTCATGACCGGGCAACGCAGCGCCGCCATTGACCTGAGCCAGCGCTTTGCGGCGCAGGTGCCCACGACGATCAATTTCGCGTTCAACTCCGACCAGCTCGACGCCACAGCGCGGCAGGTGCTGCGTCAGCAGGCGGTCTTCATCAAGCAATTCCCGGAGGTCCGCTTCCGGGTCTTCGGCCACGCCGACGCTGTCGGCTCCACGGCCTACAACCAGCGACTGGGCCTGCGCCGCGCCAATGCGGCGGTGCGCTATCTTGCCTCGCAAGGGATTTCCCGCGCGCGGCTCGAGGCGGTCGTCAGCTTTGGCGAGACCCAGCCGCTCATCGTGAGCCAGGGCCGCGAGCGGGCCAACCGGCGCACCGTGACCGAAGTATCGGGCTTTGTGCAGAACCATCCCACCGTCATGCAGGGCAAATACGCCGAAATAGTGTGGCGCGAATATGTCCAAAGCGCCGTGGAAGCCTCCACTGTGGCCGAGTCAGAGACAGGCGAATAAGGGGTTTGCGCGGCGGGGAACCTCCCCGCCCCACCCCATGCCGCCCCCTAGACGGCGGCCCGATGCCCAAGGCATCCCCAACAATCTCCACGACAATTCTCAAATCCAGCCCAATTGTTGCCCCCTTTGCTGGGCAATCCTGCTTCCGAGGGAAACTTGGCACCCACGCGGTGTCAGGCTTTGTGGGGCAA
The DNA here is from genome assembly GCA_038751055.1 of Pseudomonadota bacterium. Lineage (GTDB taxonomy): Bacteria > Pseudomonadota > Alphaproteobacteria > Rhodobacterales > Rhodobacteraceae > Shimia_B. The sequence goes on along the minus strand of JBCDGS010000074.1, from coordinate 2,480 downwards.
CGCACGGGATAATCCTGAGCCATCCGCTCCGCCGGGCCGCAAGGTGAAAAGGGCAGGTCGCGATGAGCAGCGTGATGTTACAGCCGGAACCGCAGCCATTGGTTGCATGCACGATCAGCCGGGACGTGCAGAACTTTGATCTTCTTATCGAGGACATGGAGATGGCGCTTGGCGAATGCTGGGGCGATCTCGGGTTCTCGGAGGCGCTGGCATTCTTCGAACAACCGGACGCCGAGGCGCTCGAATTCGTGGCCATCGCGCTCGACGAGCAGGATCAGGACAACATCCAGCAGGTGATGGACATCATCCTGTCGGCCACCTCCAAGGGGATCAAGACGATCCTCGTGGCCGAGGAACTCAGCACCGCGACACTCCACCAGCTCCTGCGTCAAGGGGCCGATGAATTCATCCCCTACCCGCTCCCCGAAGGTGAGCTGGCGAGCGCCGTCGAGCGTCTGCAGCGGCCAGAGCCCGAGGCGCTTCCGCCCGCCGAAATGCGCAATACGCTCAAGGCCACCGGCGACCGGGAGGGGGCGATCTTCCCCGTCCACGGGATCTCTGGCGGTACGGGCGGGTCGACACTCGCGACGAACCTCGCCTGGGAGCTCGCCAATATCGACAAGAGCAAGCCGCCGCGCGTCTGCCTGATCGACCTCGATCTGCAGTTCGGCGCGGCCTCCACCTATCTCGAATTGCCGCGCCGTGACGCGGTCCTCGAGATGCTGCAGGACACCGAAAGCATGGACAGCGACAGCTTCATGGCGTCGCTTCTGACCTACCATGACCGCCTGCACGTGCTCACTGCACCCGCCGACATGGTGCCGCTCGACCTGATCTCGCCCGAAGATGTGGAGCGGATCCTGAAGGTCGCGGCCGCCAACTTTGACTACATCATCGTCGATATGCCCCCTGCCCTCGTGCAGTGGACCGAGACGGTTCTCACCTACGCACATGTCTATTTCTGCACGCTCGAGGTGGACATGCGCTCCGCCCAGAACGCCGCGCGCTGGAAGAAGGCCCTGCAGTCAGAGGACCTCCCGTTCGAGAAGTGCCGCTTTGCGATCAACCGCGCGCCCAAGATGATGGACGTCACCGGCAAGTCCCGCGTGGCCAAGATGGCTGAAAGCCTCAACATCTCGTTCGACATCCAGCTTCCCGATGGCGGCAAGCAGGTGGCGCAAGCCTGCGACCATGGTGTGCCCCTTGCGGGTGCCGCGCCGAAAAACCCGCTCAGGAAGGAAATCCTGAAGCTCGCAACGTCGCTGCACGACATCAACACGAGTGACGCGGCCGAAGCCGCCTAAGGAGCCAGTTCCATGTTTTCGCGCTACAAGAAGGACGACAAGGCCACGCCCGTCGAGGCCAAATCCGACGCGCCGGCCCCCGTGACGAAATCCGTCGAGGCCGCCAAGACCGTAGTGCGCAAGGAGGCGCCCAATCCGGCCCAGAAAGCGGCCCAGGCCGCCCCGAAGGACAAGGAAACCCGCCGCAAGGAACGCCTGGGCGAGATCAAGCTCGAACTCCACAAGGCGCTTCTCGACAACCTGAACCTCTCGGCGCTCGAAAACGCGACCGAAAACGACCTGCGCGCAGAAATCACCTCCATCGCGTCCGAGACGCTGACCGAAATGGAGGTCGTGCTGAACCGCGAGGAACGGCAGGCCCTCAACCAGGAACTTTACGACGAAGTGAAGGGCCTCGGCCCGATCGAGCCATTGCTCCAGGACGAGGACGTCAACGATATCCTCATCAACGGCCCCAAGCAGATCTTTGTGGAACGCAAGGGCAAGCTCACACTGTCGGATATCACCTTCAAGGACGAACGCCACCTCCTGCGGATCATCGACAAGATCGTCAGCGCAGTGGGTCGCCGGGTCGATGAATCGAACCCCTATGTGGACGCCCGCCTTGCCGACGGCTCGCGCTTCAACGCGATGGTGCCGCCGGTGGCCGTGGACGGCTCTCTCGTCTCCATTCGTAAGTTCAAGAAAGACAAGCTCGGCATCGACGACCTCGTGACCTTCGGCGCCTTTACCGAGGAAATGGCCGCCTATCTCGAGGCCGCCGTGGCCACGCGCCTCAACGTCATCGTCTCCGGCGGTACGGGCTCGGGTAAAACGACGACCTTGAACGCGCTCAGCTCCTTCATCGACGACAGCGAACGCATCCTCACGATCGAGGACACCGCCGAACTCCAGCTCCAGCAGACCCATGTGGGCCGGATGGAATCCAAGCCCGCCAACGTCGAAGGCAAGGGCGCCGTGACCCAGCGCGACTGTCTCAGGAACGCGCTTCGGATGCGCCCGGACCGCATCATCGTGGGTGAGACGCGCGGCGAAGAAGTCATCGACATGCTCCAGGCCATGAATACGGGCCACGACGGATCCATGACGACCATCCACGCCAACAACGCCCGCGACGGCGTCAGCCGTCTGGAAAACATGGTCGCCATGGCCGGGATCGAAATGCCGCTCAAGGCC
>JBCDGS010000073.1:0-11283 GCA_038751055.1 Pseudomonadota bacterium | reverse complement strand
CCGCGTGTCCTCGAAACTCGCGATGATGGCTGTTGAAACCATGGTCGCGCGCCAGCTTACCTACTTCTCCGCAGTGGAGAAGGACGAGGGCCGCCGCTGCGACCTCGAAGCCGGGATGGCAAAGCTTCTGGGCGCGCGCGTCGCATGGGCGGCAGCGGACAATGCCCTGCAGATCCACGGCGGCAATGGCTTTGCGCTGGAATACAAGATCAGCAGGATCCTGTGCGACGCGCGAATCCTCAACATCTTTGAGGGCGCGGCCGAGATTCAGGCTCAGGTCATCGCCCGCAGACTCCTCGCCTAATCGGCGCGTAGCGCGCAGTGCAAGGGTCCTGCCCTGCCCGCGCGCTTAGCGCCGTCCCGCAGTAGAAATCTGCCCACCGCGGGTTTCGCGGCGGTCCTACTCTGGCTAGTCTCGGGAAAAAGAGGAGGCAGAGCATGGCATCCCCCACCAACCCCGTCTTTGCAACTGGCTTTGCAGCGGGCACCTTCGTGCAGACAGCGCGCGGCCTGCGACCCATCGAACGGCTGGTCCCCGGCGAGGATGACCTTGAGTTTCGTGATGGCACGACGGCCCCTCTCCTCCACGTCCATACCGCCGGGTACACGCAGGCTGAGCTGGACGCCGACGAGGCAATCCGGCCGGTGGCGATCCCTGCCCTCGCTCTAGGCGGGTCAGTTCCGTCACGCCCTCTGCTCGTTTCAGCCGATGTGCGCATTCACGCGCAAGGGCGGCTCGTGAACCGGGTCGCCGAGGCGCCCGAGGTCCTCTTGCCGATATCTTCGCTCCTCGGCACCCCGGGCGTGGAGCGGACCCGACCGGCGGGCGGGATCACGTTCTACCACCTCGTGACGGCCGCTCACCAGCTGCTCCGGGTTGAGGGTCTGATGTGCGAGACGCTGTTCCTCGGCGACGGGGCACATACGGACCTGAAAGCCGCCGTCGAAGCCGCCACAGGCCCCCTCAGCCACACGGCTGCCTTTCCCCGCATTGACGCAGAGACCGGCGCACGTCTGACCGAAAAGCTCGCGCAGAAGGGCCGCGCACCGTCGAGCGATGAGGCGCCAGCGGACTAACCCCACGGTTTAATTCTCGCAAATCGCGCCAACAGCCATGCAGATCGCGCCACCGCTCTTGCCGAAAGGCTCTCCGATAGCGACCTTCGTGGGCACACTGGCCCGAACCAAAGCGACCACCACGGGGACCCATGGCACAGAACATCCTATTGACCGGCGTGACCGGTTTCATCGCAAAACGCATCGCACAGGACCTCCTCGCCGCCGGGCACGAGGTGTGCGGCTCCCTACGCTCCCCGGCGCGGGAAGGAGAGGTGCGCGCGGCGCTGGGCGATCCCGAAGCGCTCAGCTTTGCCACGCTTGACCTCAGCTCGGATGACGGATGGGCGGCGGCCATGGAGGGTCGCGACGCGCTCCTCCACACGGCCTCGCCCTTTCCGCTCGAGGACCCAAAGCACGAGGACGAGCTGATCCGCCCCGCCGTGGACGGGACGCTCCGCGCGCTGAGGTCGGCGCAGGCGGCGGGTGTCACGCGCGTTGTCCTGACGTCCTCGGTCGTCGCGATGATCCACGCGGACCGCCCCAAGGGGCATCTCTACGGACCAGGGGATTGGACAGACCTCGATCACCCTACTTCGCGCGCATATGTGAAATCGAAGACCCTCGCCGAGCGCGCCGCCTGGGACTTCGTGGCCGACCATCCGGAGATGGAGCTGACCGTCATCAATCCCGGTTTCGTGCTCGGTCGGCCTCTCGATGGTAAATTCGGCACATCCCTTTCGGTTATTGAACGCATCCTCGGCGGCAAAGACCCGGCCGTACCGGACCTGGGCTTCCCCACCGTAGACGTCGCGGATGTCAGCCGCCTGCACGTGGAGGCTCTGGCGCGCCCGGCAACAATCGGCAAGCGGATCGTCGCGGCTGGCGACTATCGTACGATGCCTGAGATCGCCGCGCTCCTGAAGGATGCCTACCCTGGGCGCAAGATCACGACGCGCGTTGCGCCCCGATGGCTGCTGCGTGTCATCGGCCTTTTTGACCCCGCCGTGCGCTCGATAACCCCGCAGGTGGGCTTTCATACGCCCACCGACAACAGCGAGACACGCGCGATCTACGAGATGGAATTCATTCCCGCCCGCGACGCCATCCTTGCCAGCGCCGACGCGGTGCTGACCGCGTGAGGGCGCTGGCCCTCCTCGTTGGTCTCGCGGCCTGTGCGGGGGATGAAACCATCTCTGCATTCAGCCCCGAAGGCACGGTCTGGGCGCTTTCAGAGCTGGACGGCGCTCCGTTCACTGCACGGGCCACCCTGTCTTTCCCGGCGGAGGGCGAGGTTGTCGGCGTGGGACCCTGCAACCGGTTCAGCGCGGCGCAATCGGTGCCCTATCCGTGGATCGAGATCGGCCCAATTGCCGCGACCAAGCGCGCCTGCGCTGACTTGGCCGCTGAAGGGGCCTTCTTCGCGGCCCTTTCGGCGGTGTCGCTTGCGGAGGTGTCGGGGCCCGTTCTCATCCTCACGGGCGCGGGGCACGAGATGATCTTTCGTGCCTCATCGGGCGAGTAGCTCGCGCAGCTGGCGGCGGGCCTCCGGCATCTCGCGGTCGCCCATGGCCCGGGCGAGGAACGCGCCTGTCGTCGTCATGGCCAGAGCAATCTCGCCGTCGGGGCCTTCGCCGCCCGGCAGCAGCGCAGGGGGCAATGGCAAAAGCCGCGCGGCCCACTCCCCTGCCCCGGCCTCCGACACGGCGCGCCCTGATTTCGGTGAGACATAGGCAAGCCCCTCCCGCGCGCCTGTCACGGCGCAAGAGGAGAGGTCAAGCCCGTAGCCCAGCGCCTCGAGCAACGCCACTTCCCACCTGAGATAGGCCAGCGGCCAGGCATCCGTGGCGGCCATGAGGTCGAAAAGACGGGTGGTGTCGGCATAGAGCGCCCCTGCCTCTTCGCGTTCTGGCAAGAGGCGGGAGAGGAGGCCGCATGCGGCCTGCAGGCCGAGAAGGGCGCGGCGGTCGGCCATGAGGACGGCAGCACGGCTGCGCAGGGGCTCGAACGTGTAGCTGCCCAGATGATCCTCCAGGCGCGCCTTCCAGGTGACGTCAAGCTGCGCGCCCGGCTGGAGATGCGGCGCCTGCTTGCGGGAGGCGCCACCGCGCACGACCCCCGCAGTGCGCCCATGATGCGCGGTCAACACCTCGATGATCGCAGAGCCCTCTCCATGGGGCCGCGCGAGGAGGAGGACGCCCTCGTCGCGCCACTCGATCATTCCGAAAGCCCCGGCTGATCGAGGAGGTGGCGGCCGTAGCGGTCCTCGACCTCGATGATCCATAGGTCGGGATCAAAACCGCGCTGCTTGGTGAGGGTGGCGTCAACATCGGCCTCTGCCCCGGCGGCAAGCTCCATCCAGCGGCGGGCGCCAGTGTCGAGGTCAAAGCTGCGTTGGTAGCAGGTGGCGCGCCCGTCGAGTGTGCTCTGTTTCACCAGCACTGCGCCCGCCGTGGCGTCGCCCTTTTGCGTGATGAAAGCGGGGATGGCCTCCTGATCCAGCCGCCTCAGATAGGCCGCGACCCAGAGATCGGTGGTCAGCCTCACGCGTCCCCGTCTTTGTAGTCGAGGCCCATCTCAGCGTAGCGCGCGCGCTCCTCCAGCCAGCCGGGGCGGACCTTCACCTGCACGAAGAGATGGCATTTGCGGCCCAGGAACTCCTCGAGCTCTGCACGGGCGGCCTGGCTCACGGCCTTCACGGTCTCGCCCTTCTTGCCGAGGACGATGCCCTTATGCCCGTCGCGGGCGACATAGATGATCTGGTCGATGCGCGCAGAGCCATCTTTGCGCTCCTCCCAGCCTTCGGTCTCGACCGTAAGCTGGTAAGGCAGCTCCTGATGAAGGCGCAGCGTGAGCTTCTCCCGGGTCATTTCCGCGGCGATCATGCGAAGCGGCAAGTCCGCGATCTGATCCTCGGGGTAGAGCCACGGACCCTCCGGCATCTGACGCGCAAGCCAGGCCTTGAGGTCACCGCAGCCATGGCCGCGCTCTGCAGAGATCATGAAGGTCTCCTCGAAGGGGCGCAGGGCATTGAGCTCCTCCGTGAGCGCGAGGAGCGCGGGCGCCTCAACCCGGTCGATCTTGTTGATGGCCAGCGCCAAGCGGCCGGGTTTGTCAGCGAGGGCCTCGATGATCTCGCGCACGCCTTTGGTGGCGCCGCGATGGGCCTCGACCAGAAGCACAGTGACGTCGGCGTCGGCCATGCCGCCCCAGGCAGCCGTCACCATGGCCCGGTCAAGCCTGCGCCGGGGCCGGAAAATGCCAGGCGTGTCGACAAATACGATCTGCGCCGCGCCTTCGAGCGCCACACCTCTGATCCGCGCCCGCGTCGTCTGCACCTTGTGCGTCACGATTGAGACCTTGGCCCCCACCATCCAGTTCAGGAGCGTGGACTTGCCTGCATTGGGCTCCCCGATCAGGGCGACAAACCCGGCATAGGTGTCTTTGTGGTCTGTCATTGGCTCTCGGCGGTCAAAATTGGGCGGAGCGACGGATATCGTCGGACGTCTGCCTCCGCGGGGGCCAGCCCCCACACCCCCCAAGTAAAGAAGCACAAAGAAAAAAGGAAGGGCGATCCCCACCTTCTTTGTGCGAATGTACTTCCCCCGGAGGGCCGCCGGAGGCAATCCCGCCCTCGCGTTCCAGAGAGTTGCACATCTTTACAAAGGACGCCTATGCGCCCAGCTCGGTCATGAGAGCCTTGGCGGCGGCCTGCTCTGCCTGTCGCTTGGAGCCTGCCTTCGCCGAAGCCTTAGCACCATTTTCAAGCCGCGCTTCGATGGTGAATTCAGGCGCATGGTCGGGGCCGGAGCGCGCGGCCTCAACATAAACGGGTGGAGCCATCTTGCGCGCCTGCGCCCATTCCTGAAGCGCGGTCTTGGCATCGCGGGCGTCGTCCTTGACCTCGGTAATTCGCCCACCCCAGAGCCTCAAGATCATGGCGCGCGCCGCGTCCATGCCGCCGTCGCTGTAGACGGCGGCGATGACCGCCTCGATCCCGTCGCCCAGAAGCGCATCCTTCTTGCGCCCCCCTGACAGCATCTCGGAACGTCCGAGCTTGAGCACGTCGCCGAGCCCGATCTCGCGGGCGATCTCGGCGCAGGTCTCCTTGCGCACTAGCGCATTGAAGCGCGGCGCGAGCTGGCCCTCCGAGGCGCTCTTGTCGGCCTTGAGCAGCGCCTCGGCCATGACGAGGCCCAGCACGCGGTCACCCAAGAACTCCAGCCGCTCATTGTCGGAACGCGTTGCCGAGCTGAGCGAGGCATGGGTCAGCGCCGTAATGAGGAGGTCCGGCCAGGCAAAGTCGTGCCCGATGCGGTCCTGGAAGGCGCGGATGTCTGCGGAGAGCTTCAAAGGCCGACCTTGAAAAGGTAGGTCCCGATGAGGTTGTCCAGTGGGACCGGCCCCACACCTCCGGCCGCCTGAGGCACCCGGCTGTCATTGGAATTGTCTCGGTTGTCGCCCAGAACGAAAAAATGGCCCTCGGGGACGTTCGTTTCAGGACGTTCATCGAGCCCGCCTTCATCGATATCGAGGACCTGGTAGCGCGCACCGTTCGGCTGCTTTGCGACGACATAGTTTCCCACGAAGAGGGTGGGCGTCATCACCCTACTCACGATGTGGAAATGGCTGAAAAAGAAGACGCGCCCTAGAATGACCGCCGCCCCGATCACCAGCATCAGCCCAATGAAGGCGCCGTAGAAGAGACTAGCCCGACCGTTCATTCGATCTTCTTGAAGTACCGGTCAGAGCGCCATGTCCAGAACCACAGGATCGAGCGACCGGCGGACGAGAACATGATCCGGTCGGCGCGGCCCACGATGTCTTCCAGAGGCACCTGCCCGACACCGCCCACCGATTGCGGCAGGCGCGAGTCGGAGGAATTGTCACGGTTATCCCCCATGAAGAAGTAGTGGCCCGGACGGACCGTGTAGACTGACGTGTTGTCCGACACCCAGCCATCCGTGATGTTGAGCACGCGGTAGCTTGCCCCCCCGGGGAGCGTTTCGACGGCAGCCTCTTTCACGCAATCCCCGCCGATCCCCACGGGCGCATTGGCGCAGCGAGGTTCCTGACCCTGGGGGCCCTGCGGCTCAAAGGTTTCAACGAAGGCCTCGGCCTCGGTCTGCTCCACCGCCTCGCCATTCAGATAGAGCACGCCCTCGCGCATCTGGATCGTATCGCCGGGCACGCCGATGAGGCGCTTGATGAAATCGCGGCCTGTCACGGGATGGCGGAAGACGACGACATCGCCGCGCTCGGGCTCGCCACCGAAAAGGCGGTTCTCAGATCCCTTGAAGAGGCCGCAAAAGTCCTCTGCGTCGACATCGATGCCGATCTGGGGGATGAGGATCGTGGGGCACGACGCGTAGCTGTAGCCGTAGGCCATCTTGTTGACGAAGAGGAAATCGCCGATCAGGAGCGTGTCCTTCATGGATCCTGACGGGATCCAGAACGGCTGAAAGAAAAAGGTCCGGAAGATACCCGCAATGAGGAGTGCATAGACCACGGTCTTGAGCGTCTCGAGGATCGGGTTCTGCTTGTCCCCCTTATTCTTATCGGCTGCCTCGGCCATGATGGCTCCCTCTAGGTTATGGCAGGTCTACTGCGGTGTGCGTCCTGCCAAGTCAAGCGCGGCCCGGGTCTGTCCCAGAGACCGGGCCTCGATGACGACGAAGGCCTGGGCCCAGGGATGATCGTCGGTGAGGGTGACGTGGATGACGGCCTCGTACCCGTCAGGCGTCATGTCAGCCAGACGCGCCGCCGCCCAGCCGGTGACGTGCATGACGGGCTGGCCGGAGCGAAGGTTTGAGACGGACATGTCCTTACACGCGATGCCCATGCGCAGCCCGGTGCCGAGCGCCTTCGAGCAGGCCTCCTTCGCGGCCCAGCGCTTGGCATAGGTCCCGGGCGTGTCGGCGCGGCGTTCGGCTTTGCGCTGCTCGGTCTCGGTAAAGACGCGATTGCGGAAACGGTCGCCGAACCGCTCCAGCGTGCGCTCGATGCGTTCGATGTTTGCCAGATCGGTGCCGATGCCGAGGATCATTGGGACGCCCCTTTAGGCCTGAAAGAGCGGGAAGGTCACACCAAGCGACCAGGCGAGAATCAGGCCCAGCGCGATGCCGGGCGCGAGCGGCCCGGACCGAGCCGCCGTCCACCGGCCCATAAGGCCGAAGATCAGGAAAAAGAGAAGGATGATCGGCGCGATCAGGATTAGGAAGAAGAGCCCTTCGAAGTCGATTGCCACGGCGAGGATCAGCGAGGCAAAGAATGCGCCCCGCAGGACCATCCGCCGCCAAAGCGGAGCCATGCCGCCCTGTGTGGCGATGGCGTCTGCGGCCATGAAGGGCACTGCCCCCAGACTGAGCGCCGCGAGGATCAGCGCCCGTTCGGCATTGGGTTGAAAGTTCGCGGCGTAGCGGTCGATGGCGAGCCCGAAAACGGCCAGACCCCAGACCGTAAGCGCCGCCACCGCAACCCAGGAGATCCTGCCGAAGGGCACGCGGAAGTACCTGAGTACATAGAGCTGAAAGAGACCCGCAAACCCGAGATGTAGCGCAAGGTAGTCGGCGACGAGCACCGGCAAAAATCCCAGCTCTATCCAGAAGACGGCCAGCGGCGTTGAAAGAGAGACCGCCGCGCACCACCACAGAGCCTTGCGCGGCACCTCCGCAGCGCTGTTGCGCGCGGGCAAAAGCCGGGAGAGCGGCCACCAGAGCACCATGAGCGCCGCGAGGAGAAGCAGGACCCAGTAGCCGATTGTGGCGAGCTCCGGCTCCCTCTCCGGGACGCCATAGGCGCGGTCGAGCCACTGGACCATCTCGCGCAGGGTGTAGGGGGAATAGAGGATGCCCACATGCTCAACACGCGGGGCGACGAGGGCCATGCGGTCGCCGACGATCTGTCCCTCTGTGGCAGCAGGATCGATCTGGTGGATGGCGTCCCGGCCAAACTCGATAAGGCGGCCCTCCCACGCGCCTGCAATGAGGAGGAGGTCCGCCGGATGATCGGCTGTCACGGCCCCTGAAAAGGCCGAGACGGCAACGATGGGGCCTGCAGGGTGCTCGGCGGCGGCGCGGACGAGGATATCGGTGGCCATGGAGTGACCCACCAGCGCCGGGCGGTCGCCTGTGTACTCCATGACGCGGATCATTTCGTCGACGAGAAGGCGCGTCGTGCCCTCGATGTCGTCAACATCGCCCGACATGGGTGTCGGGTTCAGACCGTGCCCCTCGAGGTCGTAGGTTACCACGTTGTAGCCATTCCCGGCGAGGGTCCATGTGATCGCCTGCATGAGCGGCCGGGAACCCGCAAAGCCATGGGATACGAGCACGGGCCCAAGACCGCCGGGCACCGTGTAGCGGGTCACCGGGGTGGCGCCGACGCTCGAGGACACGACGAGGGCATCGGGCCGCTTGGCTTCGATCTGCCAAAGCGACAGCGCCGCCATAGCGAGGCCGAGGACAAAGACGACCCAACGCAAGGTCAGCCCTTTTCCCGTGCCATGACGACGGCGGCCGCGTGACTTTGGACGGAACCAGCCTTGTTCGCGGCCAACCGCACCGCCCGCATGCTAGGCGTCGCCACGGTCCTGGGACGCCCATTCATTGCGTGCTCCCAACGTCAGAAAGAGGCGGTTCGTCCCGAGCCAGAGGAGCCCGCAAAAGGCAAATGCCGCCAGCGCCCATGTGATGGGAATACCTGCCGGTCCAAACACCAGCGGGACGGTCACGACGACAAGAAGGCCGAGCGCCACCGCCGTCATGCCCAGGGCGTCAGACCAGGGCGCCGGAAAGGGCGTGCGCGTCGTCTTAGCATAGCGCGCGCCCTCGATCATGGCCGCTGCGAGGGCGGGGATAACCACCGCGAGGGCGGGCGTCACGTTGATACCAAGGACGGAACGCGCCGCCAGTATCACCGCGATGAGCGCCACGGTGATCCCCGCAAACCACATCCCGTAGCGTTGGAGCGAAACGCTCACGCGACCTGCCCTTTCTCGGCGCGGGCCTCGTCCATGAGGCGCCGCATCTCGTGGATTGCGGGGGTGAGCCCGCGGAAGATCGATTCGCCAATGAGAAAGTGCCCGATGTTGAGCTCCCGCACTTCGGTGAGGGCGGCGATGGGCGTGACGCTATCATAGGTGAGGCCGTGGCCGGCATGGACCTCGAGGCCCAGACTATGGGCGAAGGCCGCCATTTCGGTGAGGGCCTGAAGCTCCCGGTCGCGGGTGGCAGAATCGCCGTCCGCGATGGCATCGCAATAGGCCCCGGTATGGAGTTCAATCACCTCGGCGCCGATCCGGTGCGCGGCTTCGATCTGGCGGCGGTCGGCGGCGATGAAGATCGACACCCGGCACCCGGCATCCCGCAGGGGCGCGATGTAATGGGCCAGGCGGTTTTCCTCGCGCGCGACCTCGAGGCCGCCCTCGGTCGTCCGCTCCTCCCGCTTTTCGGGGACGATGCACACGGCGTGCGGCTTGTGGCGGAGCGCGATCTTCTGCATCTCCTCGGTGGCGGCCATCTCGAAGTTGAGGGGAACGGTCAGCACCTCCATCAACCCGTCGATATCCGCGTCCGAGATGTGGCGGCGATCCTCGCGGAGATGCGCCGTGATCCCGTCGGCGCCTGCCTCCTCTGCGATACTGGCGGCGCGGAGAGGGTCCGGATAGGCCCCGCCGCGGGCATTCCGCACAGTCGCCACATGGTCAATGTTCACGCCCAGCCTTTGATACGGCAATCCCATCATGATCCCCCCTGATCCTTGAGTTTCTTGGGTATGGCCTTGAGTTTGGCCTTGTCGCGCATCTGCGTCAGCTTTTCCTTCAGCTTGCCCTTGCGGCGGTTCTGGTAGGCACGGAGCACCGGGACCGAAAGGTAGTACATGACACTGGCCGCGATGATGCCCGGAATGATCCCCCCCACGAGATAAGGAAAGAACACGTCATCCCAAAAGCGCAGGAGCCCGCTCCACCGGGTCACATCATCGGTGAAGATGGCTTTGAAGTTGTGCCAGAGGTCCGCGAAAGCGTCTCGAAAGCCTTTGGAAACCGACCTCTCCGCATCGCTCTTGGGAGGGTCACCGAGAAGGAAGTAGCCCGTCTGCAGCGCCACCACGCCGATGGGCACGTAGGTCAGCGGGTTGCCGAAGAACGTGGCCAGAAGCGAGGCGATGATGTTGCCGCGCATGACGAAGGCCAGCATGGCCGCGATAAAGAAGTGCAAGCCGTAGAAGGGCGTGAACGCCGTGAACACGCCCGCCCAAATGCCGCGGGCGATGTATTCGGGTGACCCCGGCAGGCGACCCACCCGCAGCTTGACGTAGGAAAACGCGCGCACCCACCCGCCCGCGGGAAAGAAGAACTCCTTCACGCGCCGAAAAATACCCAGCTTTTCCCGTCTTTTGAAGACCAATCCGGCCCCCTTGCAGCTACGAAGACGCTTGTGCCTTTTCAGCTCCGAAGGTCAAGCGGGACGGGTCCCGGAAGCGGGAGACCTCGGCCACATTCGCGTCAGCCTCCAGAGCCGTCATCACTGCGTGCATGTGTTCTACATCACGTAGGTCGATATCTATGACCAGACGATAAAAATCGGGCTTTTTATCGAGGAAAGTAAGGTCTGAAATGTTCGCCGACTGCTCTCCTATGAGGGTGCAGATACGGCCCAGGACGCCGGCATCGTTGGAGATCGTGACTTCGACACTCACGGTGTTGGACAGGCCGTGGCGCCCTTCCTGCCAGCGCAGGTCCACCCAGCGCTCGGATTCGGCTTCGTAGAGGCCCATGTTTTCGCAGTCGATGGCGTGCACGACGACGCCCTTGCCGCGGAAAGTGATGCCCACGATCCGTTCCCCCGGGACGGGCTGACAGCAGGGCGCGCGCACAAAGCTTTGATCGGAGTCGAGGCCGATAACGGCGCGCTCGGGGTCGATTTCGGCGCGAGGTTTGGGCGCGAGGTCGGGATAGACGGCTTGCACGACCTCGCGGGAGGCGATCTCGGACGAGCCCACCCGCGCCAGCATGTCCTCGGCCGTCTTCAGGCCCAGCGCCTTGGCGGCGATGCGCAGCGCTTTCTGGGTGGCAGAGCGGCCGACGGCCTCAAAACTCGTGCGCGTCAGCTCCCGGCCCAGCTTTACAAAGCGCTCGTGATCCTCTTCGCGCAGCGACCGCCGGATCGCGCTTTTTGCACGGCCGGTCGCTGCGATATCGATCCAGGTCGCCTGGGGCTTTTG
>JBCDGS010000072.1:0-11833 GCA_038751055.1 Pseudomonadota bacterium | reverse complement strand
CGAACTTCAAGGAAGAATGCGAGACCGACCTGTTCGGCGAGCAGGCGGTCCTTTGCGGGGGCCTCGTGGAGCTGATCCGCATGGGCTTTGAGACGCTCGTGGAGGCGGGATATGCGCCCGAGATGGCCTATTTCGAGTGCTTGCACGAGGTGAAGCTGATCGTGGACCTGATCTACGAGGGCGGGATTGCGAACATGAATTACTCGATCTCGAACACGGCGGAGTATGGCGAGTATGTGAGCGGCCCGCGGGTGCTGCCCTATGAGGAGACGAAAGCGCGGATGAAGGCGATCCTGACGGATATCCAGACCGGGGCGTTCGTGCGCGACTTCATGCAGGAGAACGCGGTGGGCCAGCCGTTCTTCAAGGGCACGCGGCGGATGAACGACGCGCACCAGATCGAAGAAGTGGGCGAGACGCTGCGGGGCATGATGCCGTGGATTTCCGCGGGCAAGCTGGTGGATCAGGCGAAGAACTGACGCGCCGCGCCACGCGCATCCTAACGGATCAGGGGCCCCGCGGCATGCGCTGCGGGGCCCTTGTCTTTCAGGAGGTCGTCAGGGGGCCCTGCGGTCGCTGGGCGCGTCCGCGGCGAGCGAGCTTTTCGGGATGCTGTCGTCCTTCTTGCGCTCCTGGGTTTTGTGGCGCGACCACAGCGCGCCCGCGATCACGATTGCGAAGGTGGTGAACGCCAGGACGGCGAGGAGAGGAAACGTTTCCATTGTATCTTCCTTTTCTTGCGAGGTTGCAGACCTATGGCCGACATAACGGCCTGCGCGAGAAAGGGTTCCGTCAGGTGCTGGCCTGCCAGAGGGCGAGGGCCTGACGGGTTTCGGCCACGTCGTGGACCCGCAGGATCTGGGCGCCTTGCGCGACGCCGGCGAGCGCCACGGCGAGGGATCCCGCGACGCGCTGGTCTGCGGCCTCCACCCCCGAGAGCGTTCCGATGAAGCGCTTGCGCGACGCGCCGAGCAGGATCGGGCAGCCGAGACCGTGGAGGAGCGCGAGGCCCCTGAGCAGCGCCAGGTTATGGTCCTGCGTCTTCCCGAAACCGATGCCGGGATCCACGATGATCTGGTCGCGCGCCACCCCTGCCCCTTCGGCCAGCGCAATTTGTGCGGCGAGCGCGTCATAGACGTCGAGGAGGACGTTGTCGTAGCGGGGGTCCTTTTGCATCGTTTTCGGGTCACCGGTCGAATGCATCACGCAAATCGGTGCGCCGCTTTGTGCGGCCAGGGGTGCCATGCCCGCATCGAAGCGCAGGCCGGAGACGTCATTGAGGATCGACGCCCCTGCCGCCAGTGCTGCACGGGCCACCGGGGCCTTGCGCGTATCGATGGAGACCCGCGCCCGGAGGCCCGCGATGACGGGAGCAGTGCGCGCGATTTCGTCTTCGGCGTCCACAAAGTCGGCCCCGGGGCGGGTGCTTTCGCCGCCGATATCGAGAATGTGGGCGCCGCCGGCCTCTAGGCTATGGGCGTGGGCGATGGCGGCCTCGGTGGTGGTCAGTCTGCCGCCGTCGGAAAAGCTGTCAGGGGTCGTGTTCACGATGCCCATGATGCGCGGCGCATGGAGGCTGAGGCCCGCCACATCGGCGCGGGGCGCCGTGAGGCGATGGAGGACGTCGCTTGGCACGGCGTCGGCCGCGATGATGCGCGAGCCGTCGCGCGTGATCTCTTCCACGTCTCGGAAGGTGAGCCAGCCACCGGCCAGAGGAAGCCCGGGACCAGAGGCCACCAGCGGGCGGTAGTAGCGCCTCATAGGCTGGTGCGGAGGGGCAAGTCGGTGGGCACATCGAGGCCGAGCGCGATGACACTGGCGGCCTGCATCTCGGCGGCGAACCACGCGATGATGTCGCCTGCGCCGGTGCTTGGCCCATCGACGGCGTCGAGGATCATCTTGGAGGGGGCCCAGACGCTGACCTGACCGTGGCGGAGGCCCCAGTCGAGCTCTGTTCGGGTGCCGACGACGACGCAGCGCTTGTCCTGGCCCGCGAGGACCCAGGCCTGCTGCTCGAGCGCGAGGAGGTCGATGCGGCGTTGGGCGGGCGTCACTGCGCTTTGCGGAGCGGCGGCGTCGGGCATGCCCACGCAGATGATGAGGGGCTGGCCAGCCAGCGCATCGAGCCATGCGGGAAGATCGGGCGACAGGACCTCCCGCCCGCCGAGTGCGAGCAGTGTCGGATGCGGCAGGTCCGACGGGCGGACATCGCGCCCGCCATGGGAGCGGACAATCTCCACCCCCAGCGTTCCCGGTCCCCGGTCGAGCTTGGCGATACGCACGAAGACGCGCTCGGCCTGCGGCTCCCAAAGCAGGAGTTCGGCGACACGCTCGGCAAGTGTTTCGAGCAGGTTGAGACGCTCTTCGGCGAGGGCGGCGTGGATCGACTCGGTGATTCTGTCGTAGCTCAGGATCTTGTCGACATCGTCGGACAGGTCTGCGGGCAGCGGAGCCACCTCCACGACCACGTCAAATCGCAGGCGCTGGGTGACGCCACGCTCCTGCTGAAATGCGCCGATTTCGACGTCGAGCACGAGGTCGCGCACGGCGATGCGGTCACGCTCTGGCGGGGTGGCGCGGGCGCGGTCTTCCAGCGGGGCAAAAGCGAGGGCGGTGTCGGACGTCATCGCTTGGCCGTACGCGCGCGCGGAGCATGCTGCAAGTCCGGTGGCGGCGTTTCGACGCTCAGCTGCGGCGGTAGAACTTGTGATAGCCGATGGTGGTCGTGTGATCGAACACGCGGCTCCAGCTCGGCCGGACAGAGCGGGTATGGTAAAATTGCGCCCCGCCGGTGAGGTTGCCCACGGCGCCCGCCATGGACAGGCGCGCGACCTTGCCCACCATCTTCCAGGCGCGAGGTTCGCTTATGATCTCGGCGTGGCCGTCGCAGGTATAGGTGAACTGGCACTGGAAGCGCTTGCCGGTGCCCTGATTGACCACTGCGCAGATCGTGGAGGGGAAGCGGGCGCTTTCGACCCGGTTGAGGATGACCTCGGCCACCGCGAACTGGCCTTTGAGCGTTTCGCCGCGCGCCTCGAAATAGAGCGCCTCGGCCAGGCAGCGCCATTCCGCGCCGCCCTCGATATAGGGCTGCGTCGCCAGCCAGGCCTTGTCGAAGCGGACTTTGGGCGCCGTCCGTTCGGCGCGCGGGTTCAGGAGACGCGACGCGGTCCGGCCGTCAAGCGCGGCGAGCGACTTGGCCTCGAACGCGACGGCCCCGGATATGGCGAGCGGCTGCTGGGCAGAGCCCGAGCTGGCAAACAGGATCAAAGCGGCAACTGCCGACAAAAAGCGCATTTGACACCCCCTTCAAACAACTTTTATCAACTTGGATCTATACTTTAGCCGCACCCTCTAACCCATTGATTTTGGCGAGTCCAGCGCGGGCCGTGAGATCAAGATGTGGGGGTGATGTAGCGCTTGTACCGCCTATCTGGTAGCCTTAGCGCCCATCGGTCGCATCGCGTATGGCGCTTTGCGCGGCTGCGAGACGCGCGCCCGGCACCCGGAACGGCGAGCAGGAGACATAGGTAAAGCCCGCCTTGCGGCACATCGCGATGGCTTCGGGATCGCCGCCATGTTCGCCACAGAGCGACAGCACCACCTCGGGCCGAGCCGCGCGGCCGCGTTCGGCACCGATCTGGATGAGCTCGCCCACCCCGTCCATGTCGAGGCGGTGGAACGGGTCCTCACGGTACACACCCTGCTGCACGTAGGGCGACATGAAGCGCCCGGCATCGTCGCGCGACAGCCCGTAGGTCATCTGCGTGAGGTCGTTCGTGCCGAAACTCAGGAACGCGGTATGGGGCGCGATGTCGCCTGCGCGCAGGGCGGCGCGCGGTGTCTCGACCATGACGCCGATGGAATAGCGCACCTCCCGCCCCGTTTCAGCGCGCACCGCCGCGCCCACGGCGTCGATGCGCTTTTGCACGAGCTCCACTTCGCGCCGGGCGGTGACGAGGGGGATCATGATCTCTGGCGTGACGTCCTGGCTCAGCGCGGCCTCGAGGATCGCACGCACCTGCATGTCGTAGATTTCGGGCATCGTGATGCCGAGGCGCACGCCGCGCATCCCCAGCATGGGATTGTATTCGCTGAGGTCCCGCACGCGCTCTGTCACCTCGCTGACCGGGCGGTTCAGCGCGGCGGCGAGGTCGCGCAGCCCCTCGCGGTCGGAGGGCAGGAATTCGTGGAGCGGCGGGTCGAGGAGGCGAATGCAGACCGGGCGGCCTTCCATGATGCGGAAGAGGCGTTTGAAATCCGCGCGCTGCATGGGCAGGAGACGCTCCAGTACTGCCGCGCGATCCGGGGCGGTGTCCGCGAAGATCATTTCGCGCATGACCGTGAGGCGGTCACCTTCGAAGAACATGTGTTCGGTCCGGCAGAGGCCCAGCCCATCGGCGTTGAAGCCGGCGGCGGACTCTGCCTCTGCGGCCGTGTCGGCATTGGCGCGCACGCCGATGTCGCGGAACTCGTCCGCCCAGGACAAGAGCGTGGCCACGCTGTCGTCGAGCCCCGTCTTGGTGAGGGGGGCCGCGCCCACGAGGACCTGCCCGCGCGTGCCGTCGATGGTGACGACGTCGCCTTCCTTGAGCATGCGTCCCCCCACCGTGAGGGTGCGCGTGCGGTCATTCACCTCGATCTCGGAGGCGCCCACGATGCAGGGCAGGCCGAAGCCCCGTCCGATGACCGCCGCGTGGGAGGTGATGCCGCCCCGTTCCGTCAGCACGGCCTGTGCGGCGTGCATGCCGCGGATATCCTCGGGCGAGGTTTCGCGCCGCACGAGGACGCAGGCGTCGCCCCGTGCGGCGGCGGCCTGTGCCTCGGAAGCCGAAAAGACGAGCTGGCCGGAGGCCGCGCCCGGGCTTGCGGCGATACCGCTGGCGAGGACGTCGCGCGCGGCGCCGGGCGCGATCTGGGAATGGAGGAGCTCTGACAGGGCGGCCGGTTCGATGCGCGCGATCGCCTGCGCCTTGTCGATGATCCCTTCCTCTGCGAGGCGCACGGCCACGGTCACGGCCGCCCGTGAGGCGCGCGGCACCCGCACGGCGTCGAGGATCGAGAGCGCCCCGTCCTCGATCGCGAATTTGATCTGCATCTCTTCGCGGAGCCGGGCGCGGGCCGTGCGGCCGTATTCGATGAGCTCTGCGAAGGCTGCGGGCTCCCGTTCCTCGAGGGAGGGGCCGCGCGGGTCTTTGGTGAGGTAGTACTCGCCCGCCTCCCCCGTGAGGTCGCGGCCCCCCGCCCGGGTCTTGTAGCGGCCCGTGACCTGTGGCGCGCCGGTGTCGGTGTCGATGAAGTGGATCTGACCTGAGCCGCGCTCCCCCTGCCCGGGCCGCGGGGCCATTTCCTGCACGATGAGGCCGAGACCCGCATCCACAGGGGCGCCTTGGGCCTGACGCAGGAGGCGCGCTGTCGTCCCCTCCCACGCCCGCGCCATGGAGCGCAGGACAGCGGCGAGCTGGTCGGCGCGGTCTTGGGGGAAGGGTTCGCCCTCTGCGTCCTCATAGGCGTCCAGCATGGCGCGCAGGGTCGCTTTGTCGGCGGCATCCGTGGCCGGAAAGTCGTCGTCTTCGAGGCGCGCCACATGGATCGCGTAGCTGCGGATGAAGCGCAGGTAGAGCGCCGTCGCCGCGGCCTCGCCGATGGTATCGCAGAGCGCGCCGTGACGGGCATCGTTCATCCCGATATGCAGGATCGCCGCCGGGCCGCCCCAATCCGCGTTCTCCGACGAGGGCCGCACGGACAGGAGGGCGTCGCCACTGAAAGGCGCCATGATCTGAGCGAGATTGACGAGGCGCCCTTCGGCGATGCCCTTTACGGTCTCGAAGCAGAGCGCCGAGGTCACCGGCACGGGCATGCCGAGGCGGATGAGCCTCTGGAGGCATTTCGCGCGGCCGCCATGGTGACGCGCCTTCATGAAGGCGGTCTCGGTTATGGGGGCGATGTCGGTGGCGATCTCTTTTTGCTGCACTGCGGCATTCCTTTGCCCGCAGATTACAATTTAGGCGATTCGGATCAAGGGGGGTGGTCACAGGGTGACGTTTGGTTGCACGGGCGGGTGCGTCTTGTGGGGGCGTGGGTACATTCCATGGGAGCGCGCGTGCCCTGTGCGGGCATTGGAATGCCTCCGGCGGAAGTACGGGGCACAAAGAAGACGGGGTCTGCGCCCACGTTCTTTGTGTTGGTCCTCGGGTTAGCCTTCGATGCGAGTGAGGTCGGCAACCTGCCCCACCGTCTTGCGGATCTGGCTCAGGAGGTTGAGGCGGTTGCGGCGCACGATCTCGCTGTCGGCGTTGATCTTCACCGCCTCGAAGAAGGCATCGATGGGCGCGCGGAGGCTGGCCATGGCGGCCATGGCGGTGACGAAGTCCTCCTTGGCCATGGCGGGCGCGATCTTGGCCTCGGCGGCTTCGAGGGCTGCGAAGAGCTGCTTTTCCTCGTCGGCGTCCGCAAATTTCATGTCCGCGCCGTAGGAATATTCGACGCCGTCCTTGTCTTCGGCCTGGGAGAGGAGGTTGTTGGCGCGCTTGAAGCCTTGCACCAGGTTGGGGCCGTCGTCGGTGTTCATCACTTCCTGGAGGGCCGTGGCGCGTTTGACGAGGAGGGTGAGGTCGTCGTTGCCGTCCATGGCGAGGCAGGCGTCGATCACGTCGTGGCGGATGCCGCGATCGCGGAGATAGACCTTGAGGCGGTCGTGGAAGAAGGCGAGGAGGCTTTCGGCCCAATCGCCGTTGAACCTGTCCAAGAGCGCCGCGCGGATTTGATTTTCGAGCAGATTCCGGACCACGCCGAGGGCAGCGCGGCGCAGGGCGTAGGGGTCTTTCGAGCCGGTGGGCTTTTCATCTATCGCCCAGAAGCCGGTGAGGATGTCGAGTTTGTCGGCGAGGGAGACGGCGACGCTGACGGGCTCTGTCGGGACGGCGTCAGAGGGGCCCAGGGGGGCGTAATGGTCGCGGGCGGCGTTGGCGATGTCGGGCGCGTGGCCGGCTTCGAGGGCGTAGTAGCGGCCCATGATGCCCTGGAGTTCGGGGAATTCGTAAACCATCTCGGAGGCGAGGTCGGCCTTGGCGATCTTTGCGGCCTCGGCGGCGGCGGCCGGGTCGGCGCCGACGATGGGCGCGAGTTCCCGCGCCAGGGCCGCGATGCGCGCGATGCGCTCGGCCTGGGTGCCGAGTTTTGCGTGGAACGTGACGTTTTCGAGGTTGGTCTGCCATGCGCCCATGCCCGCCCTGGCCTCACGCAGATCGTTTTCCCAGAAGAACTTTGCGTCGGAGAGCCGCGCGGCGAGCACCTTCTGGTTGCCTGCGAGGATCGTCGCGCCGTTATCGGACGTCTCGCGGTTCGCGACCGTGATGAACTTTTCGATGCGGCCCGTGGCGGGGCTCCGGACGGAGAAGAACTTTTGGTGCTCCTTCATCGAGGTCTGGAGGACCTCGGGGGGAAGCGCGAGAAAATCCTCCGCTATATCGCCCATGAGCACGACGGGCCATTCGACGAGGCCCGCCACCTCTGCCAGAAGGCCGCGATCTTCGACCACCTCGAGACCCGCGGCCGTGGCGGCGCGGGTGGCCTCTTGCCAGATCATCTCCTGCCGCTCGGCGGGGCGCAGGATCACGCGGGCCTCGCGGAGCGCGGCCTCGTAGCCTGCGAAATCGGCAACAGCAAAGCGGGCGGGCGCCATGAAGCGGTGGCCTGCGGTCTCGTTGCCGGCTGTGAACTGGTCGACGGACAGGGGCACGACGGCCCCGTCGAAGACACAGAGGATGGATTGCAGGGGTCGGACCCATTTGAGGCTGCCCGCGCCCCAGCGCATGGATTTGGGCCAGGGGAAGCTGCGGATCGTTTTCTCGAGCACCTCGGCGATGATCGGAGCGGCCGGGCGGCCGGGCTTCGTGATGCGGGCAAAGTAGACCTGCCCCTTCTTGTCGTCGCGGATCTCGAGGTCGTCCCGCGACACCCCGGCCCCGCGCAAGAAGCCGTCGAGCGCCTTGTCCGGCGCGCCGACCTTGGGGCCCTTGCGCTCTTCGACGGTCGTGGGGCTTTCAGCGAGGAGGCCGGTGACATGGAGCGTCAGGCGGCGGGGGGTCGCGAAGTCCTCGGCGGTGTCGAAGGTCAGGCCGGCTGCCGCCAGCCCCTCGCCCATGAGGCGCGCCAGGTCGGCGGACGCCTTCGATTGCATCCCGGCGGGGATTTCCTCGGAAAAGAGTTCGATGAGGAGATCAGGCATCCATTCGTCCTTACTGATCGCGATCCGGGCAATCGTCGCCTGCGGGCGTCCCGTCATAGAGCTTGTCGCCGCATTCGTTGAGCTGGTGCCAGACATAGCCGCGCCCGTCGGCGGTGATCGCGACGACACGGTCGATGCCGAATTCGATGTTGCGCTGGCCTATGAAGGCGAGGGCCTCGCCGGTGTCGAGGGCGCGCGCGATGGCCGGGGCATCGAAGCAGTCAAACCAGGGCGGCGCATTGAGGGGTTCGGCGCCCTCGAAGGCCTCGAAGGTGACGGAGGCCGTCGCGAGGCTGAGCGAGGTGTCAAAGCAGGCGCGGTAGCGAATGGGAGAGCTTTCAGCGTCGATGGCCTCGACCGCGCCGATATTGATCGCTTCGGGCTGGCCTGTCGCGAGGACTGTCAGCTGGATATCGCGGGGCTCGACCTCGACGGTTTCGTAGTACCAGAAGTTATAGGCCACGTAGATGCCGCCACCGATCAGCGCAGCCGACAGCAGGATGACGACGGAGATGATTTTGCCCGCCATCAAATGAGCGCTCGATTTCGGGCCAAAGCGTCTGCGCCAGGCCCGACCTCCCCCCTGGGAGGGCTTACTGCGATGGTGCACGGAGAACCACACCCGGAACAGGATGCGCCGGTGGTCGCAGAAAGACCGGCTCGACGCCCCCCCGAGGTCGGGCTTTGCGCATACGCTTTGGCCAGCATCACGCTTCCCAGCCTCCCGCCTCGGTCTGGACGAACGCGTCGGCGCAGCGCTTGGCCAGCGTGCGGACGCGCAGGATGTAGCTTTGCCGTTCGGTGACGGAAATGACGCCCCGCGCGTCGAGCAGATTGAAGATGTGGCTGGCCTTGATGCACTGATCGTAGGCCGGGTGAGCCATGACGATGCGCTTGCCGGTCTTCGGATCGTCATGGGCCTCATCGAGGATCTCGGTGCAGGCGGTCTCGGCGTCCTCGAAGTGGCGCAGCAGGACCGCGGTGTCGGCCACGTCGAAGTTCCAGCGCGAATACTCGGCCTCGGTCTGGCGGAAGATGTCACCGTAGCTGAGTGCGATGGGCGCTTGCGGGTCGTTGTAGGGCATGTCCATGACGTGATCGACGCCCAGCACATACATGGCCAGCCGTTCCAGACCGTAGGTGAGTTCGCCCGAGACGGGGTGGCAATCATGCCCGCCCACCTGCTGGAAATAGGTAAACTGAGAAACTTCCATCCCGTCGCACCAGACCTCCCACCCGAGGCCCCAGGCGCCGAGCGTGGGGCTTTCCCAATCGTCCTCGACGAAGCGGATGTCGTGGAGCGCCATATCGATGCCGATGGCCTCGAGCGAGCCGAGATAGAGCTCCTGCAGGTCGGGCGGCGAGGGTTTGATGAGGACCTGGTACTGGTAGTAGTGCTGCAGGCGGTTGGGATTTTCGCCGTAGCGGCCGTCGGTGGGACGGCGGGAGGGCTGCACATAAGCCGCTGCCCAGGACCGCGACCCGAGGGAGCGCAGCGTCGTGGCCGGGTGGAACGTCCCTGCGCCCACCTCCATGTCGTAGGGTTGCAGCACTGCGCAGCCGCGCGCGCCCCAGTAGGCCTGAAGGCGCAAGATGATCTCCTGAAACGATTTCGGAGCGGTGGCGTCGTCGAGCGGCATGGGTCGGTCCCCCTGAAAGCGCGTGATCCCTAGCCCTCTGCCCATAGAGGGTCAACTGGCGGCGACGGTCTCGGCGGGTGCGGCACTGTAGCAGGCGGGTGACAGGCACGGAATTGTGTGCCCCTGCCCCGCACGTGTTGCGCGTTTGCGCTTCAAAGCGCTCCGGCGCTGCCCGATAGTGCTCAAAATTTTCCGATGAAGGATTGTGAGGCATGAGACAGCAGGGGCTGGCGCTGATTGTGTGGCTCGTTGGGCTGTTAGGGGCACTTCCGGCGGTGGCGCAGGACGCGGTATGGATCCAGATCGAGGCGCAGCCTAGCCTCACGGAGGCAGAGGCCTCGGTGCGGGGGTATGCGACGCGGCTGCCGGACATTGCGGGCTTTCGCCTTGGCGGACGCTGGTACGGGATTGCCATGGGCCCCTATTCCCGCGCCGATGCCGAGCAGCGCCTGGCGCGTCTGCGGGCCGAGCGCCGGATCCCGCAGGATGCCTTCATCGCCCTCCCGTCGAGTTTTCGGGCGCAGTTCTGGCCTGTGGGGGCCAGTGGCCTCACGGCTGACCCGGTGGCCGTCCCTCCCCTGACGCCGGAGACACTGTCAGAGTCTCCGCCGGAGCCTGCACCATCTGACGAGACGCCCCGCCAGGCGCGCGCGTCCGAGGCGCTTCTCAACCGCGATGACAGGCGGCTTTTGCAGACGGCTTTGGCCGATGCGGGCTTTTACAACGCGACCATTGACGGCCTTTTCGGGCGGGGGACGCGCACCTCCATGGCGGCCTGGCAGGTGGCCAACGGGTATGAGGAGACAGGCGTCCTCACCACCGGTCAGCGCGCGGCCCTGCTGGCGGCGTACAATGCCGTATTCGACGGGCTTGGCCTTGCCGTGCAGACCGATCTGGCCGCCGGGATCGCCATGCAGATGCCGCTCGAGAAGGTGCGTTTTCGCGACTACGAGCCGCCATTCGCGCATTACGACGGTGTGGGAGACGACGGCATTTCGCTCTCGCTCATTTCCCAGGAGGGGAGCCGGGCGCGGTTTCAGGGGCTCTTCAACGTGCTCCAGACCCTCGATGTCGTGCCCGTGGACGGCCCGAGGGAGCTGACGCGGAACGTCTTCACGATTACCGGCATAGATGCCACGCGCCACACGACGGTGGAGGTGCGCTACCGGGACGGCGTCATGAAGGGGTTCATGCTGGTCTGGCCTGCGGGCGACGACAAGCGGCTGGGGCGGGTGTTGGCGGAGATGCGGGCCTCGTTCTCGCCGTTGCCGGGCGTCCTTGATCCGGGCCTCGCGCCGCCGGACGAAGACCAGCGCATCGACCTTCTCGCCGGGCTCGATATCCGCCAGCCGACGCTCGAGGCCACCGGCTTTTACATCGATGGCCGGGGCACCGTGCTGACGGCGGCGGAGACGCTGGGGAGCTGCGCGCGCATTTCGCTGGGCGATGAGGTGGATGCGGAGGTGGCCTTCAGCGACGCCGCCCTCGGCCTGGCGGTGCTGCGCCCTGTCGAGGCCGTGGCGCCCCTGGACTTCGCAACCTTTCAGGCCGCGGTGCCGCGCCTTCGCGATGAGGTCGCGGTGGCGGGATTTTCCTTTGGCGGCGATCTCGGGGCGCCCACGCTCACGCTGGGGACGCTGGCGGACCTGCGGGGCCTTGGCGGCGAGGACAGCGTGAAGCGGCTCGAGCTGCGCGCAGAGCCCGGGGATAGCGGTGGCCCGGTCTTCGATGCGGGCGGTGCGGTTCTGGGACTGCTGCGGCCTGCCCCTGAAAGCAACGCACAGATCCTGCCCGAGGTCGTGCGCTTTGCCGTCGATACCGACACGATCCGAGCGCGCCTCGCCGAGGACGGGATTACGATCCGCGAAACCTCCGACACGGCGGCGATGGACCCGGTGGAGCTGTCGGCCTTGGCCGATGACATCTCAGTGCTGGTGCAATGCTGGTAGGTGAGGGTGCGAGG
>JBCDGS010000071.1:0-11835 GCA_038751055.1 Pseudomonadota bacterium | reverse complement strand
TCCAACGGCGTCATTCACGTGATCGACAGCGTGATCCTTCCGCCGGAGAGCTAAGTCAAAGTGGCACGCGGGCATCCCAGTTGCCTGCGTCCTCTGAAAGGCTCCGCGTGTTGCGCGGGGCCTTTTTCTTTGTCTTGAGGTCGGCGCGTCCTGTCGGCATCTACGTGCCATGACGAAAACAGCGCTTATCACCGGCGGAGCGCGTGGTATCGGGCTCGCTACCGCACGGCTTTTCCTTGCGGAGGGCTGGCATGTCGCCCTCGTGGACTGGGACGCCGAGGAGCTTGCGCGCGCCGCGCCCGAGGACGCCCTCGCGCTGCCGCTCGACATCTCCAACCCGCAGCACGCCCCGCAGATGGCGCGGGAAACCGTGACCCGCTTTGGCCGGATCGACGCGGTGGTCAACAATGCGGGGATCGCGGAGTTCGGACCCATCGACGAGACCGACTTCGACCGCTGGCGGCGCGTGATGAGCGTGAACCTAGACGGCACGTTTCTCGTCAGTCAGGCGGCCGTGCCGGAGCTCAAGGCGACGCGCGGCGCCATTGTGAATATCGCCTCGATCTCGGGCCTGCGGGCCTCCACGCTACGGGTGGCTTACGGGACGTCAAAGGCTGCCGTGATCGCGCTGACGCAGCAACAGGCCGCCGAACTCGGCGAATTCGGCATCCGCGCCAACGCGGTGGCACCCGGCCCCGTACGCACCAAGCTTGCCATGGCCGTCCACAGCCAGGACATCATCGACGCCTATCACGACGCGCTCCCGCTCAACCGCTACGGCACCGAGGAGGAGCTCGCCAACGCCATCGTCTTCCTGTGTTCGGAGAAAGCCAGCTACATCACGGGCCAGACCCTCGCCGTGGATGGCGGGTTCGAGAGCACGGGGATCGGTCTGCCGTCTCTACGGCCGCGCTGACCGGAAGGTCCAGATGCCTCCGGCGGAAGTACTCAGCACAAAGAAGGGACGACACCGCATCAGAGCCGCCCCTTTTCTTTGTGCCCTGTACTTCGGGGGGCTTGGGGGGAGACCCCCCACTTCCGTCTCTCAATCAATGCACGACGGCATCATCGGGGCGCGGTCGCTCTGACGCGCTGAGCCGGTCACCCACGACAAGCCCGTCAGGTCCGGCGGAGACCGGGATCGTCGCCCCGTCTTTGACGTCCCCGGACAGGATCATCTCGGCGAGCTGATCCTGCAGCGCGCGCTGGATCACGCGCTTCAGCGGTCGCGCACCGAAGACGGGATCATAGCCTTCATCTGCCAGCCAGGTCCGCGCCAAGTCATCGAGCTCGAGCGCGATCTTGCGGCCGCTCAGTCGTCTTTCCAGTCGCGCAAGCTGAATGGTGACGATCCCGTCCATATCCGTCCGAGCCAGACGATCAAAGATGATCGTCTCGTCGAGCCGGTTCAGGAACTCGGGACGGAAATGGGCGCGCACGGCGTCCATCACATCGCGCTTTGCCTGCGCCGCATCCGCGCCGTCGGGAAGCTGAGACAACGCCTGCGCGCCGAGATTGGAGGTCAGCACGATGAGCGTCTGCTTGAAGTCCACCGTTCGGCCCTGGCCATCCGTGAGCACGCCGTCATCCAGCACCTGGAGGAGCACGTTGAACACGTCCGGGTGCGCCTTTTCCACCTCGTCAAAGAGCACCACCTGGTAGGGCTTGCGCCGCACGGCTTCCGTCAGCACCCCGCCTTCATCATAGCCCACATATCCCGGCGGCGCGCCGATGAGGCGGGCCACGGCGTGTTTTTCCATGAACTCTGACATGTCGATCCGAACCATGGCGCTGTCATCGTCAAAAAGGAATTCGGCCACGGCCTTCGTCAGCTCCGTCTTGCCGACGCCGGTGGGGCCCAGAAAGAGGAAAGATCCCAGCGGCCGCCCCTCGTCATTCAGGCCCGCCCGGGCGCGGCGCACGGCATTGGCCACAGCGCGCACGGCGGTGGCCTGACCGATCACACGACCATGGAGTGCGTCCTCCATGCGCAGGAGCTTGTCGCGCTCCCCTTCGAGCATCTTCGACGTCGGGATACCCGTCCAGCGTTCCACGACCTGGGCGATCTGCTCCGGGCGCACGGCCTCTTCGACCATGACATCCTCGGCATCTTCCGCCTCGCCGAGCTTCTTCTCGAGCTCCGGGATGATGCCGTAGCTCAGCTCCCCCGCGCGGGCGAGATCGCCGTCGCGCTTGGCGCGGTCAAGATCAGCACGGGCGCGGTCGAGCTCCTCTTTCACCTGCTGGGCCGAGGCCATCTTGTCCCGCTCTGCCTGCCACTTGGCGGTGAGCTGTGCGGATTGGTCCTGCAGATCGGAGAGCTCCTTTTCGAGGCTCGCGAGGCGGTCCTTCGAGGCCGCGTCATCCTCTTTCTTGAGCGCCTCGGCTTCGATCTGAAGCTGGAGGATCTGGCGGTCGAGAGCGTCAAGCTCCTCGGGTTTTGAATCCACTTGCATCCGCAGGCGGCTTGCCGCTTCGTCCATGAGGTCGATCGCCTTGTCAGGAAGGAAGCGGTCGGTGATGTAGCGATGGCTGAGCGTCGCGGCCGTCACCAGCGCACTGTCGGCAATGCGCACGCCATGATGGACCTCGTACTTTTCCTTTATCCCGCGCAGGATAGAGATCGTGTCCGGCACCGTGGGCTCGGCCACCATGAGCGGCTGGAACCGGCGCGCCAGCGCGGCGTCCTTTTCCACGTGTCTGCGGTATTCATCGAGCGTCGTTGCGCCCACGCAATGCAGTTCCCCTCGTGCCAAAGCAGGCTTCAGAAGGTTTGAGGCGTCCATGGCCCCGTCCGTCTTGCCCGCGCCAACGAGCGTGTGCATCTCGTCGATGAAGAGGATGATCTCGCCCGCACCGGTCGTGACCTCATTCAGGACTGCTTTCAGCCGCTCCTCGAACTCGCCGCGATACTTCGCACCCGCAATCAGAGCGCCCATATCGAGGCTGAGCAGTCGCTTGCCCTTCAGGCTTTCTGGCACGTCGCCATTGATGATGCGGAGCGCAAGGCCCTCGGCGATAGCTGTCTTGCCGACGCCAGGCTCACCGATGAGCACGGGGTTGTTTTTGGTGCGGCGCGAGAGCACCTGCATGGCGCGGCGGATCTCTTCGTCGCGACCGATGATCGGGTCAATCTTGCCGTCGCGCGCCCGCGCCGTGAGATCGGTGGCATACTTTTCCAGCGCCTCGTAGCTGTCCTCGGCCGACGCGCTGTCCGCGGTACGGCCCTTGCGCAAATCATTGAT
The DNA here is from genome assembly GCA_038751055.1 of Pseudomonadota bacterium. Lineage (GTDB taxonomy): Bacteria > Pseudomonadota > Alphaproteobacteria > Rhodobacterales > Rhodobacteraceae > Shimia_B. Next base: position 8,590 of record JBCDGS010000071.1, on the reverse strand, counting down.
CGCGGAGTTCAGCGCCTGCGCGGTGACGCCACCGTCTTCCATTGCGGCCTTGGCGGCGGATTTGACCATGGCGAGGGCCATGAGCATCCGCTCCACGGGGACAAAGCTGTCACCGGCCTTCTTCGCAATCGTCTCAGCCTCTGAGAGCACCTTGGTCAGCGACTGATCGACATAGACCTGCGCGGCATCGCCAGAGACCTTGGGCTGCTTCGCGACTGCCATATCCGCAGATTGACTGACCGTTGACGCGGTCCCGCCCGCCCGGGTGATCAGGTTGGCGGCGAGGCCCTCGCTGTCGTCGAGCAGCGCTTTGAGCAGATGTTCGGGGCTGAGCCGCTGGTGGTTTTCACGGGCGGCAATGGTCTGAGCGGCCTGGATGAACCCACGCGCACGCTCGGTGAACTTTTCAAAGTTCATCGCGGTCTCCTTCAACAAGCGCCCTGAAAGCGCCCGCCTTTGGCGGCACGCAGCCTGAGCCTTTGGTCGTAGATGGGGTCGTCCCGAGGGTCCTGCAAGATTTGCGTCTGATTGCACCCCTCATTAAGCCAAGCGCTTCACCCGCTGTTAACCGCGTTCTGCCATCGTGAGCGCAGACGTTGGACGATTTGCGGAGGCATTATGACGGTTCTCGATATACTCGTGGTCACCATGGGATTCAGCGATGATGGGCGCGAGGTTTTGGGCGACGTGCGGTTTTCGCTGCGCGATACCGCAGATGCCGTACGCAGTCTTACGATGCGCTGCCAGTGCCCGGTCTCCAAAAGGATCCGGCCCGACGCGCTCCTGATCGGGGATGCGATCCGGCAGCTTCGCCGCATGCCCGAAATCCGCAGCGGTCAGACCCGTCTGCGCTTTGCCAAGGGCCTCAAGCCGCTGGATCGGGCGGAGGCGGCCTGAGCGCTTGCCATCCGCCGCGGCGCGGCCTACGCGGAGCGAATGGATGACCGTCTCATCGTTGCCATGGATGTGCCAAACGCCCTTGCGGGGCTCAAGCTTGCCGGGACGCTGGGAGATGCGGTGTCGTTCTACAAGATCGGCCTGGGGATGCTCACGGGCGGCGGGCTCGCGCTTGCGGGTGAGCTCAAGGCGGAACACGGAAAACGTATCTTTCTCGACATGAAGCTCTTTGATATCGGCGCGACGGTGGAAGCGGCGGTGCGGGGCCTCGCGCAGTTCGATATCGACTTCCTCACGGTCCATGGCGATCCTCACGTGGTCCGCGCGGCCAAGGCGGGGGCTGCCGGGAAAGACCTGCGCATTCTTGCCGTCACGGTGCTGACATCGCTGGATAGGGCTGACCTTGACGACGCGCTCATCAAAGACGGCACTCTCCCGGATCTCGTCACCGAACGGGCAGGCCGCGCGTTTGACGCTGGCGCTGACGGGGTCATCTCCTCCCCCCAAGAAGCCGCCCTCATCCGTGCTTTGCCCGAGGCGGAGGGGAAGCTCATCGTGACGCCGGGGGTGCGCCCCGCGGGAGCCGCCAGCGGCGACCAGAAGCGGATCACGACCCCGGCCGAAGCAATTGCGGCTGGCGCGGATCACGTGGTGGTGGGCCGTCCGATCTGGCAAGCGCCATCACCACGACAGGCTGCGCAGGCGATCCTTGCGGAGATGTCCGCACCCCAAGCACGGCACCCTAACCAGCTGCATTGACCTTGCGCCATCGCGCGACTGCGTCTGAGAGGCGGCGGGGCAAATGACGGCCCCGTCACGCTGACGTCACGTGAATGTTGCCTTGCATCTGGCCCGGTGGCTTGTTGCATCAAACTCGGAGGGCGCCATGGAAGTTTTGATCAATGTCGGGCTACCGTTGTCACTGGCTTTCATCATGTTTTCGCTGGGCGTGGGGCTCACCGGGGCAGACTTTGCCCGGGTCGCAAAAGCCCCGAAGGCTTTCATCATAGGCGCGATCGCCCAGATTATCCTTTTGCCCCTCATGGCGTTCGGCCTGCTCCACATCTTCGCCTTGCCCTCCGCCCTTGCGGTGGGGGTCATGATCCTGAGCTTTTCGCCAGGCGGCGTGACGACGTCCATCCTCACGCGCCTTGCCGGGGGAACGGTGGCGCTGTCGATTTCCCTGACGGCGATCATTTCGCTGACGACGGCGCTCACACTGCCGGTCATGCTGTCTATCACATCCACCTATTTTGAGGGGGCCGCCGCGCCCGAGAGCAACGTGCTCTCGCTTGCCGTGACGATGTTTCTGATCACGACGGTGCCGGTTCTCATCGGGCTTGGTTTCCGTCGGTTTGCGAGCAGCGCGGCGCGGCGCGCGGAGCCCACGCTCATGAAGATCGCGACCGGGCTCTTTGTTGTCATCATCCTCGCCGCGCTCGCCTCTGCTTGGGATATCTTCATCACCAACCTGCCCACGCTGGGGCCGCTCCTTGTGGTGATGAACCTCTTGTTGCTGGCCATCGGCATGGGACTTGCGCGCGGAGCAGGTCTGCCGCGGGAGGACGGCATCGCCATTGCCATCGAAACAGGCGTGCAAAACGGCACGCTCGGGGTCACGGTGGGCGGGCTGATTTCAGGCGCCACCTTCGGCAGCTACGCCCTCGCATCCGGGGTGTACGGGATCACGATGTACCTCGTGACGCTCCCGGTGATCTTTCTGGTGCTCAGACGACGTTAGCGGCGGCGTTCAGTCGTTAATGTCCGTCTTCCAGATCTTCACCTGCTGACCCACACGCAGTCGGAACACGTATCGCAGCACGAGCCACGCGAGGAGCGAGACCGCCGCGAAAATCACCACCATCCAGCCCACTGTTCCCCCCACCGCTGCCGCGCCGCCGATGGCAAGAAGGATCGCGACGGCGCCTGCGCCAATGGCAAAGCCCAAAAGCACACCCGCAGGCAGCACGATCTCAAGGATGGCGAGGATCAGGCCAAAGGCCGCCCAGACCCACCAGACAAACGCGAAATTCATGACTTGCCTCCCAGAAGCTTGAAGGCGTCTCCAAAGGCCTCAAGGGCGTTAGCGGGTACGACGATTGTCTGGCTTCCCTGCCCATTCCCCAAGGCGTTCAGGGCCTCCACTTGCTTGAGCGCCACCTGATACTGCGCGGCTTCCAGGCCGTTATCGGCGATGGCGGCGGCCACAACGGCGGTGGCAAAGGCCTCCGCTTCCGCCTGCACCCGCCGCGCTTCGGCGGCGCGTTCTGCGGCGTAAAGCTCCGCATCGGCAGCGAGCTCCACAGACCGCTTTTGCCCTTCCGCCTCGGTGACCTGCGCCCGGCGGGCGCGCTCAGCGTTGAGCTGCTGAAGCATCGCCTGCCGCGTCTGCGCGTCGAGATTGACGTCGAGAAGTTCCGCGCGGGTGACCTCGATCCCCCAATCATCCACCACGGTGGCAAGGGAATTCTTGATCGTGGCCGTTAGCGTCGACCGGTTCGTCTGGACTTCGTCAAGTTCCAGCCGGCCGATCTCAGAGCGCACGATCCCCGCCACAGTCGTCTGGATCGCCGCGTCGATGTCGCGGATCCTGTAGACCGTCTTTTCCGGCTCCGTCACGCGGTAGAAAACGCTCGTCTCCACCTGCACGAGCACGTTGTCGGTGGTGATCGCGTCCTGGCTCATTGTGGGAAGCTGACGCTCCAGCACACTCACGCGGTGGGCCACCCGATCAAGGAAGGGCACGATAAAGTTGATGCCCGGCCCGAGGACGGACCGCAATCGCCCGAAACGTTCCACGACGAACTTCTCCGATTGCGGCACGATGCGCACGCCCGCGAAGACGACGACGATAATAAAAACCGCCAAAACGAGGAGGAACGCGTTCTCCCCCAGAAACTGAAGAAGGCGCTGCTGGAAGTCCATGTGATGTGTCCCCTGTGTTTCCATCCACTATATAAAGACATTTCGTGCGCATTTGAAGCGCTACGCGTGGCTGGGACGCCCGATTTGGATGGGCAGGACGGGGCGCGTGGCGCGCGCCACATCGGCAGCGACCATCTCGGCGGTGATCGCCGACAGCGTCCAGCCCAGATGGCCGTGGCCGGTATTGTAGAACACCCGCGGCGACCGCCCCGGACCCACGCGCGGCATCATCGACGGCATCATCGGGCGCAGGCCAGCCCAGGGCACCACCTCCTCCGTGCAGACGCCCGGAAAGTGCTGCTCGACCCAGCGGACGAGGGGGCGCACACGGTCCGCGCGGATGTCGCAATTCGCGCCATTGAACTCCGCCGTGCCCGCTTCCCGCACAGGTCCCCGACCGTCAAACGCAGCCCCACCTCCTCGAAGGTCTCCCGGATCGCCACCTCCTCCGGCGTCTCCCCGCTCTCGCGGCCTCCGCCCGGAAAATCCCAATGGCCTGGCCAGGGAATGTCGCGATCCGCGTCGCGCAGGATCACCAGCAGCCGCTCCCCGATAAAGAGAGCCACCTTCGCGCCGATGAACGCTTCATCCTTCATTTTTCCAAAAATACCTCCGCCGGAGGCATTCCGCAGTCTGCCCCAAGCACGTATCCTGCGGCCATGCCCGCGCTCTGCAGAGATTGCCTGACCACGTTCGACGATGGAAGCCGCTGCCCCACCTGCCAGAGCCCCCGCGTGACATCGCATCCCGAACTCTTTGAGCTCTCCATCGCGCATATGGATTGTGACGCGTTCTATGCCAGCGTCGAAAAGCGCGACAATCCGGAGCTCGCCTCAAAGCCCGTGATCATCGGCGGCGGGCGGCGCGGGGTCGTGTCCACCGCCTGTTACGTGGCGCGCATCCGCGGTGTGAAATCGGCCATGCCAATGTTTCAGGCGCTCAAGCTCTGCCCGGAGGCGGTGATCGTCAAACCCCGCTTTGACGCCTATGTCGAGGCCTCCCGGGCGATCCGCCAGATGATGGAGGACATGACCCCGGCCATCGAGCCGCTCTCTCTGGACGAGGCCTTCATGGATCTCACCGGCACGGCCAAGCTGCACGGCGCCGCGCCAGCCGTCATGCTCGCGCGGCTCGTCAAACGCATGCGCGAGGAGCTCGGCCTCACCGGCTCAATCGGGCTGTCGCACAACAAGTTCCTCGCCAAAGTCGCCAGCGACCTCGAAAAACCCCGCGGGTTTTCAATCATCGGCAAAGCCGAGACCGCCGCATTCTTGCGAGACAAACCCGTGCGGCTTATTTGGGGCGTGGGCGCGGCGGCCCAGGCCTCGCTCGAGAAGGCTGGGATTCGCACATTCTCCGACCTTCTGCGTTGGGAGCGGACGGATCTCCATGCCCGCTTCGGCTCCATGGGTGACCGGCTCTGGCAGCTGGCACGCGGCGAAGATCACCGCCGCGTTGCGCGGGACCCGCGCATGAAAAGCATCTCGAACGAGACCACCTTTGGCGATGACACGTCCGATCCCGACATTCTGGAGGGTCACATCTGGCGCATGGCCGAGAAAGTCTCTGATCGCGCGAAGGCCAAGGGCCTGGCCGGGCGGGTGGTGATCCTCAAACTCAAGCGCGCCAATCACAGCCTCATCACGCGGCGCATCACGCTGCAGGAACCCACAAACATCGCCGACAAGCTCTTCCGGACGGCCAAGGGTCTTTTTGACGCCGTGGATCACCAAAGCCCTTACAGGTTGCTGGGCGTGGGCCTGTCGGACATTGCGCGCGCCTCATCCGGCCTCGCAGGCGACCTCCTCGACCCGGACGGCGAAAAACGCGCGAAAGCGGAGCTCGCCACCGACCAGATCCGCGAGAAATTCGGCAGGGACGCCATCCTGAAAGGGCGGGCGCTTAGATGATCCGGCCTGCAACACCGAACGATGCTGAGGCCTGCGTGGACATTTTGCGCGCCTGGATAAAGGAAATTGCGTGGATGCCGATGCTCCACAGCCGTTCCTCGATGCTGGCCTATTGGGGAGCACGGCTTCGGGAGGCCGAGGGCGTGGTGGTGGCGGAGGACGGCGGCGTCCTTGGCTTCGCAGTCCGCGAGGGCGGCTATGTGAGCGCGCTCTATGTCGCTGCGAACGCGCGGCGACGCGGCGCCGGAACCGCGCTCCTCGAGGCCGTTGCCCGAGGCCGCGACACGCATCTGTGGACCTTTCAGGCCAATGCCGTTGCGAGGGCGTTCTACGCGGCCAAAGGCTTCCGGGAGATCCGCAGGACCGACGGGGAGAACGAGGAAGAGCTGTCGGACGTGCTGCTCTATCGGGCGGGCAGCGCGTAGCGGGCGCCGCCTTCGTCAGCGCTCACTCCGCAGCAAGCTGATGACCAAGGGGGCGCCCAAGGGCCGTGATCTCTTCGATCACACCGGTGAGAACGCTCCGGAACGAGGTGAAATCGCTACTTGGCGTGATCGTCGCCTCGTCCATGTAAAGGGAACGGTCGATCTCCACCTGCACGACGTGCTGCCCGCGCGAGGGTCGTCCGTATTGCTGCGCGATGTAGGCCCCGGCGAAGGGCGCATTGCGCGCCACGCGCAGGCCCGCATCCGTAAACGCAGCTTCGATGCAATCAACGATCTCAGAGGCCGCTGCCGCGCCGAACCTGTCTCCCAACACGACGTCAGCGCGCCGCGCGCCGCCACGGGAATTCTCGATCGCCTCGTGGGGCATGGAATGGCAGTCCACGAGGATTGCCCGGCCGAACGTCCCGCGCGCCTCGTCCATGAGAGCCTGAAGCTGGTCGTGATAGGGACGCCAGTACTCCTCGATACGCGCTTTGGCCTCATCGAGAGTAATCTTGCCGCGATAAATCGGCCGTCCGTTCGACACCACACGCGGCACCACGCCAAGGCCCGAGGCCACCCGCGGATTGTGCGCAGATTTCTTCAGTTCGGTGATCAGTGCCGGATCAAGTTCCTCAGACGCCCGGTTGAGATCCACGAACGCTCGCGGCGCACCGGCAAGAAGCAACGGCGCCCCGAAACTGGGCGCCCGGTGCAAAAGCCTATCCACGAATGCGTCCTCAGAGGACCGAATCGCGCGCTCGTCGAGCACCGATTTGCGCAGAAACCACATGGGATAATCGCGCCCGGAATGGGGCGACGCAAAGACGACGCTCGTCGTCTGCGCTGTCGGCCGTACCAGTGTAAAGGCGCTTTTGGGCACGCGATGTCCTTCCCTGACGGTGCAAGACATAGCACGCCCGCCGCGGGCCAAAACCCCTTGATACCGCGACCGCGTCAATTTATACGCCGCATCCTGACGCGGGCGGGCTCTGGCTCTTTCGCGGGCGATTAACGGACGCGTAGCTCAGCGGTAGAGCACTTCGTTGACATCGAAGGGGTCACTGGTTCGATCCCAGTCGTGTCCACCATGAAACACCCGGGCTCCACCGCGGCCCGATGGAGAGGAGACAGGCCATGAAGGTCAAGAACTCGCTGCGTTCCCTGAAGAACCGCCATCGCGACTGCCGCATCGTGCGTCGCAAAGGCCGGGTCTATGTGATCAACAAGACCCAGCGCCGGTTCAAGGCACGCCAGGGCTAAGCAGGCCCGATAAGTCTTAGAACGGCCGCTCCACCACGGGGCGGCCTTTTTCGTTCCCGGCAGTGCGCAAGCCTATCCGCTGATCAATGCGGCTGCCGTTCGGCGGTCGATATAGCCTGTTCTGGGCATGCCAGCGGCCTGCTGGAAGGCGCCGATCGCGCGCCGCGTCCCTTCGGTAAAGCGCCCGTCGATGCTGCCGGGATTGAAGCCAAACTCAGACAGCCGCTGCTCCGCCAGAAGGCGCAGGATCGGATTGTCGAGGACTTTCCCTTCCTCGGCCTCGGATTGCGCGATCTCTGACGGGCTCGCCCCGGGATTGGTCAGCGCGGCGAGGCGCGCCTCTGCCTCCGCCCGGTGCACACCGTCAGGGAAGCGGCGCAGGAAGTCGCGGTAGGCGTCCGGCCTGTCGATACGCTGCGCCTCCACCCAGGCGATACGCTCCCGTCGGTCACCGTCTTCGCGGCGCTCTTCCTCAAAGGCCGCGAGCTGCGCACGCGCCGTCTTCGAGTGGCGGCCGCTTGGATAGCGATCGAGATATGCGCGCAGCCGCTCTTCCCCGCCAAGGGCGCCCGTGCGCTCCCAATAGGCGTCGTCCTCGCGGGCGATCTCGCGCCGCCGCCGGTCGGCTTGGCCCTCAAGCGCAACCACCTGATTGCCGCTCAGATAGCCCGTCGCGTCGAGGCCGCGGCTCCGCTGCCAGGCCACCAGGGCGGCCCGCGTGCCGGGGCCGAAGACGCCGTCGATGCCGCGCGGGTTAAATCCAAGATCGCTGAGGTTGCGCTGCACCTGCCGCCGGGCTGCCCTATCGAGGTTGAGAGCTGCCTCAATGTCCTCCGCCGTGGGCGGGGCCGGCGGCTCAGCGCTCAATTCCACGATCCGCGCGAGGGCGGCATCCGCGAAGGCGCCATCCGGGAACTCCGTGAGATAAGCGATGTAGTCGTCAACGGCTCCGGCACGCTCAGCCTCTCTCCAGGCCAGTCGGTCGGCCCGGTCGGTCCGGCTCCCGGGCGCGAGGAATGGCGCGTCGCTGCGCGCCGTCCCCTGAAGCTTCAAGCCCCGAAAAGCGACGGGCACAGATGTCCCCTCCCCCACGAGCCGCGTGACACCGCGCATCAGCGCGTCCCGGCGCCCTGTCACCAGCCCGACGCCCTTTGGCGCGGCGGCAAACGC
>JBCDGS010000070.1:0-12066 GCA_038751055.1 Pseudomonadota bacterium | reverse complement strand
GTCGCGAAAACCGACGCACCCATGCCGGTCAAAGCATCGGCCACCTCGGCCACGCCCGCCTCCGCCGCGTCTTGGGCCGCGAGCGCCAGCACCGGAAACCCTGGCGCCACCAGGGAGACCGGGCCATGCAGCACCTCCGCCGAGGAGTAGCTTTCGGCGTGGACCTGGGCGACCTCCTTGACCTTAAGCGCTGCCTCCCCAGCCATCGCCCAGGACGGCCCGCGCCCCAGCACATAGGCGCTTTCGGAGCTCAGGGCGGCAGCAAGCGGAGACCAATCGCACGCGATCGCGCGTGCCAGCGCTTCTGGCAGCTCCGCCAAAGCCGCCTTCAGAGCCATATCCCCCGCCACCTCTGCCAGCAAAGCGAGCCCCGCAACGCAGGAATTCACAAAGCTCTTTGTTGCGGCAACGCTTCGCTCCGGCCCCGCCGCCACGGGCAACACGTGATCCGCGACCTGCGCTAAGGCGCTGTCTTCCGAGTTCGTCAGGGCCAGCGTAAGCGCACCGCTGGTGCCCGCGGCACGCGTCATGGCCACGATGTCCGGGCTCGCGCCCGATTGGGACACGCTCAGACACACAGCACCTGAAAGCCTAAGGGGCGCGCCGTAAATCGACGCTACCGAGGGCCCGATGGAGGCGACGGGCAGCCCCAACATGAGTTCACTGGCATATTTCAAGAAGGTGCAGGCATGGTCCGATGAGCCGCGAGCGATCGTGACCATAAACGCCGGGTCGCGGGCGCGCATCGCCGCGGCCGCCACCTCGATTCGCTCCGACATCTCCGAACCCACCAGGCGCGAGACCGCTTCGGGGATTTCTTCAATTTCGCGGCGCATGTGAGAGGTCATGGAAGAACCGTGGCACGACGTCGTTGCGGGGGCAACTTGCTCTCCCGACTTGAAGCCGCCATCGTGACCGCCAGGCACCGGAGAGGATGGCATGATAAGAGCGGTTGTCATTGGCGCAGGTCACATGGGCACATCCCACGCCACGGCGCTCCTGGCATTGGGCGGCGTGGAGGTAGTGGGCATCGTAAATCGCTCCCACCGACCGCTTCCACACGCGCTTCGCGGTCTGCCTCAGCTGCAAAGCTATCCAGAGGCGCTGGCACTCGCGCCCGATCTTGTGATTATCGCGACCTACCCGGACAGCCATGCGGAAATCGCGCTCAAGGCCATGGAGGCCGGGGCCCATGTCTTTCTTGAGAAACCCATCGCCACGAATGTGGAAGATGCCAAGAGGGTTGTCGAAACTGCGCAGAGAACCTCGCGCAAGCTCGTTATCGGCTACATTCTACGCCACCACCCGTCCTGGCAGCGCTTCATCGCGGAAGCCCGCGCGCTCGGCGGGCCCTACGTCTTTCGCATGAACCTCAATCAGCAGAGCCAGGGCGCTGAGTGGGACACGCATCGCGCGCTGATGAGCTCTGCCTCGCCCATTGTGGATTGCGGCGTGCACTACGTCGACGTGATGTGCCAAATCACCGATGCAGCCCCGGTGCAGGTCCAAGGGATCGGCTTGCGTCTCAGCAACGAAATCGCATCCGACATGTACAATTACGGTCAGCTTCAGGTGCGCTTCGATGACGGATCAGTGGGTTGGTACGAGGCTGGCTGGGGGCCCATGATCTCTGAGACTGCCTATTTCGTCAAAGATGTCCTGACGCCCGTGGGAAGCGTGAGCATCGTAGATGCAGAGAGCAGCGACAGCGCTGACATTGAGGGCCACACCAAGGTCGGAAACCTCCTGATACATCGCCCCGACGGAGACAGGCGCATCGCCCTAGAGAACGAGCCGGATCACGAAGCCCTGTGTCGCGAGGAGCAGGCCTTCGTGTTGGAGGCGATCCGCAGCGATGTGCCGCTCGAACGGCACATGCAGGATGCCGTCACCTCGCTGGCGATCTGTTTGGCAGCGGACGAAAGCATCCGAACAGGCAAAGCCGTCACTTTATGAGCCGCACGCGGCCCCGTCTCGGAGTCGAATTGCATTAACTATCTGTCTAAAATAGATTTTCCGCCATTCGTCCCTTCTCCTCTGTCCGCCCAAGGCTCGCCGGAGGAGGGTGACAGCGCGAGCGGATCACACTGTCTTACTGTGTCTCGCCCGAGAGTAACGCATCGGCTTTCTCAAAGAAGTCCTGAGCGCCGAAATTGCCGGATTTCAGCGCGAGAACGAGACCATCATCGGCACGCATCGCCGGGACGCCGGGGGCAATCTCCGGGCCGATGCTAAGCTCTGCAGGGGCCAGCCCCTCGACCACCGCGCCTGAGGTCTCACCACCGGCAGTGATGATGCGCGTAAAGCCCGCCGCGCGCGCGCGCTGCGCGGTTTCCGAGAAGAGGGTTTCGATGGCGTGGGCGGCCCGGTCGCGGCCAAAGGTGCGCTGCACCTCCGCCACCACGGCGGGGTCTGCAGAGCTATAAATCAGCGGCAAGCCCCCTTGCTCGGATGCCCACTCCACCAGCCCCTGCGGTGTCACATCCCCCTCGATGACGGCTTCGGCAACGACCTCAAGCGAGGGCTGTCGCGCGGCATGGTGCGCGACCTGACGCCGCGTCGCGCGCGAGCAGGACCCGGACAGCACGAGCGCGCGACCAGCTTGGCCCCGCCAGGGCACAGCCCCGGACTGAAATCCAAAGTTGGCCGGCAGGCCCAGCGCGACGCCAGAGCCACCCGTGATCAGCTTGAGATCCGCGGCAGCGCGCCCAATGTCCCGCAGGTCTTCGTCCCGGATCGCATCGACAATGATGAGCGTCTTGCCCGCGTCGCGCTCAGAGGCAAGGGCGTCGGCTATGGCTTCGGCGCCTCGAAACACCGAGGAGGCCGCCACATGCCCGACCGCAAGCTTTGTCTGCGGTGCCAACCAGCGACGGATATCGGGGTCGGTCATCGGCGTCAGCGGGTGGTTCTCCATCCCGCTTTCGCTCAGCAAGCGGTCGTTAACGAAGAGATGCCCCTGATAAACCGACCGCCCCGTGCCTGGAAAGGCAGGGCAGACGATGACCCGATCCGCGCCGAGGGCCTCGGTCAGAGCGTCCGCAACCGGACCGATATTGCCCTCCGGCGTGGAATCAAACGTCGAGCAATACTTGAAGAAGAACTGGCTGCAGCCTTGCGCCTTGAGCCATTCCAGCGCCGCCAGCGACTGCGCCACCGCCTCACTCGGCGCAATCGAGCGCGACTTCAACGCGATCACGCCCGCATCGACGCCATCGGCCGCGCGCACGGTTGGTATGCCAGTGTACTGGACAACCCGCATCCCCTCCTTGGCAAGCGTGTTGGCGAGGTCGCTTGATCCCGTAAAATCATCGCCGATACAGCCGAGCTTCATGACGCTCCCCCTGGCAATGCGAGCCCCGCCTGTTTCGCATAAACCTTGGCCACCGCCGCGTCGTCCTCTTGTCCCAGACCCATCTCCTGCGCGCGCCTGAACTGCGCGAGCGTTGTCTCAGTGAGAGGCGCTTCGAAGTCCGCGCGGCTGGCCGCAGCGAGCACGATGCCGAGGTCCTTGGGCCAGATGTTGACCTGGGAGTGCGGTGTATAGTCGCCCGCAATGATGTGCGGCGTCCGGTTTTCCAGCATCCACGAAGAGCCCGCGCATCTTGAGATCACATCAAAGAAGGCCTCGGGCTTGATCCCCTGCGTCATCCCAAAGGTCAGCGCCTCCGCCATGGCGGCGATATGGACCCCGGCCAAAAGCTGATTGACGGCCTTCATAGCGGACCCCGCGCCGGCCTCGTCACCGAGCTCAAAGACGGTCTCGGCGCACGCGTCCAGAACGGGGCGCGCTGCGTCAAACGCCGCTGGCCGCCCCGACGCCATCACCCCCAGTTGACCCGCCTCTGCCTTCACCGACCCGCCCGAGATCGGCGCGTCCAAATAGTGGCGCCCGCTGGCTTTCGCACGCGCCTCCATCCGTCGCGCGACATCAGGTGGCACGGTCGCGCAGGCAAGGATAACGGCACCCGTGGCCATGCTCGCAGCAGCGCCCCCGTTGCTTGCGTCTCCCTCTTCGCCAAAAAGCACTGCCTCAAGCTGGGCCGCGTTGAGGACCACAACGACCAGCGCATCCAATTCCGGCGCACAGGCGGCGATGTCGCCAGCTAGGCCGCCCGCGTCGACGAACTTGGACACAGCCAAGTCCGACAGGTCGAACCCATAAACCTCATGGCCCGCACGCAAGCACGACATGGCCATGCCGTATCCCATCGACCCCAGACCAACGACCCCAATTTTCATGCCAGCTCCCTCGGACTTTCAAAATAACGTATACGTTATTCTGAAAGACAGGAACAACCGCAATGTTCGCCCTAACCCGGGCACTCGACGCAAAGGCCTCTTACAATGAGCGACACATGGCTTTCAAAAAACGCCTCAACGTCGATCTCATCGAACTCGGAAAAGACCATGTTGTGAACGGCAAGAAAAATCGCTGGCGCCACGATGAGCTCGTGCTGTCGGCTTACGATGCTCTCGACAACCTCTCCCCGGCGTGCACCGCGCTCAATGATCGCCTTCAACATCGCGATCCCGCGTCCTAGCGCCATTTCATGATACTTTGCGGCGAGACCGGGAACCCGACCGCTTTCGGCGATAAGGACCCGCATGAGCGCTGTGTTCTCGGGTGTTAAGAGTTTTCGGTAAATCCTCTCCAAGATGCTTCTCAGCAACGCCTCGGTTGTGCCTTCAAACCCGGTTATTTCTGCCTCGTTCTGCGCCACGACATTGAGGACATGCTCTTCGATCGCCGCCGAAAACAGCGCCTCTTTTGACGTGAAATAAAGATATATCGTGCCCTTCGATATCCCTGCCTTGGCCGCAATGCGTTCAAGCCGCGCGCACTCAAAACCGTATTCGGCAAATTCCGCGATACCCGCAGCAATAATCTCCCCCGGTCGGGCCTCTTTTCGGCGTCGCACCCGGCCCTTTGGTGTGGCCTTAGAAAGCGCATGAATGTCTTGTCCCATTGCCGTAAGCTACGCTCTGCGGCGCGAGAGGCAAGATTGGACCAAGCTATCCCCAAACTAACCCAGGTCGCCGCGTATCTCAGAAAGTGTTGCGGACGGTGTGATCGCCTCGACATCGATGACGAGTTCGACGACAGCCCCGGTCTGTGAAGACAGCGCCGCATCCAGGGCCGCATCAACGTCCTGCGTCCGCGTCACGCGCATGCCAGCAAATCCGTAAGCTTTTGCCAGAGCAACGAAATCCGGGTTCTTCAGCTCCGTACCTGACACGCGACCAGGATATTCCCGCTCCTGATGCATCCGGATTGTGCCATAGGATCCATTGTTGACGACAAGGATAACCGGACACGCACCAGCCTGCATTGCTGCGCCGAGCTCGTTGCCCGTCATCTGAAAGTCGCCATCCCCCGCAATGCAGACGACCTGCCGCTGGGGAAAGGCGGTTTTCGCTGCGATTGCGGCGGGGATGCCATAGCCCATGGCACCCGATTGCGGCGCGAGCAGCCGCTGGCCCGGACAGAACTGAAAAAATCGGTTCGTCCAGATCGCGAAGTTACCGGCACCGTTGGTGAGTACAGCGTCGGGGGCCAGCCTGTCCTGGAGCGCGGTGACGACGGCGCGCATGTCCAGCGAACCTGGCTGTTCAGGTGCTGACAGGCTTTCACCATAGGCCGCGCGCGATTCTTGGAGCCAGACACTGCGGGCGCTGCTAACACCCCGCTGAGCAAGCGCCTCCACGACCGCGCCCGGCGCGGCATGGATCAACAGTTGCGCAGGTACGACCTTGCCCAACTCACGATCGCTGATGTGACTATGGATGAGCGTCTGTCGGGGGTCCTGAAAGAGCGTGTAGCCTCCGGTCGTCATCTCGCCAAAGCGGATGTTGAGCGCTAGGATCGTGTCTGCCTCTTCGATAAGCCGACGGACCTGCGGTGTCATTCCGACCCCAGCGACGCCTGCAAAATAGGGCGCGCCATGGTCGATGAGATCGTGAAAGCGGAACGCCGTCAGGGCCGGCACTCCCGCTTCCGAAAGCCAGCTCTGCAAAGCGATCCTGTCGTCGTTGCCCCAGCCCCCGCCGCCCATGATTACGAGTGGCCGCTCGGCACGAGCAAGGAGAGCGGCGGTCGCATCGGCCGCTCCCGGTGCCACATCCGGTGGCACGCATCGCGGCGGAGCTGTCAGAGGCGCGATCTCCACTTCATCAACCAGCATGTCCTCAGGCAGCGCGATCACCACCGGGCCGGGGCGTCCGCTTGTGGCCGTGGCCCAGGCGCGCGTCAGCACCTCGGGAATGCGGGCCGCGTCGTCGATCTCTGTCGCCCATTTCGCGATGGGTCCAAAGACGGCACGGTAATCGAGCTCCTGAAACGCCTCGCGGTCTCGCATCCAGCGCGCGACCTGCCCCACAAAAAGGATCATCGGCACCGAGCCCTGCATGGCCGTGTGCACGCCAATGGCCGCGTTGGTGGCTCCCGGCCCCCGCGTCACCATGCAAATGCCCGGTTCTCCGGTCAGCTGCCCCCAGGCGCATGCCATGAACGCGGCGCCGCCCTCGTGCCGCGCCAGCGTCAGCGCCAACGGGCTGTCATGGAGCGCATCAAGCACCGCCAGGTAGCTCTCCCCCGGCACACCGAAAGCACGCGTCGCCCCAAGCCCCTCGAGGCAGGCAACCAGTAGCTCTCCTCCACTGCGCTTCATGGTCAAACCTGATAATAGTCGCGGTACCAGGCCACGAATTCCGCAACCCCGTCGCGGACGTTGGTGTGTGGACGGTAGCCGGTCAAGTCATGCAACAGGTCCGCTTTGGCCCAGGTCGCTGGCACGTCACCGGGCTGCATGTCCATGTAGTTGCGTATCGCCTCGCGCCCGGTGGCCGCCTCGATGGCCTCAACGAAGTCGAGAAGCCGCACTTTCTCCGAATTGCCGATATTGACGACGCGATAGGGCGCCACGGGGCTCAATGTGTCCCCGTCGGCGATGTCGCCGGGGTCATCCGGGCGCTCGGGAGGCACATCCATCAGGAGCCGTATGCCGCGCACGAGGTCCGTGACATAGGTAAAATCACGCCACATCTCGCCGTGGTTATATATGTCGATGGGGGTGCCTTCGAGAATGCCCTTAGTGAATTTGAAGAGCGCCATATCGGGACGACCCCACGGGCCATAGACCGTGAAAAAGCGGAACAACGTCACTGGCAGATCATGGAGGTGAGCATAGGCATGCCCCATGGCTTCATTCGCCTTCTTGGTCGCCGCATAGATCGTCAGCGGCGTATCGGCCTTGTGGACCTCGGCAAAGGGCATGTCGGCATTAGCCCCATAGACGCTGCTGGTTGACGCCATAAGCAGGTGATCCACTTCCAGCGCGCGCGCGGCCTCCATGACACTGAACGTGCCCACCACGTTGGCATCGATGTAGGCACGTGGGTTTTCTAGCGAATACCGCACACCGGCCTGGGCGGCGAGATGCACGATGATGTCGGGCGCCGCCGCCTGCGCCACTGACATCAGGCGGTCCGCATCCTCAAGCATCGCTTCGGTGGCGCTGAAATGCTCATACTGCCGCAACGCCGAGTGTCGGCGCTCCTTAAGGCTCACATCGTAGTAATCGGTGAGACCGTCATACCCCACAACGCGGAACCCCTCCGACAGGAGCAGGCGCGCCAGATGGAAGCCAATGAACCCCGCGGTCCCCGTGATCAGAACCGTGCGCATGGGCGTCCCCGAAATCCCTGGTGCGCATCCTTTCCGCGCGGCCCGCGGCGATCGGCCCGCCATCGCGACGCTTCACTCTGCCCGCGGAACGCGAGGCGCCTCCTCCCCACTGCAGCGGCCGGGGAGCGAAGGCCATAGGGGCAAACAAGATCTGAAAGGGCCAGCGTCATCAGCGGCAACCTGCAAAATTATGCCCGCAGATCAAAGCGAAAAGATATGGCAGCGCAGACTGTCGAGGCGGGCTCCGAAAGGGCCCCACGGTGACCCGTAGCAAGCCACACATTCATTGAAGCTTGGTCGAGACTGACCGCCGGGCCGACAAAACGCCGGCTAAGCGGCCAAAGAAGGAAGCTGGAAGGGCGACCGCCAAGCCCTCAGCGCAGGCGCGGCTCTGTCTTTGGCGGTGGCGACGATGCGCTCGGGCGGTAGACCCCAGTCGATGCCGATGTCCGGGTCGGCAAAGTGGATGCGGCCGTCGGCCTGCGCGGAATAGGCCCTCGTCACCTTGATGATCACCGTCGTATCGAGCGCGCGGGTGATGAAGCCATGGAGAAAGCCTCCTGGAATGAGCATTTGGCGGCCATTCGTAGGGCTGAGCGTCGCGCGAACCCACTGGCCGAAACTGGGCGAGCCCCGCCTGACATCGACGGCAACGCTTAGGATTTCGCCGGATGAAACCCAGACGAGCCGCTCCTGTTCAAAGGGCGGAGCCTGGTACTGGAGCCCGTGAACCGTGCCGGGCAGCCGCGTGAGGGACCGGATCTCACGTGGAAAACGGCGCGCGAGACTTGCCTCCGGCAGCCGGCCCTCGTTCCAGCGTGCCTGACTGGGGCCGCGCGCCTCTGGCATAGCGCTCGGGCGCAAAAGGCATACTCCCGAGAGTCGCGTTTCCTCGATTCGCATACTTTGCCTCCGGCCCCGCTCCGAGCGGTGAGCCTACGGGAACGTGGTGAAGCAATGATGAACGCTGCTACCGCTCAGACGCGCCTCTAGGCCCTGGCACCTGGATCTCCAGTCTCTGTAAGCGCGAGCGACGGCAGGGGCTGGCAAAGGCGCGCCCCGAGCTACCCGCGCTAGGCGGTTTCGCGCACAGCTTCCGCCACGGCGCTGACAACCTGCTCAAGCAGGTGGGCATCTTCGGCTTCAGCCATCACACGAATGAGCGGCTCGGTTCCCGACTTTCGGATCAGCAGCCGCCCCTGCCCTTCAAGCGCGGCTTCCGCATCGGCAATCGCCGCCTGCACGGTCGCGCTCTTTAGCGGCTCGGCACCGAGGTCGAACCGCACATTCTCAAGCTTCTGAGGACAGGGCTCGAAAACGCGGACGAGCTCGCTTGCAGAGCGCCCGGTATCGATCATGGCGCTCAAGAACTGGAGGCCCGCCAGGAGGCCGTCGCCCGTGGTCGCATGGTCGGACATCACGATGTGCCCGGACTGCTCTCCGCCCAGATTGTGCCCGCCGGCGCGCATGGCCTCCACGACGTAGCGATCGCCGACAGCGGTGCGCAACAGCGTGATGTTCTGGGCCGCGAGCCAGCGCTCAAGCCCGAGGTTGGACATGACAGTTGCCACCAAGGTGCGGCGCGCGAGCTTGCCTGCCTCGGCCCAGCGGCTGGCGATGAGGCCCATGAGCTGGTCGCCATCCGCCACGGTACCCGTTTCATCCACGAGGATGAGGCGATCGGCGTCACCATCAAGCGCGAGGCCGACATCGGCGCCCTCGACCAGCACCCGATCAACAAGGGCCTCCGGCGCGGTGGATCCGCAGCCCTTATTGATGTTGTAGCCGTCCGGCGTGACCCCCAGGGGAATGACCTCGGCACCCAATTCCCAAAGCACCTGCGGCGCCGCCTTGTAGGCCGCGCCATTGGCGCAATCGACCACGACCTTTAGGCCAGCTAGGCGCTGCCCCCTCGGCAGCGTGCCCTTTACGGCTTCCACATAGCGGCCCGTGGCGCTCTCGACCCGGCTGGCGCGCCCGATTCGCGCCGGCGGGCAGAGGTCGACGCCCGACTGAAAGAGCGCCTCGATCTCTTCTTGCGCCTCATCTGAGAGCTTAAAGCCGTCGGGGCCGAAAAACTTGATCCCGTTATCCTCGGCGGGATTGTGGCTAGCGGATATCATGACCCCCAGATCGGCCCGCATCGAGCGGGTCATCTGACCAACCGCCGGTGTGGGCACGGGGCCCAGAAAGATCACATCCATCCCTGTGGACGTGAAGCCCGCCGCCAGCGCGGTCTCGAGCATGTAGCCCGAGCGGCGCGTATCCTTGCCCACCACCACGCTATGGGCGCGCGCGTCCCGCCGGAAGTGACGCCCCGCAGCGGCGCCTAAGCGGAGCACGGCCTCCGGTGTCATGGGAAAGGTGTTTGCCTGTCCCCTTACGCCATCTGTCCCGAAAAGCTTTGTCACCATGCCCGCCTCCTGGGGCGTTGGGGTAGAGCGCGGGCCCGCCCCTGTCCAGCGCCGGAGCGCGCTCGCGCAACTTTTGAAACACAGATTGACCTTGCAAGCGGCAATCCGCGGAGCGACACCATCCGCATGGGATCACATGCCAAATCCTGCTGCACACCCAGCCGACCCGACGCACCGGCGCGCGCTGAAAGCAGCCCGGTCCCCGCTGGCGCTCCGCCGCGCGACGCCGTCGAAATCCCCGCCGGTCAGAGCCTCATAGGGACCAACGCGCCCTACCTGCCCGAAGATTGCGAAGGCCCGCTACGCAAAACCAAGCTCAAACGCTTCTGGATGGAGCGCGGTGCCGTCACGAACCAACAGTTCGCCGCCTTCGCCGATGCAACCGGTTATGAGACAGAGGCCGAGCGGATCGGCTGGACCTTCGTCTTTGGCGCGCAGGTGCCAGAAGGCTACGGCGCCACCGAGGGCGTGCTCGAAGCGCAGTGGTGGCGCCGTGTCGACGGGGCGAGTTGGCGCGCGCCCAACGGGCCCGGGACCGAAGACGCCGCCCTCCCCGATCATCCCGTTGTCCAGGTCAGCTGGTCAGATGCCCGCGCCTACGCCGCTTGGGCCGGTGGGCGTCTCCCGACGGAGGCTGAATGGGAGCACGCCGCCCGCGGCGGCCAGGGCGACGTGACCTTTCCCTGGGGCGACGAGGCACCCACCGACGCGGGCCCGGACTACCCCTGCAACATCTGGCAAGGCCGCTTCCCCTCGGCCAATACGCGCGCCGACGGCTACGAGACCACCGCCCCTTCCCTCTCCTTTGGGCCGAATGGCTATGGGCTCTTCAACATGGTTGGCAACGTCTGGGAATGGACTTGCGAGCCCTTCCGCCTGCGCTCCGTGAAGCGGGAAATTCGGGAGCGGCAGAAAGCCTTCAAGGGCTACAAACTCCTCAAAGGAGGCAGTTTCCTCTGCCACGCCTCCTATTGCTTCCGCTACAGGATCGCCGCGCGGTCCGGGAACACGCCCGACTCCACGACCACCCATCAAGGCTTCCGCCTGGTCTATGACCACCCTTAACAAACACGCGACCCCAAGCCAGCGCCCCAAGGCCCGAAGGTGTCACGCCCCATAGGTCTCCCGGCACGGCGCGCAAATCCCCCGCGCTTCGACCACCACCTGCGCGATCTCAAATCCTGCGCCCCGCGCGCTGCGATCCAACGCTCCCAAAGCCGGTTGCGACACCGTCTCCGCAACGGCATCGCAGGTCTCACAGATCAGGAAAGCCGGCACATGATCGGATGGGCCGTGAGTGCAAGCCACGAACGCGTTCAGGCGCTCGATACGATGGGCAAGCCCTTGCGTTACCAGAAAATCCAGCGCGCGATACGCCGCCGGAGGTTGCGAGCCCAGCCCATCCTCCTTGAGACGTTCCAAGAGATCGTAGGCCCCGAGCGCCCGGTGCTCCTCGAGCAGGATCTCCAGGACCCGCCGCCGCACCGTGGTGAACTGCACGCCACCTGCGCGGCAATGCGCTTCCGCCGCTTCCAGCGCGTCCGAAACGCAGAGCGCATGGTCGTGCTTCTCAAATTCTCTCGCCATCTCGCCTCCGATACATGCCTCTGGATACTACCACGCGTGCAGGGTTTGTGCCCGCACCGCATGGCAAGGCCAAGGCACACGCAAACACCCGCACAGCACAGCTATTGCGCTTGCGCAAAGCCCGCAATTCCTTCGATGCGCTCAAAGGATCTAAGCGCCCTGGCGCACCTCTCGGGTCAGGCAGGAAATGCCCGATGCGCGGGTCCACCCGCAGGTGCATGCGCTCCGCCAGCGGCTCTTAATTTCTGCGGTCATGTCGCAAACGAGATATTTCTGGACACTTCTGTCTAGAATCGCGCCCTCCCTGCCGTAGGCTTTTAAAAAGTCCGCAGGGAGAGCGCTATGAAAGATCAGTATCGCGTCGTCGTGATCGGCGGC
>JBCDGS010000069.1:0-12250 GCA_038751055.1 Pseudomonadota bacterium | reverse complement strand
GGTGGAGGCACCCGGAGGTCTCCATCCTGACGCGGCCGTTCGTCGGCATCTTGTCGGTGATCGTCCCGACGTTCTCGTGGAAGCGCCTCTTCGGCTTCACGGCGTTGGTCTACGCGACCGCCGTCTTCATGATCCTGAGCTATATCGTTTGGCTCCACCACTTCTTCACCATGGGGGCGGGCGCGGACGTGAACTCCTTCTTCGGGATCACGACCATGATCATCTCGATCCCCACGGGGGCAAAGATCTTCAACTGGCTCTTTACGATGTACAAAGGCCGCATCCAGTTCGAGCTGCCGATGATGTGGACGATCGCGTTCCTTCTGACCTTCGTGGTGGGCGGCATGACGGGCGTGCTGCTGGCGATCCCGCCGGCGGACTACGTGCTGCACAACTCGCTCTTCCTGGTGGCGCACTTCCACAACGTCATCATCGGTGGCGTCGTGTTCGGCATCTTTGCGGGCATCAACTACTGGTGGCCCAAGGCGTTCGGCTTCAAGCTGGACCGGACCTGGGGCCTCGTGAGCTTCTGGGGCTGGGTCGTGGGCTTCTACTTTGCCTTCATGCCGCTTTATCTGCTGGGCCTCATGGGCGTCACGCGCCGCCTGAGCCAGTTCGAGGATACGATCTACGCGGGCTACTTCTTTACCGCAGCCATCGGCGTCGCGCTGATCGCGGTGGGGGTGATGGCGTTCTTCGTGCAGATCTACGTGTCAATCAAGAACCGTGACACGCTGGCCTGTGACGGCGATCCCTGGGACGCGCGGACGCTCGAATGGTCCACGTCCTCGCCGCCGCCCTATTACAACTTTGCGTTCACGCCGAGGGTCTACCGCCGCGACGCGTGGGAGCACATGAAATCTGCCGGTTACGAGCGCAAGACGGACGGCTACGCGCCCATCCACATGCCGCATTACACGGCGACGGGTATCGTCATCTCGGGCCTCTGGACGGCCATGGGCTTTGCACTGATCTGGCACATCTGGTGGCTCGCACTGGCGACCGGCATGGCGAGCCTCGTCTACGGGATCGCGCATACCTTCAACTACAACCGCGACTACTACGTCACCGTGGACGAAGTGGCCGACATCGAGGGGACGCGCACAAAGCAGGAGGCTGCGTATAACAACGTGGCGGCAGCACAATGAGCGACGCAACACTGGGAACCGGCGGCCCGCGCCTCGCGAGCACGAGCGTAGCACCGGTCTACGATTTCCATGTCGTAGAGGATGCCCACGCCCATGAGCACCACGAGACCGGCACGATGCTGGGCTTCTGGCTCTATCTCATGTCGGACTGCCTTCTGTTTGGCATCCTTTTCGCGGTGCATGCGGTGCTTGGCCAGAACTATGCGGCGGGGCCCTCCCCCGCCGACCTGTTCGAGATCGAGCTGATCCTCGTGTCCACCTTCATGCTGCTCTTCTCGTCGATCACCTATGGCTTTGCGATGATCGCGATGCAGAACGGATCGAAGATTGGCACGCAGGGCTGGCTGGCCGTTACGGGTGTCTTCGGCTTGGCGTTCCTTGGCCTGTCGATCTACGAATTCGAGCATCTCTGGCATATCGGCGCGACGCCCATGGCCTCCGCGTTCCTGAGCTCTTTCTGGCTTCTCGTCGGGACGCACGGGCTCCACGTGGCGGCGGGGGCCATCTGGCTTGTGACGCTGCTTGCGCAGATCCAGATCCACGGCCTGACCCACGAGAACAAGCGCCGTATCGCGTGCCTGAGCCTTTTCTGGCACTTCCTCGATCTGATCTGGATCGCGGTCTTCAGCTTCGTTTACCTCACGGGGGTTTTGATATGAGCGATCATGCGCACGACGGCAATCACGGCTCTCTCAAGAGCTATGGGATCGGGTTCGCGCTCTCCGTGATCCTGACGCTCATCCCGTTCGGCTTGGTGCTGGGCGGCGTGCTCGAGGACAATGTGGGCTGGGCCATCGCGATCATCTTCCTTCTCGGCGGGGCGCAGATCATGGTGCATGTCTACTACTTCCTGCACGTGACGCTGGGCGCCGAGGACGGCTGGCAGGCCATGTCGCTGGCCTTCACGGGGGTGCTTCTGGTCATCATTCTCGCTGGGTCGATCTGGGTCATGTTCCACCTCGAGGAAAACATGATGCCCGCCCATGAGCTGATCGAGCGGGTCGAGCAACTGCCATGACGGAGGACGCGCGGGACGATCCGCGCAGGCCGCTTTGGCTTGACGCGACGCTCCTGATTGCGGCCTTCGCCGTCTTTGTCGTCATGATCGGGCTCGGCAACTGGCAGCTTCAGCGGCTGGGCTGGAAGCTGGACCTGATCGAGGCCGTAGAGACGCGCGCCTTTGCAGAGGAGGTGCCCGCGCCGTCCGGCCCCGTGACCGAAGAGGCCGATGAATACACCCGCGTCGCCGTATCCGGCACGTACGACTACGCCGAGACGCGCCGTGTGAAGGCGGTGACGGACCTTGGCCTCGGGTTCTGGCTCATGACGCCGCTTGAGGCAGACGGTCGGACGATCTGGATCAACCGGGGCTTCATTCCGCAGAATTTCGCCGGCGAGGTGCTGGAGCCGGCGGGGCGCGTGACTGTCACTGGCTTTTTGCGCATCACCGAGCCGGAGGGGACGCTTCTGGAAAGCAATGACCCCGCCGCAGGGCGGTGGGTCGCGCGGGATGTGGCTGTGCTGTCTAACGTTGCTGGCATCGAGGCCGAAGCCTACTTTATCGATGCCGATCACCTGACCGCGCCGGGCACGTTTCCGCGCGGCGGCCTCACGATCATCGAGTTCCGCAACTCTCATCTGAGCTACGCTTTGACGTGGTATGCGATGGCCGCCCTTTTTGCGGGCGGGATGGCCTATGTCATCTGGGATCGCTACAGCGCCCGGCGGCGGGGGCTGCGGTTGGTCTACGGGGAGTAGCCGAACGGGTCGATGATGTCGGCCGCTGGAAAGAGCGCGCGGATGGCCGCCTCTGCCTCGCTCAGGAAGATCAGCTTCACATTGGCGCCCGCATCCATGGTGGCATAGGCGTTCAGTCCCGCCGCACGGGCGGCCCAGAGCGTTTCGAGCACCTGCCAGGAGCCAGACTTGAGATAGGTCAGCGCGGGTCGCGCCGCCATCATCGTGGCGTGCATGGCCAGTGCGTTTGCTTCGGTCAGCGCGCCGAGCGTTGCGAAATCCCGGGCGCGGATGGCCCTTTCGATGGCGGCGCAGTCGGCCTCTGCCCGCTCCGGCCAGGGTCCGAAGAGCGGTGAGGTTGCGACGGTGTGGGCCATGCCATCCCGCGAGCTGTGGGCCTTCGGAGCGGTATCGACCTTTATGAGGGCGATGCGGAACTCTGGCCAGGCCGTGTCGAGGGGGGTCGCGAAGCTGTCGGCGCCGTCGGGCTGTGTTCCGCGGTCCCAGCGCACGAAGCCGTGCCAAAAGGAGCGCGTGGCCGAGCCCGAGCCCAAACGCGAGACCATGCTTTGCTGCGGCGCGCTGAGGCCGAGCTGAAAGGCGCTGTTGATCGCCTGGGTGAGGGCCGCGAAGCCGGACGCCGAGGAGGCGAGCCCGGCGGCAGTGGGGATCGTGTTCGTGGTGTCCACCCGGACGGGTCGCACAGCGCCGCGCCGGAACCGGTCGAGGTAACCTATGACCTTCCGGGCAAAGCCATCCTCCGGGGAGAGCAGGACGCCGTTAAAGATGACCTCGTCTTCTACGGCGGGCGCGATGCGGGTCGTGGTGCCCCAATGGGCGAGCGAGATGGACAGGGAAGAGTTGAGCGGCAGGTTCAGCGCCGCGTCGCGCTTGCCCCAGTACTTTGAGAGCGCGATGTTCGACGGGGCGTAGGCCTCCGCCTCCTGTGGTTCCGGCAGCGTCGCCGGGAGAAGGGCCCCGAGCGCGTCAGCCATCAATGATCAGCCCGTGTGGCGCGAGGGGCACTTCCGTCCAGCCGGGGGGGACGGCCCCGAAGGACATGACGCAATCGCCAAGCCCCGAGCCCGAGATCTTGGCCGCCATGGCCCCGGCATCGCGGGCCTCTTCCACGAGCGCTTCGAGGGCATCGTCGGAGACACCCAGCGCCGTCATCAGCCCCTGATAGGCATCCATCTGCGCGGCGAGGGCGTCCCAGCTGGCATCCTGTGCTGCGGCCACGCCCGCGGACGCGCAGAGGCGCATGGCCTCGTAGGTGCTGCGATAGTGGTCGGGCCGCTTTTCGGCGGCCTCCTCGACGCGGGCCAGAACCTCGCCCGTTGGTGTCTTGTAGCCCACATATTTGAGCGCGATGACCGGCGGGTTGGGCATCGCGTCCATGTCTGCGGTGAGCGCGCCATCGCGCAGCGCGTATCTGAGGAGGCCACCCCGTGCCGAGGCGGCGAGGTCGGCGCCGCTCCCACGCCCCTGAATGGCGCGGACGATAACGAGCGCCCGGTCGTGGACGTCGTCGGCTGCGCGCCCCATGAATGCGGACAATGCTCCCAGTGCGGCAACAGTGATCGCCGCAGAGGAGCCAAGCCCCATGGTCGGGTCGATCTCGGATGTCGTGGTGATGCGCACGCCCCGGTCCACGCCCACAGCCGTCAATGCGGCCAGAAGGAAGCGGTAGGGCCCGCTTCCGGGTGGGGTTCCCAGGCGGGTCTCCAGAGGAGGGGCGATCTGGGAGTGCAGCTCTACCTTGTCGCCTTCGAGCGCGTCCACCTGCACATGGGCGCGCTGGTCGATGGCCGCCACGAGGGCGGGGCCCCCGAGGACCACAGCGTGTTCGCCAATGACCATCATGGATCCCGGCGCCGAGGCGGTGACGCTCACGGCGTTTGCCCTGCCTGTGCCCCGATCCGCGCCGGGGAGGCGCTGGGCAAAAGCTCTGCCCCGTGGTGCGACACGCGCAGAGGAGACCAGCGGCGTTCAGGGTAGGCCTGCATCAATGCGGTCATTGCGGCGTCATCGGGAAGCCAGACCAACATCACGCCCGCGGCCTCGCCCCGGACCGCGCCCGCGCCAGACACCTTTGCCGCCCCACCGAGGCCCTCAACGGCGGCCGCGAAGCGGGATGCGGGCTGAGGCACAACGCCGATCGTTTCAAGCAGCGCCTGATTTCGGCGGATCACGTCGCGCGGGTCCGCGTCGGCGGCGATGACCTCCGCGAAGGCCTCTGTGCAGTCGGTGAAATCCTGCCAAAGTGCGGCGTCGGCGCCGTGCGCCTCGCGTACCTTGGCCACGCATTCGCCAGTCTTCGAGACAGGCGTGCCGAGTTGCACCCAGTACCATCCGCCGCTGTTGAGCGTGTGACCGGTCGCAAGATCGAGGGGGGAAATGTGGTCACCCTGCACGCGGTTGAGCCCGCCGAAGACAACTGCCGAGGCGTCAATGGCCGAGCCCTTGCCGTGCTGGAGGCGTTCGCAGAACCGAACTTTTTCAAAGCGCTGCTGGGCTGTCTGGGACTGCCCGAGGAGGTGTTCGTACAGAACAATGGTCGCCGCTACGACCGCCGCCGAGGACCCCATCCCAGCCCCGAGCGGCATGTCCGATTTCGACGACAACTGCCCCGGCACCGGGAGCCCGCGCGAGGAGGCGCCGGGCAGTGGGATAATCGGCAGGAGCGACGTCAGCGTGTAGATCGCCAGATCGTCCGGGCGCTGGAGGACCTTCTGGACCGGCATTTCGCCGCGCATGAACTGGTCAAACCTCGCATCGAGTCCTTCCTTGAAGCTCTTGAGTGCTTCAAACGGATAAAACGCGGAAGGCGACAGGGATTCGAAGGCCGTAAAAAGCCCGCCCGTCTTGTGGAGCGGCGTAAACGTCACTTCGGTATAGTGCTCGACCGCCACGGCGAGCGCGGGCGCCCCGTAGACCACGGAATGCTCCCCGGACAGGATCAGCTTGCCCGGAGCCCGGGCGGAGGCTGTGCTAGACGGCTTCGTAGTGGCGCTTGTGCTCATGGATCCGGGCGAGGCGGTAGCGCCCTCGGGCTTGCTGGGCCATCACGGCTTCGCTGCCATCGGTAGGATCGGGAGCGTGGCGGAAGGCGAGGTATTCGTCGTAGCTTAGGGCGACCCGGTCTTCGAGCAGCTTGAGGTGATGGGCGATCATGAGGTGGTCGCGGTAGCCCGGCTGGACAACGGCGGAAAAGAACTCTGCGACCGCGCCGGACCCGTAGGAGAACATGCCCACCGGACGGTCTGAAAGGTCGGTGTCGGTGTTTTCCAGCATCGAGATCAGCGACAGGTAGAGCGAGGCCGCGTAGCAGTTCCCGACCTCGCGGTTATAAACCATGCCGGATTCGATCAGATTTCCGTCGTTCTGGGCCTGGTTCAGCTTGCTTAGGTGCGCATGTGCTTTCGCGCCCATCCGCGTGAAGGGAATGTGGTAGCAAAACTGCGCCATCTCGTTGAACGCGCGGCCGCCCTGGGCGACGTAATCCTCCCACGCATGGGCGAGGGAGTGGAGGTACTTTACGGTGGAGTACTTGCCGTCGACAAAGGGCGTTTTGCGGTAGTTCGGACGCCAGAAATCCATGATGTCTTCGGAGTGGCAGCCGGCGGCTGTGTCGAGCTCCATCACGCGCGGGTTTGCGGAGACGAGCATGGCGACGGCGCCGCAGCCTTGCGTGGCCTCGGCGGGGCTGTCGACGTCGTACCGCGAGACGTCAGAGGCGATGACAAGGACCTTGCGGTCGGGCTTGCGCGCGACGTGGCCGGCGGCGAGTTGCAGCCCGGCAGTGCCGGAGTAGCAGGCGTGCTTGAGCTCTACGACGCGGACATTCGACGGCAGGTCGAGGAGCTTGTGAACGTAAACGCCGGCCGCTTTCGACTGGTCAATGCCGGTCTCGGTCGCGAAGAGGACGGTGTCGATCTTCTCGGCGTCTTCGGTCGTGACGATCGCCCGGGCGGCCTCTGCGGCCATGGTGACAACGTCTTCGTCATGGGCGGGCAGCGCGATCTTGTTCTGGCCGATGCCGCGCGCGAATTTTGCAGGGTCGATCCCCTGACGCTCTGCGAGGGTTCCCAGCGACATGTAATGTTGGGGAACGTAGAAGCTGAGCTTGTCGATGCCGATCTTGGTCATGGGGTCTCCTAGCCGCGCTCCATCTTGAAATGGGTGCGCATGAGTTCGCCGGGATTGGTCTGTGCCGCAAGGAGCGACAGCTCGCCACACAGGACGGTGGCGGCACACATGACCGCGAGGCGTTGGGCGTTTTCGCCCGGCGCGCGGTCTTCCTTGCAGCCCATGCGGGTCAGGTTGGCCTCGACCGTGTCGTTGCCCTTGCCAGAGCCGACCGAGCCCACGATGAGGTTGGGCAGCGTGCACGAGAAGTAGAGGCTGTCTTCACGCGCCTCGACGTGGTTCATGCCCTGGCTGCCTTCGATGATGTTGGCCGCGTCCTGCCCGGTGGCGAGGTAGAAGGCGAGGAGCATGTTGGCGTAATGCGCATTGGCCGCCCGGAGGGAACCCGCGATGATCCCGCCGATCAGATTCTTTTCGGTGTTGAGCTGGGCCATCTTCTCCGGCGTGGTGCGGAGCGTGTTCGTGCAGATGTCGCGGGGAATCTCGATCTCGGCGACGACGTATTTGCCGCGGCCATGGAGGCCGTTCACGGCGCTCACCTTCTTGTCGGTGCAGAAGTTGCCGGAGATGGAGGAGTATTCGAGCTGGGGGTACTCGCTCAGCAGCCATCCCATGACGGCGTCGGCGGCGCCCGTGACCATGTTGTGGCCCGATGCGTCCCCTGTGCGGCATTCGAAGCGGATGAAGAGCAGGTTGCCCACGACCTGGCGGTTCATCTCGATGAGCTTGGCAAAGCGGGAGGTCGTGGCGATGACGTCCTGCAGTTCCGCTTGGCGGCTTTCGATGCTCTGCCACGCTGCGAAGGCCTCGCTGGCGTCCTTGGCGCGCAAAATCACAGAGCGTGTCATGCGTTCATCGACCAGCGTGCAGCGGATGCCGCCGCACTTTCGGCTGACCCGCGCGCCGCGACCCGTCGAGGGCCAGAGCGGGGTCTCGTAGGTCGCCATGGGCACGGTGACCTCTTCGTTCATGACGTTGCCGGTGATGGAGATCGGGCCGACCCATTGCGTGGGAATGGGCGTGAGCTCTTGCGTGTGGTGTTTCATTGTCGTCTCCCAGGCGGCGGACTGTGTGCGGACGGCCCGGCTACCCCTTAGTGTAAACTTTATCTGACACATTGTGTCCAGAAGATTTTACGTCACCGGCCTGTCCGGGATGCTGTACTCGTTACGCCTGACATGGGCATTCGGACCTTTGTTTTCCCTCGCCAAAACGCCGCAGGGTTGCTGAGTTCTCAACAGTAAAGCGCGCTGGAATGCAATGGTTCCCGAGGGCCCGCGCAAGACTGGCGCAGAGGTCGCACCTTCCGTGACAAAAGCTGCGGCTGCTCCGGTGGGTTTGACCTGCCGGTGTGCGCCTGTCAGCGGAGACCGCGCAAGAAGTTCGCTGCGTTCTCCAGATGCGCTTCGCGCTTGGCTTCGTCCATCTTTTCGGCCGTGCGCACCATCATCGCCCAACGGGGATTGCCGCCCAGTTCCTCCCTATGGGTCCAGATGAACCGCCAGTAGAGGCCGTCCCATTTCTCGGCCCAGGCGCCCTGTTTCCAGTTCGACATCTTCTTCACGTAGTTCGAGCCGGAGAAGTAGGGCTTGGTCGTGATCAGCCCGCCATCGGCGTGCTGGGACATGGCATAGGTGTTGGGCACCATCACCCAGTCGTAGCTGTCGATGAACATCTCCATGAACCAGCGATAGACGTCATCGGGGTCGATCTCGCACAGGAACATGAAGCCCCCGAGCACCATGAGCCGCTCGATATGGTGGCAGTAGCCGGTCTTGAGGATACGGTGGATCGTGTCGTCGATGGGGTCGATGCCCGTGGTGCCATCGTAGAAGCTGTCAGGCATCTTCTTGCTGTGACCCCAGTGATTGGTCGTGCGCATCCTGACATGCAGGTCCTCGTAGGTCGCGCGCATGAATTCACGCCAGCCGATGATCTGGCGCAGGAACCCCTCGAGCGAGTTCAGCGGCACGTCCCGTGTTTCCGCGTGCTTGAGCGTGGCGTCGAGGACCTGCCGGGGCGTCAGGAGCCCGGTATTGAGCATGGGCGTCAGAACCCCGTGCCAGAGCCAGCTTTCCCCCCGCACGATGGCGTCTTCGTAATCTCCGAACAGGCTGAACCGTTCGGTGAGGAAGCTTTGAAGCCAGTCTTCCGCATCCTCGTGGGAAGTGGGATAAATCAGCCGGTCGAGGGAGCCCAAAGTGTCGAATTCAGCGTTCACGCTGTCACGGGCGTCCAGATCGGCCTGATCGCGGTTGATACCTGGCAGGCGCGGGATCTCGGACAGCATTTTGGCGGGCACCTTCTTGCGGTTGTCCTCATCAAAGGACCACTGCCCGCCCTGCGGCTCATCCCCGTCCAT
Source organism: Pseudomonadota bacterium (assembly GCA_038751055.1). Taxonomy (GTDB): domain Bacteria; phylum Pseudomonadota; class Alphaproteobacteria; order Rhodobacterales; family Rhodobacteraceae; genus Shimia_B. Next base: position 2,854 of record JBCDGS010000069.1, on the reverse strand, counting down.
CAGGACATCCAGGCGGCGGCGCTGGACCTTGTAGAAGTCCGCCATGAACCACTTTTTCTTGCCGTCCTTGTACTGTGCATTCTCGGAAGGGGTATTAAGGAAGCCCGGCGTCTCCAGAACCTTCAGTTCAACATCGGCGGTGGCGGCGCTCACCCGTTTCATCAGCGTATGATCGACAGGATCCGCAAGCGTGACCTTGGTGATCCCGTCTTCCTCGAGCCGCTTAACAAGCGCCGCGAGAAGGCCGGTGTCGTGCCTGTAGGGCTCGACCTCGACGGTATGCCCCTGCTCTGCCAACCGCGCCTTGTAGCGGGCGATCGTTGCGCGATGGTACCAGAGCTTTTGACGGTGCATCTTTGCGGGATAGCGCGGATCACCGAAAAAGAGCGGCTCCTCCACCAGAACGACGCGATCTGGTTTGGGCTCCAGACCCGGGTGCCGGGCGAAGAGTTGATGGGGGAAAATCAGTAGCGCTGTCGTCACGGCTTGTCCTGTCGGTTTGGCCCGGAGGAACCTAACCCTCTCGCCTCCATCTTCTACCGCTCGACCAAAATGCCGCGTTAATGTGCAAGTGCAGTATTCCCGACACCAATTCGCGAAAAAAGTGACAAACTGTGCCCTTTTCAACTTGGCCGTGTTATCGTCGTAGTGCAGGGGTATGTTGGTTTTCAGGTGTTTATTTTAGCATGAACAAGCTGATGGACGTTAGTTCACTAGATAATCCACTGGCACAGCGCATAGCTGAGCTGGAAGTCCGTCTTGCGACGGACGGCCTCACAGGGGCACGCTCGCGTGACTTTTTCCTAGACAACTATGCGCGCTATGCAGCCATCCACGGAACGCTGTTCTTTCTGGACCTCGACAACTTCAAAAGCGTCAATGACCACTACGGCCACAGCGCCGGTGATGAGCTTTTGCGCCGCGTGGTGCGGACGATTGCTGCGGTGCTGGGCGAACATGATTTCATTGCGCGACTGGGCGGAGATGAATTTGTGGTGTTGTCGCAACGATCGCGGGCGCTGGATGTGGAGGTCCTTGGCGACGAGATCCTCAAGGCCTGCCTCACAACCGAGCTGACGGTGGGAGAGCTGAGCGTGAGCCGCGGGGCGTCCATCGGTTGCCTGCGCCTCAAGCCGGGACTCGAGGTGCACGGCGCCATCGATCTGGGTGATACGGCCATGCGGTATGCCAAGAGCCTGGGTAAGAACCGCGTGCACCATCTGAATACGCACGACGCCAATGGCCTTGAGCTGACACCCAGCGTCGATGAGTTGAAGCTTGGCCTGAAGCGTGGAGAGATAGGATACTACCTGCAGCCCATCGTTTGCTGTCGCAGGCGGTCTGTGGCGGGCTATGAGGCGTTGCTCCGGTGGGAGAGGGCGAACGGGAAGGTCCTGCCGCCCGCGCAGTTCCTCGACACGATGACCGAGGCCTACAGCGCCGATGCGCGGCCGCCGCTGGAATTTGCCCGCGAGGCGACCGAATGGGTCACGCGCGACCAAAACGCGTTCTGCACATTCAACATCTCCATGGCCTTCCTCGAAAAGATCTCTGGCAGTTCCGACGCCTGGGTCGATCAGATCATCGGGACATCGCCCCGCGAAAAGATCATCTTCGAGATCACCGAGGCAGCGATCCACACTGAAGTGGAAGCGATCGCCAAGTCCGTGAACGCATTGCGGGACAGCGGCATTCGGGTCGCGCTTGATGATTTTGGCGTGGGCGCCTCGAACCTCGAGCGGCTTCAGACGATGCAGGTCGACATGGTCAAGATCGACCGCCGCTTCATTCGTGGGGCCGACACCAGCATGAAGAGCCGGGACCTGCTGCGCGGCATGGTCGACATTGCGCACCGGGCCGGAGCGCAGGTTGTCTGCGAGGGGATCGAAGAACCCGCTCAGTTCACACTCGTCCGGGACCTGGGTGTCGAGCTTGCGCAGGGCTTCCTGCTTGGCACGCCCGAACCGTATCAGCGTCGCGCGGAACAGGACGCATAAGAAAAGCCGCCCGGGTGATCCGAGCGGCTTACTTGTTGGGCGGTGCCGTCTTAGTTCTTAGCCACCGAAGTCATCGAGCATGATGTCTTCTCGGTCGACGCCGAGGTCCAGAAGCATGTTGATGCAGGACTGGTTCATGATCGGCGGGCCGCACATGTAGTATTCGCAGTCCTCGGGCGCCGGGTGGTTCTTGAGGTATTCCTCAAAGAGGACGTTGTGGATAAAGCCGGTATAGCCGCCCCAATCGTCCTCTGGCAGCGCGTCGGAGAGCGCCACGTGCCACGAAAAGTTGTCGAACTCCTGATCGAGCTCGTCAAAGTCCTCGACAAAGAACATCTCTTTGCGGGAGCGCGCGCCGTACCAGAAGGTAATCTTGCGGTCGCGGTTCTCCAGCCGCTTGAGCTGGTCGAAGATGTGCGAGCGCATGGGCGCCATGCCCGCGCCGCCGCCGATGAACACCATCTCCTTTTGGGTGTCGCGCGCGAAGAACTCGCCGAAGGGGCCCGAGATCGTAACCTTGTCGCCCGGCTTCAGGTTGAAGATGTAGGACGACATCTTGCCCGGCGGGATGCCCTCGGAGCGCGGCGGAGGCGTGGCAATCCGCACGTTGAGCATGATGAGGCCCTTTTCCTCGGGATAGTTCGCCATCGAATAGGCACGCTCGATGGGCTCATCGACCTTGGATTCGTATTGCCAGATGTTGAACTTGTCCCAGTCCTCCCGGTACTCCTCCTGATCATCAAAGGCCTTGAACTGGATGTGGTAGGCGGGGGCGTCGTGCGGGGTGTCGCCGCCTGCGCGGGAGGCCCCGGCTTCACCCGCCGGCGGGTCGTGGACGGGGTGCTGGAGGGAGGGGG
>JBCDGS010000068.1:0-12253 GCA_038751055.1 Pseudomonadota bacterium | reverse complement strand
ACGCGATAATGGGGCCGAACGGTTCTGGCAAATCAACGCTGTCTTATGTGCTAGCTGGCCGTGAGGGCTATGAGGTGACAGAGGGCACGGCAACCATGGCCGGCGAGGACCTGCTGGAGATGGAACCGGAGGAGCGCGCCGCTGCGGGCCTCTTCCTCGCCTTCCAGTACCCGGTGGAGATCCCCGGTGTCGGCAACATGACCTTCCTCAGGACAGCCGTGAACGCCCAGCGCAAGGCACGCGGCGAGGACGAGCTGAGCGCCGGTGAGTTTCTCAAGGTCGTGCGCGAGAAGGCGAAAGCGCTGAAAATCGATGCCGATATGCTCAAGCGGCCCGTCAATGTGGGCTTTTCGGGGGGCGAAAAGAAGCGCAACGAGATCCTGCAGATGGCGATGCTCGAGCCCAAGATGTGCATCCTTGACGAGACGGATTCGGGACTGGACGTGGACGCGATGAAACTCGTGGCGGCGGGTGTGAACGCGCTGCGCGACGCGGGGCGGACGTTCCTCGTCATTACGCATTATCAGCGCCTCCTCGATCACATCAAACCGGACGTGGTGCACATCATGGCCGATGGCCGCATGGTGACGCAGGGTGGGCCGGAGCTCGCGCTCGAGGTCGAGAATAACGGCTATGCCAACATCCTTGAGGAGGCCTAGATGGCGCTGCCCAAGATCAAGCAGGATCTCACGGATGCGGCCCTGAGCGAGGCGTCGCCTGACAGTGGTCCGTGGCTTTCTGCGGCGCGTGAGGCGGCGCGGGGGCGGCTTGCCACCTTGGGCATGCCGGTGCGCCGCGATGAATACTGGAAGTTCACGAACCCCGAGCCGTGGACCGGTACCAAGGCGTATGACGCCGCCAGTGCGGCCTCCCATGTGTTTGACGGGGTGGATCCGCTCACGCTCGTCTTTGTTGACGGTGTCTTTGACGCGGAGGCCTCGGATGACGCGGCGCTGGAGGGCGTCAGTATCGTCCGGCTGAGCGAGATTGCCGCGACCGACCTTCATTGGGGTAAGGCCCTCTACGGGACGCTCGAGGCCGCCGCCAACGGCGCGGAACGGCGCGATGGGGCACGGCTCTTTAAGCCCGTGGCGCGCCCCATGGCCGCCCTGAACACCGCCATGGCCGCTGAAGGGGTCCTCATCCACGTCACGGCAGAGGTCACGCGACCAATCCGCCTGTCCTACCGCTCAGACGGTGGTGAGGCGATGCTGCACCACCTTGTGAAGGTGGATGCAGGCGCGTCGGTGACCCTCCTTGAGGAGGGGCTGGCAGGCGCGCGCTCCAACACCATGATTGAGGTCGATGTGGCCAAGGGTGGCCAGTTCCACCATCTGCGCATCCAGGGCCCGGACCAGGAGCGTGCGACGCTGTCGAACCTGTTTGCGCGGATCGCAGAAGGCTCGACGCTGAAGAGCTTTGGCTTCACGGCCAACGGCGCTGTCACGCGCAACGAGGCCGTGATCGAGATCGCGGGCAACGACGCGACGGCGCACATCGCGGGCGGTTGCCTCGGCGATGGCGCGCGCGGGTCCTTCCACCATGATGATACCGTCTATGTGACCCATGACGCGGTCGATTGCGAAAGCCGGCAGGTTTACAAGAAGGTGCTCCGCAACGGGGCTGTGGGGGTCTTTCAGGGCAAGATCCTCGTGCAACCGGACGCGCAAAAGACGGATGGCTACCAGATCAGCCAGTCGCTCCTCCTCGACGATGACAGCCAGTTCCTCGCCAAGCCGGAGCTGGAGATCTACGCCGATGACGTCGCCTGCTCTCACGGGTCCACATCGGGTGCGATTGATGAAACGGCGCTCTTTTACCTGCGCTCACGCGGGGTATCGAAGAAGGAGGCTGAAGACCTTTTGACGCTGTCCTTCCTCGCCGAGGCGCTCGAAGAGATCGAGAATGAGGCCCTGGCCGAGGCGGTGCAGGCAAAGATCGAAGAGTGGCTGCGCGGCTGATGCCTGTGACGACGGATATCATGCAGAGTTACCGGAGGCCGCGCACGGTCTTCCGCAGGCTGCTTGATGCCGGCCAACGCGAGGACCGCGCCATTGCGATCCTCGCGGGAGCGTGCCTTCTGTTCTTTGCCGCCAGCGCGCCGGTGTCCCAGCGGCAAGCGTTAGAGGGGCAGGGCGATCTTTCGCAGCTCCTGACGTATTCGCTGTTCTCTTGGCTCTTTCTCTGGCCGCTCCTCCTTTACGGGATTGCGGCGCTGAGCCATCTGGTCATGAAGCTCTTTCGCGGTCGGGGGAGCTGGTATGGCGCGCGGCTCGCGCTCTTTTGGTCGATGCTGATATCGACGCCTCTCGTTCTTCTCTACAGCCTGACCTATGCGCTGGTGGGACCGGGGCTGCAGGCAGACCTCGTGGGCATTCTCTGGCTGATCGTGTTCCTGCTTTTCTGGACGGTGAACCTGCGGGAGGCGGAACAGGGATGACAGGGTTCTTTAACCTTATCGGCACGTCCGTCACGCGGCCGCAAGAGGCCGCGGCGATGCTCTTTGGCCTGGGGTTAAGTCGCGAGGTTGCTTGGCTTCTTCTCGGCGCCTCGACAGCACTTTCGGTCGTTCTGTCCTTTCTCATGCAGGGCGCTCAGGCCGCGCAGATTGTGGAGGGGTTGGCGCCTTTCAGCCCGCTCATGCTGGCGCTGTTTCTGGGCTGCTCGTCGGTGGTAACGGGCTATGCGATCCACTTTACAGGCCAGGCCATGGACGGGGTGGGCAGCCTGACGAATTCCATGCTCCTCGTGGCGTGGTTCCAAGTGCTGCAATTGGCGGGGCTTGTCCTTCAGGCCCTTGCGTTGCCGATTTCGCCCGGGTTTTCGGATATCTTGCGGCTGATGATCGGGCTGGGCCTGATCTGGGTCTTCCTGAGCTTTGTGAATGTCCTCCATGCTTTCGGGTCTATCGGGCGGTCCGCGCTCTTGATGCTCTTTGTGATCGTGGGGATCGGGCTTGGACTGACGCTTATTCTCGGCCTGATTGGAGTGGGACTGTGACCTACGATGTGAATGCGATCCGCGCAGACTTTCCGATCCTTGCGCGGGAGGTGAACGGCAAGCCGCTCGTCTATCTGGACAATGGGGCCTCCCCGCAGAAGCCGCAGGTCGTGATCGATGCCGTGACGACGGCGTATTCCCACGAATATGCGAATGTTCACAGAGGTTTGCACTACCTGTCTAATCTTGCGACTGACAAGTATGAGGCCGTGCGCGGCAAGATTGCCAAACTGCTGAACGCGCCTTCGGGGGATGAAATCGTTTTCACCTCTGGCACCACCGAAGGGATCAACCTCATTGCTTACGGCTGGGCGATGCCCCGTTTTGAGGCCGGCGACGAAATCGTGCTGAGCATCATGGAACACCACGCCAACATCGTGCCCTGGCATTTCCTGCGGGAGCGGCAGGGCGCCGTGCTGAAGTGGGTGGACGTGGATGTGGGAGGCGCGCTTGACCCGCAGGCCATCATCGACGCGATTGGACCGAAGACAAAGCTTGTCGCAATTACGCATCTTTCCAATGTGTTGGGAACCAAGGTTGATGTGAAATCGATCGTCGAGGCGGCTCACGCAAAGGGCGTGGCCGTGCTCGTTGACGGATCACAGGCGGCCGCGCATATGCCGGTGGATGTGGCCGATCTTGGCTGTGACTTTTACGCGATCACGGGGCACAAGCTTTATGGCCCGTCGGGGTCTGGCGCGATCTACATCAGGCGTGAGCGGATGGACGAGATGCGCCCCTTCATCGGGGGCGGGGACATGATCGCCGAGGTTCACCGGGACGAGATCACCTGGAACAAGCCGCCCATGAAGTTCGAGGCGGGCACGCCCGGGATCGTGCAGCAGATCGGGCTTGGAGCGGCGATTGACTATATGCTTGGTCACGGGATGGCGGCGATCTCGGCCCATGAGGATGACCTCCGCGACTATGCGGGCACACGGCTCGGGGGGCTGAATTGGCTTAATGTGCAAGGGCAGATGCCTGACAAGGCTGCTATATTCTCCTTCACGATGAATGGCGCGGCCCATGCGCACGATATCTCGACCATCCTCGACAAGAAGGGCATCGCGGTCCGCGCGGGCCATCACTGCGCGCAACCGCTGATGGAGCATCTGGGCGTCCCGGCAACGGCGCGCGCATCCTTCGGGATGTACAACACCCGCGCGGAGGTCGACGCGCTCGTCGATGCGCTGGAACTGTGCCACGATCTGCTCAGCTAGGCCATTGCACGCGTTGTCCGGCGCGCCTATAGCGGGCGCAGGGACCCTTAGCTCAGCTGGATAGAGCGCTGCCCTCCGAAGGCAGAGGCCAGAGGTTCGAATCCTCTAGGGTCCGCCACAATCCCCGTCGAAGCGCCTTTAAAGGTAGTTGAGCTGGTCCTCGGCGAAATCGTCGACGTCTTCGAGGATGATCCGCCAGCCGTCGTTTTCAGAGGAGGTCAGGACCGTGTCGTCCCCGGCGGTGAGGATCTCGATGACCTCTTCCTCGCTCAGCGTTGCGAGCGCGAGGATATCGCCGTCCGAGTAATCTGCGATTGTCACTGTGCCGTTCTGGGCGGTGTCGGTCAGGAAGGTGTCCGACCCCGCGCCCCCGGTGAGGAGGTCGTTGCCGCCGCCACCGCTCAGCACGTCGTCGCCGCCGTCGCCGCTGAGAGTGTCGTCGCCCGTGCCACCGTCCAGCGTGTCGCGTCCGCCGCCTCCACGGAGCGTGTCGTCGCCCGCGTCGCCCGAAAGGACGTCTGCGCCTGACGCGCCCGAGAGCGTGTCGTCGCCCGTGCCACCGCTGAGCGTGTCGTTGCCAGAGTTCCCGGCGAGGCGGTCAAAGCCACTGCCGCCTTCCAGACTGTCATCTCCCGCATCGCCCCGCAGCCGGTCGCCGTCTTCACCGCCAAGAAGGGCGTCATCGCCCCGACCACCGGCGATGGTATCTGCGCCCGCAAGGCCCATGACCATATCGTCCCCGCCCAGCGCGTTGATGTCATCGGCTCCTGCGGTGCCCAGGAGCATGTCGTCGCCGTCGGTGGCGGCCATGTGCGCGCCGATCACCTCGATGCCGGTGTAACTCAGGGATTCGCCCGTCTCGGCGCCGTCTGCATCGAGGAAGACGATTGTGCCGTCCGTGTCGCTGTCGGCCTCGATCCGGAAGTTGCGGCCGTCGAGGCTGAGCACGTCATGGCCCTTGCCGCCGTCAACGCTTTCTACCGATGAGGAGTCGAGGAGGACGATCATGTCATCGCCGTCGCCCGCGCGGATGCGCCCGGCGCTGGCCTCTTCTGTCAGCATGATTTCGTCATTGCCGTCGCCGGCCTGGATGAGGTCGCCGACGCTGGCCTTGCCGGACAGCTCGATGCGGTCGTCGCCGCCTCGGGTCATGAGGTCGTCGGCGATGGTGGCGACGTCATCCATGCGGATCTGGTCGTCGCCCCGGTCCGAGCAGACGTCGTCGCCGACGCTGGCCGTGCCTGACAGATCAACGATTTCGTCCTCGTCGCCGCGTCCCATGTCGATGTCAAAGCGCGTGGAGCCTGACGTCATCACGACGCTGTCCGCGCCATCGCCGAGCGACAGCTTGCCGCCGATTGTGGTGCCGCCGGTAATGGTGACGTCGTCGTCGCCTTCTTCCGTAAAGACCGATTTCGCCGTCTCGATCGCGGCGAGGTCGAGGGTGTCGCCTTGCCATGTCCCAGTCACCAACGCCTCAAACGTCAGCTCACGGGGCGCCGTGAGGAAGGGATCGTCCTGGAGCGTATCGATGTCCGTGTTGCGAATAATGACATCCGACAGGCCCGATCCCTGGATTTCAGCCAGCAGTTCCGGGCTAATGCGGGGGTCGAGCTCTCCGAATGTTTCATCCGCGGCGGCGGTGCGGTAGAATTGATCGCTCAGGATGAAGGTAAACAGCGGTCCCATCTGGGTGCCCGCAATGGCCGTCTCAGCGAGGCCACCAACCCAAAGATCGACGTCGAAAACGGTGTCATACACGCCCGCCATCTGCTCCTGCAGGGCCGGGTCGTCGGTAATGATGCTGAAATCCGTCGGATCAAGCGTGGCGAGGTCCACATCGCCCAAGAGCTGGAAGCGGACGTCCAGGTAGGAGCCCATACCGTGATCTGCGCCACGGATCAGGTTCAGCGCCGGCAGTGAAAAGCCGGACACACCGTCCGGCGTAGCGAGGAAGAAGTTGAGGTCGTCGATGACCTGCGTGTCGACCTCCTGGGCGTGCTCGGCGGCTTGCCCGCGGATCAGCGCGTCGATCCCGCCTTCGCGGACCGACGTCGGATTGAAGAAGTTGTCCAGAAGCGCGAGGTGTCCGTCGCCGAAGATGGATCCATCTTCGTTCATGCGCGGCATGTGACCGGACACCATCGTGTGCCCGAACCGGAAGGCGGCGGTCGAGAATTCGAGGCTGACCTGCCCGTCAACGCTCGCGTCATGGTCGATATCGTCGGGAAGCGCGCCGCCGATGAGGTGGGGGAGCCATTCGTTGTAGGTGATGGCCTGCAACTCGTATTCGACGATGGAGCGCGCCACCTCGAACAGGTCCTGGTCCGACCAGTCAGGGTTTTCCTCTGCCAGACGCTCGGCCCAGTAATTATGCTCACGGGCGAAGAGCGTGTGCATGGAGAGGAGGTTCGGGTTTTCCGAGGCGCGGACGTCGCCGGCCAGGAAAACCGGGTTATCGCCGGACGTCTCGCCGGCCATCACCGTTTCCTCCGTCGCCAGCGGCAGGAGGCCGTGGGTGGAGGTGGGGTCGTCTATCATGCGAAGCTGCCCGCCCTCGAAGGAACGCACGTCAGCCTCGCGGATGTCATTGGATCCGTAGATCTGGGAGCCGTCGATCTGCCAGCTGATCGCGTTGCCGAATTCGCGCGGGCCATCTTCGCCGGTGCCCTCAAAGGCCTCTGAGCGGGTGATGTCGCGGTCGCCAAGCTCCATCGTCTCGCCATGCTCGTTCTCGGGCGTCAGCGACAGGTCGTGATCGAGGAACTGGCCCCAGGTGGTGAAAAGCGTGGAGATACCGGCGGAATTGGGAATGTCCCCGGACTGATCGAAGATGTGCTGTGCGACATCCATCGGGTCGGTCTGGGCGTAAAGCTCACTCAACCCGTCTTCGTAGCGCGCCTCCGTGAGACGCGGCATCTGTTCCAACTGTTCCAAAAAGGGGCAACGTGCCGCCATCGAAAACCACTCACTCGTTTTAACCTGCCCCATCCGGCGGGTGCCACATGAGGCGATTCGCAACAAGAAGTCGTGGGGAAACAGACTGGTCAGGAAACCATGTCGCAGCAATCACGCGGCATGCGCGTCATTGTTTCGGCAATCGGAAACGAAGGTGTCGAGCCTCAGCGGCCCCAGGTGCGCACAACGCCGCAATCGACATGCACGAAGTTGGAGCCCGAATAGCGCCCCACGCCCCCTGCAGCGATTGACGCTGCGGCCCTCGAGATCTGGCCCACGGAGCGTCCGTTGCACCGCAGGTCGGCGGCCTTGGCTTCCATATGGAGCGACCGCTTTGCCACCCCGGAGGACCGGGCGCGCAGCATCGCATTGGTCTGGGGCGTGCGATAGCCCGACAGGAGCATGAACGAGTTGTCCGTATCGAGAAGGTTACGCGTCGCGGCTATGATATCGACCATGCGGGTGTCCATTTTCGCGGCCTTGTCCTGCCGCCAATCGCGCATGAAGTAATTCACTTCCTTGAGCGCGTCGGAGATGTATTTCCCCTCGATCCAGTAGATCATGTCGATATGTTCACCGGTGCGCCCGGAATACATCTTGATCCGCCGAACATCGCCGCCCCCGCGCAGGAAGCCTGCGGCCGCGGAGTAGGTTGGTGCTGCTGAAATGGCGGTCGCGGCGAAAGCCTGCAAAAGTCCGCGCCTCGAAAGACGTGTTGCCGAAGACGTCATGGTAGCCCCTATGTCCCGTTCATCACACCGTGCCAGCGTTTGCGCTGATCGACGGCTTCCCCAGATGCCCGTGTTCTATGGCATAAAACAATCAGCCTCCCAAGACCGTATTGATGCGCTGACAAGCACTTGGCAGAAATTGGGCAGAATCTTGCGCATGACCCGCGCAGGCCGTGAGGGGGCCACTTGGCTGAGCTTTCGCGGTCACACCGCGTCGCAGCCAGCCGCTGTCGCAGAAAAGTGAGTGGACGCACCTGCGGGAGTTGGCTGACATGACTGTATTGACCCATCGTTACCCCCCGGTGCCAAATGTTAGCCATTTCCTGCATGACTGCCCCTTTCCGCCGCCTTGTTACCGCCGTCTTCGTTTTTTTCGCGTTAACCCTGCCGGGTTGGGCGCAAGTGACCGCGTTCAAACAGATTGTTGCGGAAGAAGCGGCGTCGGACCCAGCGCTTGCAAAATTCTATCAGGCACGCGGCTACACGCCGATCTGGACCGGGTGGGGCGAGATGGATCGGGCTCGCCGGGCTGCGCTTTTGAATGCTCTCGGTACGGCGGAAGCCCATGGTCTTCCGGTCGCGCTGCATGATCCGGTCGCGCTTCGTGCGCGGATGGGGGCGGCGCGGACGCGCGCGGATCTGGCGCGGCTCGAAGTTCACCTGTCGTCTGCGTTCCTCGCCTTCGCGCAGGATATGCAGACCGGGCTTCTTACGCCCGGCCTCGTCGATAGCGAGATCAAGCGCGAGGTTCCGCTGCGGGACGGGTATGAAACGCTCATGGCCTTCACCGAGGCGCAGCCCGACGCGTTTCTGCGTGCGCTGCCGCCGTCGTCTGCGGAGTACACGCGCCTTTTGAAGATGAAGCGGATGCTCGAGGAGGGTGTCGCGCGGGGGGGCTGGGGACCGGCGGTCTCTGCTCGCGCGCTTGAACCGGGAGAGAGCAACGCCGCCGTCGTGCAGCTGCGCAATCGTCTCATTGCCATGGGATATCTGTCGCGGACAATGACCCAGACCTATGACGCAAGCATCCAGGCAGCGGTGACCCGCTTTCAGGCGAGCCACGGCATGGCTGAAGACGGCGTGGCGGGTCCCGGGACACTCGCAATGATCAACCAGACCATGTCTGATCGCCTCGCGCAGGTCCTTGTCGCCATGGAGCGTGAGCGCTGGATCAATCACGAGGGCGGCCTGGGCGAGCGTCACATATGGGTCAACCTCACCGATTTCTCCGCGCAGATCCGGGACCGCGGCGTGGTGACGTTCCAGACGCGCTCTGTCATCGGGGCCCATGACGAGGATCGCCGCTCGCCGGAGTTCTCGGACGTCATGGAGCACATGGTCATCAACCCGAGTTGGTACGTCCCGCGCTCCATCGCGACCAAGGAATACCTTCCGCAGCTCAAGCGCAATGCGGGTGCCCTGGGCCATCTTGAGATCACGGATGCCCGTGGCCGCGTGGTGAACCGGGGCGCGGTGGATTTCAACCGATACACGGAACGCAGTTTTCCGTTCAACATGCGCCAGCCGCCGAGCCGTTCAAACGCGCTTGGCCTCGTCAAGTTCATGTTTCCGAACAGGTACAACATCTACCTGCATGATACGCCGGCAAAGAGCCTCTTTGGCCGGGAGGTCCGCACGTTCTCCCACGGGTGCATTCGCCTGAACGATCCGTTCGACTTTGCCCATGCGCTGCTGGCGTTGCAGACCGACGATCCCGAAGCCTTTTTCCGTGCCCGCCTGAACAGCGGGAAGGAGACGAAAGTGGATCTTGAACAGAAGGTCCCCGTGCACCTTGTCTACCGGACGGCCTTCACGACCCCCACGGGGGAGCTGCGCTTTCGCCGCGACGTCTATGGCCGCGATGCGCGGATCTGGCAGGCGCTGCGGCGCGAAGGGGTGGTCTTGGGCGACGTGCAGGGATAACCGTCTCCTCCATGCAGGGGGGCGCCATGACTTACACGATCAATGACATTGCTGCGGCCCTGGGCGCACAAAGCCTCGGCGACGGTGACTTGCGCATCGATAAATTGTCGGAGCCGGGCACGGCCGGTCCGAGCGACCTCGCCCTCGCTTCAAACCCGAAATATGCAGAAGCTCTGGCCGGGGGTGCGGCACAGGCAGCGTTGCTTTGGGCAGATGCCGACTGGGAAGGGCTTGGCCTGAAGGCCGCGATCTGCGTCGGGCGACCACGCTTCGCCATGGCCGAGGTCACCCGCCTTTACGATCACCGTTGGCGGCAGGCGTCCGGCGTGCATCCGACTGCCATCGTCCCCGCCGGGCTCACGGATGCGCGCGTGGGCCCCTACGCGGTCATTGCCGAGGACGCAGAGATTGGCCCGGGCGCCGTGATCGGTGCGCATGTCTCCATCGGACCGGGAGTTCGGATCGGAGAGCGCGCCACGATCCGCGACGGCGCCCGCATCGCCCATGACGTGACGATCGGGCACGACGTTGTCATTCAGGCAGGGGCCGTCATTGGCGGTGACGGCTATTCCTTTGTCACGCCAGAACCGTCGTCGGCCGAAACCGCGCGCGCCGCCCTCGGCGACACTGCGGGCGATGATACGGGTGCCGCGCAACCTTGGGCCCGCATTCATTCGCTCGGCGGGGTCGAGATTGGCGATGACGTGGAAATCGGCGCCAATGCCACCATCGACCGCGGCACCATCCGCGCCACGCGCATTGGCGACGGCACGAAGATCGATAACCTCGTCCATGTGGGCCACAACGCAGAGATCGGCCGGAACTGCCTTCTGTGCGGGCATGTCGGGGTCGCCGGGAGCGCACGCGTGGGGGATAACTGCGTCTTTGGCGGCCAGTCCGGGGTCTCCGACAACCTCACGATTGGCGACCGCGTTGTCCTTGGCGGGGCCTCAGTGGTGATGTCCAATGTCCCAGCCGGGCGGGTCATGCTGGGCTACCCGGCCACGCAGATGAAAGCGCAGATTGACAGCTACAAGGCGCTGCGCCGCCTGCCGCGCGACATCGCGTCCCTCAAAAAAGCGGTTTCAAAGCTCACCGGGAGTGACTAAATCCGCCTCGATTGAGGAGGAGCGGTCCATGGACGTCGACGCCAAGGTGAAAGCGATCATTGCCGAACAAGCGCTTCTTGAGCCGTCAGACGTCAGCGACAGCAGTAGCCTGGAAGAGCTCGGCCTCGATTCCCTGGGCCTCGTTGAGTGCATCTTCGCCATCGAAGAGACCTTCGACATTCAGGTGCCGTTCAACGCCAATGAGCCCGAGAAGAGCGATTTCGACATCTCTTCTGTCGCCAGCATCACGCGCGCCGTCGAAAGCCTGATTGCCGAGCAGACGTGAACCGCCAGCCATGAAGAGAGTTGTCATCACCGGCGCCGGCACGATCAACGCGCTGGGTCATGATGTGGCATCCACCCTCGAGGCCATGCGCGAGGGGCGTTGCGGGATCGGGCCCCTCGATTTCCCGAATGTCGATCGCCTCCAGATCAAGATCGGCGGGCAGGTCACGGGCTATGACGAGGCGCTCCACTTCAACCGCCAGCAAGTGGCGCTTTATGACCGGTTCACGCAATTCACGCTGCTCGCCGCGCGCGAGGCCATCGGGCAGGCGGATCTGACCTTCGGCGGTGAGCTCGCCGCGCGGGCGGGCGTGGTGCTTGGCACGGCGGCCGGTGGCATGAACACGTGGGAGGACAATTACCGCGCCGTCTACGAGGAGGGCAAAAATCGCGTCCACCCGTTCGTTGTGCCGAAACTGATGAACAATGCGGCAGCATCCCATGTGTCCATGGAGTACAACCTGAAAGGCCCGTCCTTCACGGTCTCCACCGCCTGCGCGTCCTCAAATCATGCCATGGGCCTCGCGTTCCAGATGATCCGGGCGGGCGGGGCGCTGGCCATGGTCACCGGGGGCTCGGAGGCGATGCTGACCTTCGGAGGGATCAAGGCGTGGGAAGGGTTGCGCGTGATGTCGCGCGATGCCTGCCGTCCTTTCAGCGGCAATCGCAACGGTATGGTGCAGGGCGAAGGTGCCGGCGTGTTCGTGTTCGAGGAATACGACCATGCGCGCGCGCGCGGCGCTGAAATCCTTGCGGAAGTCACGGGCTTTGCGATGACCTCGGACGCCGCTGACATCGTGATGCCCTCCCAGCAGGGGGCGGGGCGGGCCATTTCCGGGGCTATGAAGGATGCCGGCTTGGCGCCCGAAGACATTGGATATATCACCGCGCACGGCACGGGGACGGCCGCCAACGACACGACCGAATGCGCCGCCGTGGCCGGTGCGTTCGGGGCCCAGGCCGATGCGCTCCTGATCTCATCCACGAAATCCATGCACGGCCATTGCATCGGCGGCACCGGGGCGGT
>JBCDGS010000067.1:0-12258 GCA_038751055.1 Pseudomonadota bacterium | reverse complement strand
TCGCGACCTTCAATGAAGACGATCAGGAGATCATGCTCGAGGTGTCAGATTCCTATGACGTCAACATCCCGGCGATCGATAATGACGTCTTTGTGCAAAAGGTCCGCTCCCTCCTGGAAACGCGGCCTGCCGAGCTGGCCTAAAAGATGAAAACGGCGATGAAAGGCGCGGGCAAAGGGGAATGATCAAGAATTCTTGCATTCGTGTGCAATGAGGCGCATCCTTTCTATATCCGCGAAAGGAACACCCGATGAGTCTCGACACGTCCGCCCCGATTTCTCAAGCCGACATGGATGCACGGATCGTGCGCTACGGCGATCTCAAGCCCTGCAAGACGGCCTTCATTGACGCCCATACGCCGGGCTCTGATCAGAAAGAGAATTTCACGATTATCGGCGGCGGGGTGAGCGAGAGCCCGGACCAGCACGTCCACATCCGCGAGACGCCGGGTTTCAACATCGGGGCGGCGGGGCAACCGCCGAAGTGCCGCAACTCCCTCCATTCCCACCGCACCGCGGAGGTCTTTTTCGTTCTCAAGGGGCGCTGGCGCTTTTTCTGGGGGCGTTGGGGCACGGCGGGCGAGGTGGTGCTGGAGGAAGGTGATATCTTCAACATCCCCACCGGGATCTTCCGCGGGTTCGAGAATATCGGCACCGATTACGGGATGATCATGGCGGTCCTCGGGGGCGACGATGCCGGGGGCGGCGTGCTGTGGGCGCCGCAGGTCATCACGGACGCGGCAGATCACGGCCTCGTGCTGGGGGAAAACGGCAAGCTTTACGACACCAAGAAGGGGCAGGCCCTGCCGGAGGGCGTGGGGCCGATGCCGCTTTTGTCCGACGACGTGCTCGCCCGCATTCCCGAGCCCACAACGCTCGATGTCGTGCCGCATTACGTGGCGCGCTACTGGGATCTCATGGCGCTGAGCGACAAGCAGCCCGCCAAGGTCATCGGGGAGGACGCGATCCTTCGCGACAAGCCGGGCTTCGAGGTGGAGCTTCTCAGCCGGAATTCGATCTCGCCAGAGATGTATGCCACCGACAGGCACGAGATCCTGATGCCCATGCGCGGCCACTGGCGGCTGACCTGGGAGGGCGGGCAGACGACGCTCAATCCCGGTGACACGATGGCGGTGCCCCCGGGCATCGCGCGCGCGCTGGAGCGGTCCATGACCGGGGAGGCCAGCCTTTACCGTGTTCGCAATACCGACGACGCCGCGGGGCCGACGCTGCCGCGCTAAGCGGCGCTAGCGCAGGCGCCACAGCCTGCGCTTCACGATCCGCTGCACTGTCCCGAGGGTCGACCGAAGCTTGAGCGTCAATGACAGCGCGAGCCAGGGGCGGAAGAGGTCGAGCTCCCTGAACTGGGTGTTGGGCAGGCCCATCACGCGGTGGGCCAGCCTGCGGCCCCAGACGGCCCCTTTCTTGGCCAGAAGGCCCGCCTGGGACTTATCCAGCTTCCATGTCTCGGCGACTGTCGCGTGGAGGTATCCGCTGGCGATGGCCCCTTCGATGATGTCCTTGCCCAGCTTTGTCCGCGCCACGATGAGGGAGAAGCCCGGGTTTTCGCCATCGGGCTCCTCGTACCACGGGTCTCCGCAGGAGATGTCTGCGAGCTCGCCAGAGCCATCGGGCCAGAGGTGCGCTGACCACGGGCGGAAGGCCTGCAGGTAGGCCCAGGTGCGCTGGTAGATCCAGTGCTGCCGGGGGTCGTCCGCGCCGTTTCGGGTCGTGAAGTAGCCCGGCCAGCCGTGACCGCGATACCTGAGCGAGGCGAGGGTGTCCTCGCGCACGTCAAATTTTTCGAGGAGGTTTCGGGTGGCCTGCGTCGGCGGCGTTTCGGCGCAGAAGAAGGAGAGCGTCACGCCGACCTTGTCACGCAGGGCAGGCACCTCGGCCATCGCATTGCGTGTGGCCGCGATTTCGACCGGCTTGCCGATGACGACGCAGGGCGCGGGGGCGCCCTCCACCGCGCCGAGGCCCTCGCAGACCGAGGCGGGCGAGTACCGCGAGCCGACGACGGCCAAAAGCTCCTCCCGGCTGCGCGACAGGCGCGTCTTGTTGCGGATCGGGTCATCTGGATTTTCACCCGTGTGGAGCACGCCGTGATGCCCAAGCTCGTTCAGGCAAAAGAGCGAGATCGCCGTCAGCGCCCCGCCGGAACTGCCCTTGAAACGGATTTCTTCATCGGTTGCGTAGCCTTCCCAGATACCCGTGATCGCCCCCCAGTTTCGTTCGGTCGCTGCATCGACGGAAGGGACGTAGTCGGGGCGGCGCTTGAGCTGTCCGAAGTCGGTGGCGACGGTGGGGCAGACCCGCTTGGCTGTGGCCCTCGCCTCGGTGCTGAGACCCGGCGAGACCTTCGGGCGCAGGCCGATATCGTCGATATCGACCATGGTTACCTCGTCCGCACAGGCATAGGCGCACACACCGCAGCCGAGGCATAAAAGCGGTGTATCCACCCGCGCTGCCGTCTTTTCCATGCCCATATCGCGCCTTTCGAAAGCGGTTCGATGCTCTTTGGCGGGTTGGGGGGCCCGGATCAAGACCAAGACAGGCTGCTCGGTACGGGGATCAGCGATCCCGGTTACCCAGAGAATTCGGCACCCTGACCCGCTGCGCCGGATCGCGGGAGAGCGCCGCCTGCAAAGACACAGGCCAAAGGCACGGATGAGGTCTGGCGTGAATGGCTTTGGACTCAGCGGGCTTTCAACTCTAGGTTAGCCGAAGACATTTGATCACACAGGGTCACCGCGCTTGTTGAAGATTTCTGACGCGCAACGGTTGGCGGCGAACGCTGGGCGCAAGGACGCGTTCAGGCAGAAAGTCATTTCGCATGCCTTGCAAAAGGTGCAGTTTGCGACGCCTGCGCGGGACGATGACGTGAATTCGGTCGCAGATTTGCTGTATGATTATGTAGATTGGTATCTGAAGGACCACGAGCGGGCGACCTATGACAGCTATGTCATGATGATGGTCGTCTACTTTATACGTGGCATTGACGCGGTGCACGGACCTGACATGCAAGCAACCCTTCAAAACCCGCGCATCGGCATCAACACGCGGGTGCGCGTGGCCTATGAAATTTCAAAAGTCTTTTTGCGGAGCGGAAAATAGATGCCCATCCTTGCCCCAGCTGTGCCTCTTGCCGGAGGCGGTGGGACCCTCGCGGCGGGAGGGGGCACGCTGGCGACGGGGATCACGGCGACCCAGGTCGCGACCGCGGGCCTCGTCATCGCGTCGGCCATCACGGTCGGCGTCCTGGTGGACGACTATCTCGACAGTCCGGTTCAAGAGGATGAGGAAAGCGCGATCCGGACGCAGGCCGGTGCGCAGTCAAAGGCGGATCGTGAGGAATTGCGCGATTGCGAGGATTGCCGTTGGTGCCAGGTGAACATCCAGGCTCAGGGAACATTCCTGCCGCTCAGGAACAGAAGCGATCCGCAGGGGATTGGCCCCTACCTCGTCCAGGGCAGAACGGTCTACGCGCGGGAGGGCGTCATCATCGCGGGCATGACCCATGAATTCGCGAAGGGTCTGGCCAGCAAGCGCAACTTTCGACAGATCGAAAGCTGGGGCGTCCTTGCCGCTACGGTGGCCTACATCCTCGGACGGCCGCCCGGAGGCCTGCCACCGGGCGAATATCGCGCCGGACGGTTGGAAAGGTATGCAACGCAGGTGCGCTACGACATCGAAGTTGCGGGCAACATCAACGCATTCATGGCCTAGATATGAAGCATACCCGGCTCATTACACCGCTCCTTGCCAAGTATGAAAAGGCGCCGCAATTCCCGTTCACGGACTGGCACGAGGATGGCGTCAGCTTTTACGCGCTGATGAGCCTCTGGGATGACCTGTTCTGTGCGGCTGCGGGAAAGGAGCGGGACACGTTTCAGGCCACACAGGACGTCAAGATGGATATCGACAGCCTGATCTTCGACGTCTCTTCCGAGACGCTCGGCCTGCGCGTCACGGTCTATCCCGAAAGCGCGGGCGGGACGTTCCACTTTCTGCCCTCGCCCCCCCAGGACGGGTTCCGGTCCCAACTGGGCTTCGCGACGGATCTGGAGCCGTCACGGCTGTCTGCGGCTGTGTCCCTGATTCAGCTTTACGTGTCCGAAAAGCCGGGCAGCGAGGCTGAGCTGGAGGATCTCGACCGCAGGTGCGTGGCCGAGTTTTCAGAGCTGTTCGGGTTTGAGGATTTCGATCCGTTCGAATCCAGGCGCTAGCGGACGGGCCCCCAGCCCCCTTCCCTTCCCCAGCCAACAGGCGTAAGGCCCGCATGCCTGAACGGAAGGACACATCATGGGCTATAATGTCGTCGTTGTCGGGGCCACTGGGAATGTAGGTCGCGAGATGCTCAATATCCTGGACGAGCGGAAGTTCCCGATCGACAAGATCGCGGCTTTGGCCTCGCGGAAATCCATGGGCACAGAGGTGTCCTTTGGCGACGAGACGCTCAAGACGCAGGACCTCGACACGTTCGATTTCACGGGCTGGGACATGGCCCTTTTTGCCGTTGGGTCGGAGGCGACAAAGCAATATGCGCCGAAGGCCGCGAAGGCGGGCTGCGTGGTGATCGATAACTCCTCGCTTTACCGCTATGACCCGGACGTCCCCCTTGTCGTCCCGGAGGTGAACCCGGAGGCGGTCGAGGGCTATGCGAAGAAGAACATCATTGCGAACCCGAACTGCTCTACGGCGCAGATGGTGGTGGCTTTGAAGCCGCTCCATGATCGCGCTCGGATCAAGCGGGTCGTGGTGTCGACGTATCAGTCGGTGTCGGGCGCGGGGAAAGAGGGGCTCGACGAGCTCTGGGACCAGACGAAGGCCATTTACAATCCGACGACAGAGGTGGCTCCGGCGAAGTTCACCAAGCAGATCGCGTTCAACGTCATCCCGCATATCGATGTGTTCATGGAGGACGGCTCCACCAAGGAAGAGTGGAAGATGGTCGCGGAGACGAAGAAGATCGTGGACCCGAAGATCAAGGTGACGGCAACCTGCGTGCGCGTGCCGGTCTTCGTCGGCCATTCCGAGGCGATCAACATCGAGTTCGAGGAGTTCCTCGATGAGGATGAGGCGCGGGACATCCTGCGCGAGGCACCCGGGATCATGGTGATCGATAAGCGCGAGGACAAGGGCTACGTGACGCCGGTGGAGTGCGTGGGCGATTATGCGACGTTCATCTCGCGCATCCGCCAGGACAGCACGATCGACAACGGTCTGAACCTGTGGTGCGTGTCGGACAACCTGCGGAAGGGCGCGGCGCTCAATGCCGTGCAGATTGCCGAAACGCTGGGGAACCGCTGCCTCAAGAAAGGCTGATATTGCCTATCCGCACAGAATGACGGACCCTGCCGGCGACGGTTCGGGAGGGTTCATTATGCGGGGATTGATGGTGGCAGCGTGTCTGTCTTGCCCCGTCTTTGCGGGTGCGGAGACGTTTGACCTCAGACTGCCGGTCGTTGCGGCCGAGGTCTTTCCGAACGGGGCGCTCGTCGTGGCGGAAGCGACGCTCGAGCTGCCAGCGGGCGCGCATGAGCTGCATATTCTCATGCCCCCGTCGATCATTGGTTCCGATGCCCCGGACGTGACGGGCGCGGTGCTCAAGGGCACTGGCGTCGGGCGCAATACGCTTTACGCGCCCGAGACATTCGATCTGGACGCGCAGGGTGAGGCCCGCGCCCGCCTTGCAAGAGCCGTTGACCGGCACGGTATCGCAGAGCGGGCCCTGCGCCTTGCAGAGCGGAAGCTGTCCGGGATCGATGCCAGCGCGGAGTTCCTGCGGACCCTCGGGACGGGGGATACCTTGCCTGACCCTGCCGCCATCGCCGCCCTGGTCGCCACAATGGAGACAGAGCTTGGCCGGAACGCGGAGGCCCGCGCCGTCATCGAGGCGGAGCTGCCCGCTCTCCGGGAGGCGCTGTCGAAGGCCACCGCAGAGCGCCAGCGGGCGGAAGCGGCGCTTGTCGCCCTCGAGGCGCCGTCAGAGGATTGGCGCCTGGTGACCCTGTCCGTTGAGGTCGACGCGCCCGGCCCTGTGACCGTGCGCCGGGAGTTCGCCGATTTTCGCGCGGGGTGGGATGTGCAGTATGCCGCCTACCTTGGTGAGAGCAGCGTGACATTCGAGAGGTCCGTGGCCCTTCGGAAAGGGGGAGGCCTTCCCTGGATTGATGCGGCTGTAACGCTGTCCTCGGCGCAACCTGACGGGCAGACCGATGCGACGCCGGTCTCGCGCAGGGTTGCCACCATCTTCGACCCGGAAGAGAAGTTGTCCCGCAACGGGATCCGTCTGGAGAGCGAAGCCGCGGAGGCGCCGGTCGTTGCCATGGCTCAGGATGCGGGACGCGCGACGGCGATCGCGGATTTCGACGGGCCTGTGGTGCGCTACAGCTTTCCCGGACCGGTCACGGTGCTTGGAGGCGGCGACCTGCAGCTCATTGCGCTTAGCCCCCTTGAGGCAGAGACGGACCGCTATCTCGCCGCCGCGCCGCGCTTTGATGAGCACGCCTACATCATGGCGGACTTTACCAACGAAAGCGGGGAAGTGATGCTGCCCGGTGCGTTGCGCCTTTATCGCGCTGATGTCCTCGTCGGCGAAGGCTTCCTGCCGCTCATTGCCCAGGGGCAGGAGGCAACGCTGGGTTTCGGGCCAGAGCTTACGGTGGCGCTCGAGACGGTTTTTGTGGATGTCCAAACCGGCGACCGCGGCATCATCCGGGGACAGTCGACTCGAGAGGACCGGGTCATCCTGAGCGCGGAGAACACCGGCCCGGAGGCACAAAAGGTGGTCCTGCGCTATGCCGTGCCGACGTCGCAGCAAGAGGACCTCGAGGTTCGCGTGGGGATGGACCCGCCTCCGAGCGCCGAAGATGTCGACGATCAGATCGGCGTCATGGAATGGATGCTTACGCTCGCACCGGGCGCCCGCGAGGAGATCACGCTCGATTTTGGTTTGCGTTGGCCGGAAGGGCAGCTTCTGAACTGGCGGCCCTGATACGGGCACGAGACAGGACGGGCACAAGACACTTGCGCGCATGGCGCCACCGCGAAGCGGCCACCGCCGCGCATGGAAGATTTTTTGAAAAAATCTTGCCCCGTTTCTGAAACAGGAACCTCAAATGCAAGACGCCGCGCAGGTTTTCCTGTCGCGGCGTCTTGGTCTTCCGGTCGTCAAGGGCGCGGACCCCTGATGTTGGCTACCCGAGCTAAGTAGCACATCGCGACAGGATTGTCAGAATCTTTCTGCGCGCAGAATTTCAGCATCCGTGATGCACACGACGCCGATCTGCTTTTCGACCACGGCAAAGGCCGCATCGAGGAGGGTATTGAGCCGCTCAGCGCGGATAATGCAGATGAACTGCACCATGCCGGATCGGCCAACCTGGCCCTCGCGGCTCCACGAACCCGAGCGCCCCGACCCGCCGAGTACCGGCAGGATCGTGTAGCCCGTGATCTCTGCTTCTTCGAGCGCTTTGCGCAAGCGCCGCTCCATGGGAGCTTCGATGGTGATCTCGACGCGTTTCGCGGGATGGGTTTGCATGGATCAGACTCCGGTCAGGAGGGAAGCCACCGCGACATAGAGCGGGATCCCGAGCACGAGGTTGAAGGGGAAGGTTATGCCGAGCGAGAGCGTCAGGTAAATCGCGGGCTTAGCCTCGGGCAGCGCCACGCGCATGGCTGCCGGGACCGCGATGTAGGAGGCCGAGGCTGAGAGCGTCATCAGAAGGACGATCCCGCCCGTTGAGAGGCCAAGCAGAAGGCCGCTCGCAAGGCCAAGCGCTGCTCCGGTCAGGGGCATCAGCATCCCGAAGAGGATCGTCCCCGCGCCAAGGACGCCGCGGGTCTCACGCAGGCCACGCCCGGCAATGAGGCCCATATCCAGCAGAAAGAGGCACAGCACGCCCTGGAACGGTGCCACGATAAAGCTGGAAATCATGTCGAGGCCGTCATTGCCGGTCGCGAGACCGATGAAGAAGGAGCCGACAAGGAGCACGATCGAGCCATTCAGGAGGATTTCGCGCAGGAGCGTTGCGTCCATGCGCGATCCGCCTGACCCGCCCCCTGCACGCGTGGCAAGCCAGAGCGCACTCAGGATGGCGGGCGCCTCCATGATCGCGGCTGTCGCCACCATGTAACCTTCGGCCTTGAGGCCCGTGCTTTCCAACACGGAAGAGGCGGCGACAAAGGTGACGATGGAAATCGACCCGTAGTGCCCTGCCACCGCTGCCGCGTTGAGCGTGTCGAGCCGCGTCAGGACCCGCAGGAGCGCGAAGGCCGCGAACGGAATCGCCGCGGACAGGACAAAGCCGGCCGCGAGAGTTGCAAGGAGCTGGGCGTCGATGCCGTTATCGGCGACCGCAACCCCGCCCTTGAAGCCGATCGCAAACAGCAGATAGATCGACATCCCCTTCGCGGCAGCCTCCGGGATGCTGAGGTCCGACCGGGCCAGAGCCGCAAACAGACCGAGCGCAAAACTCAGGATGATGGGCGACAGGAGGTTTGATGCGGCGAGTTCGAGCATGGCAGGGGCTTATGCCGGTCTGCGCGGGGCGTCCAGCCGCGTGCATCTTTTGGGCGGACGTTGATGCGCTGGAGTTTCACGCAGCGCGGCCAGCCTTGCGAGGCGGATCCGTCGGCAAGATGGTGGCGACCGGCGCGTCTCCCAGAACCGAGCTTTCATCAAATCGTCCGAAAGTCACGGGCGCGCGTTAACTTGCTTTAAGGGCTTGGGCACGCATATCGCTCCCATGTCGTGGGGGCGGCAGACTAGGGTGAGAGAAATGGAAAACGTTATTGTCCTCGCGCATGACGAGGTCGTTCGCATGGACGGCCGCGCGGTGGCCGCACTGAAAGGCCAACTCGGAGAAGCGGGGGCCGAGGGCGTGATCAACCGCGCGATGGAGGAGTTGGCGAACCGTCTGTCGTTGATCGAACGTTGCTACTTTCAGGGGGAAACGGAGGCGCTTTGGAAGGCAACGAAGGGCCTCATCGGGATTGCCGAACAGATCGGGCTTGAAACGCTCGCCAATGCTGCGCGTGCTCTGGCCGACTGCGCGAAGGGCGATGATGCGGTGGCGCTGTCGGCTGTTCTCAACCGCCTGATCCGTCTCGGCGACCGGTCGCTGACGGCCGTGTGGGATATGCCGGAGACCTCTGCCTACTGACGCAGGCGGCCCGGGTCGCTGTCCGGCCTGCAGCCTTGCATGCAGGCAAATGCCGGATAGGGTGGTCGAAAGAGCACCCTATTTTCGCAGGTATTTCCCCATGTTGTCCTTCGCAAACCCGTCTGAGGCGGCAATCCCTCTTGAGCTGGTCGCGCCCGACACGTTCGAGGCGTGGGTCACCGGGCTTGCACCTGATGCCGGTGCCTGGGTCGCGAGCCTCGGCTTCACCGGCGAACTGGGGCAATCGGTGGTCCTGCCGGGTCGCCAAGGTCCTTCTGCGGCGGCTATCGGCCTTGGGGACACAGCGGCGCGCGCCCGTCGCCGGGATGGCGCCCTTGCTGCGGTGGCGGCGTTGCCTGCCGGGACATACCGGATCACATCGGCGCCCGGCGGATCCGATCTGGAGGCGTTCGCGCTGGGCTGGCTGCTGACGCAGTACCGCTTTGACCGCTACGCCGCACAATCGACACCGAAGGCACAGCTTCTCGCGCCAGAGGGCGTGGATGCGGCGCGCGTCGAGGCGATTGCCAATGGCGAGGCGCTGACGCGCGACCTGATCAACACGCCCTCCTCCGACATGGGCCCGGACGACCTCGAAGCAGCCGCGCGGGCCCTTGGTGACGCGTTCGGGGCAGACGTGGACGTGATCCATGACGACGCGCTGCTCGATCAGAATTTCCCGATGATTCACACGGTGGGCCGCGCGTCCACCCGCCGCCCGCGCCTCATCGATCTGCGCTGGGGCGGCGCAGGGCCAAAACTGACACTGGTCGGCAAGGGCGTCTGCTTTGACACGGGCGGCCTCAACATCAAGCCTGCTGGCTCCATGGGGCTGATGAAGAAAGACATGGGCGGCGCGGCGACGGTTCTTGGACTGGCGCGGATGATCATGGCGCTTGGCCTTCCCCTGCAGCTTCGGGCCCTCGTGCCCGCAGTGGAAAACGCGATCAGCGGGAACGCCTTCCGGCCGCAAGACGTGCTGACAAGCCGCAAGGGCCTGACGGTCGAGATCAACAACACGGACGCAGAAGGGAGGCTTGTCCTCGCTGACGCACTCACGCTGGCGGAGGAGGAGGAGCCGGACGTCCTGATCTCCATGGCGACGCTGACGGGCGCGGCCCGGGTGGCCGTCGGGCCCGACCTCGCGCCGTATTATACCGACGATGCCGCGCTTGCTGCGGCACTGGAGGCGGGCGCGGTGACGGCGGGCGACCCTGTCTGGCGGATGCCTTTCCACGCGCCCTATGAGGCCATGATCGAGCCTGGGATTGCCGATCTCGACAATGCGCCGTCGGGCGGATTTGCGGGCTCGATCACCGCCGCGCTGTTCCTGCGCCGCTTCGCGTCCGAGGCGCCGCGCTACATGCATTTTGACATTTACGGATGGCAGCCATCCGGTACGCCGACGCGGCCAAAGGGCGGTGTCGGCCAAGGCGCGCGCGCCGTGCTGGCGGCTTTGCCCGAGATGCTCGACCTATGACGGATCGCCGCTTCTGGCGGGCCAATGGGCGCGTGGCGCATGTGGATCTCGGCCCGATGGGGGGAGTGTCGCGGCAGCGGCCCCGGATGCACAGCATTGCGTCGGAGGTCACCGATCTGTGCCGCCTGCCCGGGGAAGGGCGCGACAAGCAGATGCTTTTCGGGCAGTCGTTCGCCGTCCTCGATGTCCACGAGGGGTTTGCCTTCGGATACGATCCGCGCGACGGGTATGTCGGTTATGTCCCGGAAACGGCCCTTGCGACGCCTTTCGGGGCGACACACCGCGTGGGCGTCCCGCTGGCCCATGTCTATGCGGAGCCAGACTTTAAATCATGTGACATCCACCTCCTGCCGCTGGGGAGTGAGGTCCGCGTCGTGGGCCAGGATGCGGATTTCGCCGCCCTCGACGGGCTGGGCTACACCGTTTCGCGACACCTTGCTCCAGCGGACATACCAGCGGCGGACTGGGTGGCGGTTGCGGAACGCTTCGCGGACGCGCCTTATCTTTGGGGTGGAAATACGGCAACGGGCATGGACTGCTCGGGCCTCGTACAGATGTCGATGTGGGCTGCTGGTCGCGTCTGCCCGCGCGACAGCGATCTGCAGGAAGCGGCTTTTCCTGCCGCGACCGGCGCGGCGCGGCGCGGGGACCTCGTCTTTTGGAAAGGGCATGTCGGTGTGATGTTGGACGCGGACGCGCTGCTCCATGCCAACGCGCACCACATGGCCGTGACGCGGGAGTCGCTGGCTCAGGCGGTGGAGCGCATCGGGGCGCGGGAATTCGGCGCGGTGACCAAGATCGCGCGGCCCTAATCCACGGCGCGGATGAGCTTGCGCTCAAGGATGCGGAGAACGCTCTTGAGGTCGTGGCCGCGCTTGAGAACCTGACCCTCGGCGCCGATGACGGCATACATGCCCTGTTTCCCGCGAAGTTTGGGGCGCTTTTCGATGCGGTAGAGCGGGTGCTCTGCCGTGCGGCGGAACACCGAAAAGACGGCGACATCGCGCAGGCACGAAATGCCGTAGTCCCGCCACTCTCCGGCGGCGACCATGCGTCCGTAGAGGGACAGGATGAGGCTGAGTTCGGTGCGGTGGAACGCCACCTGTTCGGGCAAGCGGAAGGGCGCGGGTTGCATGTTCATGGCGCCAGACTTGCCTTGGTGGCGCGCGAAATCAACCCTGCCGCTTTGTTGCCGTGAAATGGTCTGTGAACTTTCACGCAGCGGTCGCGCTCCTGTCACCGACCAGATTGATACCGGTCAGGCAACGCAGGGTACCCCGGGGGGTCGTTCATTTGCCCCCACCCAGTGCGGCCAACCGGGGTACCTTGCCTGCGCTTTCCGCCTCGCGGGATGCGCCAGAGGGCCGGCTTGGGGCAAGCCGGCCCTTTCTGCATTCCGGGCCTTGCTTTCAGGGCCATGCGCCCCTCTCCCTCGATCGTCTGCATGATCGCATCCATGCGGATCGATGGGCCGAAGAGGCCAAGGCAATCGCGCACCCGTTTTCTTTGTGCCCTGTACTTCGGGGAGCGCGCGGGGCAGAGCCCCTCGCGTTGAAACCGGGAAGATCGCCACACAGGCGAAGACGCCGGGGCAGACCCCGCCGCCCCG
>JBCDGS010000066.1:0-12428 GCA_038751055.1 Pseudomonadota bacterium | reverse complement strand
GGATACCGCGTCTGTTCGTCCTGCAAAACCTCGCCCGAGTGGGATTCAGGTTCCTGGGTGTCGCTGTCGGTCATAGGTCTTCTTCCTTCTGGCTCGCATCTTCGCATCGACGGACGAGGGACACGGCCGCCCGGCCGCTTTGGTCGCCGGGCTCCACGTGGAAGTACGGCTTGCCCTCCACGAGGAGCTGCGGGTTAAGTTTGAGATTTACCGGCACCACGCATCCCGGCGTGATTTCCAAGAGTTGTTTGAGCGCCACCTCCGGGGTGGCCAGCCGGGCCGTAACCGTGAGCGGGACGCTCATCACGGCTGCCTCCAAGCGCTTGCGCCAGCGCAGGTTTTCGGTGGCGTGGTCGATCTGCATCCCCGAGCGCAGCTTGGAGGCGATGGGTTTGAGAGCCTGGACGGGGTAGACCACGTCGAATTTCGCGGAGGGCACATCGGGCATGTGCACGTCAAAAGAGCAGCAGACGACCTGCTCATCGCTCTCGGCGAAGGTGGCGAACTGAAGATTGTCCTCATGGACCTTGCGCGAGAAGGTCAGGCGGAAAACGTCGGCCCAGGCGGTGCTGAGAGCGCGGTGGAGCTCATTTGTGCACAGGTCGATCACCCGGTGCTCGCTGGCCGTGAATTCGGCCCTGTCGCTGCTGGGATAGATGACATCCCCGCCGTAATAGGCGTTGGTCAGCAGCGAGACGAAAGAGGGTCGCAGGACGGTGAGGCTGCTCGATCTCAGCTCATCGACGCGCGCGGTGGTAAGGCTGACAAAGTTGTCCAGGTCCTCGCAGAAATGCTGGAAGCTCTTAACTTCCGGCGGGGCGGCCGTGACCCGCGGCTGAATGCGCAAGAAAGGCAGAAAGCTCGATCGGGCGCGGCGGCAGAACCTTTCGTTGATCATCCTCAGGCCCTGGTAATTCCCCAGCACCGAGAGGTTATCATTGCCGAAGCGGTAGGGTTTGACCGATTGCGGCGGGGTCGGGATCTCTTTGGTGCCGCCGCTGAGCTTGTGCACCAGATCGTCGAGTTGTTCCGGCGCGATCCCTGGATTGCGCGGCTCGTCGGGTGTCGCCATCGCCTACGTCCTCACTGCATCACAAAGGAGGGGAAAAAGACGCCCTCGATCCCGCCGAAGCCTTCGAGGTCTTCAAGACGGCTGTTCATCGCGTCCTTGAGCGCATTGGACAGCGCGTCGCGCCCGGCTTGCCCGGTGACCTCCTCTTCCCCGAAGGTGCTCATCACCGCCAGTATGTCGGACTGCAGCGCGAGCGCGTGGGTTTCGACATTTTCGATGACCGTTTCATCATATTGCGTCGAGACGCCGACGCTGATCTGCAGAAACCGCCGCGAGGCGCGCAGATTGGTCGTGAGAGGCTCGGGGAACTGGTAGTAGCGCGTCTCGAAGACGGAAGCATCTGGCAGAACCTTCGGGACTTTCTTTGGTCCGCCATCCATGCCCGCGCCGTCGCTTTCTATGAGCCGAAGCACATCGCTTGCCGGCGGGTCGGCATTGAGCGGAAAGAAAGTGGCGGCCGCATATCCGCCCGCGCCAAAGAGGATGCCGCCCAGGAGAAAGGCAATGATCTTGCCCAGGAGGCCGCCTTTGCGCGGTGGAGGGGTGTCGGGCGAGAGCGTGTCGGTCATGTCAGGCCTCAGGCTAGAAGGTCGATGGATTGGCCAGGGGCGAGCCTGGCGCGGTCAGGGGAGGAACTTGCGGGGGCAAGGGGCCCCGTTTCGCCGTCATTCGTAGCGTACTGGCCTCCCTCCTCGGCGCCGCTGTGATGCGCGGCCTCCCAGCCCTGAGCACCGCCGCCCTGAGCGCCACCTTGACCTTCGGGATGGTCGAGTTGGAGCGATTGCGAGCCGAGTTCCAAGCCAGCGCGGCTGAAGGCATCGGCCAGCCGGTTTTGAGAGTCTCGGAGCGTCGCCATGGCCTCGGCGGTTTCGGCCACGATCTGGATGTCGGTCCGCCCCTCTTCGACCGAGATACGGATCTGAAGCGCGCCCATCCTTTCGGGCGTGAGCGTGAGCGTGAGCGTGTCGTTATCCCCGAGCCGGGGCTGAGAGATGTAATCGGCGAGGGCGTGCGGCCAGGCCGGGGCGGCCATGTTTAGCGGCAAAGGCAAGGCAGGCGCTTGGGTGGCAGGCGTTGTGGGTGCGGGGCCAGTGAGGGGCGCAAGCGGGGCAAGCGGCGGCGTGGGTTCGCTGCCGCCAGTGAGCGCGCGCGTGTCGATGTCGATCGGTTCTGCGGTCTTTTGGCCGGTTTGGGCGACCGGCGGCTCTGGACTTGTCTGCGTTTCTACGTCGTTGGTGCCTTGCATCGCCGGGGTCGAGCGTTGCGCGGGCGCATCGGCCACGGCAGCTAGGCTGGTTGCCTCGGGAGCTACTTCGGGAGCCGCTCCGTGTGCTGCAGTGTCGCTTGCGGGCTGAGGGACGATCGCCGCCGCCGGGGGTGCCGGTGGCGCGAGCGCGTTTTCTGGGGCGATCTCCAGGGATGCCTCTTCCTCAGCAGCCGCAGGTAAGGTCGCTTTGGCATCCTCCGGGGCATGGATCGACGTTTCCGGGCTGCTGGGCAGAGCTTTCGCGGGTTCCTCGCCTTGCCCCTTTGAAGATACCTTGAGCGTCCGCAGAGGCCGGTCGCCAGTAGAAGCAGTGCCCTCTTCATCGGCCAAAGGCGCGGCGGTGTTCACGTTCGCGGGATCTTTGTCTTGGAGAGCCGTGGTTTCGGCCGCGCGCCGAGGCAGTGGGCCGCCAATGGATTTCTCCGCTTCTCCCAGCCGTTCACCAAAGCTCAGAGCCGCTCGCTCGCTACCCGCCTCAGACGGCCGGCCGGTGGCGTCTTCCACTGGCGCGTGCGCGTCGCGGCCGCGCGCCACGAGGGGTGCGGAGGCAGGGCTGGAAAGGGCGAGCGCTATGGAGATCATCGGCAGGTGAGGCGATTGAAAGTACTATCGGGAACATGCTGCAAGTTTAGTGCCAATCAGCCCGAACCCGGGGGGCGCGGGGCCGGGGGTGTGTCCCTGCGCTCCTCAAGTTCCGCGCGGAGGGATTTGACGCTGCGCAGCGCCTCCTCCTGAGTGTCGCGAAGGCTCTTGTCGCGGGTCATCACCTTGCTGAGCTCGGCCTCGAGCGCGGTGCGTTCCCGCTGGAGCTCGGCGCTTCGCGCGTGGGAGGCACCGAGCTGTTCGGTGAGGGTTTTCCCGACGAAGGTGGCCCAGGTCAGATCGCCCCCGTGGCCAATGCTCGTTGCGCCGAGACGCGCGTGGTCGCGCATCTGGCGGACCCGGTCTGCGAGGTCAAACTCCTGGTACTCCTGGTCTTTTATCGCGGCCAGACGACCGCTCAGCTGGCCGGCCTTCACGCGGGTCTGTCGGCGCATGAGCTGCAGGATCTTGACGCGCCGTTCGCTCACGGTGCGATCCCGGTGACGTCAAAGAGCTGCGCAAGGCTTTCCTCAAAGCCCACTTCCTGGCCGGTTTCCTGGCGCAGGAAGTGCTCGATCCGGGGCCAGCGCGCCACCGCTTCATCAAGCGCCTCATCCTGGCCTGGGGCATAGGCCCCCATGAGCATCATGTCGCGGTTTTCCATGTAAAGCGAGATCATGCGGCGCAGCTTGGAGGCTGCCGCACCTTGCTCTGCGGTGACGATGTCCTTCATGACGCGGCTCACCGACTGGGGCAGGTCGATGGCGGGGTAAAGGCCCATCTGCGCCTGTTTGCGTGAGAGCACCAGATGCCCGTCGAGGATGGCGCGGGCGGTGTCGACGACCGGGTCCGAGGCGGTGTCGTCGCCATCGGCGAGGATCGTGTAAAAGGCTGTGATGTTGCCCTCGCCCGGCAGGCCAGGGCCGGCGCGTTCGATGAGGCCGGGTATCATGGAGATGACGGACGGGGGATAGCCCCGCGCTGTTGGCTGCTCGCCGAGCGCCAGCCCGATCTCGCGCCGGGCATGGGCCACGCGGGTCAGGCTATCCATGATGAGCAGTACCTCTTTGCCCGCATTTCGAAAATGCTCCGCGATGGCGGTGGTGCGCTGGGCCGCGCGGAGGCGCAGGAGCGGGGACCTGTCGGCAGGGACGGCCACGACGCAGGTTTTCTTTTGCGCGGGGCCTGTCATCACGCGGGCGACGAAATCACCCACCTCGCGCGCGCGCTCGCCCACGAGGCCCACAACGATCACGTCGGCCGCGCTGTCGCGCGCCATCATTTCGATGAGGACCGATTTTCCCACGCCCGAGCCCGCACCGATGCCGATCCGCTGGCCGCGGCCCACGGTGAGGGCGGCATTTATGAGGCGGACGCCGACATCCAGCGGCTTGCTTACGGCGCGGCGCGCCACCGGGTTGCGCTCGCGCCCGGCCAAGGGGGCCGTGGTGAGCCCGCGCGGGGCTGGCCCGCCGTCAAGGGGCGCACCATCGGCATCGATGACACGGCCGAGGAGGGCCGGGCCCACCAGCGCGCCATGTCCATCCGGCAATCGGTGCACCTTGCAGTTGGTCACGACGCGCGCGCCGGGCGTGTCGAGGAAAAGGAGGTTGCGGCCATGGGCAAAGCCGACGATCTCGCCGGTGACGGTGCGCCCGTCCTCGGTTTCCACCGAGCAGCGGGTCCCGGGGCTCGCATTGAAGCCCGCGCATTCGGCGATGAGGCCGTCATATTTCAAGACCCGCCCTGACAGGCGCGGGGCCGGGGGGCGCGCGAGCGCCTCCGTCGTGTCGATGAGCTGATCGAGGAGACCGCTCATTCCTCGGCCTCGGGGCCCGGCCGGTCCAGGACGTCTTCAAAGGCGATGTCGCCGAGCTGGAGTTTGAGATCGCCGCGCACGAGGCCCTGCCCGGAGGTCAGCCGCGCCTCTGAGAGCGTGGTGAGCTCTGACAGATAGGGCTCGATGGCGGCAAGGTCGTCTGGGTGCATTTCGACGAGAGCCCCTTGGCATTCGGAGGCAACCGTGCGGGCGATGCGCTCGATGCGGGCAATGAAGGCAGGCGGAGAGCGGTCGATTTCGACCCCGGCGCGGTCACTCGCGAGCGCATGCACGGACGCCTCGATCGTGCGGGCGAGGCGCATTTCGGCATCGTTTGCGGCTGCATCGAGCCGGGCCGCAGCGGCCAGAAACACGTCTCTTGCCTCGGAAACGGAGCGATCCGCTTCCTGTTGCGCTATTTGGCGAGCGTCCTGGCGCGCGGCTTCTTTCGCGGCCTCGATCTCCTTCAGGGCTTCGGCGCGACCTTCCGCATGGGCCGCGAGTTTTTCTGCCTCGATGTCGAGCGGGGGCGGGGGGCCGTCGGCATGGAAGCTCGGCCCGGCCTCGTGAGGCGCGCGCGCTGCGCCATCCGCGCCCTCGGTCGTTTCGTCAACTGTGTCCACGGATGCAGGCTCGGAAATATCGCCCGCAGGACGTGCGCCTTCGCCAGCGCTGGAAAGCGCGTCTTTGGGGCCGAGGTCCCCGGGCAGGGCCGCGTATTCGCGGCGCCGGAAGGCCGGCGGTGCACCCTTGGCGCCAAAGAGGGGCAAGTGCGCGCTGCGTTCGAACTGCCCGGTGCTCCGGCCCATCAAATGCGCAATTTCGGCGTTTGACAGGGCGATGGCGGAGGCCGCAGGCGCTGCCACCAGGGTCTCGTTGGGATCGGCGTCACGGGGGCGCGCGCTAGTAGACGTATCGGGCCGCGCCACGGGTTAGACCATTTTCTCCCCGCCGCGCCCGGCGAGGGTGATATCGCCGGAATCGGCAAGGCGGCGGGCGACGGAAATGATCTCTTTCTGCGCGTCGAGCACCGCGCTGAGGCGTACGGGGCCCATGGTCTCGATTTCGTCGTTGACGTTGTCTGCCGTCCGTTGCGAGACGCAGCGCAAGAGCTTGTCTTGCAGCTCTGGCGAGGCTCCTTTTAGCGCGAGCACGAGCGTTTCGACCTCGATCTCGCGCAGCACCGTCTGGACGGCGCGGTCTTCGGACTTGATGAGATAGTCGAACACGAAGAGGTTCTCCTGGAGGTCTTCGGAGAGGGCTTTGTCCTCTTTGCGCACGCCCTTGAGGATGCGCTCCTCCATGTCCTGGCGGGTGAAGTTCATGATCCGCGCCGCGGCCTTCACGCCGCCGATCTGGGAGGCGCGTAGGGTTGTGTTTGCTTTGAACTTGGCGCGCATCACCTCCTCGAGGTCGCGGAAGGCGCCGGGCTGCACCGTGTGGAGCGTGGCGATGCGTTGCACGATGTCGGGCTGCCGGTCGAGGGGTAGCAGCGTGAGAACCGCGGCGCCTTGAGCATAATCGAGAGAGGCGATGACGAGCGCGGCGATCTGGGGATGTTCGTCGATAATGAGCTCTGCCACCGCGGAGGGGTCCATCCAGTCGAGGATCTCGATGGGCCGCTCCGCATTGCGGGGGACGATGCGCGAGAGCACGGACTGCGCCTTGTGGCTACCCAGCGCGTCATCGAGGACGCGGCGCACATAGGTGCCCGTGCCCACACCGAGGCCGCTCTGGTCGCTGACGGCCATAAGAAACTCGTCGAGCACGGCATTGACCGTCTCATGGCCAGCGCCTTCCACGGTGTACATCGCCTCGCCCAAGAGCTGCACCTCGCCGGGGCCGAGCGTCCTGAGGATCTGGGCGGCGGTTTCTTCGCCGACGACCATCATCACGATGGCCGCCTTTTGG
This sequence comes from Pseudomonadota bacterium, assembly GCA_038751055.1. Taxonomy (GTDB): domain Bacteria; phylum Pseudomonadota; class Alphaproteobacteria; order Rhodobacterales; family Rhodobacteraceae; genus Shimia_B. Next base: position 5,777 of record JBCDGS010000066.1, on the reverse strand, counting down.
ACAGCGCTCAGCTCTTCGCTTGTCGCACCGTCCCGCAGAGCGGGGAGATTTGCCACTATCTGGGGACCTCATCCTTGGGTTTGAGCATGCCTTTGAAGACCCCGGCGATGCGGTTCGTTTCGTCGCCGGCGAGCTGGCGCACGACGTCAATCTTCTCCTCATAGCTCAGCGAGCCATCGAGCTCTTCCACCGTGGGGGTGGCGGTTTCGACGCGCTGGCGCAGCGCTGAGAAGCTCTCGCCCCGCTGCACTTCGATTGCCTCGCCAAACCCGGCTTCGCTGATCATATTTGTGCCAACCACAGGGAGCAGGCGCGTCAGGAGCGGGCGCACAATGCCCAAGATCACGATTGCCAGCACCACGATCTGCGCCAGGGCGGAGCCCAACATGGGCAGCCAGGCAGCTTCGTACCAGGCGGGCCCGCTCAGCGTGGGCGTCACCGCAACGAAGGGCGCCATGGCGACGGTGACGGAATCGTTGCGCTCGGCGTCAAATCCTATGGCGCTCCGCGTGAGAGCCTCCACATCGGCCAGCAGCGTCTCCTGGGAATTGCTGTCTTCGTCGTCTTCCTCCGCGCCTGCGGCATCGGCGGGCGGCGGCACGTCGCGAAGGAGCACGGCGGCGTGGATGCGCGTCACCTGTGCCGCCTGCGGCAGGATCGTTTCGACCCGGCGGCTGACCTCGTAGTTTCGCGTGCTGGACGAGGTCGTGTTGGCCGTCGACGCGCCCGCTGTTTCGCCCATCTCTTCCACGAGGTCGGGCTCCTGGGGCGGGGTATTGGAGATGGCACCGGGGATCCCGCTTGCCGCACTGCCGCCGCTTTGGCTCTGGCTACTTTGCTCGCTGCGCAGGGCGGTGTTCGGCGAAAACTGCTCATTGGTGACCTCGGAACGGCTGAAATCCATGTCGAGGGTAATTTCAACGGCGGCGTTGCCGGTCCCGACCATGGGGGTCAGCAGAGCCATCACCCGCTCGCGGTAGAGCCGCTCCATCCGCTGCTGATGGGCAAGCTGGCGGTTTGCGGCTTCCTGAAACGGGTCGTCCTCTGGCGTAGTAAGGAGCGTGCCGATCTGATCTACCACCGATACATTGCCGCGCGGCATGTCCGGCACCGCCGCGGCCACCATGCTGACCACGGCTCGCACCTGGGCCGGGTCGAGCGCAAGACCGGGCGCCAATTCGAGCACCACGGAGGCGCGCGGTGGCTGGGCGTCGCGGACGAAGGCCGTCCGCTCCGGGAGCGCCAAATGCACGCGCGCGGCGCGCACGGGGCGCAGCTCCGCGATGGTGCGCGCCAGGTCGAGCTCCTGCATGCGCCGCAGGCGCGCTGCTTCCACCTGGCGGGACGTGCCCATGGGCATACCCTCGATGGCCTGGAGCCCGTCGGTTGTGCCTTGAGGCAGCCCCTCGGTGGCCAGCAGCATCCGCGCGCGGTGGTAATCCTGGGAGGGCACGGTGAGCGTGCCGGAGGAGGGGTCGAGCTGCGCGTCAAAGCCCGACGCGGCGAGCGCTTCGAGGGCGCGCGCCTTTTCGGTTGCGGGCAGACCGGGCTGCACCTCCACCCGTTGGGAGGGCGCGAGAAAGAGCCAGGCGATCAGAGTGACAATGGCGACGGCCAGAACGGCGATCGCGGGCAGCGCGCGCCGCAGCGCTGGCTGCTCGGCGAACCCGTCGAGCCGGGCGAGGGCGCCGCGCGCCTGAGTGGACAGAGAGGTATCGCTGGCGCCATTGGGCGGATTGGTCGATGCTTCCATTGGAGGTCCTATCGCTGTGTCGGCATCGCTAGACCGGCATGTTCATGATGTCGCGGTAGGCGCTGAGCGCCCGGTTGCGAACTTGCTTGGTCATCTCGAAGCCGAGCGACGAGACCTGTTGTTCTACCATGACGGAGACAAGGTCTTCGGTGCGGCCGGCCTCGAAATCCCGCGCCGCCTGGGCCGCGCGGAGTTGCTGGGCGTTGACGCTTTCCAGGGCCTGTCCCAGCCGTGCGCCGAAACCGGGGCCCTGCACGGAGCCCGTGTTTCCGACCTCTGCGCCACGCTGGCCCGCGGGGGCCGTATGGTCGGGGCGCTGCACATTTTGCAGCGCGGAAACGGAGCTGGATATGCCGGTGACGCTCATGGCCGCCTCTTGTTACGCAGCCTGGGCGGCGCGGGCCGCGCGGGCGACATCGGTCAAGCCACCTGAGGGGCGACCGAGAGGCCCTGCGGCCTCTCGCTTGCCGCTGGTAGAGAGCAGAATGTGGTCGGCGCAGATGTCGCTGCCATCGGCGAGAACCAGTGCGCGCTGCATGACATTCTCCAGCTCGCGCACATTGCCCGGCCAAGCGTGAGCGAGGAGCAAGGCTATGGCGTCGGCGCGTAAAAGAGGGGCGGTTCCCTGGCGCGTGTGGCGCGCGAGGAAGGCCTGCGCCAGCACGGGGATGTCCAGCGGGCGATCCCTGAGCGCGAGCGTCTCTAAGGGAAAAACGTTGAGCCTGTAAAAGAGGTCTTCGCGGAAACGGCCACCGGCGATGGCCTCCTCCATATCCACATTGGAAGTCGCCAGTACGCGGATATCGATCGGCACCTCCTTTTGCGAACCGACCGGCGTCACCGTCTTTTCCTGCAAGACGCGGAGCAGCTTGGCCTGCAACGCCATCGGCATCTCCGAGATTTCATCGAGGAGGAGCGTCCCTTCATCCGCCGCGCGGAAGTGGCCCTTATTGGGTGCGGTGGCGCCGGTGAAGGCGCCTTTCTCGTGGCCAAAGAGCATCGCCTCGAGCATGTTTTCCGGGATTGCGGCGCAGTTGAGCGCGATAAAGGGCTTGCCGGCGCGCGGCGAGGCGTCGTGGATCATCCGCGACAGCACTTCCTTACCGCTCCCGGTCGGGCCGTTGATAAAGACACTGACATCGTGCTTGGCCACTCTCCGCCCCAGATCAATGAGAGCGCTGCTTTCGGGGTCTGCCGCGATCATGCCGCCGAAGGGTCGCGCGAGGAGGGTGGACAAGAGCATCATGGGCGCATCGCCGATGCCGATCTGGCCGGACGGCAATGTCACCTCGAGCACGCGGCCGCCGAAGTCTTCCGTCACGGACCAGGGCCCGGAGCCCACCTTAAGAAGTACCACGCGCTTGGCGGCGTGTTTGCGTGCCTGGGCGACCAGGGCGGCGGGCTCGGGCAACTCGTCGGGACCTACCACGGGGTAGACGAGCGTATGGCAAGCCGCGTCAGCCTGGCGTGCCACGTCCAGTCTTTGCGTTTCCAGCAGGGTGAGCAGGCCGGAAAACTGTGGAAAGTCAGTTCTCGTGAAGGTGATATCGGCCATGGTGCCTCCGGCGTTGCGCTGCTCTCAAAAAGAAAGCACGGACCGTGCCAATTGCCGTGATCAGCCCTGCATTCCCCGAGCGTGCTTGTTTGCGGGCGTCGGCAGCGCTTTCAGGCGCCGCGCGGATTGTCGAGAATTCGACACTGTCGGATTTGCGTCGGGTCACTGACGAGATTTGGACAGTGCTTTGAACGCTACTTAGACGCGATCCTCCGCCCTAAATCGGCATGAAGCGCGGTAAGTATGACCCACAGAGCCCTTTTTTCGGTTCCCGGGGTAAAACGGGGCCATGCGCCGCCGTTTCTTGAGGTCGAGACAACACTGCACAGCCAGGAATGCGCCCATGAGCCTCGCACGGAACCTTTACCGACAGACCGCAAAGCAGGCTCCCACAAATGTGCAAGACCCCCATGAGATCGTGACCCTCACCCTCAAAGAGTTGGTGAAGGCGCTCAGCGTCTTGAGCCTCGCTCAGGAACAGGGCCGATCCTATCCAGCACAGCCTCTCAACCGTGCGCTGACGGCGATCTATGTCCTGCAATCGAGCCTCGACTTCGAGGCGGGTGGGGCCATCGCTCAGGATCTCTTTCAGATTTACGAATTCGCCCGCCACCATGCGCTCAAGGCCTGGCGCGGGGAGCCTGAGGCGCGGCTTCGCGAGGCCGAGGCGGTCATGGGTGACATCCTGGAGGCGTGGGAGGCCATTGGCCCGCAGGTGAGGATGTCCGCATGAGGGTCAACATTGTGGAGCATATGATCGCTGCGGCGCGGTCAGACAGGCTTAACGCGCTCGTTGAGGAGATCGCGACAGGCGTAAAGGCCGAGGATGGCACCGCCGTCATCGCGGCCGACAGGGCCTTGCGGAAGGCCGTGCAAACTCACCTGGCGCCGGCATCAACCTCGGCGTCACCCTTGTCCTCGCCGTCGCCGGACGAAGGACCGCCGCGCGCCGCAGGGAGTGACGAAGACGGCGACACGGTGCGCGCGGTGATGGCCCGCCTGAAAGAGATTGCGGGAGGGCTTGAAGGCGAAACCCATCGCCGCCGTCAGCGCCACAGGAGCGGGCTTGCTTATCTGCGCGCCGATGCCCGGCTGCCCGGGTGATATGGGGTCGCACGCATCCATCGCCAGGCAACGAACCCGGCGGGCCGCTTTGCGAGCGGTGTCTGCGCGTGCGCATCTTTGTCACCCTCTCGGCGGCCCTAATCGCCGGGATCTACCTGCAGCCCGACTGGGCCGTCGAACTTGCGGGCCTGATGCCCGCGCCCCTCGCCACCGGCGCAGCCCTTTGCGCCGCGAATCCGATCTTCTTTGCGGCGCGGTATCTGAGGCATCGCCGGCCCGCAGACACAGTGCCCGAACGGGTCGTAGACGAAACTTATGGGTCTTCCGGGGTGGGAGACACCTGGGGAGGGCGGCGCGCGGCTTAGAGGATGGCGCCTTCATTGGCCATTTCCGGGCGAGCGGCGATGGCCATGGCTGCCACCCTGCCGTCGCGCCGCCACGTCACCAGCGGGGGCGCTTGCAGGATCTCCTCTGCGGTCATGGTGTGATCCGCCTTGGGGCGGCCCATGCGGTCAAAGCGTACGATACGGACGGCGGCAGTACGGGGCGGTATCGGGGCGGCAGCGCCGGCACCGGCGTCGATCTCAAGCGGGTCCGTGTTGAAAGACAGGGTCTGCGTCATGGGGTGAGGTTCCTTTTGTTTACAAGGGATTGCGGGAGTTTCGGAAAGATAGGTGATCCGGGCTCACGGTGTGTTAGGCGCGCCCATAGGAGCTGGCGGCGGTTTGGTGGGGCGCTCGGGGCTCTCGCTCGGTGGCAGCGACGCGCTCCAACTCATGATCAGCGTTTCAAGCACGGCGGCCGGAAGATCGCGTCGCCGCAGCTCCTCGTTAATGGCCGCGGTCAGGATGGCCGGCAGCTCCTCACGATAGGTCGCGAGGTCCGGTGCCAGCCGGCCCGCCACCGCCATTTCGTCAGCATGGCGCAGCGCCGCTTCGACGAGGTTCGACTGGGTGACGGAAGCTTCCTGTGGCAGGCCGTCGAAGATCGCCGCTTCATGCTGCGCCTCCACCGCGAAGACGACTTCCGTCTTGAGCCGACCCATCCCCGCGGGAAGCGGCACATCGATGTCGGGGACAAAGGTAATGTAGGCACGCTCGACTGGCGCGGCCTCGGGGCCGTTTTCTGCCCCGTCCTCTCCAGCGTCCATCGCAAGCGCATCCATGGGCGCACCACCATCGACACCAAAAGCGGGCAGCGCACCGGGCGTCTGCCAAGCCGCATAACTTGCCAGGCCCAGGGCCGCAGGCAAAAACAGGGCCGGCGCGAGAAAGAGAGCGACTTCCAGCGGTCGGATCGTGATCTTTGGCATCATGGACCCTCAGCAGCAATTTTTAGGCCAAGCCCCCTAAAACGGCGCGAGAACGGGTCGTTTCTGTTCTTGATTGGTAAACAGAAACCGGT
>JBCDGS010000065.1:0-14161 GCA_038751055.1 Pseudomonadota bacterium | reverse complement strand
GTTATGGCGATCCTCTGCCTCGCGACCGATCTCGAGGACCTCCAGAAGCGTCTCGGCGACATGATCGTGGCGTACCGCCGCGACCGCTCGCCGGTCTTCTGCCGCGACATCAAGGCCGACGGCGCGATGACGGTCCTTCTGAAGGATGCGATGCAGCCCAACCTCGTGCAGACGCTGGAGAACAACCCGGCCTTCGTCCACGGCGGCCCGTTTGCGAACATCGCCCATGGCTGTAACTCTGTGATCGCGACGACGACCGCATTGAAGGTGGCCGACTACGTGGTGACCGAGGCGGGCTTTGGCGCGGATCTGGGCGCTGAGAAGTTCATGAACATCAAGTGCCGCAAGGCGGGGCTCGCGCCCTCCGTGGTGGTCTGCGTGGCGACCGTGCGCGCGATGAAGATGAATGGCGGCGTGGCCAAGGCCGATCTTGGGGCCGAGAACGTGGAGGCCGTGAAGTCAGGCTGCCCCAACCTCGGCCGCCACATCGAGAACCTGAAGTCGTTCGGCGTGCCCGTGGTCGTGGCGATCAACCACTTCGTCACCGACACCGACGCCGAAGTGCAGGCCGTCAAGGATTACGTGGCCGAACAGGGCGCCGAGGCCGTGCTGAGCCGCCATTGGGAGCTGGGCTCCGAGGGGTCGGCCCCGCTCGCCGAAAAGGTCATCGAGGTGATCGAAGCAGGGGAGGCCGATTTCGCGCCGATCTATCCCGACGCGATGCCCTTGGCCGAGAAGATCCAGACCATCTGCAAGAAGATTTACCGCGCCGACGAGGCCGTGATGGACAAGAAGATCCTCGATCAGCTCAAGCTCTGGGAAGAGCAGGGCTATGGTGATCTGCCGGTCTGCATGGCCAAGACGCAGTATTCGTTCTCGACTGACCCCGGCCAGCGCGGCGCGCCCACGGGCTTCAGCGTACCGGTGCGCGAAGTGCGCCTGAGCGCGGGCGCGGGGTTCATCGTGGCCGTCTGCGGGGAGATCATGACGATGCCCGGCCTGCCGCGCGTGCCGTCCGCCGAGGCGATCAGGTTGAACGCCGAGGGCCAGATCGAAGGATTGTTCTAGGGGCCCGGCGGGTGGCACTGTTTGCCTGACGGCAAAGGCGCCCACCCGCCGACCCGGAGGGAGGTCTCCATGACCCACATCGCTGAAATCTACTGGCAGGCGGAGGGCGACATGGCCGCGGGCCAGTACTCCCGGGCCCATAGCTGGCACTTCGATGGCGGCGCGCAGGTGGCGGCCTCGGCCTCGCCGGACATCGTGCCGGTCCCCCTCTCGCAGCCCGACGCCGTGGACCCGGAGGAGGCCTTCGTGGCCTCCCTCGCGTCCTGCCACATGCTCTGGTTCCTCGATTTCGCCCGGCGCGCGGGCTTTGTCGCCGAAAGCTATACCGACCACGCCGTGGGCCACATGGAGGAAGCGCAAGATGGCGGCCTCTGGGTCAGCCGCGTGGAGCTCACTCCCTACACGGTCTGGACCGGCACCGCGCCCACCAAGGGCGAGGAGCGCGCGCTCCATCACGAGGCCCACGCCGCCTGTTTCATCGCGCGATCCGTCAAATCAGAGATCGTCATCACAGTTCACGAATACGCAGAGGCAGTAGATTCATGACCGCCCAGATCATCGACGGAAAGGCCTTCGCGGCCCGGGTAAGGGAACAGATCGCCGACCATGTGGCCCGCCTGAAGGACGCAAACGGGATTACCCCGGGCCTCGCCGTGGTGCTCGTGGGCGAGGACCCAGCGAGCGAGGTCTACGTCGCCGCCAAGCACAAGCAGACCGTGGAGGTCGGCATGGCCTCCTTCGAGCACAAGCTGCCCGCGGATGTCACCGAGGCGGCGCTCTTCGAGGTCATCGACCAGCTCAACGCCGATCCGAAGGTCCACGGCATCCTGTGCCAGTTTCCGGTCCCCGATCACCTCGATGAGCGGCGCGTTGTGGCGCGGATCGACCCGGCCAAGGATGTCGACGGGCTGAGCGTCGTGAATGCGGGCCTTCTGGCCAGCGGCGAGAAGGGCCTCGTGTCCTGCACGCCACTGGGCTGCCTGATGCTGCTGCGCGACCGGCTGGGGAACATGTCTGGTCAGAACGCCGTCGTGATCGGCCGCTCGAACCTCTTTGGCAAACCCATGGCGCAGCTCCTGTTGCAGGAGAACTGCACCGTGACCATCGCGCATTCGCGCACGCAAGACCTCGCCGATGTGTGCCGCCGCGCCGACATCCTCGTGGCCGCCGTGGGCCGCGCCGAGATGGTGCAGGGCGACTGGGTCAAGCCCGGCGCAACCGTCATCGACGTCGGCATCACGCGCATCCCGCACCCCGACAAGCCGGGCAAGACCAAGCTTCTGGGCGATGTGGCGTTCGCCTCCGCCGCCGAGGTGGCAGAGGCCATTACCCCGGTGCCTGGCGGCGTGGGGCCCATGACCATTGCCTGCCTTCTCGCCAATACGCTGACGGCCTGCTGCCGCGCCCACGGGCTCGCGGAACCGGACGGGCTGACGGCTTAGTTTCCTTCGCGCCGGGCACTGCGTCGCCCCGGAGCGGTCGAGCCCGGGACGCCAAATTCCTGCGCGGGGAACGCCCAAAGGGTTTTCGCAAAACCCGTCCCGCCCTAGGTGAAGGGAATGACACTTCCTGTTGAGATCGAGGCCTGGTTTGGCGCCAAGGGCTGGACGCCGCATCCCCATCAGCGTGCCATGCTGGAGCGGGCAGAAGCGCCGGCGACCCTTCTGATCGCGCCCACGGGCGGTGGCAAGACGCTGGCCGGGTTCTTGCCCACCTTGGCCGACCTCGCCCGCGCGCGCCATAGAGGGCTGCACACGCTCTATGTCTCGCCTCTGAAGGCGCTGGCGGCCGACATCAAGCGCAACCTGCGCACGCCCGTCGATGAGATCGGCCTCGATATCCGCATCGAGGACCGCACCGGCGATACGACGCAGACGCAGAAGAAGCGCCAGCGCGTGGACCCGCCGCAGATCCTGCTGACGACGCCTGAATCCCTCGCGCTGCTCACGTCCTATGAAGATGCGCCGCGCATGTTCGAGGGCCTGAAACGCATCGTAATCGACGAGATTCATGCGCTATCCGAATCGAAGCGTGGCGATCAGCTGATGCTCGCGCTCGCTGCGCTGGAACGGATCGTGCCCGGCATACGCCGTGTCGGCCTCTCTGCGACCGTGGAGGATCCGGAGAGCGTCGCGCGCTTTCTGGCGAAACACCCGGAGCCCTGCGAGATCCTCGAGGCCGATGCAGGCCCGCCCGCAGACATCGCGATGCTCGAAACCGACGAATTGCCCCCCTGGGCCGGGGGCGGTGGCAAATACGCGATCCCCGCGATCCTCGATGAAGTGCGCAAGCACAAGATTACGCTGATCTTCCACAATACCCGCGCGCAAGCGGAGCTCTTTTTTCACAATCTCTGGCTCGCCAACGAGGAGGCGCTGCCCATTGGCATCCACCACGGCTCGCTCTCCAAGGAGCAGCGCCAGAAGGTGGAGGCGGCGATGGTGGAGGGGTCTCTGAGGGCCATCGTGTGCACCGGATCGCTCGATCTCGGGATCGACTGGGGCGATGTGGACCTCGTCATTCAGGTGGGGGCCCCGAAGAATGTGAAGCGCCTCGTGCAGCGGATCGGGCGGGCGAACCACCGCTACAATGCGCCCTCAAAGGCGCTTCTGGTGCCCGCGAACCGTTTTGAGGTGGTGGAATGCATCGCCGCTTTGACGGCGGTGGCAGAGCATGATCTCGACGGCGATGGGCGCGGTGCGGGGCCGCGAGATGTGCTCTGCCAGCACATTCTGATTGCTGCCTGCGCGGGGCCGTTCGAGGACGTTGCGCTCTACGATCAGATGCGGACGGCGGGGGCCTATGCGGGCCTCGCCTGGGAGGAATTCGAGGCCTGCCTCGATTTCTGTGCGACGGGGGGCTACGCGCTGCGCACCTACGACCGGTGGCAAAGGTTAAAGAAACGTGAAGATGGGCTCTGGGAGCTTCGGGACCCTCGCGCGGCGCAGCGGATCCGGATGAATATCGGCACCATTCAGGACACTGATACGCTCAAGGTGCGGCTGAAGAACCGCGCTGGCGGCAAACCTCTGGGCGAGGTGGAGGAGGGGTTCGCGGCGACGCTCACGCCCGGCGATACGTTCCTGATCGGCGGGCAGATCGTGCGCTATGAAGGGCTGCGCGAGATGACGGTGGAGGTGACGCGGCGCGCCTCCGAGAAGCCCAAGATCGCGACGTTTCTGGGCACGAAGTTCGCCACCTCGACCCGGCTCACGCACCGCATTTTGCGGATGTTCCAGCAGGATGACTGGCCGGAATTGCCTGGCCATACGCGGGACTGGCTCAAGCTGCAGCGGGAGGTCTCGAAGCTGCCCGAGGCGGACAGGCTCTTGGTCGAGAGCTTCCCCCATGACGGGCGCGCGCAGACGGTGGTCTATGGCTTTGCCGGGCGCAACGCGATGCAGACGCTGGGCCTGCTGGTTACCCAGCGGATGGAGGAGGCAGGGCTCGGCCCCATGGGGTTCGTGGCGACCGATTACGCAACGCTGATCTGGTCGCTCGACAGCGTCACGGATCCGGCGCCCCTCTTCAGCCGCGAAGGGCTGGTGGAGGGGTTGGAGACCTGGCTCGCTGGGAATGCGGTCATGAAGCGGACCTTCAAGGCGAGTGCGAACATCGCGGGTCTGATTGAGCGGAATACGCCCCAATCCCGCAAGTCGGGGCGGCAGGCGACGTTCTCGTCGGACATCCTCTATGACACGCTCCTCAAGTACGATCCTGACCATGTCCTCATGCAGATCACCCGCGAGGAGGCGACGCGGGGATTGGTGGATTTCGGGCGCATCGAAGAGATGCTGGAGCGGGTCGGAGACCGCATCGACCACCGCATCCTGAGCCGCGTCACGCCGCTTGCCGCCCCCCTCTTTCTCGAGGCGGGGAGGGTGCCGGTGAAGGGGCTGGCGGATGAACGCCTCATGGCGGAAGAGGCCGAGCGGCTCATGACGACGGCGGGGCTCGACCAGATCCAGCAGCCGGAGAAGAAGCGGTGGGCCGTGCCTTTTTGACCCCGAGCCCCAAAAAGTTGACAGCTGTCAACTAGTTAAGGGATCCTTACCGCCCCACAACGCGCCAGGGACCGCGTTAACCCCTTGCCGTGGCAGATGCGATGCGCGAAGAACGCACCATGAACGAACACGTTTTCACTCTCGCGGGAGCGACGCTCCATGCGCGCGCGTCGGGCGCGCTTCATTGGCCGGGCGAGGGGATGCTTGTCGTCTCGGATCTGCATCTGGGCAAGTCCGAGCGCATCGCGCGACGTTCTGGCGCGATGCTGCCACCCTACGAGACGCGCGACACGCTGGGCCGGCTGGAAAGCGACATCGCGGCCACCGGGGCCCGCACGGTGATTTGCCTCGGCGACAGTTTCGATGATCTGGCCGCCGCAGAGAGCCTTGATGAGGAGGAGCGCCTGTGGCTCGCGCGGCTGCAGGCGGGACGCCGCTGGATCTGGATCGAGGGGAACCACGACCCCGGACCGGTCGATTTCGGCGGCACCCATCTGGCAGAGCTTCACACCCGCCCACTTGTCTTCCGCCACATCGCGGAGGAGGGCGCCGAAGGGGAGATCAGCGGCCATTATCACCCAAAAGCGCACCTTCATGCCCGGGGGCGGGTGATCACGCGCGCCTGCTTCCTCTATGACGCGCGGCGCGTGGTCCTTCCGTCCTATGGCACCTATACCGGCGGGCTGGCGTCCCATGACGCGGCCCTGCGCGCGCTGATGGAAGAGGGTGCGCGCGCCGTCCTCACCGGGCGGCAGGCACACGCCATCCCGATGCCGCGCTAGCCGCGTGTGTCAAAGAAGGCCTCTATCCTCAAGCACCGGGACTTTGCCACGGCTCACGGGGATGCGCGCGTCGTCGGTGCTGACGACGAAGAGCTTTCCGCCCGCGCGTTCCACGTCGCGGATGGCGGCGCGGGCAACCCAATGTGATCGGTGCGTAAAGAGGCCGTCGACGCCGTCCATTTCCTCCACGGCGTCAGACAGGCGCATGCGCACTTCGTGGCGCCCGCACGGCGTCGCGATTTCAACGAAGTGATCCTTGCCGGAGATCCGCAGGATCGGGCCGTCGACGCCGTCAGGCAGGCGTTTGGCGAGGCGGGGGAGCGCCCTGTCAGTCCCGCCAGCCCCGTTCTCTGCTTCGGCATCTGCGCCGCCGCCCATGGAGATTGCAAAGCGCGCGCAGGTCACGATCCCGCCCAGAAGGTAGCAGGCCATGACGGCCTCAAGAAAGCTCACCGGCATGGGCGCCGGGGCGAGGTAGGCCGCGACGGCCGGATAAAGCGGGGCGATGATGACGGGCGGCATGATGACGAGGCGGCCGATTTCCTCCTGCCGGAAGCTGACGTCAGGGAGGTAGGCGTCCGCCCAGGACATGGAGATGGCAATCAGGAGCAGGCCCCAGCCGACGATGCAGAGCCAAAGCGCGACGCGTTCGGGCATCGCGAAGAGGTCGAAGGTGCCGAAAGGGCCCATATAGCCCGCGACGGCGGCGCCCAGAACCCAGATGCCCAGGTTCTGCGGGTTCAGAAGTCTGTGTTTTAATCGTTCAAGAAAGCCCACCGCGGCCCCTTTCGATCAGACCCCCTTGGTCCTAGGCTTTACATCGCCTCGCGACAGGCATTTGACGTAACGTCAAAACGTAACATCCTGATAACATTAATGTACGATCTCTTCTTCGCGGACGAACATGTTCGCCCAGGCGCGGTCGATGAGGTCAGGAGACATCTGATAGGGGATGCCTTCGAACTCGCAGATTGAGATCATCTGATCGATCAGGAAGACCGGCTGGTAGTTGGCGTAGACATTGTCGATTTCGGAATACTTCTCGCCCAGGAGGTAGATCAGCGTCTCCTCGTCCAGCGGCATGCCCTTTTTCTTGGCCACGAGCGCGAAGATCTTGAGGAAGTTCTCCTGGTTCGGGCCGTCGATCTTGATCTTGTAGAAGATCCGGCGGAGCGCGGCCTTGTCGAAGATCTCGTTGGGGTGAAAGTTGGTGGAGAAGATCACGAGCGTGTCGAAGGGGACTTCGAACTTTTCGCCTGACTGAAGCGCGAGGATGTCGCGGTTTTCTTCCAGCGGGACGATCCAGCGGTTCACGAGCTTTTGCGGTGGCTCTTCCTGGCGGCCAAGGTCGTCGACGATGAAGATGCCGCCGGAGGATTTCAGCTGGAGCGGTGCCTGATAGGTCCGCGCGGTTGGGTTGTAGACCAGATCGAGCATGTCGAGGCTAAGCTCACCGCCGGTGATGACGGTGGGCCGGTCGCAGCGGACGTAGCGGGTGTCAAAGCGGTTGGCCGTGCGGCGGAGCGAGTTCGGATCGTCCACCTCTGCCTCGGCGGCGGTGTGGACGATGGGGTCGTAGACGGTGATGACCTGGCCCGCATATTCGATGGCGCGCGGGATGTAGATCTTGTCGCCCATGGCGTCGCGGATGCCGTTCGAGATCGAGGACTTACCGTTGCCCGGCGGCCCGTACATCAGGCACGAGCGCCCGGCAGAGACCGCGGGCCCGAGCTGGTCGAGGAGGTCGTCGGGCAGGATCAGGTGGCCCATGGCGCCGATTAGCTGGTCGCGGGTGACCTGGATGTTGCGGATCGACTGGCGTTTGACCTGCTGGGCATAGACATCCATGGGCACGGGCATGGCGCCGTAATATTCGGATTGCGCGAGCGCGTCCTGCGTGCGGCCGCGCCCGGCATCGGTGAGCTGGTAGCCCATCTCTCCGCCGCTATTGGCGTTGAGCGTGCCGGTGGCCTCGAGGAGTTTCTGCCCGCGGCAGATGTCCACGAGTTCCTGCACGACGGGGACGGGCAGGGCCACGGCCTCGGAGATCTCGGTCACATTCTCGAGGTTCTTGCGGAACATCGTCTTCAGGAGGACGTCGCGCATCATCACCATGGAGAGCCGCATGTCTTCCAGCCGCTTGGGGGCCGGAGGAGCCATGACGTTTGAAACCTGCATATTCATGAGCGCCACCCTTTTGCTCTGCTACCAGTGGCGAGGCGTAGCGGGTCATTTGGGCATTTATGGGGAATTGCTGCTCTGATATTGTGGCCTCAACACCGCGTCAGGCGGGGAGGCAAAATGAGCAGACATGTCGCAGCGATGGCCGCCCTGGCCGTACTTTGGGCCGTGCAGGCGGCGGCGCTTCTGTGGCCGGGGGCTTTGGCGATCACCAAGCATTCGGGCGATGCGCTGCACATGATCGCCATCGTGGAGCGGATGGCCGGGGGGCAGGTGCCGCACCGGGATTTCATGACGCCCATCGGGTTCCTGGCATTCTGGCCCATCGCGACGCTGGTCAAGGCGGGGCTGAGCGCGGGGCAGGCCTTCCTGGCTGCGCAGGTGGCGGTGGGCGCGGTCCTGGGCGCGCTGGCCATGGGATTTGCGCGCCCGCGGGTGGAGCCGGGCTGGGCGCTGGCCCTGGGCGCGCTGGTGCTCGTCCTCGCGATGGCCCTTGTCCACGGCGAGGCGGAGATCGCGGTGTCGGTCTCCATGCACTATAACCGCTGGGCCTGGGCCATCGGGTTCATCGTGGTCTTCGCGGCCGTCCTGCCGCGCGAAAACGGCGCGGCGTGGGAGGGCCCGCTGATGGGCCTCCTGATGGCGGCGCTCGCGCTGACGAAGGTGACCTATTTTGCCGTCCTCGCCCCGCTCGTGATCCTCGGGATGCTGCTCACCGGGCAGCGGATGACCCTGGCGATTGCGCTCGTGACCGGCGCGATCGTGGCGGTCCTGCTCACGGGCCTCTTCGGCATCGGCTTCTGGGTGGCCTATATCGGGGACCTGCTCGAGGTCGCGGGCTCAGAGATCCGCGCGCAGCCGGGCCTCGACCTCGCGCAGATCTTCACCGCCCCGGCCTACCTCATGGGCACGCTCGTGGCGTTTGCGTCGGTCATCCTGCTCAGGCGCGGCGGCTATGAGGTGGAGGGGATCCTCGTCCTCCTGCTCACCCTCGCGGGGACCTACATCACCTACCAGAATTTCGGCAACGATCCGCTCTGGCTGGCGCTCCTCGCGCTGCTCTTGGCGGTCTGGGCCGTTGAGGCACCGACGAGCGGGCCGCGCGTGCCGCTGGCCCTCGCCTCTGCGGCACTGGCGGCCATGGTCGCGCCAAGCTTTCTCAACATGGCCGCCTCGCCCCTGCGCCACGCCTCCATCGATCAGAGCGATTACATGCCGCTTCTCGCGGGAGGCGCGCGCCATCAGGACCTTCTGGTGAGCCGCGTGAAGGGCAACCGCATCCGGGGTGACGTGGCGCTAGAGGGCTATCTGGCCTTTGATCCCAAGCCCGGACCGGAGGCGACCGTCTTCCGGGGGGAGACCCTCCCGGATTGCCGGACCGATCCCCTTGCTGCCTATTTCGGGACGCTCGCCGCGGATCTGCGTGCGCGCGGGCTGGCGCAGGGGGCCGGGATCTTCACGATGGATATCCTCAACCCGCTTTGGCTGTATGGGGATCACCCGCCGCTCACGGGCGGGACACCTTGGTACTACAGCGGCACGCCGGGGCTTGAAGATGCCCAGTTCGTCCTTCTGCCGAGTTGTCCGGTGCTGACCCGCGTGCGCGGCCTCATCGCTGCAGAGCTGGAGGGCGTGCCGATGGAGGAAGTAGCGCGGACGGAGCTTTACACGCTTTACGCATTGGGCGCGAACTAGCTGGAGCGCGCGGCCCGGTGGGGCACGCCCCCAACCGCCCCCTAGAAGGCCGCGATCGCGAGATACGCGCTGACCACGCCACCCAGGGCGTAGCCCAGCGGGAAGCGCCGGCCCGAGCGCCAGGAGGCCCAGAGCGGCACCGCGCGGTCCGCGCCGAGGATCAGCGACATCCGATGCGCCACGAAGGCGCCCACTCCGCAAGCGGTAAAGAGGATCACGATGAGGAGGGCGTCCTCGCGCATGAAATAGGGAGAGGCGGCCGCGATGAACTTGGCGTCGCCGCCGCCCATCGTCCCCGCCACATAGAGCACGAGGCAAACCCCAAGGACCGCCGCGCCCTGCAGGATCTGACCCAGATAGACCGGCCAGGGCAGGACCAGCGGGCCGAGGAAGATGAAGACGCCCAGCACGAAAAGAACGAGCCCGTTCAATATCTTGAGGCGCGCCATGTCATACCACGCCATGTAGAACCACACCGGCACCATGACGATCAGAAAGACAAGAGCCGCCCTATCTGGATAGGCCGGCTCAAAGCGGGAGAAGACCTCCCAGGGAGGGATGAATTCCACCGCTAGTTGGCCACGTTGGCTTCCAGTGCGCGCAGCGACCGCACGGCGGCTTCGAAATGCTGCGGATGGGTGTCGATGGCCTCGCGCAGGAGGCCCTTGCCCGTGGACACGTCGCCCTGCTTGATGGCGCTGAGGCCCAGCGTGTGGAGGAGTTGCGCCCTTTCGATCTGGGACATCTGCACCACGGGGAGGTCGTATTTTCGCTGGGCGCCACGGGCGAGAACGAGGTTGTTCTTGGCCGTAAACAGCGTCGGATCCTGCGCGATGGCGTCGATAAACAGCCGCTCTGCATCCGCGAAATCACCGCGCGTGAGCTTGGAATAGCCCCAGTTGTTGAGGACGCCGGAGGGCTTGGTCGTCAGACCGATGGCCGTCTCGTAAAAGCTGTCGGCCTTGTCCCAGGCGCGGTTTGAGTCCGCGACCATGGCCTCGAGCCGGTAGCGCTTGAACGTCTCGTGGGTGGGCGGAACCATGTTGAGCCGGGTCTGTGCCTCGGACCATTCGCCGTTGCGGATATAGGCGTCGGCCAGATCCACCTGATCCTCGTGCGTGGCGTCCTCGTGTTTCACGACGACTTTCCAGGCCTCCATGGCCTCGCGCGGGCGCTTGGCGCGGATGAGGGATTTGGCGAGACCGCGCTGGAATTCGAGGCGCTCGGGGTCGTTTGTGAGGGAGCGGCGGAAGTAATCCACGGCCTCGTTCGGGTCGGCCACCGTGAGCATGACGTCGTTGAGGTTCGATTCATCGACGACATTTGTTGATTTCAACGCGCGTTCAACTTCGTTGCCGCCCTGAAGGGCTGCGCACCCCGAAACTGCAATTGCCAAAGGCAAGACTGCCAGCGCCATCCGCCGCATGTTCCAACTCCTGCTCTCGTCCGCAGGGGTCTTTGCCGCGTTGGGCTGCCCCTGTCGGTGCCTCGTCTCTTACGGGAACTCCGTTATCAGGTAATCGGAACTGCCCCGCCGGACCAATCTGTAGGTCTCTTCTTGAGCGGGATCATAGACAGGATTTTCGAGTTTTGCGAGCGCTTTGCGCAGGTTATCGCGAATCGCTTCGGAATTTCCGTTGTCGAGGGCAAAGGCCTGGCGAAAGAGTTGCGCGGCTTCAACAGTTTTGCCCTGCTCCATGAGGACGACGCCGAGATTGTTGAGGATATCGGGGGAGGTGGCGTCCTTGTCGACGGCCTCGCGGAGCTGCCGCTCGGCCTGTCCGAGGCGCCCTAGCCCGAGATTGGCGGAACCGAGCGCCATGAGGATATCGGGCGTGAGGCCGGTTTCTCCGGCCGCGCGGGTGAAGGATTTCAGCGCGAGTTCGTACTGGCCAGCTTCCATGAGGCGGTGGCCGATCTCGATCTCGGGCAGCTCCGCCTCGCCCCGGGAGACCGGCGCGTAGGGGCTGTCGTCGGGTGCGCGGAGGCCGCCCGAAGAACAGGCGGCCACAGCGGCGAGTGCGCTTATCGCGATCAGGTGCTTCATGCTCGGGCGCCTTTATGTCGGGGCCCTTGACGGCCCCTTAGTATCGTTGAACCGACGCCCCGCCTTGGGACAGCATCAGGTAGATCTCGTAGACCGAGGGCCCGATGAGGATGATGAGGAGCGGCGGAACCGTCAGCATCATCGTCGCCAGTGTCATCTTTGTGGGCAGCTTATTCGCTTTTTCCTCGGCGCGCATCACCCGTTTGTCACGCATTTCGGCGGCGTAGACGCGCAGCGCCTCGGCGACGGAGGTACCGAATTGCTGCGACTGGATGAGAACGGTCACGAAGGAGCCCACATCGGGCACGCCTGCGCGCTCTGACATGTCCTTGAGGACGGCCGTTTTGTCCTTACCGGCTTTCATCTCGTGCGCGACGATGCCGAATTCTTCGCCCAGGGCGGGGAAGCTGGCCAT
Organism: Pseudomonadota bacterium; assembly: GCA_038751055.1. Lineage (GTDB taxonomy): Bacteria > Pseudomonadota > Alphaproteobacteria > Rhodobacterales > Rhodobacteraceae > Shimia_B. The sequence continues at coordinate 1,969 of JBCDGS010000065.1, read as the reverse complement.
GATTTCCTGGCTCACGCGGATGATGGACTGATCGAGGGACTGGCCCGCTTCGACGCAGACGAGCATCATGTCGAGGGCGTCGGGGAAGCCGTTCTCGATCTCTTCCTGGCGCTTCTGGACGCGTTTGGTGATCCAGTATTTGGGGATCATGTAGCCGATGATGCCGGGAACCATTCCGGTGATGAGCATTTTTTGAATGCTCACTTCCTCGGACACGGCGGTCTGCACGATCACGAAGATCGCGCCCAGTGCCAGAAGGCCGAGACCCAGCGCGAATTGCGCGAAGTGGTAGGTGCGCACGGCGTTCTTGCCGCGATAGCCCGCCTGCAGGAGCTTGAGCTTGACGGCGGAGTATTCCTCCTCGTCCTGGGGCTCGAGGAACTGTGAGTACTTCTGGAGCTTGTCGCTCGAATTGCCGAAGCGCAGCGCGTCCTTCTTGGGCCCTTGCTGGACCTTGGTGCTGGCGAGCTTGGAATAGGGGTCGGCGGGTGTCTTCAGCATCATCAGCACGGCGCCGAGGACGAGGATGGCACCCAGCGTGCCCAGGATGATGATCGGGCCGAAGGCGCCGAGGGAGGTGATGAGGTCCATGATCCCGGCTCCTTAGACTTTGATGTTCACGAGGTTCTTCATGACGAAGAGGTTCGCGGCAAGGAACGCACCCACCGCGAGGCAGGCGGGCATGAAGACGGGCGTGCCCATCACCTTGTCGTAGTAATTGGGCTGGATCACGTTGATCGCGATGAGGGCGAGAAACGGAAAACCCGAAAGGAAATTGCCGGACCACTTGGCCTCGGCCGTGATGGCTTTGACCCGGCGAAAGAGCTTGAAGCGCGCCCGGATCACCTTGGCCAGGCCATCGAGGACCTCGGCGAGGTTACCGCCAGAGGTCTGCTGGATCGTCACGGCCACGGCGAGAAAGCGGAGGTCCTGCATGTCGAGACGCTCGGCCATGTGCTTCAATGCTTCGCCCACGTCGCGGCCATAGGCGCTTTCGTCGGCGATGATGCCGAACTCGGAGGCGAGGGGATCGGGCACTTCCTTGGCCACGATGTTCAGCGCCGAGGAGAACGGATGACCCACGCGCAGCGAGCGCACCATGAGCTCCACCGCGTCGGGGAGCTGTTCTTCGATCATCGCCAGACGCTTTTTGGCCTTGTTCGAGACCCACATGAAGACGCCGCCGATGCCCATGGCAATGGAGACGCCGATGCGGATGGCGAGGTCCGTTTCGGTGCCGATGGTCAGGCCAACGAAGGCGATGGCCGCGAGCACGCCCATCACCATCACGAGCTGGGTGGGCGAAAACGCGATACCGCCCTTTTGTGCCTTGTCGGACAGGAGCGAGTAGAGCGGGACTTTGTGGGCGCTCAGGTGCTGGTTCATCTCCTTGCGGAGCTGATCCATGACGTCTTCGCGGCCCTGGCCCTTTTTCATCATGTCCAGGCGGCGATTGACCTTGTTGTTAAGGCTGATCGCTTTGCCGAACACCGTGAGATAGAGGCCTTCGACGAGCACGAGCACGCCGATAAAGATCAGGCCGTAGATAATTGGCTCTGCGCCTATGGACATGACTGGTTACCCCAACTGCACTGGTTCAAAGAGCGACGGGGGCAGGTCGTAGCCCCACATCTTGAAGCGCTCGGAATAGTGGGACCGAACGCCCGTGGCCGTGAAATGGCCGATAATCTTGTTGTCAGGCGTGAGCCCGGTCCGCTGGTAACGGAAGACCTCCTGCATGGAGAGGACGTCGCCTTCCATGCCGGTGACCTCGGTGATGGACACCATGCGCCGCGAGCCGTCCTGCAGGCGCGAGGCCTGCACGATGAGGTTCACAGCCGAGGAAATCTGGCTTCGGACCGCCTTGATCGGCATTTCGATCCCGGCCATTGCGATCATGTTTTCAAGACGCGACACACCATCACGTGCTGAGTTGGCGTGGATCGTCGTCATTGATCCGTCGTGGCCG
>JBCDGS010000064.1:0-15267 GCA_038751055.1 Pseudomonadota bacterium | reverse complement strand
CCAGATCATCATCCCGAACGGCCCGCGTCTCGGCGGCAAGGTGATCGAGATCGAGGGGCTAAAGAAAGCCATGGGCGACAAGCTCCTGGTCGAAGACCTCACCTTCGCCCTCCCCCCAGGCGGCATCGTGGGCGTCATCGGCCCGAACGGCGCGGGCAAATCGACCCTCTTCAAGATGCTCACGGGTCAGGAAGACCCCGACGCAGGCTCAGTGACCTACGGCGATACGGTGGAGCTCGCTTATGTCGACCAGTCCCGCGACGCCCTCGACGGCGGCAAAACCGTCTGGGAGGAGATCGGCGACGGCCTCGACGTCATCCAGCTCGGCGACGCGGAAATGAACTCCCGCGCCTACTGCTCCGCCTTCAACTTCAAGGGCGGCGACCAGCAGAAGAAGGTCGGCATGCTGTCGGGCGGCGAACGCAACCGCGTCCACATGGCCAAACTGCTGCGCTCCGGCGGCAACGTGCTGCTATTGGACGAACCCACCAATGACCTAGACGTCGAAACCCTCCGCGCCCTCGAAGACGCCCTCGTCGACTTCGCCGGCTGCGCCGTCGTCATCTCCCACGACCGCTTCTTCCTCGACCGCATCTGCACGCATATCCTAGCCTTCGAAGGCGAAGCCCACGTGGAGTGGTTCGAGGGCAACTTCGAGGACTACGAAGAAGACAAAAAACGGCGGTTGGGGGCGGATGCGCTCGAGCCCAAACGGATCAAGCACAAGAAGTTTGTGAGGTAGGCGAGATCAAAGCCTTGTATCCTCACGGAACCGTTACCATATATGTTGTGCGCATGGAGCCGACGCACGTCGGCGTAGGGCAGCCGAGCCATTCGCAAGGCGAACAAGGCACCGTCAGCCACGAAGTGCGAACTGCTTAGCGGCGGTAGGTGGGACCCTTAGCGGGGCCTTGCTAAGTCGGACCTGCGAAGCGATGCTTTGCGGCCGCCCCGGCGACCGGTCTGATGCAAGTGATCATAGCGGACGGCCAAGCGCTATAAAGGGCGCTCTACAAACACTGAGTTGTCTTTTGGACGCTCACTCGAGTGAGCATCGCAAGTGAGGAAACTCGAATGCGATTTTCATTCAAATTGGAAGGGCGAGTGCAGTACCGAGACATTGTCGCGACTATTGCTCTCTTGCTGACGATACTAGGACTTTTCCTGTAAAGTTGGGCGGCTTCGGCCGCCCTTCCACATCAGAGAATAACACTTGGGCTTTAATGCGCGCACCCCTTCGCAGTAGGCTGATTTCATGAGATTTTCTGACCTGCCTTCACCCGCGCGTCGCGCGTACCAAGCAGCGAAGCGGCGTGATCGGCTTCGCCAGACGCTTCTATCTAAAGCCGAATTTGTCGATCTCTGGGAAATTAGCGAAGGACGTTGCCAACTCAGTGGCATCCCCTTTTCCTCAGAAGAGGAACGGTACGCATCCAGCACGGGCTACAGCCGACTGAGCAGCCGACCGTGGGAACCCTCTCTCGATCAGATCACCCCCGGACTCGGATACCATCGCGAGAATGTACGGCTTGTCTGCAAGTGCGTGAACATCGGTAAGAATGGCTATTCCGACGAAACCTTCTTGAAATGGGTAAAGTCAGTCGCCGCAAGGAGCTAGAGCCAAGCAAGCACCATCATTGCGAGCCCACTCGCCAACATCCTGCCCCAAACACGTGTCACCCTGCGTGAGCAAACCGGGGCACGGCTATGGATCAAAACGACGACAAACTTCTACAGGCGTTGGGGTGCAACCCGCGCGGGGACCACATTCATACGGTCGACCTTGGCACCTTTGTGCGGCCGAAGGAGACGACGCGGACCGACGCCAACGGACGCACCGTTATCACGAGTTGGACTTTCGCGCTCAAAAGCGGGGCCATGAAGCACACGTGGCGGCCCAATCCGGATATTCGGGAGCGTGATCACCTGTGCATCTACACGACGATGGCCGATACCCCGGTCCAGTGGCGGCGGGGCAAACCGGCGTCCAGCTATCGGTCCTATTACGTGCTGGAGCATGACCGCCAGCGTCGGCGGCTCAAGGCGGGCGAGGTCGACGCCGTTGTCGTGACCGGGATCACGGCGGAGGCGGGGTCGGTCCAGGACCTCCAGTACCCGGATGCGCACCGCCAGTTCATCGATTTCCTCGTGATGGCGCATTGGCATAGTTTTCTCGCGGAGGGCAAACCCGGCCCCCATCTGTTCCTCGACTTCCGGCCCTACCGTCTCGACCGGGCGTTCCACTGGAAGGGGCTCGTCCGGACCCGTGGTGAGATGACGGACCTTAACGCCGTCTGAACCGCTCCGCTTCGGCAAAGACAGGATAAATGCCCGGTCATCCCCGTGCGCAATGGTAAACGCGCCGAGCCACATATGGCGCCATAAGGCATCCCTGCGCTTTCTTGCCGTTATCTGGCCCCCTGCCCGCGCGCTTTTTCGCAGTCTTTAGCGCGCGCAGGCGGGCGTAAAGAAAAGGTTATCAGCACAGTCTGCGTCCGCTAAACAGCGCGTATGTTCGGACAATTTCTCGGCTCTAGCCGCTACATGATCATCATCGCCGTACTCGGCTCCATAGCTGCGGCGATCACGTTGCTCGTCTACGGATTTCTCGAAGCCCTTCAACTCATTCTCACGACCATCGAGATGGGGGAGGTGACGCGAAAAGGGGCGAAGGCGATGGCCATCGAGTTTATCGAGATCATCGACCTCTTTCTCATGGCGACGGTCTTTCTGATCATTGCTGTGGGCCTCTTCAGGCTTTTCATCTCACCCAATATCGCAATCCCGGAATGGCTCGAGATCAACACGCTTGATGACCTCAAGACAAAGCTGATTGCGGTCGTGATCGTCGTCATGGGCGTGATCTTTTTGGGCCACGTCGTCGCCTGGGACGGTGAAACCGACCTGATGGGCCTCGGGATCGGAATTGCAGCCGTCATTGGGACGCTGACCTGGTTTCTGAACACCAAGATCACCAAGAAGGGCGGCGAGAAATGATCATCGAACATCTGACCGTCGCCATCCCCGACGGAGCCGAGGACGCCTTTGTGAGGGCCGACGCGGACGTATGGACGGCGACCCTTGCTGCCCAACCGGGTTTTCTGGGCAAGGAAACATGGGTCGAGCTCGGCGACAGGACCCGCGTGCATCTGACGATCCGCTGGGCATCGCGTGCGGAGTGGAAAGCGGTCCCCGGGGAGCTTCTGACCGCGACGGATGCAAGGATGACTGAGGTCTTCGGACATGCCGTACCGGTCCTTAACTGCGAAGAGTTCGAGGTGATCGGATAGGGCTTTCACTCCTACCGCTGCCCTGTCAGAACACAGGTAGGAGGAGCACCTATGGCCCGTTTTGTTCTGTCCAGCGATCACACCGCTATAGTGCTGCGTGGCGAGATTGCTGCGCATCTGGAAGCCGCTGGGCACGCTGTGAGCGACATCGGTCCCTTAACTCCAGAAAGCACGCACTACCCGGTTCATGGTCGCGCCGCAGCCGAAGTTGTTGCCAGGGGCGACGCAGATTTCGGCATCGTGCTTTGTGGCACAGGCCAAGGGATCATGATGGCCGCAAACAAAGTGCAAGGTATCCGCTGCGGAGTCTGCGCGGATCCGGTTTCAGCCGCGTTGATCCGGCAACACAACGACGCCAACATGCTCAGCCTCGGCGCGCGGATCGTTGGACCCACGCTTGCGATTGCCATAGTGGACTCGTTCATCGGCGCAACCTTCGAAGGAGGACGGCATGCGCCGAGAGTGAGTATGATCGAACGGCCCTAGGCCACAATGTCACCTGGTGGGGACGCTACATCCGCCGGGCAAATAGGAGAGTTTGTATGCGTACCTGGTTGTCTACTTTTGCCGTGATGGTCCTTGTGCCCTCAGTCCATGCCCAGTCCACAGACGAAGTCGCGCTCGCAAAAGAAGTGCTCGGGTCGATGCAGCAGCCATCTTTTGATAACGATCGCGAGTATTGCGGATACCTTGCCTTCAACGAAGCGGGCGATCTTGTATCCACCCCGATCTCGCGCGGGGGTCGTGATAGCTGTGTCTATGATGGACCTGACGACGGATTTGTCATGGCATTCTCAATCCACACCCACGGCCGCTATAGCCAGGACATTCCCGCAGAGTTTCCGTCCGTCAGCGACATCGAGGCCGACGAGGATGAAGGCGTCGACGGCTTCGTCGCCACACCCGGAGGCAGGCTCTGGTATGTCGACACCGAGGACATGCTCGTGCGCCAGATCTGCGGCATCGGTTGCCTGCCGCAAGACCCCAGGTTCCGGGCGGGCGATGACGGCGTGATCGAAATTTCGTACACCTACGAAGAGCTTCTTGAGCTTGAGGCCAACTAGTCCTCCAGGATGAAGGTCACTTTCAGGTTTACGCGGTACTCTGCGATTTTACCGTCGCGAATGACCACTTTTTGATCCTGGACCCAGGCGGATTCCACGTTCTTGAGCGTCTTTGAGGCGCGCTCCACACCTTGCTCTACGGCGTCATCGAAGCCCTTCTTGGAGCTGGCGATGATCTCGGTAACGCGTGCGACGGACATATTGACCCTCCCTCTTTGTGCGGTGCCGAGTTTCTCGTTGCTGGCTGCTCCGGGCAAGGGGAATTCCTTCGATCTTCGCGCCTTTACGCTTCGCTAACCAATGACGCGCATGATCGACCGCGAGCATAGGACATAGCGGTCAGCGGAAAGGACAGGCAGATGGGTACGGTTTATTGGATGGTGAGCGCAACGCTCATACTCTTTGTGGTTCAGCTTTGGCTGCTTGGGATTGCCCGCAGAGCATATACTCACGCGACCGGCCGCACAGTGCGTGTCATGGCGCCGGTCAGGGCCCGGTCCAGTCAACACCCTGAGCCTCCTCGACGGTGAGCGATCCGTCCGGAAGCGGACGCATGAGCGCCGCAGCACGATCCTGATCCGGGCCAAGCCAGTCGGCAAACTGATCCGGAAAAAGGATCACGCCCATGCGATGGTGAATGTCCCGGACATCGCCATTTGGCTCACACGTGACTGTGGCGACCTGAGGCACTTCGAGGCCGCCTGGCCCCTGCCAGACGTCGTAGATTGCCGCAAATGTCATCAGGCCGCCTGCCGCCGGGCTGATCCGCCAAGCCGTTTTCTTGCGCTTTTCGCCCGTCCATTCGTACCAACCCTGAGCAGGGACGACGCACCGTCTGACACCTTCGTAGGCGCTCTTGTCGAAGACCGTTTCTGAGCGCGCGTTTACGAGAACTTCCATGACAGGACGTCCGCGTGCGTTCTTGCGGCCCTGCGGTATGAGGCCCCATCGCATCATGCGCGGACCGTCTGACGTCAGCGTCAGAACGTCCTGCCCTGGCGCGACGTTCAAGCGTGGCGACTGTGACGGAACCTCGACGCCTGCGAAGGCAGTCAACTCCTCTATGCTGACGGCGAGAAAGAACCGCCCGGGCACCTACTCGACCGTTTCGATGAGCTTGAGGACACTCGGCCCCATATCCGCAACGATCCGCGCCACCCCTTCGGCGGACGGATGAATGCCATCTGACTGAATGAAGCGACCCAGTTCTGCCGGCACATCCCCCTCACCTTCAAAGGCTGCAAAGAAGCTGTCGTAGAATATGGTACCGTAGGCCTCGGCAAGGTCGGGATACATGGCGTCGAACGCCGCTTTGTAGTCAGGCCCGTAATTGCCAGGGGCCTCCATTCCCACAAGCATCACCTCAACACCCTGCTCTTGCGCGACCGTTAGGATGCCTTCGAGATTGGCCCTTGAAAGCGCCGGGTCGATCCCTCGGAGAAGGTCGTTGCCGCCAAGCGCGACGATCATCGCATCCACCTCGGGCGTGAGCGTCCATGCCGCGCGGCTCAGCCCTCCCTGGGTCGTATCACCGGACACCCCCGCATTGATGAGCGTCACATCCGCGCCTGCACTCTCTAGCCATTCCTGCATCTGCGGCACAAATCCCTCGGCCTCCGGTAGACCGTAGCCCTGTGTGAGGCTGTCCCCAAGCGCCGCGATTGTGATTGTCTCCGCAGCCGCGGGCAAAGCGAAGATCACAAAACAGGCAGCCATCATGTTGCGCATTCTTACATTCACCCCATATCGCGCCGTAACGAAGGAGCGCTCCATGTCCATCTTGTCCCTCTCCGATGTCTCACTTTCGCTGAAAGGCAATGCCGGGATGGTCGACATTCTCCACGGCATCACACTCGATGTCCACGAGGGAGAAACCTTGGCTCTGGTGGGGCCGTCAGGGTCGGGCAAGTCGTCTCTCCTCATGGTCATGGGCGGCCTCGAGAGGGCCTCTGGCGGACGCGTAACCGTGCTTGGAAGTGATCTGACTCCGATGTCAGAAGACGATCTCGCCCGGTTCCGCCGGGCACATATGGGTGTCGTATTCCAGTCCTTCCACCTGATACCCACGATGACAGCCCTCGAAAACGTCGCCGTCCCGCTGGAACTTGCCGGCGCCAAAGACGCCTTCGACCGCGCGAAAGCCGAGCTAGAGGCCGTGGGCCTCGGTCACCGGATGGGCCACTTCCCGGCGCAAATGTCAGGTGGCGAACAACAGCGCGTGGCGTTGGCCCGCGCTGCAGCTCCGCGCCCGCAGATCCTTCTCGCCGATGAACCGACGGGCAATCTTGACGGCACGAATGGCGCCGCAATCACGGATTTGCTATTCGGCCTGCAGGAGCGGCACGGGGCGACCCTTATCCTGGTAACGCATTCTCCTGTGCTGGCCGACAAGTGTTCCCGTGTGGTGCAGCTCCGCGACGGGCGCATAGATGAGGGGCAAGCTCTAGAGGCTGCGCAGTGAACCTGGCCTGGACCTTCGCGAAACGCGAATTGCGAACCGGTCTGCGCGGCTTCGGGATTTTTCTGGCCTGTCTTGCACTTGGTGTCGCGGCCATAGCCGCCGTCGGTTCGGTCAGAGCCTCCATCGAGGCGGGGCTCGCCCAGGAGGGGGCAGCGCTTCTGGGCGGCGATGCCGAGATCGAATTCACCTACCGCTTCGCCACCGAGGAAGAACGGGCATGGATGGAAAGCCGCAGCGATGCGGTCTCCGAAATCGTGGATTTCCGCTCTCTTGCGGTGGCTGAAGTGGACGGCGCGACCGAACGGGGCCTGACGCAAGTGAAAGCTGTCGATGGTGCCTACCCTCTCATCGGTGCGGTTGTGCTCGACCCACCTCTTCCCCTCCGGGAGGCCTTCGCAGGGCCCGGCGCGGTCATGGAGCGGGTCCTGGCAGACCGCATGGGCCTCGCCGTAGGGGACACCTTTCGTCTCGGGACGCAGGATTTCACGCTGACAGCGCTTCTTGTGACGGAGCCTGATAGTTCTGCAGGCGGCTTTGGGCTTGGGCCTCGCACAATTGTCCTGCGCGAGGATCTTGCAAATTCCTCACTGCTCGAGCCTGGGACGCTCTTTTCATCCAAGTATCGGCTTGATCTGCCAGAGGGGGCCAACCTCGCAGCCCTAGAAGCAGACTCGGAAGCGCGCTTTGCCGAGAGCGGGCTGCGCTGGACGGATGCGCGCAACGGAGCGCCCGGAATAAGTGAGTTCGTGGACCGCTTGGGGGCGTTCCTGATCCTCGTGGGCCTCTCGGGCCTCGCTGTCGGCGGCGTGGGTGTATCGGCAGCCGTGCGCGCCTACCTGGCCACGAAAACCTCCGTCATTGCAACGCTCAGGACGCTCGGGGCGGCGCGAAGCACGATCTTTCAAACCTACTTCCTCCAGATTGGCATCCTGACCTTGGTAGGGCTTGCCATCGGTCTGGTCCTCGGGGCGGTTCTGCCCCTGATCTTCGCGCCCATCATCGAAGCGCGCCTGCCCGTCCCGGCGAGCTTTGGCATATACCCGGCCCCACTTCTCGAGGCTGCAATCTACGGCCTTCTTGCGGCATTGGTCTTCACGCTCTGGCCATTGGCGCGCGCGGAAGAGATCAGGCCCGCCGCGCTCTTTCGCGATGCGCTGTCAAGCGGTCGAATACTACCCGGCGGACGGTATCTTCTTGCGACCGTCGCGCTTGTGGCAGCGCTCGTCGGGACCGCAGCGTTCTTTTCCGAAACGCTGTTCCTCACGCTGTGGACCGCCGGTGGCATCCTCGGCGCGCTTATCGTGCTCGCGCTATCGTCGGTGCTCATTCGCTTTTTGGCCAAACGCCTTGCAACCGCGCGGGCCGCCCGGGGACGGACGGCGCTACGGCTCGCACTTGGCGCGATTGGCGGACCGCGCGAGGAAGCGGCGAGCGTGGTCTTGTCCCTCGGGCTCGGCTTGTCAGTGCTTGCTGCCGTGGGCCAGATCGACGGCAACCTGCGCGGCGCGATCACTGGAGAGCTTCCCGATGTCGCGCCGTCCTACTTCTTTGTCGACATCCAGAACGATCAGCTCTCGGGCTTCATGGAGCGGTTGGAAAACGACCCAGAGGTATCACGCATCGATAGCGCCCCCATGTTGCGCGGGATTGTCACGCGCATCAACGGCCAGCCAGCCGCAGACGTCGCAGGCGATCATTGGGTGCTGCAAGGCGACCGTGGAATTACGTATTCGGTGGAGGTCCCTGACAATACCCGCGTCACCGACGGCACATGGTGGGCGGCGGATTACACAGGCCCGCCTCAGATCTCCTTCGCCGCAGAGGAAGCGGAGGAAATGGGTCTGCTCCTCGGTGACGAGTTAACAATCAACATCCTCGGGCGCGACATCACGGGCGAGATCACGTCCTTCCGAGAAGTCGATTTTTCCACGGCCGGCATTGGCTTCATCCTGTCGATGAACCCGGCCGCGCTCGCTGGGGCGCCGCATACCCACATCGCGACGGTTTATGCCAGCGAGGAGGCCGAAGCCCCGATCCTGCGCGATCTGTCGAACCAGTTTCCAAACATCACAGCGGTGCGTGTCCGCGACGCCATTGACCGGGTTTCGGATCTGCTGGGCGGGCTCGCAGCGGCGACGTCCTATGGGGCATCAGCCACGCTACTCACTGGATTTCTCGTTCTGATAGGCGCCGCCGCTGCAGGTCAGCGCGCGCGGACCTACGAGGCTGCCATCCTCAAGACGCTCGGCGCGTCCCGGGCTTCGATCCTCAGAAGCTTTGCGTGGAGATCGGCCATCCTCGGGCTGTCCGCGGGTCTTGTTGCACTCGTGGCGGGTGCGCTCGGCGGCTGGGCTGTGGCAACGTTCATCTTTGAAACGGACTACACGCTGATCTGGCAGAACGCGTTCGCCATAATCGGGGCGGGTGTTCTGACGACACTCGTCGCCGGGCTCGCCTTTTCGCTCGGGCCGCTCGCCGCCACGCCGGCGCAAGTGTTGCGCAACAGGGAATGAGGGTCTTCGGCTACGGATCGCTTGTGAACTGCGGCACCCACCGCTGGGACGCAGAGCCGGCCGTCCTGAACGGATGGCGCCGTGTCTGGGTGCCGACGGCAGAGCGCCCGGCTGCTTTCCTGTCGGTGGAACGCGCCCAAGGTAGCCACATAGAAGGCGTGTTCCTAAACGTGCCGCAGTCGGACATGGCCGCCCTTGATCTGCGGGAGACGCGTTATGACCGGATCGATGTGCCGGGCGGCATCGTCTACTCAGTCCCTGAGCGCAACATGACGGACGGATCAGCACCGATCCTGCAAAGCTATCTCGACGTTGTGTTGCAAGGCTTCGACTCTGTCTTCGGATCTGCGGGCGTCGAAAGGTTTTTGGCAACGACACATGGTTGGGACGCGGGGATCTACCAAGATCGCGACGCCCCGGTCTACCCGCGTGCAATCCCGCTTAGAGACACGTTCCACGCCGAACAGCTTGCCGCCTGTGACGCAAAGCTCGGCTCAGTGCCGGTGGTTGAAAAGCTGTAGCTGGCGCATCTGGCGCTCAACGGGTTTTGCTGGCTCCATGGCCTCTTCGCGCGCGTGGCGCTGGACACGGTAGACGAGGACGAGCGCCACAACAGCAAAGATCGCGCCACCCAACGCCTGCCCCACAAGCACACCCGGAGCACCGTAGAGCGACGCCCCCAGGATGACGAAGGGAATGGTCCCCAGGGTATGGCGACCCCAGTTGATCCAGGTTGAATAAAAGGGATGGCCGAGATTGTTGAAGCTCGCATTGGTGACGAAGATCACCCCGTTGAAAAACCACAGCAGTGCGAGAGGCCCGCAAAAGAGAAAAAGCAACTGACGAACCACCCCTTCGGCCTGGAAAAGAACAGCAAGCGGTTGGCGCAAGAAGAAAAGGACAATTGCCACAACAAGGACCACCGCCGCGCAGAAGAGGAGGCCATCTTTAAAGGCCTGCTCTACCCGGTCAAAGCGTTTGGCGCCGTAGTTTTGGCCGATGATGGGCCCGATCGCCCCGCTGAGTGCAAAGAGCACGGCCAAAGACACCGGCGTTAGGCGTCCGACAATAGCCATCCCGGCAACTGCGTCAGCACCGTACTCTGCCATCGCGCGGGTGACATATGCCTGACCGATGGGCGTTGCGAGCTGCGTGAGGATCGCCGGAAAGGCGATGACCGCAAGTGGGGCGATGTCGCGAAGGAGCATGCCCGTGCCCGGTTTCTCCAGCCCGCCGTAGTGTTGGACGATCGGGCGCAACGCGAAATACGCAATCGCAAACCGCGCGCAGACACTGGCAATAGCCGCGCCGGTCAGCTCCAGATCCAGTCCGAAAATCAGAATGGGGTCGAGCACAGCGTTGACGACACCGCCTGCCACGGTCGCAAACATGGAGCGCCGGGCATCACCGTAGGCACGCAAAATCGCGCCTCCCACCATCCCGATGATAAGAAGGGGCAGCGAGGGAACTATGATCCGCAAATAACTTGACGCTAGGTCCGCCGTCTCGCCCGAGGCCCCCATCAACTGGACGAAAAAGGGGATGTTGAACCAAACGAGTGCCGCGAAGATCGCGCCGAAAATCACCCCCCAAAGGAGAGAAGATGAGGCTTTTTCCCGCGCGAGCGCCTCGTCCCCTGCACCAAGCGGCCGCGCGACCAGGGCGCCGGCGGCAATGGCCATGCCAATCCCGAAACTCGACGTGAAAAACAGGATCGCTCCGGCGTAGCCGATGGCGGCCGCCAGCTCATCCTTGCCGAGCATCGAGATGAAAACCATGTCGATGAAATCGACGAGGAACACCGCGACCAATCCGATGGAGGCCGTGAACGACATCACCGTGATATGCTTAAAGAGGCTCCCTTCGAGAAACTTAGCCCCTTCGGCCATATCGTCAGTCCTTCGCGCGAATTACCTGCATGAGCGGCAGGAGCGCCGCCATGTCAGGCCCGTGGGTCTGGCCTGTCAACGCTTTCCTGAGCGGCTGGAAAAGACCTTTGCCCTTCCGGCCTGTCCTTTCCTTCACGATGGATGTCCACTCCGACCAGCTATTGGGGCCACGCTCAGCAGGCAAAAGGGCCATGGCCTCGGCCACAAAGTCACGATCTTCCTCGTCGATGAGGGGCTGCGCGCCGTCGCGGAGCATCTCCCACCAGCCTCTGAGATCGTGGAGCGTGGTGATGTTTTCCCGGACCGCATCCCAAAACGCAGCGGCTTGGTCATCGGGGACGCCTGCAGAAGCAATATCTGGCGCGACGTCTTCAAACGGACGCTCATGGAGGTAGCGTGCCGTAAGGGGGTAAAGATCGTCGGCATCGAACTTCGTGGGTGCCGACCCAAACTTGGTGAGGTCAAAGTTTTCCGCGAGTTCCCGCAGGGAGGTACGCAGTTCCACTGGGTCCGAAGAGCCAAGCCGCGCCATCAGCGACAGGAGCGCGAAAGGCTGGACACCTGCAGCGCGCAAGTCGCGCAGTGCGAGGGTGCCAAGGCGTTTCGACAGCGCCTCCCCCTGCGGCCCGGTCAAAAGAGAATGATGGGCAAAAACGGGTGGCTCAAAGCCTAATGCGCGGATCATTTGGATTTGGGTCGCAGTATTCGTGACATGGTCAGAGCCGCGCACGACGTGGGTAATCCCCATGTCGGTATCATCGACCACTGATGCCAAGGTATAGAGAACCTGCCCATCCCCGCGAATGAGAACCGGATCTGACACCGAAGCGGCATCAATCGAGATCTCACCGAGGATCCCATCCGCCCATTCGATGCGCGCGTGATCCAGCTTGAACCGCCAGTGCCCCGGGCGCTCGGATCGCAATGCGTCCTTCTCGGCATCGTTCAGAGCCAGTGCAGCACGGTCATACACCGGCGGCTTGCCCATGTTGAGCTGCTTTTTGCGCTTCAGATCGAGCTCTGTGGGGGTCTCGAACGCCTCATAAAGCCGGTCCATCCCGCGCCACGTGTCCGCCGCCTGTGCATAGAGGTCGAGCCGCTTCGACTGATACTCGATCCGGTCGTATTCGAGCCCCATCCATTCCATGTCCTCGAGGATACCGTCGATGTATTCCTGCTTGGACCGCTCTTGATCGGTATCATCGATACGCAGGATAAACGTGCCGCCCTCACGCTTGGCGATGAGGTAGTTCATCAGCGCAGGCCTGAGGTTACCAATGTGCAGGTAGCCGGTTGGTGACGGGGCAAAGCGGGTGGTGGTCATGGGGGCCTCCTTGAGGCTCGCCCTGTGTCACTTTGGCCGCCGCAAGTCCAGCCTCAGCCCGGCGTGACCGGATACATCCTGGAGAGGTCATCAAGCCCCGCGCGGACGAGTTCTTCGAGCACATCGATGTCGATGTCGGCGAGCTTGGTGACATAGAGGCAGGCCTTGCCGTGCTTGTGCTTGCCAAGACGCGCGAGAATATCGCCGTAATCCTGATAGCCGGGCATTATATAGATCGACTGTGCGGCCTTGCGCGGCGAAAAGCCGGTGGCGTTGCAATCCCCCTCTCGCCCGCTTTCGTATGTGTAATGGTACGAGCCATACCCAACGATCGTTGGCCCCCACATCCGTGGCTCCCAGCCTGTGATGCGCCGGAACATCTGGTCCAGCACCAACGCGTCGGCACGACGCGTGGGATGCTCAATGGAGGCAATGAACTCCATGGGGTCAACAGGTGTGGGCTGGGTTTTGTTGTCAGACATGTGAAGTCCTTGTTCAGCCGCCGCACAGGTCACGGCGAGGTGTCGCGCTAGGTCTTCTCATAGCAAAAAACCGAAAGGACGTCTGCCATGGCTATTTCCCGCCGATCACTCCTCGCCTCTGCGGCGGCCGCACCTCTCCTTCCCGTTGCGGGAACAGCGCTAGCCGGTGGGCATGCCGCCACGGCGCCCGCTCAGACGGCAAGGACTTTCGCGGTCGGCGAGTTCACGGTGACGACCCTGTTGGCTGGGTCGGGCACCCGCGACGAACCGCAGGGCACGTTTGGGATGAACGTCAGCGCCGAAGAGTTCGCACGGGTCTCAGAGGAGAACTTCATCTCATCCGAAAGCTATGTTGGGTCCTTCACCCCGGTGCTCGTCCAGACCGGGACGGAGACGATATTGTTCGACACTGGCCTTCCAGGAGACGGCGTTCCAAACGCCCTTGGCGCTTTGGGCCTCTCTCCGACGGACATCACCCATGTCGTGCTCACCCACATGCACCCCGACCATATCGGTGGCATGACAAACGACGCGGGGGAGGTCTACACGAATGCGGCCTATGTCACTGGCAGGGTTGAGTACGACTTCTGGAACGGCGCGGACAATCGCATCGGCCAGGCGGTGGCTTCCAAAGTGACCCCATTTGCAGAGAAGATGACCTTTCTCGAGGACGGCCAGGATGTCCGAGGCGGAATAACAGCCATGGCGGCGTTTGGGCACACGCCGGGTCATATGGCCTACATGATTTCCTCAGCCGACGATCAACTCCTGATCACTGCCGACATGGCCAATCACCACGTCTGGTCCTTGGCAAACCCAGATTGGGAAGTACGCTTTGACGCTGACAAGGAGGCTGCAGCGGCGACGCGGCGGCGCATTCTCGGAATGTTGGCAGCTGACCGTGTGCCCATGGTGGGCTATCACATGCCATTTCCAGCTGCGGGCTACGTTGGCACGGCCGCAGACGGTTTCCGGTGGGTGCCCGTCACCTATCAGATGGCACCAACAGGCTAGTCTTTCTTGGCGCGGGGCGAAGTGGACTAGGCCAGGGCCTTGTCTGCGCGCACGCGCCGGGCGACGACCTTGCGGCCAGGCATCGGGTGGATGGCAGCTGTTTCACGCGGCGCCGGGTGGCTTTGGCGCGCTTCGGCATAGGCGGCAATCTGCTTGGCAATAGCCACAGGATTGCCTGGCACCCAGTTGCTGCCCAGCCGCTTGCGTTTGAACAGGCCGTGGCGCGCGTGCGTCTTGATGTCAAGGTTGCGCTGCATCGGAACAAAGTTCACGCGGAGCGACTTCACCGCCACACCCCGGTAGTCATCCCAAGGAACAGTTGCCCCGAGCATCGAGACGCCGTCCTCATCGACCCGCAGGACCGGCCGAGGCCAGAACAGCGCTTCGAGGACGAGCCCAGCAGAGCAACACCCAATGGCCATGATCGCCGCGCCGAATACGCGGAGATAGGGGATCACGGCAGGATCGATGTCGCCGCTCATGGGAAAACCCGGATTGACCCAGAAGGCGAGGCAAGTCGCCAGCGCCGTCACCACGACGATGACTGTGAGGCGTAGCAACAACTTCACGCGCGGTACATGATAGACGAGCGGCTCCATTCCAGCTCTCCTTGGTGTCTCGGAGGCTGGCCTAATAGGTAAATACGGCGAGCTTCAGCCCGAATAGGGGAAGTTTCGCGAAAGCTTCACGACGTATCGCGCCAGCGGCTCACGATCGGATACCGACGGTCTAACCAGAATGCCCGGTGTGTGAGGCGCGCACCTGGGGCGGATTGGAAGCGCTTGTACTCAGAGATATAGAGCAGGTGCTCTACGCGCTTTACGGTTTCCCGCTCGTAGCCTGCTGCCACGCAGTCAGCGACGCTGGCTTCGTCATCGACGAGCATGGTGAGGATGCCGTCAAGGACATCGTAGGGCGGCAGGCTATCCTCGTCCTTTTGGTCGTCGCGGAGCTCTGCACTTGGTGGTTTATCGATGATCGAGGGTGGGATGACTTCCCCCTCCGGCCCTTGCATCCAAGCGCGATGATTGGCGTTTCGCCACCTGCACTGTTCGAACACGCGCGTCTTGTAGAGATCCTTGATTGGGTTGTAGCCGCCCGACATGTCGCCATAGATCGTGGCATAGCCCACAGCCACTTCGGATTTGTTGCCAGTCGTCAGAAGCATCTCGCCGAACTTGTTCGACATCGCCATAAGAAGAAGGCCCCTTAGACGGGACTGGATGTTTT
>JBCDGS010000063.1:0-15320 GCA_038751055.1 Pseudomonadota bacterium | reverse complement strand
TCGATGGCGTGATGCTCCAGGCCGCCGCCTTCACCAATTTTACCCAGGACCACCTCGATTATCACGGCACCTTCGAGGCGTATTTCGAGGCCAAGGCCCGCCTCTTCGGCGAAGTGCTGGGGGAGGAGGGGACAGCCGTCCTCAACATGGACGATCCCCGCGCCGCCGACATGGCAGGCATCGCGGAGGAGCGTGGGCACCGCATCCTCACCGTGGGGCGTTTCGCCCATCAACCCGACTTCAAGATCGAGGCGCAACGCTTTGACGCCACCGGCCAGGACATCCGCGTGGCCTTTGGCGGCGGGACGTTCACGGCGCGCATGCCGCTCATCGGCGGCTTTCAGGCCGAAAACGTCGTGCTTGCCGCCGCCCTCACCGTGGCGGTGGGCGGCTCCGTGCGGGAGGCCTTCGCCGCCATGCCGCATCTCCAGACAGTGCGCGGGCGCATGGAACACGCCGCCACGCGTGAAAGCGGGGCCGCGATCTTTGTGGATTACGCCCACACGCCCGATGCCGTGGCCACGGCGCTCAAGGCGATCCGGCCCCACGTGATAGGGCGTCTGATCTGCGTTCTGGGCGCCGGTGGCGACCGCGACGCGGGCAAACGGCCCCTCATGGGCGAGGCCGCCGCGCGCCATGCCGATGTGGTCTTCGTGACCGACGACAATCCCCGCTCGGAAGATCCCGAACTCATTCGCCGTGCCGTCATGGAAGGGTGCCCGGAGGCCACGGATGTGGGCGACCGGGCCGAAGCGATCCTGCGCGCCGTGGACGCACTCGGCCCCGGCGACACGCTCCTGATCCTGGGCAAGGGCCACGAGACCGGACAGATCGTGGGCGACGCCGTTCTCCCCTTCGATGATGTCGAGCAGGCCAGCATCGCCGTCGCCGCGCTCGAAGGGCGCCTGGCATGAGCCTCTGGACCTCCACTGACGCCGCCGCGGCCACGGGCGGCGTGACGGGAGAGTGGGAGGCCACCGGCGTGTCCATCGACACGCGCACGCTCCTCCCTGGCGATCTCTTCGTGGCGCTGAAGGCCGCGCGCGACGGCCATGACTTTGTCGCGCAGGCTTTGGACAAGGGTGCGGCGGCCGCGCTTGTCTCCCACGTGCCGGACGGCGTCGATCCTGCGCGGTGTCTCAAGGTCAACGATGTGCAGCAAGCGCTTGAAGATCTTGGGAAAGCCGCCCGTGCGCGGGGCCGTGCACGGATCGCGGCCATCACCGGCTCCGTCGGCAAGACCTCCACGAAAGAGATGCTGCGCGACGTGCTCTCGCCGCAAGGCAAGACGCACGTGGCCGAGGCGTCTTACAACAATCACTGGGGCGTGCCGCTGACGCTCGCGCGGATGCCCGCGGACGCCGACTTCGCCGTCCTCGAGATCGGCATGAACGCCCCGGGTGAGATCGCGCCCCTCGCGCGGTTGGCCCGCCCTCACGTGGCCATGATCACCGCCATCGCGCCCGCGCATCTCGAGGCCTTCGAGAGCCTCGCCGCCATCGCAGAGGAGAAGGCCTCCATCGTTCAGGGCCTCGAACCGGGCGGTTCGGCGGTGCTGAATGCCGACACCGATCACGCCGATATCCTCACGGCCCGCGCGGGCGGGGCGGGGGCGCGCATCGTCCAGTTCGGAACCGGGGCCGCCTATCCGCTCAAGACGCTCAGCCTTCAGGGCGACAAGACCATCGTCGAGACCGAGATCGACGGCGAACCGGTCCTCCTCAAGCTGAATTCGGCCGGGCGCCACTTTGGCATGAATGCGCTCGGCGTCATCGCCACCGCCCAGGCGCTCGGCGCGGACCCGTTCGAGGCCGCGCGCCTCATCGGCACATGGCAGCCACCGGCGGGGCGAGGCACGCGCGAGGTGCTTGACCTAGATCCCGCCGATCCCGCGCTTTCCATCGAGCTCATCGACGACGCCTTCAACGCCAACCCGTCCTCCATGGCCGCCGCGTTCGAGGTCCTCGCGGCCGCGCAGCCCACCGATGATGTGGGCCGCGTCCTGCGGGGCCGCCGCGTGGCGATCCTGGGCGACATGCTCGAGCTTGGCCCGACAGAGGCCGCGCAGCACGCCGCGCTGTCGTCCAACATCCACCTCGCGCTGGCCAGCAAAGTCCACTGCGTCGGCCCGCGCATGCAGCATCTTCACGACGCATTGGCCCCCGGGCAGCGCGGCCGCTGGTTCGAGACCGCCGAGGCCGCCGCCAGCGAGGCCCACCACCTCCTCGACGCCGGTGACGTCGTGCTCGTCAAGGGCTCCAAGGGCAGCCAGGTGAGCCGCGTCGTTGACGCAATCCGCAGACTCGGGCATCCGCGCCCCCAAGAGTAAGAACAACAAGGCAGCGATCCCATGCTCTACTGGTTGACGGCACTTTCCGATGGCGGGGATTTTTTCAACCTCTTCCGGTACATCACCTTCCGCGCTGGCGGGGCGTTCATGACCTCGCTGGTCTTTGCGTTCCTGTTCGGGCGACCGCTCATCAACCTGCTGCGCAAGCGCCAGGGCAAGGGGCAGCCCATCCGCGACGACGGCCCGGAGAGCCATTTTTCCAAGGCTGGCACGCCCACGATGGGCGGTGCGCTGATCCTCGGGGCTGTCATCGTCTCGACGCTCTTCTGGGCACGGCTGGATAACGGGTTCGTCTGGCTCGTGCTTTTCGTGACGGTGGCCTTCGGCGCGCTGGGCTTTGCCGATGACTACGCCAAGGTCTCCAAGCAGAACGTCAAAGGCGTGCCGGGCAAACTGCGCCTCGGGATCGGGTTCATGATCGCCACGGTCGCGGCGCTCGCGGCCTTCTACCTCCATCCCCAGGCGCTCCAGGGCCAACTCGCGCTGCCGGTCTTCAAGGACACCCTCGTCAATTTGGGCCTCCTCTTCATCCCCTTCGCGCTCATCGTGATCGTGGGGTCGGCCAATGCCGTGAACCTCACGGACGGCCTCGACGGGCTCGCCATCATGCCGGTGATGATCGCCGCAGGCACGCTCGGCATCATCGCCTATGCCGTGGGACGCGTCGACTTTACCGAATATCTCGACGTCCACTACGTGCCCGGCACGGGCGAGATCCTGATCTTTTCGGCAGGCCTCATCGGCGGCGGGCTGGGCTTTTTGTGGTACAACGCACCGCCCGCAGCGGTTTTCATGGGCGACACGGGCTCGCTGGCGCTCGGCGGCGCACTGGGCGCGATCGCAGTCGCCACCAAGCACGAAATCGTGCTCGCCATCGTGGGCGGTGTCTTCGTCGTCGAGGCGCTCTCGGTCATCATTCAGGTGGGCTACTTCAAGTCGACGGGCAAACGCATCTTCCTCATGGCGCCGATCCACCACCACTATGAAAAGAAGGGCTGGGCGGAGCCGCAGATCGTCATCCGCTTCTGGATCATCTCTCTCATTCTGGCCATGATCGGCCTCGCCACGCTGAAGGTGCGGTAGTGACGGCGGTCCGGGCCATGGCGCGGGATCCACATCGGCCTCGCAGAGGGCGGGCATGATCGTCGCAACGGGATATCACGGCAAGGAGGTCAGCGTCCTCGGCCTCGGCCGCTCCGGCCTCTCCGTGGCGCGTGCGCTCGAGGCCGGTGGCGCGGACGTCACCTGCTGGGACGATGGCGCCCCCGCGCGCGCGAGGGCCGAGGCCCAGGGCCTCACCATCGCCGATCCGCGCAAGGACGGGCGGCTCGACCGCCTCGCCTGCCTCGTGACCTCTCCGGGCATCCCCCATCTCTATCCGTCCCCGCACCCGGTCATCTCTGCTGCCATGGCCGCGGGCGTGCCGGTGGACAACGATATCGGGCTCTTCTTCCGGTCCTTCGCCGCCGAAGGCTGGGAGAAATTCGACACGATCCCGCGCATCGTGGCCGTCACGGGATCGAACGGCAAATCAACGACCGCCTCCCTCATTCACCACGTGCTCGATGCGTCGGGGCGACGCGCTCAGCTTGCTGGCAATATCGGGCGCGGCGTCTTTGACCTCGAACCTGCCGAGGATGGGGAGGTCGTCATCCTCGAACTCAGCTCCTACCAGACAGAGCTGGCGCGCGCGCTCACCCCCGATGTGGCCGTCTTCACGAACCTCTCCCCCGATCACCTCGACCGCCACGGCGGGATGGGCGGCTACTTCGCGGCCAAGCGCAGGCTCTTTGTCGAAGGCGGCCCGGACCGCGCCATCATCGGCGTCGATGAGATGGAAGGCCGCTATCTCGCCGCCGAGCTCGCCATGGGGCGCGGCGACGACCGCGTGATCCGCGTGGCAAGCAGCAAGCTCGACGGGCCGGGGTGGAGCGTGAGCGCGCGCAAGGGGTTTCTGTCCGAGATGCGCAAGGGCCGGCAGGTGGGTTCGGTGGACTTGCGGGGCATCGCGGCGTTGCCGGGGGCCCATAACCACCAGAATGCCTGCGCCGCCTATGCCGCCTGCCGGAGCCTCGGCCTCGCCCCGCGCGAGATCGAGGCGGGCTTTGCGAGCTTTGCAGGGCTGCCGCACCGCAGCCAGATCGTCGCCGAAGCGGGCGGCGTGCTTTATGTCAACGACAGCAAGGCCACGAATGTCGACAGCGCCGCGAAGGCCCTGCAGGCGTTCGAGAGGATCCGCTGGATCTGCGGCGGGCTGATGAAGGAGGGCGGGCTGGGCGCGCTCCATCCCTATCTGGGCTCCGTTGAAAAGGCCTATGTCATCGGTCGCGAGGCCGAGAGTTTCGCGCTCGGCCTTCCAGGTGTTCAGACGTACATTGCTGGAACCATGTCCGAAGCCGTCGCGCAGGCGGTGGCGGATGCTCAAGCAGGGGAGACGGTGCTCCTCGCCCCCGCCGCTGCGAGCTTTGATCAATATGACAGCTTCGAGACGCGCGGCGCCGACTTCATCGCCGAGGTCGAGCGCCACCTGTCAGGGCACAACGCGTGACCCGAGCACCCAAATTTCTCTCAAGGAAGTTTGCGCGCTCAGCGTCACCGTTCAGGGACGCGTGGCGATCTCCTGACCGGCCGCCCATCCCGAAGACCACGCCCACTGGAAATTGTAGCCTCCGAGCCAGCCCGTCACATCCACCGCTTCCCCGATGAAGAAGAGGCCGGGAACGTCGCGGGCCTCCAGCGAGCGCGAGGACAGCGCGCCCGTCTCGATCCCGCCCAATGTCACTTCTGCGGTGCGGTAGCCCTCCGTGCCGCCCGGTGTCACGCGCCACTCGCTGAGCCCGCCTGCGATCTCATCGATGCGCTTGTCAGACAGATCGCCCGCCCGGCCCGCCAGGGGCATGTCCTGCGCCAGATGCTCAACCAGCCGCGCCGGAAGAACCTCTCCCAGCACCGTCGCGACCTGTTTCTTGCCCTGGCTCCGGCGGGCGTGGCGCAGATGGTCGCCAAGGTTGGTGCCGCCGCTCAGGTCCACCTCCACCGCCTCGCCCTCGCGCCAGTAGCTCGACACCTGGAGCATCGCCGGCCCCGACAGCCCGCGATGGGTAAAGAGCATCGCCTCCTCGAACGCCCCGTCACCGGCCCGCGCGCGGACCTGCGCCGCCACGCCTGAGATTGCCGCAAAGCGCCCCTCCGGGAAGGTGAGCGGGACGAGGGCAGGGCGCGTCTCGGTCAGCGCCAGCCCGAACTGCCGCGCCAGATCATAGGCCAGCCCCGTCGCCCCCATCTTGGGGATCGACTTGCCCCCCGTCGCCACGACGAGCTGCGCGCACCCAACCACGCGGCGCACGCCCTCCCGCTCCAGCGTCACCGCAAAGCCTGTCTCGCGCGCGGCGACCTCCACCACCGAGGTCTCAAGCCACAGCCCCGCCGCGCCCATCTCGGCGCGCATCATCTCCACGATCTGGATGGATTTCCCGTCGCAAAAGAGCTGGCCCAGCGTCTTCTCGTGCCACGCAATCCCGTGGCGGGAGACCATGTCGATGAAATCCCACTGCGTGTACCGCGCGAGCGCCGATTTCGCGAAATGCGGATTCCCGGACAAGAAGCGCTCCGGCACCACGCCCAGATTGGTAAAGTTGCACCGCCCCCCGCCCGAGATGCGGATCTTTTCCCCGGGCGCCTTGGCGTGATCGACGACGAGCGCCCGCGCGCCAAGCTGCGCCGCGCACATCATCCCCGCCGCCCCGGCACCGAGGATCAGGCAGTCTACATCCATGTCGGTCTTCATGGCCCGCACCTGCCGCAAGAGCCGGTCTAAGGCCAAGCCCTTTTTCCTAGCCCCGCGCCCGCGTGCCGCGTATACATGCGCTCAGATCGCGCAAAGCGGCAGTATTTGAGACAGGCAGTAGATCCATGACAGAGATGATCCACGGCGCGATTCCGGTCGCGTCCACCGATCCGGTTATCCCCCGCTGGTGGCGCACGCTCGATAAATGGTCCGTGGCCTGCGTCCTCGTCCTCTTCGGGTTGGGGATCCTGCTTGGCCTTGCGGCCTCACCGCCGCTGGCCGCCAAAAACGGCTTTGCGGCCTTCCACTATGTCGAACGTCAGGCCGTCTTCGGCGGGGTCGCGCTCCTGGCCATGATCATCACTTCGATGATGCAGCCCCACATCGTGCGCCGCCTGGCGATCCTGGGCTTTGTGGCAAGCTTTGTCGCGCTTGCGCTCCTGCCGGTCTTCGGCACCGATTTCGGCAAAGGCGCGGTGCGCTGGTATTCGCTGGGCTTTGCCTCCGTGCAGCCGTCGGAGTTCCTCAAGCCCGGCTTTATCGTCATGGCCGCCTGGCTTCTGGCGGCCGGGCAGGAAATCAATGGCCCGCCGGGACGCACCTATTCCTTCGCGCTCGCGGTGCTCATCGCGTTCCTTCTGGCGATGCAGCCTGATTTCGGTCAGGCGGCGCTGGTGCTCTTTGGCTGGGGCGTGATGTACTTCGTGGCCGGCGCGCCCCTCGCGCTTCTCATTTGCATGGCCGGGCTCACGATGGCCGCCGGCACGCTCGCCTATTCGAGTTCGGAGCATTTCGCGCGCCGCATCGACGGGTTTCTGAACCCCGATGTCGATCCCACGACGCAGCTCGGCTACGCGACGAACGCGATCCGGGAAGGCGGCTTTTTCGGCGTGGGCGTGGGCGAGGGCTCCGTCAAATGGTCGCTGCCGGACGCCCATACCGATTTCATCATCGCCGTCGCAGCCGAGGAATACGGCATGGTTCTCGTGCTCACGATCATCGCGCTTTATGCCGCGCTCGTCTGCCGCGCCTTCATCCGCCTCATCAAGGAACGCGACCCGTTCATCCGCCTCGCGGGCACGGGGCTCGCGGCCATGTTCGGCGTGCAGGCCATGATCAACATGGGCGTCGCCGTGCGCCTCCTGCCCGCCAAGGGCATGACGCTCCCCTTCGTGAGTTATGGCGGATCGTCGCTCATTGCTGGCGGCATCGCCCTCGGGATGCTGCTTGCCTTCACGCGCTCGCGCCCGCAGGGAGAGATCGGAGACATCCTCAAGGGACGCAGATAATGCACACGCTCGTGATGGCCGCCGGGGGAACGGGCGGTCACATGTTCCCGGCCCAGGCGCTCGCCGAGGCCATGCTGGACAAGGGATGGGCCGTGCGGCTCATGACCGATGCCCGCGGCGCGCGTTACGTTGACGCCTTCCCCGACGGGGTCGAGATCGAGGTCGTCAGTTCCTCCACCTTTGCGCGGGGCGGTCTCGCGGCCAGGGCGGTCGTTCCGTTCAAGATCGCGGGCGGGGTGGCCTCTGCGACGGCGCGGTTTCGCAAGCTGCGCCCTGCGGCCGTCATCGGCTTTGGCGGGTATCCGTCGATCCCGGCCATGGGGGCTGCGACCCTCCTGAAGCTTCCGCGCCTCATCCACGAACAAAACGGGGTGCTGGGCCGTGTGAACCAGCTCTTTGCAAAGCGCGTGGACGCCATCGCCTGCGGAACCTGGCCCACAGAGCTTCCCCAGGGGATAAGCGGCCACGACGTCGGCAATCCGGTGCGCGGCGCGATCCTGGGTAAAGCAGGCGCGCCCTATATTCCGCCCGGCGATTACCCGATGCAGATCCTCGTCCTCGGCGGCAGCCAGGGCGCGCGGATCCTGTCCGACATCGTGCCCCCCGCCATCGCGGCCCTGCCGAACGAGATCCTGACCCACCTGCGCGTCTCCCATCAAGCGCGGGAGGAGGATCTTGAGCGGGTGGAGACGTTCTATGCCGACCACGGCGTCACCGCCGATGTGCAGACGTTCTTTGACGACGTGCCCGCGCGGCTGTCGGAGGCGCAGCTTTTGATCGCGCGCTCGGGCGCCTCCACCGTGGCCGATACCAGCGTCATTGGACGCCCCGCGATCTTCATTCCCTATGCCGCCGCGCTGCGCGATGAGCAGACCGCCAATGCCCGCGCCCTCGTCGAGGCCGGCGCCGCCGAGATCATGCAGGAAGCGGCGCTTGAGATCGCGCCGCTGACGCGGGCCATCGACGGCATCATGTCCGATCCGGCGCGCGCGCTCGCCATGTCGCAGGCCGCGCTCAGTGTTGCCAAACCCGACGCCACCGAGCGGCTCGCAGCCCTCGTAGAAGAGATCGCAGGAACGACCCCATGAACGCAGCAACGAAACTCCCCGTCGATGTGGGTGCCATCCATTTCGTCGGTATCGGCGGCATCGGCATGTCGGGCATCGCCGAAGTGCTCTTGAACCTCGGCTACAAGGTGCAGGGCAGCGACCTCAAATCCTCGAAGATCACCGACCGCCTGGCCGAACGCGGGGCGCGGGTCTTTGTGGGCCAGCGTGCAGAGAACCTGGAGAACGCCGAGGTCGTCGTGATCTCCTCGGCGATCAAGCCGGGCAATGCCGAACTTGACGAAGCCCGCCTGCGCGGCCTCCCCGTCGTGCGCCGGGCCGAGATGCTCGCCGAACTCATGCGCCTCAAGTCGAACATCGCCGTGGCGGGAACGCACGGCAAGACGACGACGACGACCATGGTCGCGACCCTCCTCGATGCCGGCCACTTCGACCCCACCGTCATCAACGGCGGCATCATCCACGCCTTCGGGTCGAACGCGCGCACGGGGCAGGGGGAATGGATGGTCGTGGAGGCCGACGAAAGCGACGGCACCTTCAACCGCCTCCCCGCCACAATCGCCATCGTCACCAATATCGACCCCGAACACATGGAGCACTGGGGCGATTTCGACACCCTCCGCCGGGGCTTCCTCGATTTCGTCTCCAATATCCCCTTCTACGGCGTCGCGATCTGCTGCATCGACCACCCGGAGGTGCAAAGCCTCATCGGCAAGATCACCGACCGACGCGTCCTCAGCTACGGCTTCAACGCCCAGGCCGACATCCGCGCCGTCAATCTCCACTACAAGGCCGGAACCGCCCATTTCGACGTCGTGCTCCAGGCCGAAGGCGTGGTGATGGAGGGGCTCACCCTCCCCATGCCCGGCGACCACAACGTCTCGAACGCGCTCTCGGCCATCGCCGTTGCGCGGCATCTGGGCATGGCAGAGGCCGACATCCGCACCGCGCTGGAGAACTTCAAAGGCGTCAACCGCCGCTTCACCAAGGTGGGAGAGGTGGGCGGCGTCACCATCATCGACGATTACGGCCACCACCCGGTCGAAATCGCCGCCGTCCTCAAGGCCGCCCGCCAGGCAAGCGACGGCCGCATCATCGCCGTCCACCAGCCCCACCGTTACACGCGCCTCTCCTCCCTCTTCGACGACTTCTGCGCCTGCTTCAACGACGCCGACGTCGTGGCCATCGCCGAGGTCTTCGCCGCCGGGGAAGACCCGATCCCCGGCGCCTCCCGCGACGACCTCGTCTCGGGCCTCATCGCCCACGGCCACCGCCACGCCCGCGCCATCGAGAGTGAGGCCGACCTCACCCGCCTCGTCCGCGAACAGGCCCGCGACGGAGACATGGTCGTCTGCCTCGGCGCGGGCACGATCAGCACCTGGGCCAACAACCTGCCCGCAAACCTGTAGGCCGGGCGTCAGGGCGGCACAGACCCATGGCCCCGATCCTTACCGCCTGCCTCTGGCTCATCGCCGCGAACCTGCGCGCGATGTTTCCGTCCAAGGACCACCACTGGCGCTTCGCCTACGCGATGATCGCCATAGGGGCACCCCTCGCCATCTGGCTCTACGCCACCCACGGCCTCTGGCTCACCGCCGCCTTCCTCGCCGCCGCCGCGTCCGTCCTGCGCTGGCCATTGATCTACCTCTGGAGATGGCTACGCTCGCGCTGATGAACGTGTCCGAGATCACCGACCGCGACAGCTTGTATCGTTGGCTAAATCTGCAGCCCGACGCCAGCTCAGTCTCACTACCGCAATATCTCGCACACCGGATGTCGATGCGAATTGTGCCATTGGTTCTCAAGCACCCGATTTTATGGAGCGATAAGAACGAGTTGAACGCGTTGCCACTGCTCAGGGCAGTTCTGATCGCTTCGGCCCCAGGCGTCGCGACATCTGCTCTGCTCGCCGATGCGCTAAAGGCTGCATATCAAAGAACAACTGCTAGTTACGTAGCCAGCGCAGAGCAGTCCCCCCGTGCTGATGCCGTGATCGTAAGTAGATTGACTGCTATTCCACCCGATGCCCTTCAAGTATTTTCAAGCACTGATGCCCCTGCCGATGCTGCGGCCGTGGCAAGTGAAGCGCTTGCGATGATCGCGCACAATGTCGGCCTGTCTTCATGGCTAAGCGTGCAACAGGATGCGGCATGGGCGATCTCGGACCGGAGCGCTCAAGAACCGCCGCTTTACTATGAAGATGGCGACCAACTGCACGAGGTTTGGAAAACTGTAAGGCTAAATCTGCCGACCTCCGAACACGCAAAATCCGACCGAGCGAAATCCCGCGCGGCACAAGGCTACGGAGACTGGACCTTCTGGATCGACTGGTTCGACGGCCACATCGCAGGCAAACCCCTTCCCGTAGACGGCCTCCTCGAACCCATCGTCAAACTCCCCGAAGCCCTCTGGACCGACGACCCCGCCGAACTCAACCGGCAGGTCATGGCCATCTACGAAGCGTGGAAGGCTGCGCCCAAGCCAAGCCATTCTCAGGACTTCCTCCAAGCCGCGATCTATCAGTTCGAGTATGACGTCGCAGAGCGTTTGATGCGCGCCGTTCCCTTCCCCGATGATTGGCGGGAGCTCACGGACCCCGATCAGCTCAAGGCCATGCTCGAAGACGTCGCCTCGCTGCGGAAGGCGATGGATCGGTTCAAGCGCTCCCTCGAATACGAGGGGCGCGCGATGCAAGGGGGCGGGGCCCTCCGCGCCTACCTCGAAGACATAGAGGGTGAGTTCGCCGCGGCAGAAGATGTCGAGCGCCTCCTCGTGGGTGAGATCGTTGAGCTTCGCCGCGCGCTCGACAACCTCGCCAAGCGGGAAGCACTGCGCACGGAACTCGGTGACTATTGCGAGCCCCTCGACGATATCCTGCGGCGCCTCACTGATATCCTGCACAAGCACTTTTCATCCACCCTCGCCCGGTTCTCGGTTCTCCGAGACGTTGAGCTCGAGGCGGATACAAACCCCCGCGACGTCCTCGCCACCTTGCGCGAGGTGGTCGAGGCGATGCGCAGCGGATCAGGTGGCGCGGTCCCGCACCTCCTTGCCAAGGATGCAGCGTCGCTCGATCTGTTGCTCGACGATCTTGAGCGTCTGATCCGTGAGGTTGAAATCGCGGAAAGCGCGGAGCAGGTCTCCAGCCTGCGTCGGGAGATGAATTTCCTCATGGCCAAGGTTCTGGCGTCGGGATCACTCTACATCCAGGAGGTAAACGAAGCGTTGCCGCTCTTCTCTGGCAAGCCCAAGCGGATTAACGATACCATCGACGCGGCGGTGAAGGTTGAGCGCCGCGTGACAACGGTGGGGCGTTGGTCCGAAGCTGTCTGGGAGGCGCTCAAGAGCCTTTGACTTTTGTACATTTTGGGTTTCGGCCTTCTGAAAAATGTACAAAACGGGGCAAAACAGGTTGGGGGGCGGATATGGACCTACCAGAGGTGCGGGGACGGTTAACCTTTTCGCGGGAGCTATCGCAGCTCACCTGGCTGCGTGTGGGCGGGCCGTGTGAGGCGCTGTTTCAGCCCGCAGATACCGAGGATCTGGCCGAATTTCTGCGCGCCTTGCCTGCGGACAGGGCGGTCTTTCCACTGGGCGCGGGCTCGAACCTCATCGTGCGGGACGGGGGCCTTCGGGCCGTTGTCGTCAAGCTCGGCCGTGGGTTCAACGCATTGACGATAAACGGAAATCTCCTGTCCGCCGGGGCGGCGATGCTCGACGCGCAGGTCGCTCGCAAGGCCGCCGACGCGGGCCTCGACCTCACCTTTTTGCGCACCATTCCAGGCACGATCGGCGGAGCGGCGCGCATGAATGCGGGCTGCTACGGGACCTACACGGCGGATGTTTTCGTGTCTTCCCAAGGGGTTACGCGGGCAGGTGACGTCGTGACGCTTGGCCCCGAGGACATGCAATTCGCCTACCGCCAGACCGCCATCCCCGCCGATACGATCCTCACCGAGGTCACGTTCGAGGCCCCCTCGGGCGATCCCGAGACGCTGAAAACAGCCATGGCCGACCAGCTAGCCAAACGCGATAAAACCCAGCCCACGAAAGAGCTTAGCGCCGGATCCACCTTCCGGAACCCCGCCGGATTCTCGTCCACGGGACGGGCCGATGACACCCATGAGCTGAAGGCCTGGAAGGTCATCGACGATGCCGGCATGCGGGGCGCCACCAAGGGCTGCGCCCAGATGAGCGAGAAGCACCCGAACTTCCTCATCAACACCGGCGGCGCCACGGCCGCCGACCTTGAAGGATTGGGCGAAGACGTCCGAAAAAAGGTTTACGAAAACAGCGGTATCACGCTACAGTGGGAAATCATGAGGATCGGCGAACCGATCCCAGAGACAGGCGCGTAACCACGCAAAAAAAAACAATAAATCCGTCGCAAAAGATAGGCGGACCAGAGGCAGTAGGGGGCGATGTCGAGCAGGGCATCCCAAAGAATCGCCGTCCTTATGGGCGGGGCGTCCGCAGAGCGCGACGTGTCGTTGTCCACGGGTCGCGGCTGCGCCGAGGCGCTGCGCGGCGAGGGGTTCGACGTGGTCGAAATCGACGCGGGCGAGGCGGTCTTCGTCGCGCTGGCCGAGGCTGAACCCGACATCGTTTTCAATGCCTTGCATGGTCGCTGGGGCGAGGATGGCGCGGTTCAGGGCATCCTTGAATGGATGCGGCTTCCCTACACGCATTCGGGCATCCTTGCATCGTCGCTGGCGATGGACAAGCAGCGCTCCAAGGCGGCGTTCGAACAGGCGGGCCTGCCCGTAGTCGAAAGTTGCCTGGCCTCTGCTGCGGACGTAGAGCGTCAGCACGTGATGGCGCCGCCCTACGTCGTGAAGCCGAACAACGAGGGATCCTCTGTCGGCATCTACATCGTGGCCGAAGGGGCCAACGGGCCGCCCAAGCTCGCCGCGGATATGCCGCGCGAAGTGATGGTTGAGGCCTATGCGCCCGGTCGGGAGTTGACGACGACTGTCCTCGGGGACCGTGCCCTCACAGTCACGGATATCATCACCGACGGCTGGTATGACTACGAGGCAAAGTATGCCGATGGCGGTTCGCGCCACGTGGTCCCTGCCGAGATTCCGCAGAATGTCTTTGATGCCTGCATGGATTACGCGCGTCGAGCCCATGACGTGCTGGGATGCCGCGGGATCAGTCGCACTGACTTTCGCTGGGATGAGACGAAGGGCCTCGACGGGCTCATCCTTCTGGAAACCAACACGCAACCCGGCATGACGCCCACATCGCTGACCCCTGAACAGGCAGAGGCGGTGGGGATCAGCTTTGGGACCTTGTGCCGAATGCTTGTGGAGGACGCCTCATGCGATCGGTGATGCCGAGCTTTGCCCTCGATCCGTCCTCGCGCTGGGGCTACCGGCTTCAGCGGCTCTGGCTCACCCCGCTCTTTCGGGCGTTGCTGCGGACCGGCGTGCCGTCGCTGGTCGTCTGTGTGGGGGTGTATTCCTATGTGGCCCAGCCCCATGTGAAGCTCGCCATGGCCGAGGCCGTGCTGGAGGCGCGGGCATCGTTGCAGGAACGCCCGGAGTTCATGGTGCGCGTGATGGCCGTGGAGGGGGCCGCCCCGGACGTCGCAGAGCGCGTGCGCGGCGCGCTTTTCCTCGATTTCCCGATCTCGTCTTTTGATCTCGATCTGGACCTCCTGCGCCAGCAGGTGGAAGCGCTGCCGCCCGTGCGGGATGCTACACTGCGCGTGCGGCCCGGCGGCGTTCTTGAGGTGGACATCATCGAAAGGACCCCGGCGCTTGTCTGGCGGCGCGACGCGGGTCTCGGCCTCATTGACGTGGATGGCGTGCTGGTCAGCGGCCTCGACTGGCGCGCGGATCGCGCGGACCTGCCACTTGTCGTGGGGGAGGGCGCCGACCGCGCGGTGGAAGAAGCGCTGGCGCTGGTGCAGGCGGCCGATCCCATTGCCCAGCGAATGCGTGGCCTCCGACGCATGGGAGAGCGCCGCTGGGACCTCGTGCTCGACCGCGATCAGGTCATTCAGTTGCCGGAGGAAGACGCCGTCCGCGCGCTTGAGCGGGTCATCCTCCTCGATCAGGCGCAAGACCTCCTCGCGCGGGGGATCAGTCATGTGGACATGCGCAACCCACGACGCCCGACCCTTAGGTTGGAACAAGGCGGCCTGGAAGAGCTGCAAAAAATCAGAGGCTTGGAATTCGGAGTGAACGTTGATGAGTGATCTTTACGCCGCCCAGAGGGCGATGCGAAACATGCGAAAGGCTGCCATGCAGCGGGGCGTGATCGCGATCCTTGACGTGGGCACCTCCAAGATTGCCTGTCTTGTTCTGCGCTTCGATGGTCCGGACCGGTTTCGCGAACAGGACGGGCTCGGCAGCCTCGCGGGCCAATCCGCCTTTCGCGTCATCGGCGCGGCCACGACCCGGTCCCGCGGTGTGCGATTCGGCGAAGTGGACGCCATGGCTGAAACGGAACGCGCCATCCGCACGGCGGTTCAGGCGGCGCAGAAGATGGCCAATGTCCGCGTGGACCACGTCATCGCGTGCATGGCGGGGGCAGAGCCGCGCTCCTACGGGCTCAACGGCGAGATCGAGCTGAGCGAAGAGACCGTGAGCGAGCAGGATGTCAGTCGCTGCCTCGCCGCGTGCGAGGTGCCTGACTACGGCATGGGGCGCGATGTCCTCCATGCACAGCCTGTCAATTTCGCGCTCGCGGCATAACGAAGCGAGGCGAGGGCCGCGTGATGCCGCTTAGCGATTCTAAGTCGGTGTGGGTATCAGGGGCCCCGGGTTAGTAGCTGCCGCCAAGGGGCAAATTTGCAAGCCGACGGCAGTGTGAATGAG
>JBCDGS010000062.1:0-15657 GCA_038751055.1 Pseudomonadota bacterium | reverse complement strand
TCCCACTACGTGACGCCGCGCCCGACGATGCAGCAGGCCGTGATCAACATCAAAAAGGAGTTGAAGCAACGCCTCGATCAGCTCGTCAACGAGGGCAAGCTCCTGGAGGCACAACGGCTTGAGCAGCGCACCAACTTCGACATCGAGATGCTGGAAGCCACCGGCGTCTGCAACGGGATCGAGAATTACTCCCGCTATCTGACGGGCCGCGCCCCGGGGGAGCCGCCCCCCACCCTCTTTGAGTTCATCCCAGACAATGCCATCGTCTTTGCCGATGAAAGCCACGTGAGCGTGCCCCAGATCGGCGGCATGTACCGGGGCGACTACCGCCGCAAGTTCACGCTCGCCGAACACGGCTTCCGCCTGCCGTCCTGCATGGACAACCGCCCGCTGAAGTTCGAGGAATGGGATGCCATGCGGCCCCAGTCGGTCTTTGTGTCCGCCACGCCAGCCGCGTGGGAATTGGAGCAATCGGGCGGCGTCTTCACTGAGCAGGTCATTCGGCCCACCGGCCTCCTCGACCCTGAGGTGGAGATACGGCCCATCGACATGCAGGTCGATGACTTGCTCGACGAGATCCGCAAGGTGGCCGACAAGGGCATGCGCGTCCTCGCGACCACACTCACCAAGCGGATGGCTGAAGATCTGACAGAGTACCTGCATGAGCAGGGTATCCGCGTCCGCTACATGCATTCCGACATCGACACGATCGAGCGGATTGAGATCCTGCGCGACCTGCGCCTCGGCGCCTTTGACGTGCTCGTGGGCATCAACCTCCTGCGGGAAGGCCTCGACATCCCGGAATGCGGTCTGGTGGCGATCCTCGACGCCGACAAAGAGGGCTTCCTCCGCTCGGAGACCTCACTGGTACAAACCATTGGGCGCGCGGCGCGCAACGCCGACGGCCGCGTGATCATGTATGCAGACAAGATCACCGGATCCATGGAGCGCGCCATGGCAGAGACGAACCGCCGCCGCGCCAAGCAGATCGCCTACAACGAAGAGCACGGGATCACACCGGAGACTGTGAAGAAGAACGTGGAGGACGTTCTGGCGGGCCTCTACAAGGGCGACGTCGACATGAACCGTGTCACAGCGACCATCGATCAACCCGCTGGCGGCAACCTGCAGGCGGTGCTCGACGGGCTGCGCGAGGACATGCGAAAGGCCGCGGAGAACCTCGAATTTGAAGAAGCGGCCCGGCTGCGGGACGAGGTCAAGCGGCTCGAAACCGTGGACCTTGTGGTTGCCGATGATCCACTTGCCCGCCAGCAGGCGGTAGAGAGGGCCGTCGATGACGCACAAAAGGCATCGGGTCGAAGTACTGCGGGACGCGCCGGTCAACGCGGTGGGAACGTGAAGCGCCGGAAGCGCGGCGGCTAACGTTTCTTTCAGCGAAATCCCGCAGGCTCGCGGAATGACAAACGTGCCTCCCCCTTGTCCCCCGATGCCTGGCTCCACGACCTTCTCAACTCCAAAGCGGTAACACATAGGGGCGTGATCCGCCGAAAGGTTCTGGATGTTGAGCGCTTTGCGGGGACAGAGACGTTCCTGCGTGAGATCCAGCGTCGGGGTTTCCAGGTCGCGAAGAACTGCGGTCAATTCGTGGTCTTCTACAACCAAGCGCCTGTAGGGTGGATCGTGGCCCCTCTCTCTTTCGAAGAAGGCGGACCGAAGTCTTTGAAAGACTTCGGGAGCCCCCCCGCACCCACGGGCAGAGCAACGTTAACGGGTCATTAACCTCGATCAACCAGCGTGAAGAGAATGCGCTGTGTCTGTCTTCTTCTCCTCCTTCTGCCGTCGACGCTCACCGCAGGGGCTTGGGCAAGAGGCGAGGGGCAGACCTACGCAGCGTTGGGAATTGAGGTGGCTGACGCCGGGTTCGCGGCGACCATCTTTGCGGAGCGAGGTGTCGCTGAAAAGGTCACCCTCGGCATCGACGGCTTCTTCGATCACACCAGTGATGCCCTGACAGGCACCGTGTTCGCGCGGTACACCTTCTTTACAGAGGATTCCCATGTCTGGGCTGTCTCTGCAGGGCTCGGCGGCGAGTATCGTGTGGATGAGCGGCTATTGCAGCTTGTTGACGATGGGCCGATCCTATCAGTGGATCATCGGCGGGCCGGAGCATTTGTGCGGCTGGGTGCCCACTACGGGCGCGGGCTGGAAAGCGGATGGTTCGCCGCGGACCTAAGCTATGCAGTCGGACGGGCTATTAGCCTGGACGATCCGCCACTGCCCAGCGAAACTCTCGCGCGCGCGAAACTGGATCTCACCTACGGCCGACGCTTGCGGGAGCCGCTCACAGCCATCGGCCAGCTCTTTTTTGAAGACTACGACGGCGACACATCGGTAAGCGCACAGATCGGGGCTGGGTACGAATTTTCAGGGTTCACGATAGATACGGCGCTGCGACAATGCTCCGGAGGTGACACGACCGTCAAGATCGGGGTGTCTTGCAGCTTCTAGTGCCTTCCCAGCGTGGGAAACACCGCCCGAGGCGGGCCTTAGGCGGTGTAAGAAGCGTCTTCGGGGTCGGATCAGCCCACCGTGTCGACGCATTCCTGTTTGGTCTCGTCGAAAGTCTGACCTGCGTCGCACACCGACGCGGTCGAGGTCGTCTCATGCATGCCCCAGTTGCACATGGCGCTGGCGGACATCGGCACCGCGAAGAGAGCGGCCACGGCGATCACTTTAAGTGCTTTCATTGGTCTTTCCTCCTCTTTGGATAGCCATGAGCATGGCGTGACGCAGGGGCAAGTCAAGCGACTACCAAGTATCCACGACGATCGGGTCATCTTCACCACCGCTCTTGCCTGAATTCGAAGCACTGGTGGCCCAAGAGTACGTAACTACATGGCTCGACGCCTCCTCCCAGAGCGACGGCTCGCGCAAGATGTAATCGGGCAAGCGATCTTTTAAGAAAACACGGCGGCTCTGGCGCTTTACGCACACCTCAACGGCGTTTGAAGCCAGAGGTGCATCACCCCGGATAAAGCGGGTTCGGAGCCTCTGCGCGAGGGCCTCGAGCGCTTTGATCTGATCCTTGAGGCGGGCGTATTTATCAGCAGGATGCATGCCCCGATGGTGCAGCGATTCCGGTTAACCACGGGTTACCAGTGGAGCGTGCCAGGCCCGCCTTTCACGACACCTTTCAGGTTTTCGGTCACCCACCCTCCATAGAAATCTCCCGGCTGGGCCGTGACGGCCATACCATCGACAAACGCGCGCTCGAGCGCCGTGGGATAGATCGCGACGAAATCCTTGATCGGTTCAAAGGCCGGTGTCGGGCGGGGGTAAGACCACGCGACACGAGGCAGAACCGTGTGCCCGACTTGGAAGCTCCAATAGGTTGCCTGGCCCTTCCATTCGCACATGGATTGCCCCCTGGCAGGCAAAAGTGCGACACGAAGATCTTGAGGGGGGAAGTAATAGGTGGGCGGATGATGCGTTTCGCATACGCGCCATGCATCGCGGGTCTCCAGCACCGTTTGGCCGGCAATCTCGGCTCTTATGAGGTACGGCGCGGGCTCGAGCATCGGCGGCCGCGGGTAGGACTGGACATCTTCGGTTGATAGCATGACATAAGACGTAGGGCGCGCTAACTTCTGCTCCATGCGAATACTGCCTCTTTTCGTTGTTATGACATCTCCGGCCTCGGCGTGGGAATTCAGGGCAGGCCTGCCCTGCCTCTTGACCCATGAGGAACCGGCGCTGACCGTGGAATTGACCCATGATCCTACGCAGCCCCTTTATTCCATCACGCTTCGTCGGGACGAGCCGTGGCCCGATGCGCCGATCTTTTCGATCGAATTCGAGAATGGCCCGGTGATTTCAACGCCGCTTCACGCACTTACGGAAGGCGGCCGCGCACTCAGCGTCGCTGACCGAGGGTTTGGAAACGTGATTGCGGGACTGATTGCTGGCGGCACTGCTGTGGCGCAACTTGGCGATGTCAGGGTCCCGTTCTCTCTGAACGGCGCGGCGGACCCTGCCCGAGATTATGCAGCTTGCGTGCCGCCCGTAGGCGCTTAAGGTCCTTGCCCGTGGACAAGACGGACCCCTTCAGACCGCTCGACGACGCGGCGCGCACCCTCATCACAGAGCTGGTCGGAGAGGCACATGCCGCCCTCGCAGTCATTGATCCCGAGACCGGCGCGCCATCGGTCACACGCATCGGTTTTGCGTGGCTCGAAGGACAGGCCTTCACGCTCATCTCCACGCTTTCGGGGCACACGGCGGCCCTCGATGCCAATCCTGCCTGCGGCGTTATGTTGGGCAGCCCGGGACCGAAAGGCGACCCACTTACCCATCCCCGGCTAAGCCTTGATGCTCGGGCCAAGGTTGCCGACAAAGTCGCTTGGCGGGAGCGCTACCTGGCGGCGCGTCCAAAGGTAAAACTGTACTATGATTTCACCGATTTCCGTCTAGTGCGATTTGACGTGTGTTCCGGGCTCTTGAACGGAGGCTTCGGCAAGGCGTTCAAAGTGACAGCGGACGATCTGCCCGGGTAGCGGCGCCGGCCGCTTTCGCGGACGGCGCGATGATGCCTCAGTCTGGGCGGTCCATGCGGGCCATGATCGCGATCTTGCCTTTGACCGGTTCGCTCCATGTCAGGCGGGCCTGTGAACCATTCGCTCCTTGACCCAGGCCGACATAGGGTTGATCAAAGTTCACCGCATTCGCGCCGTTTCGGATCGCCCCCACAGGCACGACGGCCTCAACGTGGCGAACGCGGCCACCGAAGGGCAAGCGGGGGGCGAACTCCACGAGCCAGTCGGTCTGAGGCGACGCCTCGTCATGGGTCTGCCGGATCGGGTTAAACGTGTCATCGGCGACCCCGTCGAAGACGTTGGCCTCAAAGGTCACATTGCGCATCGTGTTATAGTTCAGATCAGCAAAGGAGGTATCCACAGCCTCCACTTTGTCGATGGTGCCGTTGAGCGACTTGAACACGTTGCCGATGACGGCGAGCCCGTTAATCGTGAATCCCGACCCATAGGGTTTAACGACGATGAAGTTGAACCACGGGGCGACGTCATTGACGGTAAAGATATTGCCGGTGACTGTCAGCCCGCCGAACGGGAACTGATTGGCGAAGTCGGGATCGGCCTCGTATTCATTCGTCCATTCGATAAAGTTGTTATCGATGTAATTCCCGGTGATGTACGCCTTGATGTTGGTATGGGCAAATACGATGCCGCCCTTGCGCACGCCGTCTGTTTGGCCGTCACCGAGGAAGTAATGGTTGCCCGAGATTGACGAGCCACCACCACCAATGATTGCGAAGTGGCGGAACCGCACAATGCGATTATCCCGCACCTTCACGTCATTTGCGTTGGAGTTAAAGCCAATGGACGTGCGCGCTTCGACGTTGAGGTCGGCGTCACCCG
Organism: Pseudomonadota bacterium; assembly: GCA_038751055.1. Classification (GTDB taxonomy): domain Bacteria; phylum Pseudomonadota; class Alphaproteobacteria; order Rhodobacterales; family Rhodobacteraceae; genus Shimia_B. The sequence goes on along the minus strand of JBCDGS010000062.1, from coordinate 10,264 downwards.
CATACCAATTGCAGCGGTCGATCATCATGCCCTGACAGCCCGTCCCCGCTGAGGTGATCCCGCGGTCTTTGGGCCGCGTGATGAAGCAGTCCTTGACGTGGAAGATCGTGCCAGCTTTCGGCAAGAGGATTGCGGAGCAGAGGTTCCCGCACTGGATCTCCACCGAGTCGAGCTGGAACTGTGAGAGGTCGTCCCAGCCGATGAAATCGAGCGCATACTTGAAGCGTCGAAAGGTGTAGGTTTGCGAGCCTGCGGCGCCATAGAGCGCCTGGGTCAGGGTCACGACCTTGCCAGCCTTGTTGACGGCGGCGACATAGACCTCGCGGCCGACGCCCACCCCCTCCACGAGCGAACCAACCTCGATCGAAGCTGCGTTCGTCACGTTGCGCAGCGAAAACTGGTCGTTGGGGTCATAAGTCGCGCTAGAGCTAACGACTGTGTCCGCCCAGTCGGGCGACGGATCACACTGAATCTGACCGTTGCGGATCACGCGCCGCGTGGCGAATGTCGTGCGATTGGCCACTGCGGCCTGCATGTCGAGTGGCTCAGTCAGGCGGATCCGGCGTCCACCCATGTCGAGGCTCTCATGGTCCGAGAAGCCCATGAGCACCTGGAAAGCCTTCTTGAAGCCGGTGACCTCGTTGCCGAACGCGTCCTCATAGGCAGGCAGCCCGAAGTTCTTGGTGAGAAGAAGCTGTTTGTCATCGGGCATCGTGACCGTGCCTTCGAACCGTGCGCGACTGTTGATCGTGACATCTGAGGCGAGAAAGTACTGACCCGTGGGCACATAGACCTCGCGGCCCTGAGCGGCACTGTCGGCCGCTTCAAAAGCGGCAGCACTGTCTGTCGTCCCGTCCGGGATTGCCCCGTAGTCCAGAACATCGACACTGCCCAGCCTGTCGCCGACAAACGCTCCGGAGACGTCCTTGACCTCAATGTCATCGACACGAACGATGCCACCGTTCGTGCCCGTCAGATCAAGCCCGAAATGCCCGTAGAGCGCCGTCGGTCCCCACACCATGTCCACACCGCCACGCGCCCCAGTGCCAACAATGGCCGAGACCTCGACGACCTCACCGTAGGTGTCGAGCGTCTTGTTCGTGCCAGTCTGCACGACGCCTGAGATATTCGCGCCCCCTGCCCCGCCTGCCCATGCAGCGACCCGCACGCTCGGGAAATTGCCGCTCAGGCATTTCACACGCGCCGTGATCTGAAGATAACAGCCCGGCAGGATTGGCGTTTCACCGATGTAGCGCACCCGCGTGATCGTGGCCGTCTTTTGGATCTCGAGGCTCGCGCCAAAGTCCTGATCGGCCGGAACAAAGATCGCGTTGGGCGCCGTGTCATAGGTGGGCGTGCCCGGTGTGCCGTCTCCGGTGGACCAGACATCAAGACCGCCTGCAAAGGACGGCGGCTGGAAAACCACGCCGTCGGTAATCGCCTTGTTCATGGATGCCCCTTTCTCTGGGTGGCCGCGCGGCCCCAAGCGTCACGGGCGGGGCGCCGGGCTCTCTTAAGGAAAATGGTGCGTGCACACCGGTCGCGAATGCGGCCGGAGAAGTAGGCCGCGAAGGTTAATGGGGCCTTGGAGCACCGCGCGGCCGCACTTAGGTTGGGAGGATCTCTCTGTCCGAAAAGGTCCTACGGCTATGACCAACACAGCTCTTATCACCGGCGCCTCCGCCGGGATCGGCGCCGAATTTGCCCGCTATCACGCGGAACGCGGCGGAAACCTCGTAATCGCAGCCCGCCGCGCCGAAGCGCTCGAGGCTCTCAAGGCCGAGATCGAAGCAGAGCATGGGGTCACCGTGCACGTGGTGCCTGCCGATCTTGGGTCCAAGGGAGGCGCGGAAAAGCTCATCTCTGATGTGGACGCGCTAGGCTTGAATATAGACATCCTGATCAACAATGCGGGTTATGGCGGCCACGGGACTATCCTAGAACGCAGCGCGGAAGATGACCGCGCCATGATCGACCTCAATGTGCAGACGCTTGTGCAGCTTACCCATCACTTCGGGGCGAAAATGGCTGAGCGTGGGAAGGGTAAAATTCTGCAAGTGGGCTCCACCGCTGGCTTCATGCCGGGACCTGGACAAGCCACCTACTTTGCAACAAAGGCCTTTGTGAACAGCTTTTCGCAAGCTGTGGATGCAGAGCTGCGCCCCAAAGGCGTCACCTGCACGGTCCTCGCCCCAGGATATGTCGAAACTGAGTTCGCCGATGTCGCAAACCTTCGCGGGACCGACCTCGTGGCACGCAAAGGGGCGACACCACGGTCCGTGGCCAAAATCGGCTATGACGCGATGCGGCGCGGCCAGCTTGTGGTCGTGAACGAAAAGCTCCTCGATTTCATGCTGAACTGGGTCACACCGCTCCTGCCGAGACGATGGGTGCTCGCAATGGTGACAAAGATGCAGGCCAAGTGACGCCCGAAGATGTGATGTCGTGGCTGCGAGCCAATGCCTGCGAGGACCACCGCGCGTCCCTCGCACGCTACAACATTACGGCAAGGAATATGCTTGGCGTGCCCATGGGCCTGATGAAGGCACAGGCAAAGCGCTGGGGCCGCGACCATGAGCTCGCCCTGGCGTTGTGGCCCACTGGTATCTACGAAGCGCGGATTGTCGCGACACACTTGGCTGATCCGGCGCAAACCGATGGCTCTCTCATGGATTCCTGGACCGAGGACTTCGACAACTGGGCGATCTGCGACACATGCTGTTTCACCCTCTTCGATAAAGCCCCGCCCCGTTGGGAGAAAGTGCAGGCCTATGCCGCTCGCGAAGAGGAATTCGTTAAGCGCACAGCCTTTGCCCTTATCTGGTCGATGACGCGGCACGATAAAGCAGCGCCCGACACAGCGTTCACCGAAACGTTTCCTCTCATTGAAGAAGGCGCCGCTGATCCGCGCCCGCTCGTATCGAAAGCGGTGGATATGGCGCTCAGAGCGATTGGCAAGCGCAACTTAGCGCTCAACAACGCCGCAAGTACTTTCGCAGTCCGCCTGGCGGAGTCAGGACACAGGGAGACCGCGAAAGTGGGTCGAAAATGCCTCAGAGAACTCACCAGCGACAAGGTCCGCCAACGCCTTTGAATAAGCATTGGCGCGTGACGCTGGTTTACGCCCCGACGCCGGGATCCGGGAGAAACTGAACCGCCCCAATCTGCCAGCCGTTCTCTGTCTCGACCATCAGGTAATCGAGATAGTGAAACCCGCCTTCCTGATCCTCAACCTGCACCATCTGCCACATCCGGCCTCCCAGCTCCCGCAACTCCAGATACCGCACATTCGCGTTTCTCCAGACCATCGGATAGCCGTTGCGGACCATGCTCCCAAAGCGCTCAGCAGTTCCGAACATGCCTTTGATATTGGGCGCCGCGAAAGAAAACGCGCGCTCAAAATCATCTGCACGGAAAGCCTCCATCTGGCCACTTATTGTGGCCTGAATACCGGATGGATTGGCCGCGACCGGGCCGCTCAAGCCCAGCACCAGCAAGATTACTCCGAACATACGCGCCATAGCGAAACTCCTCTGTTGACCATGAGCCTAAGTCAGAGGATCCACGGGTCAACGTATCAGGAAGTTTCGACGAGGTGCCCGCCCGCTCCCTTTTCGATCAAGTCCACTGTGTTTTCGAGGCCATAGAGTTTCGCGAAGGAGCCAATTCGGGGGCCTTGCGATGTGCCCAGCAGAACTTCGTAGAGCACCTTGAACCAGTCGCGAAGGTTCGCGTAGCCTTCCACCGTGCCCACCGAAACCGCCACCGATTGCAGGAACTCAGCATCTGAAAAATCTGCATCGGGCAACGGGTCAGATTGCCCCTTAATCTCTTGCTTTTGCTTGATTAAGTCGATGGCAAGCGCGCCATCGAGGAAGGCTGCCGCCAGCTTTCTAAGAGCCTTCGCCTCCGTCTGTGTGGGCGCGCGATTAACCTGGGTGGGCTTCACGAAGTCATGGAAGTACCGCACTGCAAACCCTGCCGCCTGATCGAGGTCGGGATGCGTCTCCGGGGCGGCATCCGGGGCGTACTGCTTGATGAAGCCCCACATGGTTTCGGCATCTTCGGCATTCGAAACCGATGCCACATTCAAAAGCATTCCAAAGGGTACAACCATGGTTGAGGCAGGCACATTGTGCCCGTGGATGTGAAAAACGGGATTGTTGGCCTTCGCCTTGTCGTCTTGCGTACCGTAGGCGCGAAGCTGCTGGTGATATTCGTCCACCGCACGCGGGATCACGTCAAAGTAGAGCCGCTTCGCGGTCTTGGGCTTCTGATACATGAAGTAGCTCAGAGAGGTATCAGCAGCGTAGCTCAGCCACTCGTCGATGCTGATGCCGTTGCCCGAAGACTTTGAGATCTTCTGGCCGTTGTCATCGAGAAACAACTCGTAGGTGAAATGCTCAGGCTTCTTTCCGCCGAGGATCTCGCAAATGCGATCATAAATCGGCGTGTTCGTAGAATGGTCCTTGCCATACATTTCGAAGTCTACGTCGAGCGCGGCCCAGCGCGCGCCGAAATCGGGCTTCCACTGAAACTTTACGTTCCCTCCCGTGACCGGCACAGTCCATTCGCGCCCGTCTTCGTCGTCGAAGGTAACCGTGCCCTCCGCCGCGTCCACGTGCTTCATCGGCACATAAAGCACCCGACCGGTTTCCGGGTGCATCGGCAAAAAGATGGAATAGGTCTGCTGCCGCTCCTCGCGGAGGGATTTCAGCATCACGGCCATGATATCATCGTAGCGCTCGCAGGCGCGTCGCAGCACCGCATCAAAGCGACCAGACCCATAAAACTCGGTGGCGGAAATGAACTCGTACTCGAACCCGAAAGTATCGAGAAACCGTCTCAGCATGGCATTATTGTGGTGGCCAAAGCTCTCATGCGTGCCGAAGGGGTCCGGCACTTTTGTCAGCGGAAGCTGCAAAGACGCGTCCAATGCTTCGGGATTGGGGACATTGCCCGGCACCTTGCGCATCCCGTCGAGGTCATCGGAAAAACAGATGAGCTTGGTTGGGATATCCGAGATCACCTCGAACGCGCGGCGGATCATCGTCGTGCGCGCCACCTCTCCGAACGTGCCGATATGGGGCAGCCCGGACGGGCCATAACCTGTCTCGAACAGGACATAACCTTTCTCGGGCGGGGTCTTTTCATACCGCTTCAGGATCCGGCGGGCTTCCTCGAAGGGCCACGCTTTCGACGCCATCGCAGCATCCCTGAAACTCGTCATCACTTGTCCTCTCAGCATCCTTGCCGTGACCGCCCATGGGCCATAAAACGCGGTGAAGCTCAATCCCCGAAAGGTGCGGAGGCCATGTCCGAAGAACTCCACCCCATGACCCCGCAAGATTGCCTTGTGGCCACGATGATCGCCGTGTCGGCGTCTGATGAAGAGGTCCGCACTGCTGAGCTTGTGACCATCCAGTCCATCGTCAATCACTTGCCCATCTTCGGCAGCTACGACACCGACCGGATGAACCAGATCGCTCAGACCGTCTTTGATCTTTTGAGCGAGGAAGACGGGCTGGATGCCTTCTTTGGCCTGATCAAAGAGAACCTCCCGCCGGAACTAAACGAAACGGCCTATGCGATGGCGTGCGATGTTGCCGCAGCGGACGGCATCCTCGGTCAGGCAGAGCTCGGGTTCCTTCAGGAAATCCGGGATGAGTTGCTCATTGATCGGCTGCACTCCGCAGCAATTGAGCGCGGCGCACGGGCCCGGTTCAAGACCTGGACGGACTAGCGGACAGCATCAGCTTTCCATCGACAGTTTTGCCCAGCGCGTGATCAGCTCTTGTTGCATGATGCGTGCGCGGCGGGCGTAGCTCCTGGCGCCTGCGGGACGCTCTTTATCAGAGTCCCGCAGGGCTGCGCGGCGCGGCAAATCCGAAGAGATAATGGCGAATGAAAGGACATCCCCACCCACTGGCGTGATGTAGCCTGCAAGCGCATTGACGAAATTCAAGGTGCCGGTCTTTGCGCGGATCGCGTGGTCCGCGCGTTCTACGAGGTTGCCGTCTCGGTCCTTGACCGGGATGTCCTTGAGCATTCCGCGCAAGTCGGCAGTGCCTGTGAGCATCTTCGACAGGTCTGCCACCGAAACGCGAGACGCATCGCCCAGCCCCGAATGATCCACGAGGGCCATTTCGGCTCCGAAACGATCCTTGGCCCAGCTGTTCATCGCTCCCGCTGAGGCCCGAAGACTAACCGGAGCATGGCCCATCGCCTGACTTGCGCGAAGCCCGAGGACCTCTGCCGTGAGGTTCGTGGAATACTTTAGCATTCCGCCACAAAGGCCACGTGAACTCGGGGAAGAATGGCTCGCCAAAACGTTTCCGCGAATGGGGCCGCTTTCCATCTGAGGCGCAGGCAGGCTAACTCCCATGGAGCCTGCAAGAGTGCGAAAGACGTCCCCTGCATAGGCATCGGGCCTCCGAACCGGAAGCCATCGAGCCCCGCCGCTGCCGAGTGCTGGTCGCGCCACCGTCCAGACCTCGCGGCCCTCTCCCATCCGGTGGGTGTATGTGGGCCAGCCACTCTCAGCGATCCGCATAACAGACGAGCGCACGGCGGGCTGATAGGTGCGCGCGCGCGCATCCATAGTGAGGCTGTAGTCACTGCCCGAGCGCGTCCATTCAAAATGCACGCGATTGAAGTTGAGGTTCAGGCCCGAGATCGTCGGATTATAGCCCACCCATGGCAGCTGACTTGGGTCAATCTGATCGACATACGGCAGATCCCCTGCATCCACGAGGAACCGCCCCGTGATGCGGGTAATCCCGCTGTCACGAAGCTGGGCCGCAAGCCCGCCAAGAGCATCTGTATCCAACAGTGGATCCCCGGTGCCCTTGAGAATGAGATCACCTTCTAGGACGCCGTTTTGGATAGGCCCGGCAGCGAGGATCACGGTCGCGAACCGGTAATCTCTTCCGAGTGCGTCAATGGTGTAGAGCGCGGTGACGGCCTTGGCGACGCTCGCCGGGGGAAGCAGTATCGTGTCGCCCAGCGCCTCAATGACGGTGCCGTCCGCCCGTGTGCAAATGAAGGCAGTCGTGCCCGTTAGCTGCGCGGCAGCAACGATTGCCTTTGCGGAACGCGCACCGACAGAGCCGGGGCGCGGTTGTGGCCGCAGGGATGTCAGCGGGGCGTTTGCAAAAGCCGACGTCGACAGACCGGCCACAAGCCCCGCCAAGGCTGCGCGTCTAGATAAAGATCTGCTCATACTTCGGACCCTAGCAAAGGGCGGCCCCTGCACAACGGATTTCCACGTAGCAGGCCGAGCACAAAACTGTTAGCGCGACGGCATGGCACGTGCGGTCCTTATCATGCTTTTTGGCATGGCGCTCATTCCCCTTGGCGACACCTTCGGAAAGAGCCTGACGAATGCGGGCGTCGCGCCAATCTTCGTGGCATTCACGCGCTTCGCCATTGCGGCCGTACTACTCGCACCGTTCATCCCAAGGTCCGCCTACGCCGCCTTCGGCGATTGGCGCATGTGGCTTCGGGCAGCGCTCATCACCGGCGGGATCTGCTCCATTCTGACCGCGCTCTCGACTGAGCCTTTGGCCAATGTCTTCGGTGCGTTCTTCATTGGCCCGGTTGTGGCTTATACTCTCTCGGCACTGCTGCTGAAGGAACCTGCATCGCTTCCTCGGACCCTTCTACTTCTCGTCGGTTTCGGTGGAGTGCTCCTCGTTGTGCAGCCAGGACAAGACATGCGGCCTGGCCTCCTCTTCGCAGTGCTTGCCGGGGTGTTTTACGGATCTTTCCTGACCGCGTCGAAATGGCTGGTGAATGCCGCACCGCCTTTGACGCTGCTCTTTTCGCAACTTGCGATATCCGCACTTCTCACGGCACCGTTTGGCCTCTTCGTGGTGCCTCAGCTCAATGGTTGGACAGGGCTGATGATCGTCGGATCATCGCTGGCCTCGATGGGCGGCAACCTCTTGCTGATTGTGGCTTTCAGCATGGCACATTCCACCCGGCTCGCGCCGTTCGTTTACTTCCAAGTGGTGGCTGCGACTGCGCTCGGATGGCTCGTTTTCGGTACACTACCGGACACTCTCGCCTTCCTTGGCATCGGATTGCTCGTTGCGTCCGGGTTTGCGAGCCTTGCCTTACCAGCCACCACCAGCACGGATCGCCGTTGAGGACGCGTCCGACATAGGCACGTTGATGAAACACCATGCCGGGGCACTCGAGCCCCCCAAGAGCCGTGATGCCCGTCCGGGTAGTCGCGCGCCGCGGTACAGTCGCGCCGCCGGAGACACGCGCGCGCCCGTCCTCTCCCCGGGGCGTGCAATAACACCGACGGGCACGGCATCCATGATTGCCCGCCAATCCTGCCACTGATGGAACTGCGCCAGGTTGTCAGCCCCCATGAGCCAGGTAAACGCCACCCCTGGATAGAGGTTCAGGAGAGCATCAAGCGTCTGAGCCGTGTAACGCGTGCCTAACTGCGCCTCTAGCCCGGTCACGGTGACGCGCGGGTGATCCATGACGCGGCGCGCCTCCAAAAGCCTCGCCTCCAGCGCTGCCGGCCCTCGCGCCTTAAGCGGGTTGCCCGGGCTCACAAGCCACCAGATCCGGTCAAGATTGAAACGTCGCAGCGCTTGCCGGGTGACATGGACATGGCCTCTGTGCGCCGGATCGAAAGATCCGCCAAGAAGTCCGATACGCTGTCCGGAGCGGGCGTAGGGCCGTGCCATCATGGCGCGCACATAATCAGCGCGGTGATGGCGCAGCAAGGCATGTGCTGATTGCTTTTTGCGCCCAGCCGCGTTTGAAGTACCGCATTGCCTAGGGCGCAACCCTGTCGCCCAGGGCAACATGCCCAGGCTCGACGACACTTGCACAGAGTCCGCCATGGCCCCGCATGGCAGAGTAGCCGCCTAGCCCCAAGGCCTCTTCGATGCGGGAACATGGATGGCAAGGTCCCGTGACCTCGATCAGAGCTCCGCCAAGCCGGACTTGCCGCCCTTTCAGCGCCAAAAGGTTGAGGCCCGATACCACGATGTTTCGTCTGAGCATCGCGGCGGTCACCGAGCGGCCGCATAGCGCAGAGATCACCGGCAGATGCTCCGCCTGGATGAGCGTCACCGCGCGCTTGCCGCCGCGCGCGCGATCGCCTGCAAGCCCGTCGAGCCCGACTTGCGCCGACACCGGGGTGTCCATGGTCGTCCGTCGCGCCGGACGCAGACCGATCCACTCCACCTGTCCCGGCCGCGCGTAGCGCATCATCATGTCCCGCATATCGCTCATTACTTAGTCATGCTCATCCGCCAACCACCCCGCCGCGGATTGCCTCTCCCAGCCCTTCTGACTAGACGAAGACGACACGCGAGCGGCAGGAGAACGGCAATGGCAGCCTATCAATACGTCTATCATATGGACGGTGTCTCAAAGACCTATCCGGGCGGCAAGAAAACGTTCGAAAACATCCGCCTTTCCTTTCTGCCGGGGGTGAAGATCGGTGTCGTAGGCGTCAACGGCGCGGGTAAATCAACACTTCTCAAGATCATGGCGGGCCTCGACAAGGATTTCACCGGCGAAGCTTGGGCCGCCGAAGGCGCGCGCGTGGGCTATCTTCCGCAGGAACCCCAGCTCGACCCCGCAAAGACGGTCCGCGAGAACGTCATGGAGGGCGTGGCCGCAAAGAAGGCGATCCTCGACCGCTACAATGAACTCGCCATGAACTACTCCGACGAGACGGCCGATGAGATGGCCAAGCTCCAGGACGAGATCGACGCCCAGAACCTCTGGGACCTCGACGCCCAGATCGACGTCTCAATGGAGGCGCTGCGCTGTCCGCCCGACGATGCGGACGTCGCCAACCTCTCTGGGGGTGAGGCGCGCCGCGTGGCCCTCTGCAAGCTACTGCTGGAAGCGCCCGAGATGCTCCTCCTCGACGAACCCACAAACCATCTCGACGCCGAAACCATTGCCTGGCTCCAACAGCACCTGATCGACTACAAAGGGACCATCCTCGTGGTCACCCACGACCGCTACTTCCTCGACGACATCACCGGCTGGATCCTGGAGCTCGACCGCGGCCGCGGCATCCCCTACGAGGGCAACTACTCAGCATGGCTCGAACAAAAGGCCAAACGGCTGGAGCAGGAAGCCAAGGAAGACAAATCCAAGCAAAAGACGCTCGAACGCGAGCTTGAATGGATGCGTCAGGGCCAGAAGGCCCGGCAGGCCAAGTCCAAGGCCCGGATCGACCGCTACAACGAACTCGCCAACCAGTCGGAGCGTGAAAAGC
>JBCDGS010000061.1:0-15853 GCA_038751055.1 Pseudomonadota bacterium | reverse complement strand
TCTCCCCAACCGCCCTGGCCGCACTGTGGGGCCGCGCTTCCCGACTGACAAAGGGGCGGATCTTTTGGGCAATGCAATCGCCTTTGGAAATGCGCACGCTTTGACCCGGACGCGATGCGCTTCTCGCCCAGGACCTTCCCAGCGGTCCGCATGTCGGTCGGACGGGCTCAAAGGGGCGGCGTCCTGCGTCGAAAGCAGTCGGCCGACATACGCGCAACGACCCATGGAATGCCCCCTGACCCGTCGTGGCGCGTGGCCGCCTACACTGGCTCAGGAAAGGGCCGAAGCCGTCAGGACGACACCGGTCTGAGGAGATACAAGCCCACCAGGCCACCAATCGTCCCGCCCACATGGTTCAACTCGGCGGTGACATTCGGTGCGTGATAGCCCCAGATCGGCCAGGCCAGCCACCATCCCGCGTAATAGAAAACCGCCAGAAACCCGACGATGGCCCAGGATTGGAATTGCAAAGCCGTGCCTTTGATCAGTACCCAGACCAGCAGCAGATTGACCGCGAGCGCCAGCACGGCCCCCCGGAAGGCGTGGTAATTGGCATGCGTCGGTCCTTCGGGAAGGTTGACCGCTGCGAAATCGGGATTCCATGTGAAGGCCAGCGTATACCAGAAGCTGACGAAGCCGCAGAAGATCCCGATGGCCAGGATCACCCGGCCGAGGATGGGGTTGGATTGGTGCATTTCGTGCTCGCGCGTTGCCGCCGACACCGCCGGGAGGATCCCCTGACAGCGAATTGCGGTTGGGATGACAGGTGAAGCGGCATCCCCTGAGAGGCTGCCGTCACCGGCCCCGTAGGCTGTCGCGCCAACCGGCGCATTATCGTTTGTTAACGATGGGCGAGAAATCATCCGGTCACCCGCCGCACCGGAATGCCTTGCGCCGTCGCTCCCTTGCGGGTCCCGCGCTCGCCGATATCATGGGCGGCCATCACTGAGTATGAGGATCCCAGATGAAATGCCCTCCTGCCTTTCGGCAAGCGATGATCGCACGGGGCCGGCAATTGCGGCTTCCGGCCAAGCATACGCTGCTTCTTCAGGGGGAAGTCAGCCGGCAGGGGTATTACGTTGAATCCGGGTGCCTGAGACTATGGTACAACAACGATGGCGAGGACATCTCGGTCAAATTCTTTTTGCCGGGGGATATCGTCTCCTCTCTCAGCAGTTTTTACCTTGCTCAGCCGAGCACATTCGGCCTTGAATCCGTCGTTCCATCAGACGTCCGCGCGGTTGAAAAATCTGATTTCGACAGTGAACTGGAAGACTCGCTGGAATTCGTCAAGCAGATGCTGAAAGTGGCGGTGCTTTGCATGTCCGACTATCAGGAACTATTCCTGAACCGAATTGCGCAAAGCCCGGAGGATCGCTACAAATCTCTTCTGGCGCAGGATCCGCGCCTGGTGGATGCCGTCCCGCAACGCTACATCGCGTCCTATCTCGGGGTCACGCCGGTGTCGCTGAGCAGGATCAAGCAAAAACTCAAGAGGAATGGCGAGGTATAGCGCGTCGATCGGGCCACTCCGCGATCCTTGTGCCCCATTGCGGGCGCCACTGTCTGGGACAGGGATCGAGACGGATGTTCCATTGGAGCTGGACCGCGCCTGGCGAAACACGTGCGCCCTTACGGCAACGCGTCACCCCGCCTGGGCCCTGCTTTCGCAGGCCGATCCGGAGACGCGCCTCATGGCCTGCCCGGCCCCGTCTGACCGGCATTTGTTTGCGGTCCCAGCGCTCTACCAATGGGCGTCTCCAAGGTGGGCACAAGGGGGAGCAACGGGGATCTCGCCCTGTTGCACGAGCGGGTCCCGTCCGCCGCAGGACCGCGTTCGGGCGGAAGGGCGTGTGACGACGAGGGCCACGAAGGTCCGATGGCGATGCGGCGCCTTTGGTCGAACCTTGCGCGCTAACCCACTGTAAACTGGCCCATCATCCCGCAATCCTCGTGTTCGAGGATGTGGCAATGGTACATGTAGGGTGCGTCCGCAGGGGCGTCGTGTTCAAAGCGCACCAGCACTTCAGACCAGCCCTCATCGACATGCACCATGTCTTTCCATCCGGCCGCGTAGGCCGGGGGGGCCGCTCCGTTCTGCGTCAGAATGCGGAAGGAGCAACCGTGGATGTGGAAGGGATGGAGCATGTCGTCGACGGTGATCCGCCAGACCTCCGTGTCGCCCTTGCGAACCTCCTCGTCGATGCGGTCCATGTTCATGGGTGCCCCGTTAATCGCCATCGCGCCACCGCCGCAGAAATTGTCCCACGCGGCGGCCAGGGCGGCGAGATCGGCGCCGGTATCCATCTGCAGCTCAAAGCTGCGCGTCACCTGAGCTGCAGAGGCATCGGGCGGCGGAAGCGTAGCAAGGGCCCGGGGCATGGAGGCGGTGACGCCGGGCTCTGCAGTCCGTGTCAGGGTAAGCGCGGTGAGGGGGCCGCCGCCGAAAACACCGCCCAAGAAACTGAAAACGCCCTCCTCCTCGCCGAAGCTGACGCGCAGGCTGTTGGTGTCGCTGCTCCCCATGTCCACGAGCAATTCGTAGCGTTCGCCAGGAGAGATCAGCAGGCTTTCCGCCTCGACCGTTGAGGCCAGAAACCCGCCTTCCGTGGCAATCACATGGAGCGGTCCGGTGGCCATCGAGAGGGTGAGGAAACGTGCGTTGCAGGCGTTGAGCAGACGCAGCCGCACGAGCCCTGCGGGGACGGATTGTCCAACGGGGGCCAGAGCGCCGTTGACGACCAGCGCCTCACCCTGGAGGCCATCCTCGAAGACCTCTTCGGTCAGCGTGTAGGTCATGCGGCCGGCGTCGTCGAAGACCTTGTCCTGCAGCACGAGGGTGAAGTCGTCGACACCGTATGTCTGCGGGAGATCGGCGGAAAGGCTCGCGTCGTCCTCGACCAGCAGAACCCCGGCGAGCCCTTTGTAGGTTTGCCGCGCCGTGCGCCCATGGGTGTGCGAGTGGAACCAGTTCATCGACGCCCGCTGCACGATCGGCACGTCGGGCGACCATGTTTCGCCCGGCGCGATCTCCTGGTGCGGGCCGCCATCGACATCACCGGGAATGTGCAACCCATGCCAATGCAGGGTGCTAACCTCACCGATGCCGTTCGTGACGTCGAAGGGCAGAACCTGCCCCTGTTTCGCCCGCAGGACGGGGCCGAGATAGGGCCCGTTGATCCCGAAGGTCTCGCTCATGGCGCCGGTCCCGAAATCGTGCTGCGCGGGGGCGAGCATCAGCGGGATGCGGCCGGAGACGCCGCCCGTCACATCTGTCAGGGGCGGCAGAGGCAGCGGGCGCAAGGAGGATTGGGCCTGGCCGAGGCCAGCAAGAGCGGCCCCGGCGGCGGTGCTTCCAACAAGGAAATGGCGGCGGTTCATGGCGGCGGTCCTGGGGTACGAGGATCAGGCGTCGGCCGGATCGGTTTTCTTGGCGAGGGCGCTGGAGAGGCCAGCGGCCACGGCGCCCATCAATCCGAGCGCGGCCAGCACGCCAATCACGACGAGGCCGAAGCTGGCGAAGACACCAAGGCACGCCAGGGCGAGGATCAGGCCAAGCGTTGCGAGTGCGGCGTTCTTCATGCGGGTCATCGGGCATCCTTTCTTCTTTCGATACGAAGAAGATAAGATCCGCGCCTCGCAGACGCCTGACCGCAGGCTTACAATTCTGCAAGGTTCGAGAAATGCACCGTCACGGTCAGCCCGCGCCCGTTTGGGCCATCGGCGAGCGAAAGGTCCGCCTCGTGAAGCTTGGCAATGGCGCTGACGAGAGCCAGCCCCAGCCCGACGCCGTCGCCTTGCCGGGTGGTTTCGCCCTGATAGAGCGGATGCAGCACGTTCTCGCGCTCCGCAAAGGGGATGCCGGGCCCTTCATCGCTCACCGTCAGGCGTGGGCCATGGGCATGGAGCGTGATCGTCTGGGCATCGGCCCCGTGGCGCAGCGCGTTCTGGATCAGGTTCGCCAGCAACTGGATGAGCATGTCGCGGTCGCCAGGGACATGCGCGGCGTCCGTGGCCCCGACCGCCAGCGTCTGCCCGGCCTCCTCCACGACCGGCCCAAAGGTCTCGCCTACTTCCCGGGCGAGGGCCCCGAGGTCGACGGGCGTGAACGCCGCACGTCCGGCACCGCTTTCGATCCGGGCGAGGCGCAAAAGGGCATCGAAGGTTCCGGTGATCTGGTCGACCTGCTCCAACGCCTCCGCGAGCACATCCGGGCTGACGGGTTGGTTGCGCTCCGTCGCGGCGATGAGGCTGCTCTCGATCTGCGCCCGGAGCCGGGCGAGCGGTGTGCGCAGATCGTGGGCGATGTTCGAGGATTGCACGCGCATCTGGGTCATGGCGTCGTCGAGACGCGCGGTCGTTGCGTTGATCCGGTCCGCCAGGAGGCTGAGGTCATCCCTGCCGTCGAGCGCGATGCGCGTGCCGAGGTGGCCCCGCGCCACTTCCACGAGGCCCTCGCTGATCGCGTTCAGGCGCAGCTGGCCGCGGCGCGCCATCCATAGGCCGGCGAGCGACGTGACCAGCAGCGTTGCCACGAGGCTCAGCTGCATCCCGGCCGCCAGGATGTCGCGCAACTCCTCCTGCCGCTCGGTGTTCTCCCCCAGAAGGATCCGCCCCTGCGCCGTCGTGCGCAGGAGGTATCGCATTTCGATCCCGCCTTCCGGGAGATCGCGGGTGTCGAACCCGTCGCGCGGCCCAGGGCCGGCCATCGCGGCCGTCTGGCCCTCCTCGGCCGGCGGCAACGGGTCCCCGGCGGCGAGCGCTGCCACGGCGTCGTCCATGCGGGCGATCAGCCGGGCATCGACGCTGCGCAGCATCTCGCGCTGCACCAGCCAATAGGTTCCCCCCCAGGCCAGCAGCGAGATCAGCGAAAAGAGCGCCAGAAGCGACAGCGTCTGGCGGACTGCGGAGAGACGCAGAAACCCGTCAAGCCGGCTCAAAAACATAACCTGTCCCGCGGATGGTGCGGATGAGCGTGTCGCCAAACGGCTTTTCGATCTTGCCCCGGAGACGGCTGATATGGGTCTCGACCACGCTTGTCGTGGGATCGAAGTTCATGTCCCAGACGCGTTCAAGGAGCATCGTGCGCGTCTGCACCCGGCCCTTCGAGCGCAGGAAGACCTCCAGAAGCAGAAACTCCTTGGGATTGAGGTCGATCGGCTGCCCGCGCCGGGTGCAGGTGCGTTTGTGCAGATCGATGACGACGTCGCCCGCGGTGAGCACCGAGCTCTGCTCCTCCGTCGCGCCCTGACGGCGGGACAGAACCTCAACCCGGGCCAGAAGCTCGCTGAAGGCGAACGGCTTGACGAGATAATCGTCGCCGCCCGCGCGTAAACCTTCGACGCGGTCGTCCACCTCGCCCAGCGCCGTCAGAAAGATCGCCGGAGCGGTGACTTTCGCCTGACGGAGTGCTTTCAGCACCGAAAGACCGTCGAGCCCCGGCACCATCCGGTCGAGCACGAGCACGTCATAGCTCTGCCCCATCGCCGCAACCAAGGCGTCCTTGCCGTCGGTGAAGAGATCGACGACATGGCCGGCCTCGCGCAGGCCCCTCTCCGTCCAGGGGCCGAGCGATGGATCATCCTCGAGTACCAGAAGCCGCATTGGGCACGTCCTTTACCTTGACGACCCAGTCCCGCGCCGCCTCCAGCGCAGGTTTTCCGATGTAGATCAGATCGGTCAATCCATAGGCCCCGCGAAAATCGAAGCGTTCGGAATGGAGGCGCCCCGTCATCCCGGCAGTTTGCCGCGCCCTGGCGACCAGAGCCTTCAGGCCTTCCGGGCCGCACACATAGACCTGCGTGTCCTCCGGCTTGTGCCGCATGAACCTGGTGATGCTGAGCGGAGTGAGCCCGGGGCCCTCGGCATCGCTCAAGACGATCAGGTCCACCTGCGGCAGGCGCGCCGCATGACGCTCGACATCCGCGATGGCACCGGCCGAGGCGCGCGACCGGATGCAATAGAGAAGCGTCACGCGCGCGCCGCTGTCGGGGTTCATCCGCTCCAACGCGGCGAGGAAGGGCGTGATCCCGACCCCGCCCGCAACCCAAAGCTGCGCGGGCCTTTCCGCACCGATCTGCGGCAGAAACCGACCGGCGCCGCGCCCGAGGCGGTAGCGGTCGCCGGGCTTTGCGGTTTGCACGAACGTGTCCGTCCAATCCCCCACGGCACGCAGGATGAACCGGCGCGATGTCTCATCTCCCCCCGCGATGGTGAAGGGGTGCGCCTCTGCCCCGGCACGGTTGGCGGCGATCGTTGCGAACTGGCCGGGCCGGAACGGCGGCAAGGGGCTTTCGGCGCGGAAGGTCACATCGACGCCGCCGTCGAACGGAACAACGCGTTCGACGGTCATCAGCCGCGTCGGCGAGAGCTTGCGCAGGAGCGTCTGCCCCCAGGCGAGAAGACCCACGACGGAGAGGACTGCCATCAGCGTCCAGGGCGCGGCGCCCACGGCGAGCGGGCTCGCCACGAAGAAGGTATGGTATGCCGCCAGCAGAAAGATCGGGCCCATCAGCATGTGGCTGAGTTTCCAGACATGGTAGGGGATCGCCCGCACCAGCGCCGCCGCCGTCATAGCGATCAGGCCGACCGCCGCGATGTTGCCGACATCCTCGCCGCTTTCGGCCAGCACCGGCAGCACGCCCGAACCGACCGACGAGGCCAGCGCCCAGTGCCCCAAGGCGCCGACGAGGGCGAAGAATCCCAACCAGCGGTGCACCACGTAGGATTTGTCGGGCCCGCCCAACGCCCGGTCGACGATCCGCCAGCGCGCGGCCAGGATCAGCGCAAGCGCCATGGAGGACATCGACAGCGCCCCAAGACCGGCGGGCAGGATGTTGGCCAGCGGCACAAAGGGCGCAACCAGCGCGATATGGGCCAGAACGAAGGCGATGGCGATGGCGATGGCGAAAGAGACTGTGGGTAGGGGCATGGCGCACTCTCATGTTCGAATGCGCCCCTTCTGCCCCGCCGGGATCGCGCGCCCCTGTGCCGGGTCTTACAAATCTGTAAAGCTGGCCGATCTCCCATGGTGGAGCGCCTCTGTGTGGCGCCCCAAGCTTTGGCAATCAACGCCCAGGATGGTCATCAGAGCGTGGCCGCGCCTGTGTGCAGCCCACGCGCCCACCACCAAGAGAGGCCATGGCACGGAGCAAGACAGGGCCACGGCAGACGCCTAAACCCGTCGCCGTGATCCGGCGACAATCAACGGAGTGAGAAGTCCGACGCGACGCCGGTCACACCGTTTGGGATTTGGCCTTGAGCGGCGGTGCATCTGCGCCTGCGCCCTGCGTTAGATCGCACCACCGATCCGACGGACGGCCTGAGTTCCATGGCAACCGCCATCTTGGTGGCGGGTGCCCAGGGCAACATCGCACGACACCGTTTGCGGAGTGCCGATGCTGCACGCACCCGATAGCGAACACAGGCATCCGGTTCGCCCGACGAGCGCGGCCTATGATGGAGCCCAACTTGACTGACCGACACGGCAAGTTAGCTCACGCGCATCCGCAGCCATTGCTTTGCATCGCCATCGGACTATCGCAGATAGCATCCAGGATGGCTTTGATGTGCAATCTCGACAGCGAGCTAGAGGCGTTCATCCGTGAGCGCGGAGACCTGATTGCACTGGCAGGCTCGATCGTCGGCAACCGACATGTCGCCGAAGAGATCGTCCAGGAGAGCTGGCTCAGATGGACAGCGCACGATTACCCACGGGACAAGACCGTCCCGATCGTCAGGCGCATCGTGGCCAATCTAGCGAAGGATTGGCGGCGCAAAGAACGGTCTGAGCGCTTCTGGCTCTCGCATTACACCCTCGATGCCGATCAAGCCTTTGATACCGAACGTATAGTCGGCGCCAAGCAGGAGCTGCTGGAGGTTGCCGCCATTCTCAATGAGCTTCCCAAGCGGACACAGCAGGCCTTTGCGCTCCATCGGTTGAGCGGCCTGACCTACGCGCAGATTGGCCGGCGGATGAAGCTCAGCACGACGCGGGTGCATCAGCTTGTGAAAGACGCGCTGGTGCACGTCGCCCTACGAAGAACCACTTGAACCGATAGCGGCAAAGCGTCTAGCGCAATCGACGATCGATCCAGGTGTGCAGCCGAGGCGGAGAGCGATGTGAGCAGTCAGGATAAGGAACGGCTGCTCGAAGAAGCCGCCGATCTCTATCTCCGCCTGAAGGAAGATCCGAAGAACGAGGTCCTTCGTCGGGAGCTGGAGAGATTTCTTGCTCGCGGCCCGAAGGCGGCAAAGGCCTTTGCGGATATCGAAGAATCCTGGGCTGTGACCGGAGGGCGACCGCGGCCAATCAACCCGGTGCTGGCCGTCCTCGGGATCGGGTTGCTGTGCCTCGGGGCGCTCGGCTTCGACCGCTCGCGCATCTACCTCACGGCGGACCATATCGCTCCTCACCAGCCACTTAGCGTGGAGCTTGCTTCGGGTGATTTCGCGGTGTTGGACGCGACGAGTGCGATCACCGACGAAACGCAGGGCGCAACGCGGCACGTGGGCCTTCTGCGCGGCGCGATTTACGTCGATGTCACGCCTAGGTCGGAGCCGTTTGTCGTGACGGCCGGCGATGTAAGTGTCGAGGTCGTCGGCACCACGTTCGAGGTGGCGCGCTACCGCAACACCGTTCAGGTCAAGGTGGAGAGCGGACAGGTTCTCGTCGAACGGGAGGGTCAGCAGGCCCGCCTGAGCGCCGGCGAGAGCCTGACGTGGGAGGATGACAGCTACAGCATCAGACCCGTCGAAGAGAGCAACGTGGCAAGCTGGCGAAGCGCGCAAATCGTTGTCGACGGACAGAGCTTTGCCCAGGTGGCCGAGATCCTCGACCGGCGCATTCCGGGGCCGGTGGTGATCATGGATCGTGAGTTGAGTGCCTCTCCGGTGTCGGGCACCTTCGATCTGTCCCGGCCGCTTGTCTCCTTGCGCAACTTGGCCGCCAGCCATGGCGGCATGGTGATCTCGACGCCGCCGGTTTCGACGCTTGTGATCGGTCGCTAGAAAAAAAGCTACGGAAAGACTGAAAAAGTCGCGCACCTGCTCGTTGTTGTCTCGAAGCGTCGTATGACACCGGCTAGGAGGCCTTCGTGACAAAACTCACCCACGCGTGCACCGCGGCACAGGTACTCGTCCTGACGATCACATGTGCTGGCACGGGTTTCGCCCAAGAACGCTATGCCATCGACATCCCGTCGCAGGACCTCTCTCTCGCGCTGAACCAGTTGAGCAGCCAGACAGGGCTGATCGTGAGCGCCCCGTCGGACCTGATCGACGGGCTCATGAGCGCGGAGGTCAAGGCCGAGATGCGCCCGGAAGCCGCGTTGGCGGCCCTGTTGACGGGCACGGGGCTGGCGCTGCGTCAGGTGGAAACCAACAGCGTCGTGGTCTCGCAAGCGGCGACCGATCCCGTGACGCCTCTGCCACCGCTCATCTTGGGCTCGATCTCGGGCCTCGTGGGCCCGGGCGACATCACCGACCCCTTCGAAGCCGAAAGCTCCGTCTCTGTCATTGATCGTGAGGAGCTGGAATCCCGGCCGGCCCTGCAAACCGTCGATGACGTGCAATCGGGATTGCCGAACATCGTGACGTTTGGAAAGTCAAACGGCTTCGTCAACATCCGCGGTGAAGACGCCGAGGGCCCTGGCAACGCTGGATTTGCCATCATTCCCGGTGCGGTGTCTCAGACCCCCGTAACGGTCGATGGGCGCCCAGTGAGCTTCGGCGAACTGACGTTCGGGGGCATCTCAACCTACGACACCGAGGTGATCGAAGTGGTCCGCGGGCCCAGTACCACCGGTGGCGGCATCAACGGCTCCATCGGCGCGGTCAATATCATCAGTGCCATCCCCTCCTTCGAACGCGGCGGAGAGATCGTTGCCGAAGTGCGCAATCGCGACGGGTGGCGGCTTTCCGGGTTTGCGACCGGCCCCATTTCGGAAGACGTCGCCCTGCGCTTCACCTTCGATCAGCAGGAGCGCGACACGTTTGTGGAGTTTCCCAGCACGGCCAACGTCATAGATGAAGCGTCGCGACTGCGCCTGCAGACAGCCCGGCTTGCCATGCTCTGGACCCCGGCCGACATCGCGGGCCTCACCGTCAACACATCGATCAATTACAGCGATTCCGAGGGGCCGCAGACAGAGATCGTCAACACGCCCGTCGAAGATCTGGCCCGCACAACGAACCCGAACCCAGCGGCGTTTCTGACTGAAGGGATCTCGCTCACGAACAGCATTCAGTACGAGTTCTTCAACGGCACGACCCTCAGCAACCGCTTTACCTTTTCGAGCAATGAGACCAAGCGCCGATCCGGCGACGGCGGCTTCAGCCTGGACCAAACCGGAACGGACCTGACAAACGAGACGCGCGTCGACTTCTCCGCGGACAACAATCGTCTCACCGGTCTGGCCGGCGTATACCTTCGCCGCCAGAAGGATGATGTCGACTGGGACTTCTTCGGCCCTACCGATCTTGATGGGCAGCGGGACACAGTCGGGATCTACACAGAGCTCAGCTATGATGTGACCGACCAGTTCGAGGTTTTTGGCGGCCTTCGGTATCAATACGAACAACAGGAAAGAAGCGGCCCGCTCGCGTCTGACGGCAACCCGACCTTTGTCGATTTCGAGCGCGAAGACAGTGCGCTGCTCCCGCGGATCGGCTTTGCCTACAAACCCAACGAGACGACGCGGATCGGCTTTGTCGCCGCGCGAGGCTTCGCACCGGGCGGCTTCAGTTACGCCTTCCCGGCGGGTGCGTTCAACGATGGCGTCACGCCGCTGGATTTGCCGGAGTTTGAGGATGAACTCCGGAACACCTACGAGGTCTTCATTCGCTCGCTGCTGCTCGACAACCGGCTCGAAGTCTCTGCAAACCTGTTCTACAATGATATCACCGATAAGCAGATCGTCTCGCTGATCGAAAACCCCGTGCGCCCGGGAAGTCAGATCGGTGTGATCACAAACGCGGACGAAGCAGAGAGCTACGGCCTGGAGCTTTCCGCGGACTTCCAAGCCACCGATGCCCTCAGGATCTATGGATCGCTTGGTTTGCTCCGGACAGAATTCACCAGTTTTCCCCTTTCGCCGGAAATTGAAGGGAATGAGTTTCAGGAAGCGCCGGACACGACGGTATCCTTGGGCATGAACTACGACATCACGCCCGACTTTACGGTGGGGGCCAACGTCACCTACGTCTCCGGATACTTCAGCAACTTCGCCAATGACGACGAGCTTGCCGTTCCGGAACGCACGATCGCAGACATCTCTGCCAGCTATCGCCCCTCCGACCGGGTGGAGCTCTACGGGTATGTGACAAACCTGTTCGACGAAAGATCCCCGACCTTCCTGTTCGGAAGCGGCGAGTTTGAGTCTGGCGGTGTCACAAGACCGCAGGAATTCGGGATCGGCGCGCGCGTGCGTTTCTAAGGGCTCACCGCTGCCGCCGAAACGTGCGTTCGGCGGCAGCTCGACTGGCAGCCTTTGAGGGGGCATATGTATTGCGAGCCTTAGCCAGGTCTCGATTTCTCGGTTTCGTAGCGGCCCTGAGCTTATTTCTCCCGCCCGCGGTGGGGATCGCGCAAACCCCGAGTTTTGCTTTGGTCGGCGCCCCCGAACGGGGCGCGGATTTTTTGCATTTTGACTACGTCAATCCGAACGCACCAAAGGGCGGCACACTTACTCAGGGAAGTCGTGTCAGCTTTGATACGACGAATGGCATGCGCTTTCCGGGCAAAATGGCGAATGAGCTGGATTACATCTATGACACGCTCATGGTGCGGGCCGAAGACGAGCCCGCCGCATTCTACGGCCTGCTGGCCCAAGATATTGAGATTGCCAATAACTTTAGCACGTTGCGGTTCCACTTGCAGCCCGAGGCGCGGTGGCACGATGGCACGCCGCTGACGGCGCACGACGTCGCCTTTACTTTCGAGACGGTGGCAGAGCACGGCCTCCCCCAGTATCGCACCCTTCTGGACGGGGTGGGCATTCGCACGCTGTCGGACACGGAGCTGGTTTTCCTTGCGCCTGACGACAGCGGCTGGCTCCTGCTCGAATTCATCTCCACCTTTCCCATTTTCCAGAGGAGCTTCTGGGCCACGCGCGACGTGGCCCGCATGAGCCTGGACGTGCCGATCGGGAGCGGGCCTTACAGGATCGCCCGTTTGGATCCAAACAATCAGGTCGTCCTCGAGCGTGTTCCCGATTATTGGGGCGCGGATTTGCCGGTCAATCGCGGGCGATGGAACTTCGACCGCATCGTCACCAATTACTTCAAGGACGCCACCATAATGGTGGAGGCGATGCGTGGCGGGCAGCTCGACGTAAATCGTGAATACGCAGCGTCGAGTTGGCACAGACGCTACGACGGACCTGCGCTGGATGAAGGGCGTTTGTTGAAATCCACCTTCAAACGGCCCGACGGGGCCGCAATGATAACGCTCGTCTTCAATCTTCGGCGTCCTCCGCTTGACGATTTGCGCGTTCGTACCGCTTTGACCGCGCTCCTCGATGGCGTTTTCGTTCGGACGAGCTTCTTCGGTGATCTCTACACGGAGCCAAATGCCTATTATGGCGGCACACGCTTTGAGCCGGTCGGAGAGCCGAGCGACGCCGAAAAGGAAGTTCTACAGCCGTTTCGTGAACGCCTTCCAGAAGGTGTATTTCAGTCCGGAGCGGCTCCATTGTTTGATCCTTTGAGCAAACGCGAACGGCTTAGGCTCGCGGACGACCTTCTGTCCGACGCTGGGTTCACTGTTGCCGATGGCGTCCGGGTCAACGCCAAAACAGGGGAACCTCTTGCACTGGAATACGTTGGCGCGAACTCCTCCTCCCGCAGCATGCTCCTGTACTATTCTGAAGCACTTGCGGAGGCCGGAATAAGGCTCGACGTGCAATACTTCGATTACGTCGCTGGAAGCCGTCGAATCCTCAACCATGAATGGGACCTGACATCGATGGGCTTTGCGACGAGCTTCCCACCTGGTCAGAGCGAAAGGCTATATTGGCACTCCGAAAAGGCCCATGAACCTGGATATGCTCTGGCTGGGGCGACCGACGCAGCTATCGATGCAACAATTGAAGCGATGTCTCGCGCCGAAAGTGAACAGGAGCTAGACGCAGCTGCGCGAGCCTTCTCACGTGTTCTAAGCTGGCAAAGGTATATGCTCCCGATCGCTGAAAACGACGAAGTGTGGATCGCACACAAGCCGAATGTGAGATTTCCAAAGAGCTTTTCTGTTCGGGGGTTCCACTTCATTTCCAGTCTCTGGATTGACCCTGTGTAGGGGCTTTTCGCTCAAGCGCGTGTGCAACATCTCTGCGACGTCGAGGCGGACCGTAGCGGAGTTTAGCGAGGATCTTGCCGTGCGAACAGACTTCAGGTTCCAAAGCCCCAACGTGGCATTCGGGCCGAGTTGTTCGATCCCACGGTCTGATGGTGCGATCCGTTCAATGGAATGGAAGGAAGCACTATGCCACCTACAACGACTATGAGGTCGTGAAAGCCTTCGCGGACGACATGTCGGGCGAATTTTTGCGGCGTCCCGCGATGGATCGAATGCTCGCTCTCCTACAGCTCCAACTACGTCACGGATCACCCATGGGTGCAGGAACATCCCGACTTCCTCGAGAAGGCAGAGGCCGCCATGGAGGCCATGATGGCACTGTATGAGGCCATGGGGCGCAGGAGGGCGAGTAGATGAGGAAGCAAAGCCAGCAGGAAGCTATCGATGCGATCCGCCTGCGGCCGGTGGAGTACTACTCGCCCGAAGAGGCTGAGCTTTGGCTAAACTCGCCGCACACCCAGCTGGAAGGGCGCAGGGCCATGAATCTCATCCGCGCAGGAAAAGCGCAGGAGGTGCATCGGTTCCTCGACCGTCTCGATGCGGATGCGTACTCATGACTAATCCCGCGCGCCTTCTGTTCGAAGCAGAGCTGTGTGAAGGGAGGGGGGTGCGAGCGTCTGGAACTGGTTCCGCCGCCTGGTGCGCCGCGACCCCCTTGCTTGGCAATCCGGTTCAAGGACGGCGGCGTGGCGCGGTACGAGATGTCTACCGAAGATGCCTTGAATGCGCTCGACGCATTTGAAGCTCACATCAGGGATCGCGATTTCACGGGATGGCGCCGTCAGGGTGTGCTTCTGATGAACATGGAGCAATGCGCTCAGCTTCATTGCCTTGATCGATGATCCCGCGCGATTCAGCCGAACGTCCGATGTCGGTGCCTTCCTCGGCCTTACACCCAAGCGGCATCAATCTGGCGAGATGGATTGGTCTGGCCGTGTCTCGAAATGCGGCGACGGTATGATGCGCGGGCTGCTCTTCGAAGCAGCCTCTTGCGTCATCCGCCAAATCACGCGGTTCTCACCCCTGAAGAGCTGGGCCGTACGCCTGGCCGGCCGACGCGGGTTCCGCAAAGCCGCCGTGGCAACAGCCCGCAAGATCGCGGTGCTCATGCTGACGCTCTGGAAGACCGAAACCAACTATCGCTGGACGAAAGAGGCCACTTCTTGACCTGAATTCCCGCTGGGAGCGGCGGGGAGCCAAGTCCCGACGGGACGGAGGTTGATCGATCTCGCAAAAACGGTTGGGACGCAGGGTCGCCTGCTAAACCCGCAAACGACATTGGAGACGATCCACCGCCGAACACCATCATGAGGCGTACCCTGCGACCTCGAAGAGAACCATGACCCCGGATGGACACCACGCTCCCCGCTTGACAAAGCAGCAAACAGAGAACGGTAATTGACCCGTGGATTCTGTCAGGGGATTTATGTCTGGTTTGCAGACAAATCCGCCTTCCTGACCTACGGCTGCCGACTGCCTTTAAAATAGGGCAGATTATGGAACTATCCGTGCAAAGAGGCTTTGCTTACCGGCATTGTGTTCCGACGGGCTGACAGTCGCTGAATGACGAACATTGACGAGGATTCGATGACGAGATCATTCCACAACAAAACTCGTTCTGATTGCACATGACGGGGCCCCCCACATTATCAGGCCTCGGTATGGAACAGTCCGTTAGCCCAGTTAAGCTATTACACCGGTATCCCAAGTTATCTTGAATCCATTGCGCTTTAGGCTCCCATACTCTGGTGAAGTCGAGCCGGTCATTCCTGTCTGCGCACCGCGCGGAACGGGACCACTCTGAAAGCACTCCCGCCACAGCGAATTCGCCGTTTACTTCAAAGACCAGAGGAGAGCCAAACTGGCGAGCGCACATGCTACGACCGTCGTCAACCTCGATGTCACGTTCATCTACGTCTTCGATTTCATAGGCATCGACTCGAAGAGCATTCGAGTCGTAGGTGATGACCCGCGCCAAACCATCCGTAGGTATGTTGTAGCGAGAGAGCGGTGCGTAGCGCTCGGTCCGAATACCAGAGTAGGGTTCAAACCCACCGTCGATGTGTATAAGCGACAATGCGTCTTCATCGTCGAACTTTATGATGCCTATGCATCCTTCGTAGCAAATGCTCGGGTTCTGGTTCTGGAGGCAGTCACTATTGTTGCCACCGCAAAGCTGCCAGGGATCGGAGCCGTCGAAACTTGGGTGTCGAAACACGTGAAATTCATGACTATACCGCGCCGAACAAGGGTAAACGCCAGGTTCTTGTGGCGGTCGAGGCTCAGTCAGGCAATGGATCGTGTTGTCACTATTCTGGGCAAAGATCTCCATTGCGTAAGCGTCTGACGCACCGAAACACCTAGCAACTGTATCTGTCAGTGCGTCGGGGCGACCCATTTCTGACGGCTCTTGCACAGTGCGTTCGCGATTGTGACCAGCTTGCGTGCGACGGCTGTGATGACGACCTTGTGTGGTTTTCCAGCTTTACGCAGGCGATC
>JBCDGS010000060.1:0-16407 GCA_038751055.1 Pseudomonadota bacterium | reverse complement strand
GGGCACGGTGTCATGGATGTCTTTGTGATCCACAGACATGATCGATTGATACTTGCTGTAGCCCTCAGCCGAGGTGATGATCCGGGCCATGGTGGCGACGGCCTCTTCAGGGTAATCGCCCGCGGCACTTTCCGCGGATAGCATCACCGCGTCACTACCGTTGAACACAGCTGTGGCCACGTCGGATGCTTCAGCCCGGGTGGGGGTGGGGGCGGTAATCATGCTCTCGAGCATCTGGGTCGCGACGATCACGGGCTTGGCGGCGGCGCGGCACTTCCGCGTCAGCCGCTTCTGGATCGGCGGGACGTTCTGGACCGGCAGCTCCACCCCGAGATCCCCGCGGGCGACCATGATCCCGTCGGACACTTTCAGGATCTCGTCGAAGGCAGCGACGGCGGCGGGCTTTTCGATCTTGGACAGGACCTTGGCGCGCGTGTTGGCGAGGGCCTTGGCCTCGTAGACGTCCTCGGGGCGCTGCACGAAGGAGAGCGCGAGCCAGTCCACGCCGAGCTCGCACACGAATTCGAGGTCCGCGCGGTCCTTGGGGCTGAGTGCCTTCACCGGGAGCACGACGTCGGGCACGTTGACGCCCTTGCGGTTCGAGATCGTGCCGCCATTGACGACAACGCAATCGGCGAAGTCAGGGCCGCAGCTGCGCACCTTGAGCTTGATCTTGCCGTCATTGACCAAGAGCGTCGCGCCCGTTTGCAGGGCCTGGAAGATCTCGGGATGGGGTAGCTGGACGCGGGTGGCGTCGCCCTCCGCGTCGTCGAGGTCCATGCGGAAATGCGCGCCGTTCTCCAGCTCCTCCTCGCCGTTCTTGAAGACGCCCACGCGGAGTTTCGGGCCCTGGAGGTCGGCGAGGATGCAGATCGGTGATCCGACGTCCTGTTCGATCTTGCGGATGATTGCGTGCCGTTCCGCGATCTCGTCATGGGTGCCGTGGGACATGTTGAGCCGGAAGACATCTGCCCCGGCCTCGTGCAGCTTGCGGATCATGTCGTAGTCGCTGGACGATGGACCCAAGGTGGCGACGATCTTGACGTTGCGCAGGCGTCTCATGGCGGGATCTCCCGAAAAGTCGTGTGTTACCGCTAACTCGCGTGGCCCCGCTTATGGAAGAATTCCCTTCCTCCCACAACTCACCTAAGGGGCGGTGATGGATATTTGGTCAGATAACGAAGACCCGGACGCCCCGTTCCACATCCGTGGCTCTGCGCGGCGCGGGCGGTTTGTCATCACCTGCGATCACGCCACGAACCGGGTGCCGGCCGAGGTGGGCGATCTGGGGCTGCCGCCGTCCGACATGGCGCGCCATATCGCCTATGACATTGGCGCGCTCGGCGTGGCGCGGGCCCTGGGAGAGGCGCTGGAGAGCCCGGTCGTCAGCGCGAACTTTTCGCGCCTCGTGATCGATCCAAATCGGGGCGACGACGACCCCACGCTGGTGATGAAGCTTTATGACGGGACGATCATCCCCGGCAATCGCACCGCAGACGTGGCAGGCCGGATCCGGCAGTTCTACCGGCCCTATGATGATGCCCTCGCGGCGGCCATGGCTGCGCGGCCCATGGCGGCGCTCATTTCAGTTCATTCCTTCACGCCGCAGCTTCGCGGCAGGCCGCCGCGCCCGTGGGAGATCGGGATCCTGTATGCGGGCGACGCGCGTCTCAGCGCGCCGTTCATCGAGGAGTTGCGGAGGGATGCCAGCCTGACCGTGGGCGTGAACGAGCCCTATGTGGGGCATCTGCCCGGCGACGCCGTGGATCGCCACGCGCTCCGCACGGGGCGGCACAACACCCTTATCGAGCTTCGCCAGGACGAAATTGCAGACAGCGCGGGACAGACATGTTGGGCGGCCCGGCTGGTCGAGCCGCTCACCCGCGCATTGGATCGCGCCCTGGATGGCGCCGGGGCGTCTGCCTAGCCGCGGAAGAGGCGGCCAAACAGGGATTTCTGCGGCGGCTTTCCTTCATCTGCACGCGGTGCAGGCGCTGCGGCGGGGGCCTCTTGCGGCGGGGCGGCTGCCGCGGGTGGCTCTGCCGGTTGAGCTGCCTTGGGTTGCGCAAGGACTGTCACGGCCACCGGGCCCCGCATATGCGGTGGCTGCATCAGGGCCGTATTGATCTTTTCAGGCGCCGTCGTGGGCGTTTCCATCTTCCTGAGAAGGTGCTGCGGCACCTGCTGCGCGCGCTGCGTCAGCCCCTCGAAAGCGCCTTCGCGCGCCATGAGTTGCTGCACGGAGGATTTGGTCACAAAGGTCGTCTCACGGGCGGAGTCACCCTTGATGGGGGAAAGGCGGTCGTATTCCATTGGCGTCCACTCCTGTAGGTCAGGCAATCGTCTGAAAGACCCGCGCACGGGCCGTAATGCAGGGGAGGCTGCCCGACAAAAGCGGCAATTTCGGGTCAATCTCGGGGAGATTGCGCGTCTGGGGCGGCGTCAGGATGTATCGCGCGGGGCCGCCGCGCGCCGCAACCGGTCGTTGATCGCCTGACCCAGACCCGTTTCCGGGATCGGGGCCACGGCAACGGGGTTGCCCGCGGTGTCGAGCTCACGAAGCGCCGCAAAGAGCCGCGCCGCAGCCTCGACCAGATCGCCAGACGCGCTGAGTGTCGTGTCGCCCGCAACGGGGCCAAAGCCCAGATGGGTTTCACCGGGTGCCGGGTGCGTCACGTCGAGGCGCAGGGCCACGCCCGGGGCGTAATGCGACGACAGCTGACCCGGAGCCGTGGGCGCGTTGGCGGGTGCGGGCGGCGGCGCGGCGAGGTCCTGACCCAGCGCGGTCTCGATCGCATCGACGGGTATGCCGCCCGGGCGCAAAAGCGTGGGTTCGGGCCCGCCGATGATCGTGCTTTCCAGCCCGACGGTCGTGGGACCTCCATCGAGAACGGCCGCGATGCGACCGTCGAGCCCGTCGAGGACATGGGCCGCTGTCGTCGGGCTCACCCGGCCAGAGAGGTTCGCGGACGGCGCGGCAATCGGGCGACCCGCCGCCTCGAGAAGGCTTGTGGCCAGCGGATGCGCGGGCACCCGCAGGGCCAGCGTCAGGTTTCCGGCGCTCACGATGTCAGGCAGCACGTTGCGCGATGGCAGGACCAGCGTCATCGCCCCCGGCCAGAAGGCGGATGCGAGGCGCTCGGCCCAGGGCGGAAAGGCAGCGAGGCGCAGGGCCTCTTCGAGCGAGGGCACGTGGACGATGAGCGGGTTGAAGGACGGGCGCCTCTTGGCCTCGTAGATCCGCGCGACGGCATCGGCATTGGTGGCGTCCCCGCCGAGGCCGTAGACCGTCTCTGTCGGGAAGGCTATGACCTCGCCCACGCGCAGGAGCTCTGCGGCACGCGTGATCCCTGCTTCACCGGTCAGGTGATGTGTCGTCCGGTCGGTCATGACGCCGCGTTTCGATTGCCTCTGATTGCGCGGGCTATAGCGTGCAGGTATGCGAATGTGAAATCAGACCTGCATTGAGGACGAGATGCCCTACCGCTCCCCCGTGGCCGATTACCGTTTCATTCTGGAAGACGTGGTGCCCATGGCCCCGGTGCGCGCGACCGACCGGTTCGCGGAGGCGCAGGAAGACGTGATGACAGCCGTTCTCGGCGAGGCCGGGCGTCTCTGCGACGAGGTGATGGCCCCGCTGCAGCGCGTCGGCGACCTCAATCCCGCGCGATTGGAAAACGGGGTCGTGCGGACGCCGCCCGGTTTTGGCGAGGCCTATCAGGCCATTGCCGAGGGCGGCTGGGTTGGCATTTCCGCAGGGCAGGATTTCGGCGGCATGGGCCTGCCGATGATGGCGGCCTCTGCCCTTAACGAGATGATGGCCGGGGCGTCGATTTCGCTGCATCTGTTGCCCCTGCTGAGCCAGGGCCAGATCGAGGCCCTCGAGCACCACGCCTCCGACCAGATCAAGGCGACCTACCTCGAAAAGCTAGTGAGCGGCCAGTGGTCGGGCACGATGAACCTGACCGAGCCGCAGGCGGGATCGGACGTGGGCGCGCTGCGCACCAAGGCCGAGCCGCAGGGCGACGGCAGCTACAAGATCAGCGGCCAGAAGATCTACATCACCTGGGGTGACAGCGACTTTATGGAAAATGTCTGCCACCTCGTCCTTGCGCGACTGCCCGACGGGGTGCCGGGGCCGAAGGGTATCAGCCTTTTCATGGTGCCGAAATTCATCCCGACCGAGGCGGGCGACCCGGGCGAGCGGAACTCCCTGCGGGTGGTATCGCTGGAGCACAAGCTGGGCATCCACGGCTCGCCCACCTGCGTGATGCAATTCGACGAGGCCACCGGCTGGCTCGTGGGGGAAGAACATAACGGCATGGCGTGCATGTTCACGATGATGAACAATGCGCGGCTTGGCGTGGGGATGCAGGGGATCGGCGTGGCCGAGGCCGCCTATCAGCACGCGCTGGCCTATGCGATGGACCGCACGCAAGGGAAGACGCCGCTCAGCACCGAGGCCGGCGGCAAGGGGACGATCATCGACCACGCGGATGTGCGGCGCATGCTGACCTCCATGAAGGCCGACCTTTTCGCCGCCCGCGCCATCGGCATGGCCTGCGCGCAGGCCAGCGACATGGGCACCGCCACCGGTGACGCGGCGTGGAAGGCCCGCGCGGCGCTGCTGACGCCCATCGCCAAGGCGTTCGGGTCCGAAGTCGGCATCGACGTCTGCGAGCAAGGCGTGCAGATCCACGGGGGCATGGGCTTTGTGGAGGAAACGGGCGCGGCGCAGTTCTCCCGCGATGTGCGGATCACGACGATCTACGAGGGCACGAACGGCATTCAGGCCATGGACCTCGTCGCCCGCAAGATGATGGATGGCGGCGAGGCCGCGCAGGCCCTCTTCGAGGAGATCGAGCAGAACGCCGAAGCCGCGAAGGAGCAGTTCCCGGACCTCGCCAAGGCTGTCTGGCATGCCTCGGAGACGTTGAGCGAGACGACCGACTGGCTCGTCGCACAAGGGAACCTGCAGGACCGTTTTGCGGGGGCCGTGCCCTATCTGATGGCCTTCGCCCGCGTTCTGGGCGCGCATTTCCACCTCAAGGCCGCAATGGTCGGCGACGAGACCCGCGCCAAGGTCGCCCGCTTCTACATCGAGCGCCTCCTGCCCCAGCACCTGAGCTACGTCACCCACGCCCGCGCGGGCGCCGACGGGATCTATGCGCTGAGTGCGGAAGAGTTGGCCGCTTGAGGGCCAGAGGCACGGCGTTCCATTCATGCGCCATGGTTTTTGGGGGCGTGCACCACTCAGCACCCCATGCCGGCGGCGGATTGGCCCTGCATCGCCGGGCTTTCGCCTGCCCCCGCACTGGGCAACCCAAGCCGTATCAGAGCGTGCGTTGCAGCCTGACCATGCAGTTCGGATTTCCGTTCAAGGGACCGATATTCGTGTCGGCGGTTACATAGCCAGTGTCGCTGCTTCGCTGTGGAAGC
Source organism: Pseudomonadota bacterium (assembly GCA_038751055.1). Taxonomy (GTDB): domain Bacteria; phylum Pseudomonadota; class Alphaproteobacteria; order Rhodobacterales; family Rhodobacteraceae; genus Shimia_B. The sequence continues at coordinate 10,968 of JBCDGS010000060.1, read as the reverse complement.
TATTTCAGTCCCGACGTTCGGTGCAGTTTCTTCCGACCCATGGCAGAGGCTTTCCAATAGTGAAGCGACCCGCTAGGGGGCTGGCATGACTGACCGCCACGCCGAAGCCGCACTTCTCAGCTATCCGTTTGATGCGCCTGCGTTCGGGGCCGGGGTCGCGGTGGCTCCGGGCGTGCTGTGGCTGCGTTTTCCGCTGCCGATGGCTTTGGACCATGTGAACCTCTACGCCTTTGACGAGGGGGATAGTTGGACCCTTGTGGACGCCGGGATGCGGTGGGCGAAGGGGCTTGCGGCGTGGGATCAGCTTGCGGCGGGTCCGCTGGGTGGCAAACCTGTCAGCCGGGTCATCTGCACCCACCACCACCCCGACCATGTGGGCCTTGCCGGGCGGCTGCAACGCGCAGGTGCGGAGCTTTGCATGACCCGCGTGGCCTGGCTGACCGCGCGCATGCTGACCCTTGATGAGCAGCCCGAGTACCCGGCAGAGACCGTCACATTCTACATGCGCGCGGGGATGGCCGACGAGGTCCTCGCCCAGCGCCGCACGGAGCGGCCCTTCAATTTCGCCGATGTGGTGGACCCCATGCCGCTGGGCTACACGCGGCTGAGCGACGGGCAGGTCCTCCGGTTCGGCGGGCGCGACTGGGACGTGCGCCTGGGCGCAGGCCACGCGCCGGACCACGCCACCTTCTGGTCCCGCGACGGCGCGCTCGTGATCACCGGCGATCAGGTCATTCCCGGCATTTCCCCCAATATCGGCGTCTATCCGACCGAGCCCGAGGCCGATCCCGTGGCCGACTGGATCGAAAGCTGCGGGCGCCTGAAGGGGTTCGCGCAAGACGCTTCCCTTTGTTTACCGGGACATAAGCGTCCGTTTCGGGGGCTGCCGTTGAGACTTGAGCAGCTGATTGGGAACCATCACGGGGTGCTCGAGCGGCTTTTTGAGCACCTGCGCACGCCCTCTACCGCGGGCGAGACGTTCGCGCCCATTTTCAAGCGCGAGATCAGGGGCAGCGAATACGGGCTGGCGCTGGTGGAGGCCTTCGCCCATTGCCAGCACCTCTATCATACGGGCGCCGTGACGCGGGAGCAGAACGCGGCCGGGGCCTATGTCTACGCGCGGATCTGAGCGCCCGCCGCCTTGCAAGAGGCGAGGCCCAAAGCGCGGCACATACGTTTTCGCTGGCATGGGAACGCCGTCCGTGGAAGCTTTGCACGCGACTGGCCGCCAGAAGAGAGACCGATGAGCAAGAAAAAGCCCCTGCCCAAACTGAAAGAGGTTCACACGGATCCGGGCGTAACGAACGCCGATGCCGAGGCTTTGCCCAAGGGTGCCAAGGACAAGCCGGTGGAACAGAAAAGCCCGGCAGAATGGGCTTACCAGCGGCTGATCCTCTATATCCAGAATTTCGAGAAACAGCTCGATCCCGAGCATGAGGTCGCCATGGGCTTTGCCGGGGGCGAGACGGGCGTCATGCGCATTGAGGGCATGGGGTTCTTCGATCCCGACATCATCACCTTCTACGGCTCGGACCCGGCGGGGGCGAAAACGCAGCTTGTGCAGCATGTGAGCCAGCTGAGCGTGATGCTGCGCGCGCTCCCGAAGAACATCGACAAGCCCGAGGCCAACCGAATCGGCTTTCGCCTTGCGGCCGCGCTCGAGGATGAAGACGAGGCGTAGCTGCGGCTGAAAGGCCCGGTGACCCCGGACCAGAAGTGCGCTACGGCACGGGGAACGACGGAGGAGACAGCCATGGCTGACGACAAACATGATGAGGGCCACGTACAGGGCTCGATGAACATCGAGGTGCAGGAAAAGACGTTCGAGGGCTTTTTGTCCATGGTCGGGCGCGGCATGGCCGTCTGCGTGATCGCGCTGATCCTGCTTTACCTCATCAACGGCTAAGCATGGACCGCCGCGCGTTTCTGCTGGGGGCCCCGGCCCTTCTGGCGGCCTGTTCGACGAAACCCCGAGTGTTTGAATCGCCCTCGGCGGTGTCAGCGGCGCAGAGGCCCAATACCGGCGTCCCGCTTCTGGAAGTGTTCACCTCGTTCAACGTGAGCTCGGATAACGGGGCCCACAGCGCGCTTTTTATCCATGCCGACCAGCGGGTTGTTTTTGACCCCGCCGGGACCTTCGCCCACCCGCAACTGCCCGAGCAGCACGATGTCATCTTCGGGATGAGCGACAGCGCGCGGGAGGTCTTTGTGGATTATCACACGCGCGAGACGTTCTGGACGACGCTGCAGAGCTTTCAGGTGCCCGCGGCCACGGCGGCCTTCGCGCTTCGCGAGGCGCGCCACGCGGGTCCGGTGTCGGATGCGTTCTGCACACGCTCTGTCAGTTCGATCCTGGCGGCGGCGCCAGGCATGCCCATGCGGGTCCGCACGACGTGGTTCCCGAACAGGCTGCACGACCAGTTGGTCGATGTCCCCGGCGTCCGCCGACAGGAGTTCCGGCAGTTCGACGATGCGGACAAGGAAAAGTTTTGGGAAAACAACGACATCACGCTGTGATGCCTTAAGCGGTCAGCCAGAGCCCGGAATAGAGCGTGAGGGCCCCCGCAATCACCGCCACCATCACATTGCGGCTGAGATAGCCCGCAACGCAGGTGACGAGGGCGGCAGCGAGGCGCGCGGGGTCAGGCTCCCCCCCTGTGGCGGCGGGCCAGATGACGGCAGGGGCCACGAGGCCCGGCAGGACGGCGACCGCCGTGTAGCGCAGGTGCCGCAGGACCCAGGGCGGCAGCGTCCGATCCCCGATGAGCCCGAGGAACGAAAACCGCATCGCAAAGCTGCCGAGGCCGAGACCCAGGATAACGACCCAGATCTCCCATGTGGGGGCCGCGATCATGGCCGGCCCTCCTGCCAGCGTTCGACGCGCGCGCCGACGATCATGGCCGCCAACGCGGCGATGAGAAGGCCCAGGGAGAACGGCAGAAACGCGAAGACGAGCGCCAGCACAACAGAGGTGACCGCCGCTGCCACATGGGCAGCCGTCCGCAGCGCCGGGGCGACAAGCGCGAGAAAGACGATGGGCAGCGCGAAATCGAGGGCCAGCGCGTCGGGCATCGCCTCCCCGATGAGGGCCCCGGCGAGGGTCGACAGATACCAGCAGGGCGCCACGGGAACGATGACGCCGAAATAGTATGCCGTCTTTTCGGCTATGCCCCAGTCGCGGCGTTCCTCGAACGTCACTGACGACAGGGCAAAGGCCTGATCGACCATGAAATACGCGATAAATCCGCGCTGCCAGAGGGGCGCGCCGCCCAGATGGGGCGTCAGCGCCGCCGAATACATCGCCATGCGCAAGTTGACCGCAAGCGACGTGATGAGGACGATCACGGTCGGCACGGCGTCCTGCATCATCGCCACTGCCGTGAATTGCGCGGCCCCGGCGACGACGACGATGGAAAAGCTCATGACTTCGAGGAGGTTCAGACCGGCCTCGGTCCCGACCACCCCGAAGAGGGTTCCGAAGGGCACAAGAAGGAACACGAAGGGTGCGCCGTGCCCGACGCCCAGCCAGAAGGCCGATTTGCGGGTGGTCTCTTGCACGCTGGCCCCCTAACTTCGCAGTGCTAGCGCTAGCCCGCGCGTGCGAGGGATGCAAATGGCCACCGCCGAGATCCAGGATTATATCATCGCTCCGGACCCTGACGGCGCCGGTCTGACGCGCAGCGTGCGCGCTGTCGACCAGACGGGGGAGCCGCGCGACATCCGGGTCGTCGAAGAGCGTCCGCTGACGATCTACCTCAACCGGCGCGAGATCGTCACCGCGATGACGATCGGGGATTATCCCGAATATCTGGCGCTGGGGTTCCTGAGCAATCAGGGCATGCTGAGCGCGGCGGACACGGTCACACGCGTCGACTATGACGAGGAGGTCGCCACCGTCGTCGTGCGCACCGCCGAGGAGACCGACCACGAGGACAAGCTGGCGCGCAAGACGCGCACCTCCGGCTGCGCTGTGGGGACGGTCTTCGGAGACATGATGGCGGGCCTCGATGGGCTGATGCTCCCGCCTGCTGAGCTGCAGGAGGCGTGGATCTATGCGCTCTCGGAGAAGATCAACCGCACGCCGTCCCTTTATCTCGCGGCGGGGGCGATCCACGGCACGGTCCTGTGCGAGGGCGACCGCCCGCTCGTCTACATGGAAGACGTGGGCCGCCATAATGCCGTGGACAAGATCGCGGGCTGGATGCGCTCCGAGGGGGTCACGGGAGAGGGCAAGATCCTCTATACTACGGGCCGCCTCACATCCGAGATGGTCATCAAGACCGCGCTCATGGGCATTCCCATCCTCATCTCCCGTTCGGGCTTCACGGCCTGGGGCGTGGAGATCGCGCAGGAGGTGGGGCTGACGCTCATCGGGCGGGCCAAGGGCAAACGCTACGAGTGCCTGAGCGGCGCGGGGAGGTTAATCCGATGAGCGATCACATGACGCTTGAGTTCGAGCTGAGCGAAGACGAGCTTAATGACAGTCTCGATGCGCTCGGGGCGGTCACGGGCGAAGGCCGTACGCAGGGCCTCGCGACCCTTGGCAAGCGCGCGCTCGGGGCGTTCCTGCGGGCGGCGCCAAGTGTGGCCGCTGGCATGGGGCCTGTCACCGTCACGCTCAACGCGGACACGGTGGGGATGCGTGTGGGCCCGAACAGCACCTACCTTGGCGCCGACACGCGGATTGCGACGGTCACGGGCGCCCGGACGATGACGCTGCTTTTCCCGCTGGCAGTGGTGGTGATCCCCGAACGGGCCATTGACGGCGGCTATGGTGCCCTGCCCGCCGCGTTCCGTCCCGGGGTGGCGGCGTGACGCTGCCGGTGGGCGTAATCCTCGCGGGCGGGCGCGCGACGCGGATGGGGGGCGGCGACAAGGGGCTCCTCACGCTGGGCGGCCGGACGCTGATGGAGCGTGTGATCGAGCGGATCGAGGGCCAGGTCGCGGGGCTCGCGATCAATGCCAATGGCGATCCGGCGCGGTTTTATGATTTCGGGCTGCCGATCATCGCGGACAGCGTAGAGGGGCATCCCGGGCCGCTGGCGGGCGTGCTTGCGGGCCTCGACTGGGCGCACAAGGTGGGGGCCTCCCACATCGTGACGGTGGCAGCGGATACGCCGTTTTTCCCGATGGATCTGGCCCGCCGCCTTGGCCGCGCCGCGATCAAGGCCTCGACCCCCATCGCGCTGGCTGCGACCCAGGAGGGCGGGCGCACGAACCGCCACCCGACATTCGGCTACTGGCCGGTGCGGCTGCGCGACGACCTGCGGAGCGCCCTGGCGCAGGACATCCGCAAGGTTGTCATGTGGACAGACAGCCACGGCGCCGCGACAGCCGCCTTCGATGACGGTGCCTTCTTCAACATCAACACGCCCGAAGACCTCGCCCTTGCGGAGAAGAGGCTGTGAAGATCTACGGCATCGTCGGCTGGAAGAATGCGGGCAAGACCTCCCTCATGGAGCGGCTGGTGACGGAGATCACCGGGCGCGGGCTGACGGTCAGCACCCTCAAACACGCCCACCACGCCTTTGACGTCGATCAGCCGGGCAAGGACAGCCACCGCCACCGAAGCGCCGGGGCGCGCGAGGTCCTCGTGGCCGGGGGCGCGCGCTGGGCGTTGATGAGCGAGCTGCGAGGCGAGGACGAGCCGCCCCTCGCAGAGCTCATCGCGCGGCTCACGCCGGTTGATCTGGTCCTTATCGAAGGCTGGAAGCGCGACCAGCACCCGAAGATCGAAGCCTGGCGGCCAGAGACCGGGCGGCCCCCAATTGCCAGCACGGAAGAGACCGTGCGGGCCCTGGCCATCAAGGGCACCACCGAGACCGCCCTGCCCTGCTTTGACCTCGATGACACGACGGCCATCGCCGGGTTCATCCTGAGCGAGGTGGGTCTGTGATCTGGGACCGGATCATCATGGTGGACTGGTCCGGCGGGGCCGCGAAATCGAAGACACCGCAAAGCGACGCCATCTGGATCGGAGAGGCGCGGGGCGGGGCCTCCATGGAACCGATCTACGTTCCGGATCGCGAGGCAGCGCTCGGTACGCTCACCAACATGCTCGCCGAGCGGCCGGCCGGGGAGCGTATTCTTCTGGGTTTTGACTTTCCGTTCGCCTTCCCGGCGGGCTTTGCGGCGCGACTCACGGGGCAGGATGATCCCAGGGCCGTCTGGTCCTGGTTCGACGCCCGGATCAGCGACCTCAAGGACGGGCGCGACCGGATCGACGCGGCGGCGGAGGCCAATGACCTCTTTGAGGGCGATGGCCCCTTCTGGTTCAACCCGTTCGAAAGGACGCGCCCGCATCCATCCATCCCCGCCCGGGGCATGAAGACACGCCCGCTGCCAGAACATCGCAGCGTCGAAGACAGCGCGAGCGGGGCGCTGTCCGCGTGGCGTCTGGGCGGCGTCGGAGCGCCGGGATCACAGGCCCTCATGGGGTTTCCGGTGTTGCTGCGGCTGAAGGAGCGCTTCGGCGCGGACCTATCTTTCTGGCCCTTCGACGGGGCGGATACGCCGATCGTCGTCGCCGAGGTGTTCCCGTCGCTCATCGCCCCCTGCATCGAGGCGCACAGGGCCCCTGATCCGCGCCAGAAGGACGGCAAAGAGATCAAGGATCGCGCGCAGGTCCGCATCCTGGCCCACGCCCTCGCGGCCCTGTCCGAGGCAGAGATGGCGCGCCTATTTGACGTTCCAAACACGCCGGAAGGCTGGATCCTGGGGACGGGCCATGCTGACCGGCTGGCAGCCGCGTTCGAACGGTCGCAGGGCCGCCCCGCCCCGACCAGAAAACGGCGGCTGCCCGGCAATTGCTTTGCCCTGCCTCCGGGCGTCGACTGGACCTTGGTCGATGACGCCTTGGCCATGCTTCGGGACCGGCTGGAGCCCATTGCGGAGACGCAGCGCGGCCTGCCCGAGGCGGGACGACGCCTCGCGCGGGAGGCTGTGGCAGAGCGATCAAACCCGCCGCGCGCCAACGCGGCCGTGGACGGATACGCGATCAAGGGGGCCCTCACGCAGGAGGAAACCACCTTTCCCCTGGCTGAGGGGAAGGCGGCGGCGGGGGTGCCCTTCGACGGCCCACTGCCAGGCGGCCATGCGCTGCGTATCCTCACGGGCGCGTTCCTGCCCGATGGCGCGGACACTGTGATCCTGCAGGAAGACGCAGACGTCGCGGGAGGCCGCGTCACCCTCATTGGCCCGCAGAAGGCCGGGGCCAACCGGCGGCGCGCAGGCGAGGATTTCAACATCGGCGACACGATCCTGGAGGCCGGGCGCACACTCACGGCCGCGGATCTGGGCCTCCTGGCGGCAGCGGGCGTCCGGGAGGTCGAGACCTACCGCCCCCTGCGCGTGGGCGTCCTGTCCACGGGAGATGAAATCTCGGACGCGCCCAGCGCCGATCAGATCCCGGATGCCAATCGCCCCATGCTTATCGCTGCCATCGCGGCCATGGGGCACGAGGCGGTGGATCTGGGCATCTGCGGAGATGACCGCGACGCCCTGCGCGCGGCCTTTGACGGCGCGGACACCGACGTCCTCCTGACGTCTGGCGGCGCCTCAGCGGGGGAGGAGGACCACGTATCTGCCCTGCTGACGGAAACGGGCACGATGGCCCTTTGGCGCGTGGCCGTGAAGCCCGGACGGCCGCTGGCGCTGGGGCTCTGGGACGGGATGCCTGTCTTCGGCCTGCCCGGGAACCCGGTGGCCGCGCTGGTCTGCACGATGATCTTCGCGCGGCCTGCTTTGTCTCTCCTTGCGGGCGGGGGTTGGGTCGCGCCGCTGGGCGTCACCGTGCCTGCGGCCTTCCGCAAATCCAAAAAGGCCGGGCGGCGGGAATACCTGCGCGCGCGGCTGCGCGACGGCGCTGCAGAGGTGTTCGCGTCCGAGGGGTCCGGACGGATCAGCGGGCTGAGCTGGGCCGAAGGCCTCGTGGAGTTGCCGGACGGCGCGCTCGAGGTCACGCCGGGGACGCCGGTGACATATTTGCCCTTTGCGGGCCTCCTTCGGTGAAGGTCACGGTCACACCGGGCTTTCGGGAGGACCACAGGGAAGCCGTTGCGGCCCTCTTCTGGGCCGCGTTTCAGGACAAGTTGCGCCCCTCGCTGGGCGACGCGGAGAAGGCGCAGGCCTTCATCTCCCGCGCTCTCCGCCGCGACTTTGCGTTCTCGGCGGTGGCCGAAGACGGCAGCCTTCTGGGCGCGGCGGGCATCAAGACCGACAAGGGCGGATTTCTGAGCGCCGGATACAGCGAGCTTGCGGCCATCTACGGCCCGATCAGCGCGATCTGGCGGGCGGCGGTTCTCGACCGGTTCGAGCGCACGCTTGTTCCCGGCATCCTGCAGATGGACGGGATTTTCGTTGCCGAGGACGCCCGGGGCTTGGGCGTCGGCACCAAGCTTCTTGACGCCGTGGTCTGGACCGCGCGGATGAACCGCTGCACGCAAGTCCGCCTGGATGTGGTCGCCGGGAACACGCGCGCCCGCGCGCTGTATGAACGCTATGGGTTTGAGCAGGTGGGTGTGTTGAAGACGGGTCTCATGGCGCCCCTCCTGGGGTTTCAGGAAGCGGCGACGATGGCCTTCGACGTGCCATCCCAGGGCTAGGAGGCGGGGCTTAGCTGAACATCCCCGTCACGCGCCCCATCAGCATGAAGGCCCGGGCCGTGCGCGTTTCCGCGAGGGCAGCGATCTCTTCGTCGCTGGCCGTTTCCGAGAACTCGGTCAGGAGCCGGTCGAAGCGGCGCAGGAAATGGTGCGCGGTGTCGCGGAAAATGGCGTCGGCGCGCATCCGGCCCGCAGCCAGCGCGAGGGAGGACCTGTCCCGGATACCCCCCAGTGTCGCGACGGCGCGGCCACGCTCCCCCGCTGCGAAGCGCCGCCAGACTTCGGGCTTGGCCCGGTCGGGGCGCAGATCGTCCATGTAGATGCCGTCCTGGCTCAGAAGCGTCAGAAGGTCCTGGCTCGCCTGGATCAGCGTCGAGGCCTTGCGATCCTTGAGCGCCTTGCGCAGCGCGCTGAAGCCCTCCTGATCCTCGGCCGTTTCCGGGAAATTCAGCGCGCGGATCAGGTCAGCATGGTCGAGGGGCGGGGCGAGGTCTTCGGCGGTTGTCCCCAGCGCGAGCGTCGGCTGATCCTCCCGCTGGACCGGGTCCGGGGCCTCGGCCTTGCGCGACGTGGAAAACGTGGCTTTGGCGGGCGCGGACGTGGCCGCCTCGCCCCGATCGGTCACGAAGGTGGGGGTGAGGCCCGCGGACTGACGCTCGGACACGTAGGTCTGGCGCATGGCGTCGATGGCCGATTGAAGGCGCTGGCTTTCCTCTCGCACGATCCGCGCCGAACGCGCCGCCGAGGCCGCCACCCAGATGATCGCCACCGGCACGAAAACTGCCATGAGGGTCATGACAAAAGTCAGGCGGTCCACGTTTTCGGCGGCAAAGATCTCTGTCCCGCCCATCCCCACAAAGAAAACCGCCGAGCCCAAGAGCCAGAGCGCCGAAAGAAGGATGGCGATCAGTTCGACCGCAGACATCCCGCCCGCGCTTTTGCTTTCGTAGATGCCCAGGGACGGCGGTGGCGGCCGGTGATCGACCTGGTCCTTGGGTGTATCGGGTTCTTCGGTGGCCATGGGCGGCGGCTCAGACGTATTTGATGCTAAGGATTTCGTAGCTGCGTGTGCCGCCGGGGGTGCGAACCTCCACGCTGTCGCCCTCATCCTTGCCAATGAGCGCGCGTGCAAGGGGCGATTTGATGTTGAGGCGGCCGCCTTCGATATCGGCCTCCGGCTCGCCCACGAGCTGGTAGGTCTTTTCCTCGTCGGTCTCTTCATCGACGAGCTCGACCGTGGCCCCGAACTTGATGCTGCCCGAGAATTTCGACGGGTCCATGATGTCAGCGCGCGACATCACGGCCTCGATCTCCTTGATGCGGCCCTCGATGAAGCCCTGCTTTTCGCGGGCGGAGTGATACTCGGCGTTCTCTTTCAGGTCGCCCAGCTCTCGCGCTTCGGCGATGGCCTTGATGATCGCCGGGCGTTCCACGCTTTTGAGGTGCTTCATTTCGGCCTCGAGCTTGTCGGCGCCGGTGCGGGTCAGTGGAATCTTGTCCATAATGCACTCCTCAGGGGGCAGTTCGGGGGATGTGACCCATGTGCAGCGGGCAATGCAAGGGGGAGCTCTCACGCAAGCTTTGATCGGCGGAGGCCGTGGAGCACAGGCGCCGAAAAGTGCGCGCTCCGCTCTCCTTTAGCGTGCAGAAACCGGCTGTCGGACAAGCCCCTTGCGCCTGGATGAAGATTTCCGACGAATTTAATCAGCCTTTTCCGTTGCAATTCAGCGTCAATATTCGTGACGGGACGTCGCAATTGGCAGGATTTACGCCCCGTCTCAATTGACCGGGCGAGATCGTGAACTTTATCTGTAGTAGTAGAAAGCACAGGGTTTTTTTGATGTCCGAGTTTGAACGGGAAGCGATGGAATACGACGTGGTCATCGTGGGCGCAGGCCCCGCTGGCCTATCGGCTGCGATCCGTCTCAAGCAATTGGACGAGAGCCTGGAGGTCGTCGTCCTCGAAAAAGGATCCGAGGTCGGAGCGCATATCCTGTCTGGCGCGGTGCTTGACCCTTCAGGGCTCGATGCGCTGCTGCCCGACTGGCGCGAGATGCAGGCCCCGATCAGCGTCGAGGTGCAGGAAGACAACTTCTACATGCTGGGCGCTGCGGGATCCATCAAGATCCCGAACCGCGTCATGCCCCCGCTGATGAACAACCACGGCAACTACATCGTCTCCATGGGCAATGTCTGCCGCTGGATGGCCGAAGTGGCCGAGGGGATGGGCGTGGAGATCTTCCCGGGCATGGCTTGTTCAGAGCTCGTCTTCGGCGAAAGCGGCGAAGTCAAAGGCGTTGTCGCGGGTGAATTCGGCCTCGAAGCCGATGGCAGCAAGGGACCGGGCTATGAACCCGGCATGGAG
>JBCDGS010000059.1:0-16441 GCA_038751055.1 Pseudomonadota bacterium | reverse complement strand
TTCAGCTTGGTGTCGGAATTGCCGTATTGCGCGTCGTCCCAGAGGACGCGGTGGAAGCTGGAGCCTTCGGTGAAGTCTTCCTTGCGGCTCACTGCCAGCTTGTGACGCAGGAGCGATTTCGGCGTCATGAGGATCAGTGGCTTGCGGAAGTCGCGGTGAAGCTGGCGGCGCAGGATGTGGAAGTAGTTCGCGGGCGTCGTGCAGTTGGCCACGATCCAGTTGTCCTGACCGCACATCTGCAGGAAGCGTTCGAGGCGCGCGGAGGAGTGTTCCGGGCCCTGACCTTCATAGCCGTGGGGCAGGAGGCAGACGAGGCCCGACATCCGCAGCCATTTCGCTTCGCCGGACGAGACGAACTGGTCGAACATGATCTGCGCGCCGTTGGCGAAGTCGCCGAACTGTGCCTCCCAGAGCGTCAGCGCGTTGGGTTCGGCGAGGCTGTAGCCGTATTCGAAGCCGAGCACCGCGTATTCCGACAGCATCGAGTCGATGACCTCGTACTGCGCTTGCCCCGCGCGGATATTGTTGAGCGGGAAATAGCGCTCTTCGGTGTCTTGGTTCACGAGGCCCGAATGGCGCTGCGAGAAGGTGCCGCGGGTTGAATCCTGCCCCGCGAGGCGCACGCCGTAGCCTTCGGTCAGAAGCGAGCCGAAGGCCAACGCTTCGCCCGTGGCCCAGTCGATCCCCTCACCGGCATTGATGGCCTTGGCCTTGTTTTCGAGCATGCGGGAGACGGTCTTGTGCGTCGGGTAGCCGTCGGGCACGCGGGTGAGGGCGCCGCCGACTTCGGCAAAGGTGTCCTCGCTGATGGCGGTGGCGCCGCGCTGATACTCCTCGCCCCGGCGGTCGAGATGGGACCAGCGCCCGTCGAGCCAGTCGGCCTTGTTGGGCTTGTAGTCCTTGCCGGCCTCGAACTCCTCGTTGAGGTGGGCCTGGAAAGCGGTCTTCATGTCCTCGATCTCGCCCTCGGGTATGAGGCCGTCGCGCACGAGGCGTTCGGTATAGAGCGTGAGCGATGTCTTCTGCTGCTTGATCTTCTTGTACATGAGGGGGTTCGTGAACATGGGTTCATCCCCCTCGTTGTGGCCGAAGCGGCGGTAGCAGATGATGTCGATGACGACGTCTTTCTTGAACTTCTGGCGGAACTCGGTGGCGACCTTGGCGGCGTGGGTCACGGCCTCCGGGTCGTCGCCGTTCACGTGGAAGATCGGGGATTCGACGACCAGCGCGATATCCGTGCAGTAGGGCGAGGACCGCGAGAAGGCCGGCGATGTCGTAAAGCCGATCTGGTTGTTGACGACGATGTGCATCGTGCCGCCGGTCTTGTGGCCCTTGATGCCGCCCATCTGGAAACATTCGGCCACGACGCCCTGGCCCGCGAAGGCCGCGTCACCGTGGAGAAGCACCGGCAGGCAGGAGGTACGGTCTTCGTCATTGCTCTGATCCTGCTTGGCGCGGGATTTGCCCAGAACGACCGGGTTCACGGCCTCGAGGTGGGACGGGTTCGCCGTCAGCGACAGGTGCACGTTGTTGCCGTCGAATTCGCGGTCCGACGAGGCGCCGAGGTGGTATTTGACGTCGCCCGATCCGTCCACGTCTTCGGGTTTGAAGCTGCCGCCCTGAAACTCGTTGAAGATCGCACGGTAGGGCTTGCCCATGACGTTCGCGAGGACGCTGAGGCGGCCGCGGTGGGGCATGCCGATGACGATGTCGCGCACGCCGAGCGCGCCGCCGCGCTTGATGATCTGTTCCATCGCCGGAATGAGCGCCTCGCCGCCGTCGAGGCCGAAGCGCTTGGTGCCCATGTATTTGACATGGAGGAATTTCTCGAAGCCTTCGGCCTCCACCATCTTGTTGAGGATCGCTTTGCGGCCCTCGCGGGTGAAGGTGACTTCCTTACCGAAGCCTTCAATGCGCTCCTTGAGCCACTGGGACTGCTCGGGATCGGAGATGTGCATGTATTGCAGCGCGAAGGTGCCGCAGTAGGTGCGCTTCACGATCTCCAGGATCTCGCGCATGGAGCCGATGGGCAGGCCCAGCACGTTGTCGAGGAAGATCGGCCGGTCCATGTCGGCCTCGGTGAAGCCGTAGGAGGCCGGGTCAAGTTCGGGTCGATTGGGCATTTCGCGCATGCCCAGCGGGTCGAGATCGGCGGCGAGGTGGCCCCGGATGCGGTAGGCGCGGATCAGCATGAGCGCGCGCATGGAATCGAGGACCGCGCGCTTGATCTGGTCGTCGGAGACCTCGACTTTCTGCTCCCTGGCCTTGGCGGCGATCTTGTCGCCTGCGGCCTTGGCCTCTTCGCGCGCCCAGTCGCCGGTGAGCGCCTGCGTGAGGTCATCGGCGGGGGCGGGGGGCCAGTCGGCGCGGGCCCAGGACGGACCTTCGGCCTCGGCCTTCACCTCGATCTCGGCGTCGCCGAGGCCTGCGAAGAAGTCCGCCCAGGCGGCGTCCACGGCGGACGGGTCGGCGGCATAGCGCGCGTAGAGCTGTTCGAGGTATTCGGCATTGTGCCCCTGCATGAAGGAAGAGGCGTGGAACTGGTCGTTGGGGGAGTGTTCGGTCATTCTACTCACCTTGGGCTGGGGAGAGGGGACAGGTCTTGGGAGGCTCGGGTCGTGTCGGGGCGGTCATTCGAAGACATCTTCCATGGCCATGCCTGGGTCGTGGTCCGGGTGGGGGCCATAGGCATTCATCCCGGGCGTGGACCGGCGGCACAGCAGGTAGATGTTGATCGGGTGCACGGCAAAGCCGCTCACCCCGCCGAGCACCAGAGGGATGAGTGAGGCCAATGCGGCATCACCGGTGGTGTTCGTGGCGATGCTGGCGGCCATGAAAATGAACATTCCGGTCAAGATCGAGGAGAGGATCCAGACGACGAAGGGCCAGTAGCCTCCGAGCCCGCTGTCATGCATCCGCCGCCACGTCACGGCGAGCCAGGGCAGGAGGCAGGCGAGGAAAAAGAGGCCGGGGATCACGCCGCCCGATTCATACTGGTTCGTGAGGGCGTTCCATTCGCCGAAGAGAAAGAGGTCGAGCGCACCGAGCACGAGGAACGCAAGAAACAGGAAGAGGATGAAGTACCAGAATTCCGACCGCGGGGCGCGGCCCGAGAAGGTGATGTACTTGCGGAAACAGGTTCGGACGGCGCTGATCATTCGAACACCTCTGCGAGGTCTTCGGGCTGCCGTTCGAAGGGATCCGGCCCGTAGCGGTTTGCGCCCTTCTGGGAGGGCAGAAGGCAGACGATGAGGCTCACCATGCCGGCGATGGCCAGGAGGATGAGCACCGCGTAGTGCCCCTCCCCGACGGGATCGTATCCGTAGGGTGACAGGAGGACGAAAGCGAAATCCGCGAGGAACACGGCCGTTACCGCGAGAGCAAGATATGCCGGGAGCGCGACATCCTGAAACCGCCGCGCATGGAGCGACGCCAATGTGGGCAGCGTCAGCAGATACGCGGCAACGTCCAGTGGCTGAGATTGCACGGTGTCGTCCGGGGATGCCGGGACCATCGTGTAGGACAGGCCGTACATCACCGCGTTGAGGGGGAGCGCGACCCACCAGAACTCTGCCCGGGTGGAGCGCCCGCGCAGGTGCCCGGTAAGGCGGACAGCCTTGGACAAGGCGGCGGGGCCGGAGGCTATGGTCATCGCGGCCCCTCCCTATCCGCGAAAGTCAGCACCTTGACCGCACCGCCCACCACGGCGCCCGTGGTCTTGATCGCCGTGCCGGCCACGTTGCCAGCGGTATTCACCATGCGCCCGGGGCAGCCGGCGAGCGCCATGAGCGCTGCGAGGAGACATGTGGTACGGATGAGTGCGGACATCTGACCTACTTTCCCGGGACGGGCCCTATGCGGCGTGCGGTTACCCGATTGCCTCGAGCACGGCCTCGCCGAGGCTCGCGGGGCTTTCGGCGACCACGATGCCTGCCGATTTCATAGCCTCGATCTTGTCCTCGGCGCCGCCCTTGCCGCCCGCGACGATGGCGCCTGCGTGGCCCATGCGGCGGCCCGGAGGCGCTGTGCGGCCTGCGATGAACCCCGCGCAGGGCTTGGAGCGACCCTTCTTGGCCTCGTCCTTGAGGAATTGCGCCGCTTCTTCTTCCGCGCTGCCGCCGATTTCGCCGATCATGATGATGCTGGAGGTCTCGTCGTCGGCGAGGAACCATTCGAGGACGTCGATATGCTCTGTGCCCTTGATCGGGTCGCCGCCGATGCCCACGCAGGTGGACTGGCCAAGGCCCACATCGGTCGTCTGCTTCACGGCCTCGTAGGTGAGCGTTCCGGAGCGGCTGACGACGCCCACGGAGCCGCGGCGGTGGATATGGCCGGGCATGATGCCAATCTTGCACGCATCGGGCGTGATGACGCCCGGGCAGTTGGGCCCGATCAGCGTCGAGCTGCTGTCCACGAGCGCGCGCTTTACTCGCATCATGTCAAGGACGGGGATGCCTTCGGTGATGGCGACGATGACCTCCATCTCGGCGTCGATGGCCTCGAGGATCGAATCCGCGGCGAAGGGCGGGGGGACGTAGATGACGGTCGCGTTCGCCTCGGTGGCGTGCTTGGCCTCGTGGACGCTGTCGAAGACCGGAAGGCCCAGATGCTCCATCCCGCCTTTGCCGGGCGTCACGCCGCCGACCATTTGCGTTCCGTAGGCGATGGCCTGCTCCGAATGGAAGGTCCCCTGGGAGCCGGTGAGGCCCTGGCAGATCACCTTGGTGTGTTTATCGATGAGTACGGACATCGTCGTTCCTTGACTTGAGAAAGGTCAGGGGAGGGGCGTGAGCCTCTCCACGTTCATGAATGTTTCGACGCCGCGCGGGCCCGGTCGTGTGCCGACCTGGACGACGGCGATGCGGCGCGGGTTGAGCTGGCGCGCAGCGGCGAACTGGGTGCCATGTTGAAGGTCGAAGCCCTCGGGGACGTCGACCTGGCGGGTGATGCCTTCGCGGGTCAGCGCGGTGGCGATGGCGGCGATACCGGCCTCCACCGCCGGGCCGTCAAAGGCGACCTCGCAGCGGCGGTCGGTTCCGGGCGTCACCGCCCGGCCCTGGGCGGGTGAGATCGGGTTTGCGGCGCGAAACGGGCGCAGATCGTAGAAGTCATGGCGATCGGGCAGCACCTCTGCTGCCCTGGTCGCGGTGAGAAACGGCGAAAAGCAGTGCGCGGCAAAGGCGTCCATGGCGGTCTCGGAGGCCGCAACGGGTGCGCCGAGCATCATCAGGAACGTCAAAGCCGCGCGTGTCATGGTTTAGCCTACAAGGTCCTCGCCCAGGGTGACGCTTTCGGCGCCCGGGATGCCGCCGGTCGGTGCCGCTGGAACAACGCCGTCGGTTGCCGCGGGGATCCCGTCCGCCGGGGTGACGACCCGGAAGCCGGAAGAGGGGTCTTGCACCTGCGGGCCGGTGCGCACCGGCAGGTCGCCCTGTTCCTGCGAGCGGGTGCAGCCCGCCAGGGCGATGGCGCCGATGGCGGCGATAGCTAGAATGCGTGTCATGGGACGTCTCCTCGTTATGCTCTTATTGGTGAGGCGCAGTCTAAGGGGCGTTGCCTTGGACCGGGAAGAGATTTGAGCGGGGGCCGAGGCGGATTTGACGCCGAGTGGCGATTTGGCTGCCATTTGCCCCCATCTTCCATGCCGTCCTCCGGATGCATCGTATCGGTGCCTGTGACCGCGAGCGCTCGGGGTTACCCCTTCACCGCTTTCACGATTTTCTCGGCGCCGTCCTTGAGGTCGTCTGCGGCGATCACATCGACGTCGCTGTCGTTGATGATCTTCTTGCCGGCTTCGACATTCGTGCCTTCGAGGCGTACGACGAGCGGGACTTTGAGGCCCACTTCCTTGACCGCGGCGACGACGCCTTCGGCGATGACGTCGCAGCGCATGATGCCGCCGAAGATGTTGACGAGGATGCCTTTGACGTTGGGATCCGAGGTGATGATCTTGAAAGCCTCGGTGACCTTCTCCTTCGTCGCGCCGCCGCCCACGTCGAGGAAATTCGCGGGCTCCGCGCCGTAGAGCTTGATGATGTCCATCGTGGCCATGGCGAGGCCTGCGCCGTTGACCATGCAGCCGATCTCGCCGTCGAGGGCGATGTAGTTGAGATCGTACTTGGAGGCTTCGAGTTCCTTCGGGTCCTCTTCGGTGGTGTCGCGCAATTCGGCGATGTCGGCGTGGCGGTAGACCGCGTTGCCGTCAAATCCGAGCTTGGCGTCGAGCACCTTGAGCGAGCCTGCGTCGGTGACGATGAGGGGGTTGATCTCCAGCATCTCCATGTCTTTTTCCATGAAGGCCTTGAACAGGAGGCCCATGAGCGCGACGCATTCCTTCACCTGTTTTCCTTCGAGCCCCAAGGCGAACGCGATGCGGCGACCGTGGAAGGCCTGGTAGCCGGTGGCCGGGTCCACGGAGAAGGACAGGATCTTTTCGGGCGTGGAGGCGGCGACCTCTTCGATGTCCATGCCGCCCTCGGTCGAGCACACAAAGGACACGCGGCTTGTCACCCGGTCCACGAGGAGGGCGAGGTACAGCTCCCGCTCGATGCCGGATCCGTCTTCGATGTAGATGCGGTTGACCTGCTTGCCGGCGGGGCCCGTCTGGTGAGTGACCAGGGTCCGGCCGAGCATCTTCTTGGCTTCCTCTGCGGCCTCGGTCACCGACTTCGCGAGGCGCACCCCGCCTTTCTCTCCCGCGTCGGTTTCCTTGAAGGATCCCTTGCCGCGACCGCCCGCATGGATCTGCGCCTTGACCACCCAGAGGGGTCCGTCGAGCTCTCCCGCGGCGCTCTTGGCTTCTTCGGACTTGAGCACGACGCGGCCGTCAGAGACCGGGGCCCCGTAGCTGCGTAACAGGGCTTTGGCTTGGTATTCGTGGATATTCATGGGATGCGGTCCTTTGGTCGTTGCTCAGCCATAGCCTGCGATTGGCCCAGAGATTAAGGGGTATTTTCGTCGCGCCGGGGAAAATGCGACATTTGTGATCACACCATTTTTCGTGTGATCACAAAATGGGCTCGTTCTGAGCCTCAGCCGCAAAGATTAGCATGTGACTCGCTGAATTTACCGTCGCGCCGCGTCTCGGATCACGGGAGCGTGGAGATGTCTCGGCGATACGCCTAGCCTAGGCGTGCCGACGAACGATTGAGAAAACCTCGATACTCCAAGAGACCAGACGTGTCCGGGAACGTGTGATCAAGAGGGGCCTCAAGCGTCCCATCCGATGGCCTCGATGAAGGCGCCATCGCGCCTGCGCAGGCGCTTATCGAAGCGCTCGACGCTGAGGATGGTGTCTTCCATCCCGAAGGTCGCAAGCGCTGCGGCGGGGTCGAATCCCGGCGCGTCCTCGAGGAGGCGCAGCGCCCGGAGTTGCTGTGCGCTTTCCGGCCCCATGACGGTCACCTCTTCTTGAAAGGCATGGGCCTCGGCGGGGCTGTCCATCTCCTGCAGAGCGTTGATCTGGTTCCAGCGGTAGTGGTCGGATCGCTTTTTCGTCTCGGCATGGGGCATGGCGGCGTATTTGAGGCGCTTGAGGAGCCAGTGAAACGGTGTGAGGCCGTCGAAGTGCAAAAGCCGGAGGGACTGCGCCTCCATGAGGTTCAGCGTCTCGGGCTCCTTGGGGCCGTGGATCGACAGCGTTAGATCGCTTCCCGTGCGCACGATCGTCTTGCCGCGCGTATGGCCGGTGAGCCCGCGCTGGGTGTATTTTGCGAGCGGACCGAGAAGGGTCCGGTCGAGCCCCAGACGACCGGGCACCGGGACCTTGAAAGCGCCGTCGAAGATCGTTGTGGGAGGTTCGAGCCACACGCGCTCCCGCACGGGGATGCGCAGGCCCACGACGCCGCTGGGCACGGCGCCAAGCTCTGTCATGGCGGCCCCATCGACGGTCAGGAACTCGTCGGCGTCGATATGGGCGAGCCAGTCGACCTCGGCCTCTGCATAGGCCATTTGCGCGACGATATCCTGACGCTTGGTCTGCATGGGAGCGCGCCCGCCATTGGCGGCCCAGAACATCTCGTCACATTGGGTGACCTGCACCCCCGGAATTTTCCGCAGGGCTTTGGCGACGACGCGGTGGGGTGTGTCGAGGAAGATATGGACTCCGGACGCGCCCAGAGAGACGTGCCAGGCAGCGAAGGCCAGAAGAAGCTCGCTCGGTTCGTCGGCGAGGGTAACGGTGCCCCACGTCATCGCAGGGCACCAGATCGATCAGGCGAGCGTTTCGTCAATGCCCTTGCACGCATCCACGAGGCCCGAGACAGCGTCGACGGATTTGTCGAACATTGCCTTTTCGTCCTTTGAAAGTTTGATGTCGACGATGCGCTCCACGCCGCCCGCGCCGATCACCGTGGGGACGCCCACATACATGCCCTTGAGGCCGAATTCGCCCTCGCAATAGGCGGCGCAGGGCAGGACGCGCTTTTGGTCCTTCAGATACGCTTCGGCCATTTCGATGGCGCTGGTGGCGGGGGCGTAGAAGGCGGAGCCGGTCTTGAGGAGGCCCACGATCTCTGCGCCGCCGTCGCGGGTGCGCTGGACGATCTCGTCGAGGGTTTCCTGGGTCGTCCAGCCCATCTGCACGAGATCAGGAAGGGGGATGCCTGCGACCGTCGAATAGCGGGCCAGGGGCACCATCGTGTCGCCGTGGCCGCCCAGGACAAAGGCTGTGACGTCGCGCATGGACACGCCGAATTCAAGCGACAGGAAGTGGCGGAAGCGTGCGGAATCGAGCACGCCCGCCATGCCGCAGACCATATTGTGCGGCAGGCCGGAGAATTCGCGCAGGGCCCACACCATCGCGTCGAGCGGGTTGGTGATGCAGATCACGAAGGCGTTCGGTGCGTTCTTGGCGATGCCCTCGCCCACGGATTTCATCACCTTGAGGTTGATGCCCAGAAGGTCATCGCGGCTCATCCCCGGCTTCCGGGCCACGCCTGCGGTCACGATGCAGACGTCCGCGCCCGCGATGTCCTCGTAGGACTGGGTGCCGGACATGGCTGCATCGAACCCTTCGGAGGGTCCGCTTTCGGCGATGTCGAGCGCTTTACCGGCGGGCAGGCCCTCGGCGATGTCGAAGAGGACGACGTCCCCCAATTCCTTCAGCGCAGCGAGGTGGGCAAGCGTGCCACCGATGTTACCTGCGCCGATGAGGGCGATCTTGGAACGAGCCATTATGCGGTCTCCGGCTGTTGAACTTGCGCCGCTGGATAGGCCAACGACCGGGCGCGGCGCAAGGCCCGCACGCTGCGGCGCGACATTGCCGTATGCAAATGTATGCGATTTAAGGTCCGGGAGGATGTCCAGATGATTACGTTCGACCTGACCTTTTTCGCCTTCGCGATCCCGGCGGTGATCTTTTCGGGCGCGTCCAAGGGAGGATTCGGCTCTGGCGCCTCGTTTGCGTCAGCCGCGATTCTGGCCGTCATCGTGCCGCCGGAGATCGCCCTCGGGATGATGCTCCCGCTTTTGATGTTGATCGATGTGAGCTCTTTTCCGTCCTATTGGCGAAAGTGGCACTGGGCGGAATGTCGGCGCATCATTGTGGGCTCGGTGCCGGGGGTGGCGCTGGGCGCGCTCTTTTTCAGCGTCGCGCCGGCGGATCTGATCCGGTTCCTCATCGGGGTCGTGGCGCTGGCCTTTGTGGGGTGGCAGGTTGCCAAGAACCGGGGCCTGATCCCGATACCGCAGACGCAGCTTGGGGCTGGTGCGGGGCTTGCGACGGGGGCGGTCGCGGGGTTCACGAGCTTTGTGAGCCATGCAGGCGGGCCGCCGGTGGCCGTCTATCTGCTGAGCCAGAAGTTCGACAAGCTGACCTATCAGGCGAGCACGGTCCTGATCTTCTGGGCGATAAATGTCATGAAGTTCGTCCCCTACGCGTTTCTCGGGGCCTTCACCATGGACACCTGGTGGGCGTTCCTGATCCTGGCGCCGGTGGCGGTACTGGGGACGTGGATTGGCGTAAAGGCGCACCGGATCGTGTCCGAGCGCGCCTTTTTCGCAATCACCTATACGCTGCTGGTCCTGACCGGCAGTCGTCTGATCTGGATGGCTGTGACCTAGAGCGCTTCGCCCATCGCGGAGGGCTGAACGGAGGCGAGCGCTTCATAGGACATGCCCGAGGCCACAAGGCAGGTGCGTCCGTCCGGCAGCGTCACCGTGATGGACCATGATCCGGTGCCGGCATTGGCGAAAACCTCCACAAGGGAGCGGTTCGCGGCCACACCCACCGATTGGCGGCTTTCGCCGTATTTGGAGCTGAGGCGCTCGATGACCGTGTCACGCTCTGCGCAATTGGCTTGTGCGCGCGCCGTGGTTGCCGTGAGGGCAAGCGCCGTGACGCCGATCGAAAGGGCAATGAGATGGGTCTTCATGGCGTCATCCTTTCACAGATGGGGTTGCTCACCGTCAGCGCATCGCTTGCCGCGGCGTGCCAAAAAGCCTGCCGATCATGGGTAGAAATCTGGTTAACGAAGCGTGCGGGCGGGGCAAAATCCCGGATTTGCTGCACCGCGGCGGGAAAGGGCTTGAACTATTCGCAATGCCCATGCCAGAAGCGGCGCAACACTGTTTCGGATCGGAAACGCCCGTGATGCCAAGCCGCCCGTATCGCTCAGTCCTGTATATCCCTGCATCCCGCGCCCGCGCGCTGGAGAAAGCGCGCACGCTGCAAGTGGATGCGATCATCTTCGATCTGGAAGATGCAGTGGCCGTGGCCGAGAAGGAGGCGGCGCGTGATCTTCTGATAGGTACGCTGGCGGCGGGTGGTTACGGACCACGCGCCCAGATCGTGCGCGTGAACGGCCTCGACACGGAATGGGGCGACGCTGACATCGCGGCGCTCGCAAAGACCGGGCCAGAGGCCATTTTGCTGCCGAAAGTGAATGGCGCGCTGGACATTGAAGCGCTTGCATCACGGCTCGATGCGATCCCGGAGGCCGTAGACACGAAGATCTGGGCTATGATGGAAACGCCGCAGGGTATCCTGAATGCCGAAGAGATCGCGAAAGCGCCGCGCATGGCGGGCATGGTGCTTGGTACGAACGACCTCGCCAAGGATCTTGGCACGCGTCCCGGGCATCGGCGCGAGCCGATGATCGCCTCTCTGGGGTTGTGCGTTCTCGCGGCGCGGGCCGCGGGGATCGCCGTCATCGATGGGGTCTACAACGCGTTCCGGGACGAAGAGGGCCTGCGCACCGAGGCCGTGCAGGGGCGCGATATGGGCTTTGACGGAAAGACCCTCATCCACCCGGCACAGATCGCCATCGCCAATGAGGTCTTCGCCCCCACCGGCGACGAGATTGATCTGGCCACACGCCAGATCGCGGCTTTCGAGGAGGCCACCGCCGAAGGGCAGGGCGTGGCGGTCGTCGATGGTCGGATCGTGGAGAACCTCCACGTGGAAACGGCCCGGGCGACGCTGGCGAAGGCCAATGCGATCCGCAAGCTCGCCGACGCCTGATGCGCGCCTATCGCTTTCTGACTGCCGATGACACGTCCGCCTTTTGCCACAAGGTGACTGAGGCCCTGAACACCGGCTGGGAGCTTTATGGCGATCCGACCTATGCCTATGACGCAACTGCAGGCGTCATGCGGTGTGGGCAGGCGGTGACCAAGGACGCGCCCGGTGACTACGACCCATCCATAAAACTAGGCAGCCTATGAAGACCAATCCGGGCCGTTTCTTCGAGGACTACACCGTCGGAGAGACCATTCACCACGCGGTGCCGCGCACGATCACGTCGGAGCGGGCGCTGTACCACGCTCTCTATCCCGCGCGGCACGCCTTGTATTCGTCTGACGCGTTCGCGCAAAGCTGCGGTTTGCCTGCCAGCCCCCTCGATGACATGGCGGCCTTCCACGTAGTCTTCGGTAAGACGGTTCCGGATATCTCGCTGAATGCGGTGGCAAATCTGGGGTATGCGCAGGGGCAGTGGCTCAATCCGGTGTACCCGGGCGATACGCTCCGCTCGCAGTCCGAAGTCATCGGCCTCAAGCAGAATTCCAGCGGGAAGACCGGCGTGGTCTGGGTGCGTACGACCGGTTTGAACCAACGCGACGAGACCGTCATGAGCTTTGTGCGCTGGGTCATGGTCCGGCGTCGGGCGCCCGGTGAGGCGCCCGACGTGGTCGTCCCGGAGCTGGCGTCCCATGTTCCGGGCGATGCGCTTACGGTGCCAGATGGCCTTCGCTTTGATCGGTATGACTTCGCGCTTGCCGGTGAGCCGCACCGTTGGGGCGACTACGAGGTGGGCGAGATCATCGACCACGTGGACGGCGTGACCATTGAAGAAGCCGAGCACATGATGGCCACGCGCCTCTGGCAGAACACCGCGAAAGTGCATTTCGACGCCACCCAGCGCGCAGATGGGTCGCGTCTCATCTATGGCGGGCACGTGATTTCGCTGGCGCGCACCTTGTCGTTCAACGGACTTGCGAATGCGCAGATGGTGGTGGCGTTAAATGCCGGGGCCCATGCCAATCCCTGCACCGCCGGGATGACGGTTCGGGCGTGGTCCGAAGTTCTTGACCGCGCCGAAACGGCGGCCCCCGGCGTTGGCGCCCTGCGGCTGCGCCTTGTTGCGACGACGGGGGAGGCTGGCAAGCTCAAGGGGGCGGACGGCAAGTATCTTCCGGAAGTTCTCCTTGACCTCGATTACTGGGCGCTGTGTCCTCAGTGAGATGAAGCGCTTTTTCCTTTCCCTCAGCCTACTTTTTCCCACGGCGGGCTTTGCTGACGCAGATCGCTTTGTCGCCTCGAACACGTACGCGACCTTTTATCACGAGCTGGCGCACGCCCTCATCGATATCCTCGAGATCCCGATTTTCGGTCAGGAGGAGGATGCCGCCGATGTGCTGAGTGTCCTCATGATCTCGGAGATGTGGGAGGAGGACCGCGCCGTTGCCATGGCCTATGACGCGGCCTTTGGCTTTACGCTCGACCCGGAGGACGTTGACCTCGAAGAGGTGTATTTCTGGGGTGTCCACGGGCCGGATCCGCAGCGCTACTACAACCTTGTGTGCCTGTTTTACGGGGCCAATCCCGACGAGCGTCTTGACGTGGCCGAAGAGCTGGGGCTGCCCGAAGAACGCATTGAGACCTGCCCGGAGGAGTGGGATCAGGCAGCGTTTTCATGGGGTGGCATCCTCGATGAGCTGGCAGACAGCGAGGAGGCCGGCGTTTTGGTCCTGAAGGGGGACGATGCCGAGCAAATTGACATCCTTGGCGAAGAGCTGGAGTGGCTCAATGAGCAGTTCACTTATCCGCAGGACATCATCGTGAACGTCGAAGCCTGCGGCGAAGCAAACGCGTTCTACGACCTCGGTACGCAGGAAATCACCATGTGTTCCGAGTACCTCCCGTATCTTCGGGAGCTTTGGACCGACGCGAGCTCCTGACGCGGATTTGACCTGCGCTTTTGCGGTCCGCGCGTAGATTGGCGGGATGCGGATCCTTATCCTTCTGCTTTTCCTCGCAAAGCCTGCGGCGGCCTGCGACCTCGCCCTGCTTTTTGCGGTGGACGTGTCCGGGTCGGTGGACCCAAACGAGTACCGGATCCAGATGGAGGGCCTGTCCCACGCCTTGCGCGATGACCAGATCGCCGAGAGCCTCGTGGCTGGCAACACGGCGTTGGCCGTCGTTCAGTGGACCGGGACATCGCGGCAGAGGATCACGATCCCGTGGGTCGAAATAGGCTCTCACACTGCGCTTGATGCGTTCGCAGCATCGGTGTCCGCTGATGCCCGGGTCTGGCGCAACTTTTCCACCGCGATTGGCGAAGGCTTGAGGCTGTCGCTCGCGGCCTTTGATGCGGCCCCCGATTGCGCAAGGCGGGTGATAGACATCTCTGGCGACGGGGTGTCGAACGAGGGGGTGGAGCCCGCCCAGATGCGGGCTTTGGCTGGGAAAAAAGGCATCACTGTCAATGCTTTGGTCATTGAGGACGCCACGGCGGGCGATCTCACGGGCTACTATTTTGAGAACGTCATTACCGGCCCCGGTGCTTTTGTGGTGACTGCAGATGGGTATGCAGACTACCCGGAACGGATGCGTCAGAAGCTGCTGCGCGAGGTGACGCAGGTATTTGGCGCGCTGCGCCGCAGCGAGTAGCGCGGAACTTGCGGAAGCATGACGCGTTTTCATGCGGCATCCCGCCACACATCCAATGGTCAAGCTGGCACGAACAGTAAGGGTTCCGCAGTCCAAATTCAGCTCCGAGACATAGGAGAAGACCAATGACGGCCAACACGACAAATACACCCATTAGCCAAGAGATCCTGAGCCGCGGCTACCTGAAACAGATCAACTGGCCCGGTGCGCACTGGTTCATCCGCGTGCCCCTTGCCCTGATCCTGTCCAATCAGGCCTGGCTCAAGTTCATCGACCTTTCCGGCGGTGCGGAGAGCTATGGCTTTCCTGTCTGGATGTGGTTCATGGCAGCCCTCGGCGAGGCCCTCGCGGCTGCTGGCCTCATCATCGGTGGCGCGATCAAATCGTGGAACCCAAGCAACACTGTGCTGCGCCTCGGTGGGGATGTGATCACACGCCTTTCGGGCCTCGCAACAACGATCATCGTCGCATCGGTGATTGCCATCGTTTACTGGGGACCGTGGCTTGGATTCCAGTTGCAACTGATGCTGCTCGCAGGTGGGCTGTTCTTCCTGCTGCGCGGCAACCGCGCCTGATCGCGTTGAATAACCCGCCGGGTCGAGTCCGGCGGGTTATACCTGATTAAAACCAATGGGATCGCTTTGTGATCACGCGTTGGATTTCAGTGATCACAAACATCCGAAATCGTCTGAAATGCGCTGAATCATCGCAACCCTGCGTGTTTGAAAGGCGTGACCGACCGTGCCCTGCGCGTTAAGTTCTTGGAGACGCAAGCGAAGGAGCCAGCACATGGCAGACGTCAACCGCGGTAACCGACCGCTTTCCCCGTTTATGATCGGGCCCTACTACAAGCCACAGCTGACGTCTGTGTCTTCGATCATGGTGCGCATCACAGGCCTCGTTGTGTTCGGCTTGTCGGTCGTCATCATCGCATGGCTTCTGGCGGCGTCGGCGTCTGAGACGGTGTTCGCGGCGGTCAATCCAATCGTGCAAAGCTGGTTTGGCGATCTCGTGCTTCTCGCCGGGGTCTGGTGCCTGACCTACCACGTTCTTGGACGCTTGCGACACGTGGTCTGGGATTTCGGCTATTGCTGGAATGTCAAAGTCTCTGAAAGTCTCGCGGTCGGCATGTTTGTCGGGGCGACAGTCGTGGCGGGCCTGACCTTTATCGCGTTTCTGGCGACATAAGGGGGGGCGCGTGATGCAGAGATTTCTCACAGATCGAAAGCGGGCGACAGGCCTTGGATCCGGCCGTGCCGGGACCGAACATCACTGGCAAATGCTCATGAGCTCACTGGCGGTCGTGATCGCGGCGCCGGTGTTCTTCATCCTGTTTGCGGTTGGCCTGCAGCGAACCTACGCCGAGGTGCTGGCTTGGTTCGGCAATCCGTTTGTGGCGATCACGGTCGCGGTGACCATGGTCGTCATTCTTCGGCACGTTATGTTCGAGGCCATAGAAGCGGCAGAAGACTACGTACACGGCACGCTCGGGCAACTCACGATCGTGGGGATTACCTGGGCGGCGTATTTGCTCATGGCGGTGGGGCTTTTCGCCCTGGCGCGCATGGCACTCTGAGGAGATTACCCAATATGGCAGCCTACGATTACGAGACCCATAACTACGATGTCGTGGTGATTGGCGCTGGCGGCGCCGGTCTTCGCGCGACGCTGGGCATGGCAGAGCAAGGCTTTAAGACGGCCTGTATCTCCAAGGTGTTTCCCACGCGCTCGCATACCGTGGCGGCCCAGGGCGGGATCGCGGCATCGCTGTCGAACATGGGGCCGGATCACTGGCAGTGGCACATGTACGACACGGTCAAGGGATCTGACTGGCTCGGCGATACGGACGCGATGGAGTATCTTGCCCGCGAGGCGCCCAAGGCCGTCTACGAGCTCGAGCATTACGGCGTGCCATTTTCGCGGACCGAGAAGGGTGAGATCTACCAGCGGCCTTTCGGCGGTCACACGACCGAGTTCGGCGAAGGCCCGCCCGTGCAGCGCACCTGTGCCGCGGCGGACCGGACAGGCCACGCGATCCTCCACACGCTTTACGGTCAGTCGCTCAAGCAGCAGGCCGAGTTTTACATCGAATACTTCGCCATCGACCTCATTACCTCTGATGATGGGGTCACGCAGGGCGTGCTGTGCTGGAAGCTTGATGACGGGACGATGCACCTGTTCTCGGCCAAGATGGTGGTGCTTGCAACGGGCGGCTATGGTCGCGCGTATTTCTCGGCGACCTCCGCGCATACCTGCACGGGCGACGGCGGCGGCATGACCGCCCGGGCGGGGCTGCCGCTGCAGGACATGGAGTTCGTGCAGTTCCATCCC
>JBCDGS010000058.1:0-16580 GCA_038751055.1 Pseudomonadota bacterium | reverse complement strand
GGTCGCCGCCCAGCTGCGCGACGCGGGCATCCCCGTGAAGCGGACGGTTCTGCCGGGCTCCACCTTCTGGAACGACTGGGCCAAGTACCCGTTCAGCTCCACGAACTGGAACCACCGCCCGCTCGGCACGCAGATCCTCGGTCTCGCGTATCGCTCGGGCGAAGCGTGGAACGAAAGCGGCTTCTCCAATGCCGAGTTCGACAGCCTGCTGGCCGAAGCCAACTCCATCGCGGATGCCGATGCGCGCCGCGTGGTGATGGGCAAGATCCAGAAGATCATGATCGACGAAGGCGTGACGATCCAGCCGTACTGGCGCACGATCACGCGGCACCACAAAGAGGGCCTCGTGGGCGTGGATATGCACATCGCGTATCTGCCACAGGTCTATAAGTGGGGCTTCGCAGCCTAAGCGACTGAACAATCGGGGCCGCCGGGTAACTGGCGGCCCCTTCTCCAAGCGAGAGGCACCGCCAATGTGTGCCCAAGCCGACAGGGGACTACATGGCGCTCTTTATCCTCCGCCGTCTGGGCTTGATGCTGCTGACAGCTATCTGCCTGACATACATCGTCTTTTTTCTGACGAACCTTTATCCGAACCTCGAAAAGCTCGCCAAGACGCAGGGCAACTTCCGCATGACGGAAGCCGAGGTGACGAGTTGGCTGGAACCGCGGGGATACCTGCAGCCGATGCCGGTCAAGTATCTCGAATGGGTGGGCGTGCTGCCGGGCTACCTGACCGAGCTTGAAGACGGCCGTCAGGTGGGCCGCTGCGTGCGCCCCGGCGTGCCACCGGAAGAGACACCTGAATATTGCGGCATCCTCCAGGGAAACTGGGGCTTTTCCAGCGTCTTCAAAGACAACGTCACAGGCATCACCTTCGAGCGTCTGGGCCTGACCGGGTTCCTGATGATGTGGGTGATGATCGTGATGGTGCCGGGGTCACTGCTGTTCGGCGTCTTGGCCGGCATGCGGGAAGGCTCCCGCACAGACCGAACGCTCTCGACGACGTCCATCGCGTTTACGGCCACCCCGGAATACGTCTCGGGCGTGATCTTTATCGCGCTCTTTGCATCGGCTGCGGGCTTTGGGCGCATCTTCAAAGGCTCAGCAGCCTCGGCCATGGAAAGTGCCAATTTCGAGAACTTCTTCCTCCCGGTCATTACCATCGCCCTCTACGGGCTGGGCTACATCGCCCGCATGACCCGCGCCTCCATGGCCGAGGTGATGACCGCGCAATACATCAGGACAGCGCGCCTGAAGGGCGTGAGCTTCCGCAACATCGTCTTGAAACACGCGCTCAGGAACGCGCTGATCGCGCCCTTCACCGTCATCATGCTGCAGTTTCCGTGGCTCCTGAACGGTGTGGTGATCGTGGAGACGCTCTTTAACTACAAGGGCTTCGGCTGGCTTCTCGTGCAGGCTGCCGGGAACAACGACATCGACCTCCTTCTGGCCTGCTCGGTCGTGGCTGTCGTCGTCGTCCTTGTGACGCAGCTCATATCCGACATCGGATATGTCGTGCTCAACCCGCGCATTCGCGTCGCTTAAGGGAGGTCTGACCCATGGAAGCACTCACCTGGACCGGTTCTCTCGGCATATTCCTGAACCCCGTCCTCTACGCGCTGATGCTCATCGCGCTCCTCAGCTTTGTGGTGCAACTCGTGGCGCCGATCTTCATCACCACGAACCGCTCGGGCCTGTTGGCGATGGAAAGAGGGATCGGCGACTACGCGGCGATGGCGCTTTTGGCCTCGGTGGCCGGGGTCATCGCCATCATCGCGCTTTACATGCTTGCAGCCATCGTGGGGCCCTTCGGTATCTCTGGCATCATCGGAGAGATCGGCGCGCGCTTTACCCCCGTCTGGATCGCTCTCATCGTGACATTTCTTGTCTCTGCGCTGTTCAAAAAGCGTCTCGGCCTCTACGGGAAGCTTTATGACAGCCCCATCGGCATGGTCGGGCTTGGCCTTGTCCTCTTCTGGGTGTTCACGGCGGCCTTTGCTCCGCTCATCATGACCTATGACCCGCTGATGCAGGAAGTGGCCATGAAGAACGACTTCCCGGGGGAGCCGTTCTCGGGCGATGAGGGGATGTACAGCCACTACCTCCTGGGCGGAGACAGCCTCGCGCGGGATGTCTTCAGCCGGATGGTCGCGGGCTCCACGATCGTGATTACGATTGCCCCCCTGGCCACGCTCTTTGCGTTCATGGTGGGGATCACCCTGGGGCTGCCAGCGGGTTATTTTGGCGGGAAGTTCGACACGGTGCTGAGCTTTCTCGCGAACCTGATCCTGGCCTTCCCGGTGATCCTGCTCTTCTACCTCCTCGTCACGCCCGAGATCCGCGCCACGGGCCTGCCGAACTACATGGCGATGGTGCTCTTCCTCTTTCCCATCATCTTTCTGAGCGTTCTCTTCAACTCGAGGTACTTCACGACCCCCACCAAGCGAAACATCCTTGTGGCGGGCACCGTGATCATCGGCGGGTACCTCTATCTGTCGCTGATCTCGCAATTCAACACGCCGCTGGATTTCATGGGCGCGCTCGATGCCTTCGACATTCCGGGCGGCATCCTCATCGTGTTCGTGTCAGTGGTCTTCGTGAACTCACCCACGGTGTTCAGGATCGTCCGGGGCCTCGTCCTCGATATCCAGACGCGGGACTACGTCGCGGCGGCCACGACGCGCGGCGAAGGTCCGTGGTACATCATGCTGTGGGAGATCCTGCCCAACGCGCGCGGGCCCCTCATCGTCGATTTCTGCCTGCGGATTGGCTATACGACGATCCTTCTGGGGACGCTCGGCTTCTTTGGCCTCGGGCTGCCGCCTGAAAGCCCGGATTGGGGCACGACGATCAATGCCGGTCGCCGCCTGCTCAGCGCCTTCCCCCACCCCGCCATCGTGCCCGCCGTGGCCCTCGTGACGCTGGTTCTCGGTCTGAACCTGCTGGCAGACGGCCTGCGGGAAGAGAGCCTGAAGGACTAGGCGCAGGTCCACCCACGAAAAGAAGGGCGGGATCATCTCCCGCCCTTTTCTGTCGCGTAGACCTTTGAGGGTCCTAGCTGCCGAGGATGATCTTCACGTAGTTCTGGGTCTCGCGGAACGGCGGCACACCGCCATATTGCTCCACTCGATGGGGACCGGCGTTGTAGGCCGCGAGCGCAAGCCGCCAGGAGCGGAACTTGCGATACTGCTCTGCGAGATAGCGCGCGCCCCCTTCGAGGTTCTGCCGCGGGTCCTTGGGGTCCACGCCCAGATAGCGCGCCGTCGCAGGCATGAGCTGCGCGAGGCCATAGGCTCCCTTGTGAGAGCGGGCGCGCGGGTTCCACCCGCTTTCCTGTTGCACGAGGCGCAGGAATAGGTCCTCCGGGATGCCGTGGCGCCGTGCGACATCGCGGGCCACCGCGAGGTAGGGACCATTGTAGCGCCCGGCATAGCGCGGCACGTTGCCAAGCGACGGGACGTCAAAATCACGGGGCTGGAGCCGCACGGAATTGGAATATTGCTGGGCCGCGCGGTTATCGAGAACATTGAGCTGACTTTGGAACATGGCCGCACGGGACTTTGACGAGGTCACATCCTGCGCGCCCGCCGGGCTGCACGCGCATGCCACGATCACGGCTACCCCAAAACGCCTCATACTCATCTCCCCTCAAATCTCTCCGGGCCTGCCAGAGCACTCTTGCAATAATCAAACCAAAGCGAAAGCCACGGAACGGCCCGTGGACATTCATCCCCCGTTAACTTCAATATGACCCCAATAGTGCAAATTCGATGAAGATTCGAGGGGGTACCCATGGCGGGCTCGGTGAATAAGGTGATCCTGATCGGCAATCTCGGCCAGGATCCGGAAGTGCGCAACTTTCAAAATGGCGGCAAGGTCTGCAACCTGAGCATCGCGACCTCCGAAAACTGGAAGGATCGCAACACGGGCGAGCGACGCGAAAAGACCGAATGGCACCGCGTTGCAATCTTCAACGAGGGTCTGGTGCGCATTGCAGAGCAGTACCTGCGCAAAGGGTCCAAGGTGTATCTCGAAGGCCAGCTTGAGACCCGCAAGTGGCAGGATCAGAACGGCCAGGACCGCTACTCGACCGAGGTTGTCCTCAGAAACTATGCTGGCAACCTCACCATGCTCGATGGCCGCAACGATGCCGGCGGCGGTGGCGGTTATGTCCGTGATGACCGTGGAAGCGGCGGTGGCGGCGGATACGGGGATCAACGCGGTGGCGGTGGTGGCGGCGGATACAACGCGCCGGCCCCGGCAGCCGACCTGGATGACGAGATCCCGTTCTAGGCCGCGCCCCCTCCCGAAGAGACGAAGTATTTGAAAGACTTCGATCCGCATTCTTTCAAGAATGCGCGCCCCTAGCGGGCATCGTTGAGAACGTCGAGAACGCTCTGCCGGGGCACGTCCGAGGTCACGAAGGCAGAGCCGATCCCGCGCATGAGGATGAAGCGGAGCGTTCCGTCGATCACCTTCTTGTCCTGCCCCATGAGCTCCAGAAGCTCCGCCGAAGGGGGCAAGTCCCCCGGAATGTCGGAGAGGCGCGACCGCATTCCCATGGCACTGAGATGCGCGGCGACGCGGCTGGGATCCTCCTGGGGGGTCAGGCCCAGCCTAAAGGACAGATCGGCTGCGAGCGCGCAGCCAATGGCCACCCCCTCCCCGTGGAGCAAGCGGTCCGAGTAGCCGGTCGCCGCCTCCAGAGCATGGCAAAACGTATGCCCGAGATTGAGGAGCGCGCGGTCCCCCTGCTCTGTTTCATCCCGCGCGACGATCTCTGCCTTCATCTCGACCGACCGCGTCACGGCATGGAGCCGCGCCGCTGGATCGCCTGCCGCGAGCGCCGGTCCGTTCTCCTCCAGCCAGGCGAAAAACTCCGCATCGCCCAGAAGGCCGTATTTGACGACCTCGCCATAGCCCGCCAGAAAATCACGGTCCCTCAGCGTCGCAAGGACGCCTGTATCCGCAAGGACCAGCGCGGGCTGATGGAACGCGCCAACGAGGTTCTTTCCTTGAGGAGCATTGATGGCGGTCTTTCCGCCCACTGAACTGTCCACCTGCGCCAAAAGCGACGTCGGGACCTGCACGAAACGCACCCCGCGCCGCAGGATCGCGGCTGCAAATCCCACGAGATCCCCGATCACGCCCCCGCCGAGCGCGATCACGACATCCTGCCTCTCGACCTTCTGGTCGAGAAGCCACTCCACGCACTGCGCCAGCGGACCCCAGGACTTCGTGGCCTCCCCCGGCGCCAATCTCAGCGCCGCATGGGCGATCCCCTCGGCTGACAGCGCTGCCTCGAGCTCAGCCAGATGCGCCGCGGCTACCGTGGTATCGGAGATGATCGCGACCTTTGGCCGGGCAAGCAGCGGCGCGATCAGCGCGCCCGCTTCTGCGACAAGCCCCTCGCCGATAAGGACGTCATAGGCACGCGCCTCCAGGGGAACATGGACTTTATTGCGCATGACTGACCTCCAGAACATCGGGACGCGCGGCGAGGGCAGTGACAACCGCCTCTGTCGTGTCCTCTATTGAATAGCTCGCCTCGGCCTCCACGCGCAGCGGGGCTTTGGCGTAGTGCGGCGACCGCTGCGCGAGGAGTTCGGCGAGCGTTGCGCGCGGGTCCGGCGTGCGCAGCAAGGGCCGGGTGTCCTTGTGTTTGACGCGCTGCCACAGCACCTCCAGATCGGCCTTGAGCCAGAGGGCCACGCCGCGCTCGGCGATGACGTCACGCGTCCCGGCACGCAGAAAGGCACCGCCACCCGTCGACAGAATGCCCGGATCGAGTTCCATCAGGCGCGCGATGATCTGCGCCTCTTTCTCGCGAAAGAACGCTTCGCCATCGCGGGCGAAAATTTCTGGGATGGTCATGTTCGCGGCCTCTTCGAGGGCCTGGTCGCTGTCGCGGAACGGCACCCCAAGTCGCGCGGCAAGCGCTTTGCCAATGGCCGTCTTGCCCGCTCCCATCATGCCCACAAGCACCACGTTGCGTTTGAGCTTTGCCATGACGTTCCCGGGGTCTCCCAACGCTCATCTCGGCCGTGCGGGCCCACCTCCACCCGGCCTTTCCCCTGCTGCGATGCCCCCATGGGCGGCTTATCGCTTGCGACTTGGCCCTGAATGGCGTGAATATGGTGCAAAGGCCATATATAAACGCGGCTGAGGCAGAAACAGGCGAAAACGCCGGAGAGCAAGCATGTGGCGATTGCTGAAACTCATATTTTACGTCGTCGTTTTGGCGACCCTGGCTCTGGTGGGCTATGCGTATATCGGTCCCATACTCGACCCCGCCTTCATGCCGAGCCAAGAAACGGTGACGGTCCCGGTTGAGCTTGATTTCGACTAGAATAACGGCTGGCGCTGCGCTTCTTGCGCTGGCGCCTCTGGCCGTCGCTGCGCAGCAGGATGCGCAGGCTCCGCTATCGGCCATTGACTGGCTGGGCACCGTCCCGGTGGAAGAGGCGCTCAGCGACCCGCAACTGGCCCTCGAAGAACCGGTCACCGCATCAGCCGCGTCACCGGCGGTGGAGGCCGCGCCTTTGGACGAGGCATCCGGTCCAGGCGTGGGACTTCTTCCGGAGGCTGCAAGCGGGCTACCATCGACGCTCTGGCAAGGATCGAGCGCAGAAGAGGTCGGGGCCGCCTTCCGCGCCCTGCCCGCAGAGCCGCTTCGTCCGGTGGCCCTTTTGCGGGAACGACTTCTCCTCGCCTCGGCCGCACCTCCCCTCGGATCAGACGCAGAGAGCTTTCTTTCGGCACGAACCGCACTCTTGATGGAGCTTGGCGCAGCCGAACCCGCGCTGGCCCTGATCGAGGCGGTGGACCCGCTGACGCCTGCCCTTTTCACGCACTACGCCGATCTCTCGCTATTGCTTAACCGCGAGGACAGCGCTTGCCGTCGCCTTGCGGTGACGCCGTCGCTTTCTGACGATCTGGCGCTGCGCACCTTCTGCCTCGCCCGGAATGCCGACTGGAATGCCGCGGCGGTGACGCTTCAAACTGCAGAGCTTCTCGGCGAAATCTCCCCCGACCTTGCCACCCTCCTCGCTCAGTTTCTGGAGCCGGAGCTTGCCGATGCGGGCCCGCCGCCGGTGGACGATGGCGACGTCACGCCCCTGATCGTTCGGCTGCGCGAGGCCGTGGGCGCCCCGCTCGCCACCGCCCGCCTTCCGCTTCTTTATGCGCAGGGCGATCTGAGGCCAGAAATGGGCTGGAAAGCGCAGATCGATGCGGCCGAGCGGCTTGCGCGCACCGGCGCCGTGAGCCCCGGCCAGCTTTTTGCGCTCTATACGAGCGGGACGCCGTCCGCCTCCGGTTCGGTCTGGGAGCGGGCCGCTGCGGTCCAGAAGCTCGACGCCGCCTTGACTGAAGGACGAGAGCGGCCTTTGGAGCGGGCTCTTGAGGCGGCGACGTCCGAGATGGCGCGCGCCGGGCTCTTGCCGCAGCTCGCGGAGATGGTCGCTTTGCAGATTGACCCCATGCAGGAGCTCGGGGCGGAGGCCAGCCGGCACCGGACGGCCCTTCTTCTCCTGTCGGACCGCTATGAAGAGGCCGCGCCGCTGGCACCGCCCGTCCCGCGCGGCCTGGCGAGCGGAGACGTCACCGGCACGGCGCCCGCCACAGCGCTCGAACGCGCGCTCGTGGCGGGCTTTTCGGCACAACCGAAGCGGATCGACGGCCCCCTCGGGACGACAATCCTGAAAGCCCTCGCCCAGATCGAAGCCGTGCGGCAAGGGGATCTGAGCCGCCTGTCAGACGCCCTCTCAACCCTCCGGAGCGTCGGGCTTGAAAGCGCGGCGCGCCGGATCGCGCTCCACCTTTGGGTGCTATCGTGACGACGGATGCGCGGTTCATTCAGGCTTTCATTGAAGCGCAGGCCGCTGAACTTGACGCCGCACAGAATACGCAGGAGGCCTATGCGCGCGATCTCCTGGATGCGAGCCGATGGCTGGCGCAGAGCGGCTTGACCTTCGTCGAGGCCGGCCGGGCCGATATCGAGAACTACCTGATCCACTGTGAGGCTCAGGGCCTCGCAAGGGCAACGCGGGCGCGCCGCCTCTCGGCGATCAAGCAACTTTATCGCTTTGCCTTCGAGGAAGGTTGGCGCCCAGACAACCCCGCCATCCAGATAAAGGGCCCGGGCCGTGACGCGCGTCTGCCGAAAACGCTGAGCCAGGAGGAAGTGAGCGCGCTCCTGACCGCCGCCAGAGACCACGGCCGGACGGAGGCGGTTCGCCTGCGCACGACATGCCTCATGGAGCTTCTTTACGCGACGGGGATGCGCGTGAGCGAACTTGTATCGCTCCCGCTCAGCGCGGCCCGCGGCGATCCCCGGATGCTGCTCATTCGCGGCAAGGGTGGAAAGGAGCGGATGGTGCCGCTCTCTCCCCCGGCGCGCGAGGCGCTGCGGGCGTGGATTGCACATCTCGACAGCGCCGAGGGTGCCGCGCCCAAACACCTCTTTGCGTCCCGTGGGAAGTCCGGTCACCTGACACGCCACGCATTTTATCTGCTGATAAAGGACCTGGCCGTGGCAGCGGGTGTGAGCCCCAGCAAAGTGACCCCGCACACGCTGCGCCACGCCTTCGCGACCCACCTTCTGGCAAACGGTGCTGACCTGCGCGCGATACAGGTGCTGCTTGGTCACGCGGATGTCTCCACGACCGAGATCTATACGCACGTTCTGGAAGAACGCCTGCGGGAGCTGGTTCTCGACCACCATCCCCTGGCAAAAGGCGTGGAGTAGCCTCAGGGCGAAACACTTTTGACGAAAAGTCGCGCAAACGGCCCGATGCACCGCCTTTGGCGGCCCGCCGGTCTGGCCAGAGCTTGCGTGAAATCCCAAGCTGACGCATATCCACCCCCATGAGCGACCCCTCCACACTTGACGGTGCCTTCTGGATCACCGCTGGCGCCATCCTCTTTTTGCTCGTCCTGTCGGGCTTCTTTTCAGGGTCCGAGACTGCATTGACGGCGGCCTCCCGCGGCAAGCTTCGGTCGCAGGCGGATAAAGGATCCAAAGGGGCCGCGCGCGCGCTGTCGATCACGCAGGACAATGAGCGGCTGATCGGATCGGTCCTCTTGGGCAATAACCTCGTGAACATCCTGGCCACCTCGCTGGCGACGGCCCTCTTTACACGCGCTTTCGGCGAGAGCGGCGTTGCTCTGGCAACGCTCGTGATGACGCTCCTTGTGCTCGTCTTCGCAGAAGTACTGCCCAAGACCTACGCCATCACCAATGCGGAGACTGCGGCCTCTGTCGTTGCGCGGCCGATCTCGGCTGTGGTGACAGTGTTTTCGCCCGTGGTCCGTGTCGTCCGCCTTCTGGTACGGGGCGTGTTGCGCCTCTTTGGAGTGCGCATCGACCCCGGCGCCAACGTTCTCGCCGTGCGAGAGGAGATTGCCGGCGCCCTGTCCCTCGGGCAACAGGAAGGGATCGTTGAGAAAGAGGATCGCGACCGCATCCTCGGTGCGCTCGATCTCGCAGAGCGCACGGTCGAAGAGATCATGCTCCACCGTTCCGCCATCGAGATGATCGATGTCGCGCTCCCTGCGGGCGATATCCTCTCGACCGCGCTCCAGTCGCGGCACACGCGCCTGCCGCTCTTTCGCGATGAGCCGGAGAATATCGTCGGCATCATCCAC
Source organism: Pseudomonadota bacterium (assembly GCA_038751055.1). Classification (GTDB taxonomy): domain Bacteria; phylum Pseudomonadota; class Alphaproteobacteria; order Rhodobacterales; family Rhodobacteraceae; genus Shimia_B. Next base: position 6,929 of record JBCDGS010000058.1, on the reverse strand, counting down.
GCGAAGGACCTTGCCCGCGCCATGGATCGTCTCGTGCGCAAGGACATCGCGGAATTTAACGTCCTCGATGTCGCCATGAAGCCCTATTTCGTTCCCGAAACGACGACGCTTGATGATCAAATGCGCGAATTTCTGCGGCGAAGGGCACATTTTGCCCTCGTCGTCGACGAATATGGATCTCTTCAGGGGCTTTTGACGTTAGAAGACATATTAGAGGAGATCGTGGGGGAGATCGCCGATGAATTTGATCATGAAGAGGATGAGGTCGCGCGCACTGCGGACGGCCAGTACCTCGTTGACGGCGCCATGACCATTCGTGACCTCAACCGTGCCCATGACTGGTCCCTCCCCGATGACGAAGCTAACACGGTTGCCGGTCTCGTCATTCACGAGGCCCAGATGATCCCCACGGCCGGTCAGGTGTTTTCCTTCCACGGCTTCCGGTTCGAGGTTGTCGAAAAAGACGCAAACCGCATCACCAAACTCAAGGTGCGAGCGCTCTGATCGATGAACACGATGCCCCCGATGAAGCTTCCGAAGACGGCGTATGAGGTTTGCACCGACATGCTGGAACGGACGCGGGTGGCCTATGTGAAGCGGGACTTTTCGGCGTTTCGTGCCTGCTTCCTGCTGCCGAATCTTGTGCATGCGAACGATGAAGTCGTGACGCTCGCCACCGACGCTGATCTACGTCAGATCTTTGAGGGCATGATCCAGAATTTCGATACGCTGGGCGTCATCGACATGCACCGAACTGTGACCAAGTCCCGCTACATCGACGAAAACACGATCGAAGGCAGCTTTATCTCCCGCCACGTCCTTGAAGGGCCGTCATTCGGCGCAGAGACCCTGGCCCGGGGCTTCATGCGTCGCGTGGGTGACGAGTGGTTTATCAGCGATCATTTCTATGAGACGGATTCTGCCCCCTTAACGCGCATCATTCTGCGAAGTTAACGCCACGGGGCAGATGCGGCAGTTTTTCCGCACCGGGTGCTTGCTCAACTAAGAACTATTCTAAATATTGGTTGAGAGAAACGGGAGGGCATCCACCCCTCCCTCAAGCCACGACTCGGATCGCAGCGAAAGGCCCAGCATATGGACGGACAAACGCCCCCCATCACAGGTTGTCCCGTCGCCCATGGCGGCAACACCTCCCTCACGAAACCCTCGGTGACGAAGTGGTGGCCCAAGGCCCTGAACCTTGACATCCTTCACCAGAAGGGCGCGCGCGTCGACCCGATGGACGCGGACTTTTCCTACCGGGAGGCGGTCCAGACACTGGACTTCGAGGGGGTGAAAGCTGACCTCAAGGCGCTGATGACCGAAAGCCAGCCCTGGTGGCCGGCCGATTGGGGGCATTACGGTGGGCTCTTTATCCGTCTCGCATGGCATTCCGCGGGATCCTACCGCGTCAGCGATGGCCGCGGTGGCGGCGCCGGCGGGAACATCCGCTTTGCCCCGCTGAACTCCTGGCCTGATAACGCGTCGCTCGACAAAGCCCGTCGCCTGCTCTGGCCGATCAAGAAGAAACACGGAAACAAGCTGAGTTGGGCGGACCTGATCCTCCTCTCCGGGACGGTCGCCTATGAGAGCATGGGCCTCAAGACCTTCGGGTTTGGCTACGGCCGCGAGGACATCTGGGGCCCGGAGACGGATGTCTACTGGGGCGCGGAAAGCGAATGGCTCGCCCCGTCCGAGAACCGCTACGAAGACATCGACAATGCAGGAACGCTCGAGAACCCTCTCGCGGCGGTGCATATGGGGCTGATCTACGTCAATCCGGAAGGCATCAACGGCCAGCCGAACCCGGCCCATACCGCGATGCATGTCCGTGAGACATTCGCGCGCATGGCCATGAATGACGAGGAAACGGCCGCCCTCACCTGCGGCGGGCACACCGTCGGCAAGGCACACGGCAACGGCGACGGCAACCTCATCGGGTGCGAGCCCGAGGGCGAAAACCTCGAGGCGCAGGGCTTCGGCTGGTCGAATCCGGGCCAGGAAGGCCGCGCGTCCCACGCTTTCACCTCCGGGATCGAAGGCGCCTGGACCCGCGAGCCCACGAAGTGGGACATGGGCTATTTCGACTACCTCTTCGACTATGAGTGGGAGCTTCGGAAGTCTCCGGCGGGCGCGTGGCAATGGGAGCCGGTGGACATGCCCGAGGATGTCATGCCCCTCGACGCGACAGACCCGACAAAGCGCAGCCGCGTGATCATGACCGATGCGGACATGGCGATGCGCGTAGACCCGGTCTACAACGAGATCTGCCAACGCTTCCGTGCCGACCCGGATTACTTCGCTGACACGTTCGCGCGCGCGTGGTTCAAGCTCACGCACCGCGACATGGGTCCACGCGTCAACTACCTGGGCCCGGATGTACCGGACGAGGATCTGATCTGGCAGGACCCGGTGCCGGCGGGCCCCACGGGCTACGATGTGGCCGCCCTCAAGGCCGATATTGCGGCGTCCGAGCTTTCCGCCGCAGAGCTGATGGCGACGGCCTGGGATGCGGCACGCACGTTCCGCGGCTCAGACAAGCGCGGCGGGGCCAATGGCGCCCGCATTCGCCTGGCACCGCAGAAGGACTGGGCCGGGAACGAGCCCGAACGTCTCGCGCGCGTTCTTTCCGTCCTCGAGCCGCTGGCGGCGGCCCATGGCGCGTCGGTCGCGGACACCATCGTCCTTGCAGGCAATGTGGGGGTCGAAATGGGTCTCGCCGAAGCTGGCACCGACATAGAGGTGCCCTTTGCACCGGGGCGCGGGGATGCCACCGAGGCGACCACGGACGCAGAAAGCTTCGACGTTCTCGAGCCGCTCGCCGACGGCTTCCGGAATTGGTCCAAGGAGGACTACGCTGTTACCCCCGAAGAGATGATGCTCGACCGCGCGCAGCTCATGGGGCTCACTGGGTGGGAAATGACGGCCCTCCTCGGCGGGATGCGCGTGATGGCCACGAACCACGGCGCGAGCGATCTTGGCGTCCTCACGGATCGGCCGGGCGCGCTGACCAACGATTTCTTCGTGAACCTCACGGATATGGACAATACCTGGCACCATGACGCGGGCAGCTACGAAATCCGCGATCGCGCCACCGGCGAGGCAAAGTGGGCCGCCACGCGCTGCGACCTCGTCTTTGGATCAAACTCCGTGCTGCGGAGCTACGCGGAAGTCTATGCTCAGGACGACAATGCCGCGAAGTTCGCGCGGGACTTCGTGACAGCCTGGACCAAGGTGATGAACGCTGACCGCTTTGATCTCGCGGCGTAGGATGGGTTAATAACCCATCCTACCTGAACGCAACAAGGGCGGCTCCTCATTGGGCCGCCCTTTTTCCATTGGGGCCTCAGCCCTGTCCGGTGATTTTCGCGATGATGTCCTCGACCGAGATGCCCAGAGGTTCGAGGATCGACAGATCTATCCCCTTATCCGCGATCAGGCTCGTGACGGCCGAGATATCCAGACCTTCCAAAGCTGACGCGTCGATACCAGCTTCGGAGAGCTGCCCGAGCACCGTTTCAAGGGGCCCGTCCCCCCCTGTCAGACCGCTGACGATGTTTCCAAGTACCATGTTTCTCTCCTCAACAAGCGATGCCGGCATGGCATCAAGTTGCGCGCAGGTTTGCAAGCCTTTGCTGCCACGCACAGATGACGGGCTCAGCGCCCCTTGAACAGACCCCCGAGAATGCCGCGCACAATGCGGCGCCCCGTCGTCCCTTTGAGTTCCTTCACAATCACGGACCCCAGTGCAGAGCCGACGCTTTCCTTGCCCGTCCGCCGCGACGTCGAGCGGGAGACGCGGCTGCCGGAGTACCGGCGCGCGGCACTGTATTCACGTTCGATGGGCGCGGCGTCCTCTTCGGCCGCCTCGGCTTTCTCAGCTTCGGCGGCGGCAGCCTCAGAGCGCTTCGTGAGCATCTCAAAGGCGCTTTCACGATCCACCTTGGCCTCGTACTTGCCTGCAAGGGGGCTTGCGGCAATGACGTCCGCCCGCTCTGCGGCCGTGATCGGGCCGAGCTGCGAGGATGGCGGTCGGATGAGTGTGCGCTCGACGATCCCGGGCACGCCCTTCTTCTGAAGCATCGACGTCACCGCCTCGCCCACGCCCACCTCGCGGATCGCCTCTTCGGTGTCGAAGCGCGGATTTTCGCGGTAGGTCTCCGCGGCGAGCTTGAGCGCCTTGCGATCGCGCGCCGTGAACGCGCGCAGGGCATGCTGCACGCGGTTGCCAAGCTGCCCCAGAATGTCTTCGGGGATATCGTCAGGGCTCTGGGTGATGAAGTACACCCCCACGCCTTTTGAGCGGATGAGGCGGGCGACCTGCTCCACCTTTTCGACCAGCGCCTTTGGCGCGTCCTCAAACAGAAGATGCGCCTCGTCGAAGAAGAAGACGAGCTTTGGCTTGTCGGGGTCACCCACTTCGGGAAGCTCCTCGAAGAGCTCGCTCAGGAGCCACAGCAGGAATGTCGCGTATAGGCGGGGCGAGGCCATGAGCTTGTCAGCGGCGAGGATGTTCACTGCCCCCTGCCCGCCATCCACCCGCATGATATCGCTGAGCGCCAGCGCAGGCTCGCCAAAGAGCTGCGCACCGCCCTGATTTTCCAGGACGAGGAGCCGCCGCTGGATCGCCCCGATGGAGGTCGCCGACACGTTGCCATAGCGCAGGGAGAGCGACTTGCCGTTCTCCCCCACCCAGACCAAAAGCGACTGGAGATCCTTGAGGTCGAGCAAGGGCAGACCCTGCTCGTCGGCGACGCGGAAAGCGATGTTTAAGATCCCTTCCTGCGCTTCTGACAGTTCAAGAAGGCGCGCGATGAGAAGCGGGCCCATTTCCGCAACGGTGGTGCGCACGGGATGGCCCTGCTCTCCAAAAAGGTCCCAAAAGACGGCTGGGAAGGCACCATAAATGTAGTCATCAAAGCCGATCTTGTCCGCGCGCTCGGTAAATGCGCCATGCAGTTTGAAGTCAGCGCGGCCGGCCTTCGCAAGACCCGACAAATCGCCTTTCACATCAGACAGGAAGACAGGCACGCCCGCAGCCGAGAATCCTTCGGCGAGGATCTGAAGCGTGACCGTCTTGCCCGTGCCCGTAGCGCCTGCGACGAGGCCGTGGCGGTTCGCGTATTTCAGCGTCAGTTCCTGGCGCGTGGCATAGTCTTCGCCGCCGCCGCCCACAAAAATTCCCGCCGCCATGGTGGTCTCCCCCGCTATTCCTTCGCGGCACCATACAATCTTAAGACTTCTCTGCCAGTGTCGGCGTTGTCCGGCGGTACGCTGTGCCGCTGGGTTGACTTCCTCCCTGTCAGACTGCCCGTGCAGGGGCCGCAGAGGCCCTAGCGCGGGCCTTTTTCCTAGCGCTCACAACCTGGGGGAGAAACAGGCCCCTTTTCAAACAGATCTCATGCAAAAGTTAGTTGACGCTGGGGAGCCTGCTTCGTAGCTTCTCGCGCAATAAGGTCGGCAAGTCCGACAGGGAGAGAAACGGAAAGGGGTTCGCGCGAGCGGGCCCTTTTCTAATTTGACGTCTCCCGGAAGGAACGCAGCACCCGCCCGCATTCACGCGCGCGAAGGCGGGTGACATCATGGGCAAGCGGTGTAGACGACCAACCGCCTTGTCCCCAGCGTTTTCTCCTTGGATCTACCCCCGCTTCGGTCACCCGGAAATCTCGGCATTTTGTCCTGACTCTCTTTCCACACCATGTTAAGCGCCCGGCAATCGAGCTGAGAGGAGTTAACGATGAAAAACCGGGTTTTGGCTTTTGCCGTTGCGACCAGTGTTTTGACCGCCCCGGCATTTGCTCAGGAGACCACGACCGAGGATAACGGCGCGGGGATCAACCTTGGTGAGCAAGTTGTCGACGGTCGCACCGTGGGCGAGGAATACATCAAGGAAGAGTTTGGCGACTGGGTCCACCGCTGCGTCGTCGCCGCGGAGGGGGAAGATCCCTGCAACAGCTACCAGCTCCTCCAGGATGCAGAGGGAAATTCGGTGGCCGAGATCTCTATCATTCCGATAGCGAACGGCGGGCAGGCCGTGGCCGGTGGCACGATCATCACGCCGCTCGAGACCCTACTGACGCGGCAGATCACGCTGCAAATCGATTCGGCTCCCGGTCGACGCTATCCGTTCACGTTTTGCGCGCGCGGGGGCTGCGTGGCTCGGGTGGGCTTTACCGCAGAAGACATCGCGTCCATGAAGCGCGGCGCCTCGGCCACCTTGACCATTGTACCTGCAGGGAGCCCCGACAATCCAGTGGCGCTCAACGTGTCGCTCACGGGTTTCACGGCGGCCTATGATGGCCTCGAGACTGACCAGTAGCATCGGCGGGTAGATCAGGACCCACCAGAACACGACAGAAATTGGCGTCCCTGACCGGGCGCCTTTTTTTCGTGTGAGCGTTGCAGGTATTTCCGCGCTGTCGCCGCCCGTGATCGGGCCGCAACGACCGGGCCCTCCGGGGGAAGTACATGGCACAAAGAAAACGGGGCCGTCGCTCGACCCTCGGTGATGCGCGGTGTGTCAGGGAGTGCTTGGCGTGCGGCGGCAGCTGACAGCGCGATCAGGCGGCGCGGAGGGCGAGCACCGCGTTGAGACCGCCAAAGGCAAAGGCATTGGACAACGCGCCCGTCACGCGCGCCTCTTGCGCCTCGTTCGGCACGACATTGAGCGCGCATTCGGGGTCAGCTTCCTCGTAGCCGATCGTCGGCGCAATGACGCCGTCGCGAAGCGCCATGATGCAGGCCAGAAGTTCCACCGCCCCGGTGCCGCCGATGCAATGGCCGTGCATGGATTTCGTGGATGAGATCAGGAGCGCATCGGCATGGGCCCCGAACGCACCGGCCACGGCGGCGCATTCGGTCTTGTCGTTGGCGGCCGTCCCCGTGCCGTGCGCGTTGATATAGCCAATGTCTTCGGGCGCCATGCCGGC
>JBCDGS010000057.1:0-16789 GCA_038751055.1 Pseudomonadota bacterium | reverse complement strand
CCGCCAGTTTCGCGGCCGCCGACGTCATCTTTCGCACGCTCTTCTCGATCCCCATCGACAGCGACATCGCCCGCCGCACCTTCGAGGAGTTCCGCGCCTACCAGCGCACACAGCCCGTCTCGGGATCGCGCGTGGTCATGATCTTGGTGGCCAGGTCAGCGGGCGCGGTGCCGGCCTTTATCTTTGCCATGCGCTCTGCGCAGAGCTGGCGGATGAGTCCACGGATCGCCTGCGCGGAGGCCCGCGTGCGGCGCTGATGCGGGCGCGGCATCCAGCGCGGCAGGGGGATGAACGCGGCGAGGTTCACGACGGGCTGTGTGCGCTGGTAGGCGCGGAACTCCTCGAAGGTGCGGCGGGCGATGTCGCTGTCGATGGGGATCGAGAAGAGCGTGCGAAAGATGACGTCGGCGGCCGCGAAACTGGCGGCCTCCTCGATCTCCTGCTCACCCTCGGCCATGCGCGCGACCATCGCCTCGGACGCCGCCCACATGGCCGGGAACGTGTCCTTGAGGCGGCCCCCTTCGAAGGCCGGGTCGATGATGCGGCGCTGGCGTTCCCAGTCTGCCCCGTTGGTGAGGAAGACCGAATTGCCCAGAAGCGGGCGCAGGCCCTCGCTCACCCGCGTGGATTTCGGAAAGTCCCGGGCGGACCCCTGCAGGACGGTCTTCACCAGCGGCGGCTCGTTGACGAGGAAGGAGCGGAAGAAGGGCGTCCTGAACTCTGCCATCCAGGCCCGGTAGAGCCGCGCGGGCTGCGCGCTGAGGATGTCGTCGCGAAAGAGGCGCAGGTATCGGCGCAGGCTCACCTCGCCCGAGCGCGGCGCGGGCTTGGGCGGTATCATGCGGCGATGCTCGTGAACTTGGAGGCCGGGATGTCGATCCGGCTGCGGGAGGCCACGCGGTCGCGATACCTCTCGCCCAGGGTGATCGGCCCGGCGGTGATCTTGAAGTAATCGTAGTCCTTGGGCCGGTCAAAGGCGCACAGATACTGGAAATGGAGGCGGAAATACTGGCGGCGCAGCTCCTCCCACCGTTCGGGCGAGAGCGTCTGCGTGAACGCCGCCGAAAAGATGAGCGGCCATTTCTGGTCGGGCGGGGCCACGCCAGAGACCGCGACCGGATCACACAGCGCAAAGGCGCAGCCGTCGCCCGGTGCGGTGACATCGACCCAGGCGATCTCGTCCCGGGCGGAGAGGTACTGGAGGTCGGCGCGGAGGCGGTAGGCCTTGGGCAGAAACGACACCATGGGCACGACCTGCCCCAGCGTCAGGAACGAGAGCGCCGGTCCATCCGCCGGCACGCGGCCCGAGCGGATCAGATCGGCAAGGATCGACACGCCCAGATGCGCGCCCGAGGAATGGCCCACCACGAGGACTTCGCCCACATCGTCCCGCAGGGCCTCTGCGATCATATCGCCGAATTCAGCCATGCGGGCCTCAAGCTCCGGCGGGTTGGCGCCGCCATGCTGGGCGGAATAGGCGTAGTCATGCATGAGATAATAGGCATAGAGTTTGGCGTCCTTGGACCGGAACCACAGGAGCACCGCAGGGATCGCCGCGAGCCCCAGCCAGCCAGCGAGCGGGTGGATCCACCCCAGCGCCCAGGCCGCAACGCCCGCCACGAGGCAGGCCGCCAAAAGCTGCAAGAGGAGCATCACGATGGGATAGAGCGCCGCGATCACCGGCCCCTTGCGCAGCCACATGAGCCGCCTGAGCGCGCCGGAGGCGATATAGGTCCAGGAGGTGCGGGCAAGTTGCGCGTAGGTGCCGGGGATCCCCGTCTCCATGGAGCCGCGCACGATGTCGGACCACACGAGCACCTCGATATCGGCAGCCGTGGTGCGGCCATCGATCCCGGCCTCGACATGCCAGCCGTAATTGCCCGTCCCGGTCTTCGGCGAGAGCGCGATCTCATAGCCGCTGATCGCGGCCTGGTCGCGGCCCTCCTTCCGGTAAAGCTCCCGATATCGGCGCGGATGGATGGGATCATAGCCCGGAATGTAGAACACCCGGCGGCGTGAGACCTCGTGCTGCGTACCCATGGCACCCTCCTAACGGGGGCAAGGTATCGCGGGAAAGGGGCAAAAATAAGTTAACTGGCCCCTTGCGCGGCCTAGCCGATGGCTCCGAGGGCGGGGAATTGCTCCAAAAGCCACCAGGAAAAGTCGGTGAACTGGCCGGTCACCATCATGAGGCCCACGGTCCACAGCAGAAGGCCCATCGTGCGTTCGATCTGGGCCATGTGCCGCTTCATCCATGCCATGAGCCCGGTCATGGATGGAAAGAAGGCCGCCACGAGGAGGAAGGGCAGCCCGAGCCCGAGCGCATAGGTCGCCAGGAGCGCAGTGCCCTTGGCGGCGTCGGCCTCTGTCGCGGCGATGGAAAGGATCGCGCCCAGGATCGGCCCGAGGCAGGGTGTCCAGCCAAATGCGAAGGCGAGGCCCAGCACATAGGCCCCGAAGGCAGAGCCGCCCCGGTCACCCGCCTCCATGCGCATCTCGCGATCCAGGAAACCGATCCGGAAGACGCCCAGAAAATGCGCCCCGAAGACCATCACCACGACGCCCGCGCCGACGACGAACCAGTCCTGCCCCTGCAGGAAGAACCGGCCGAAGGCAGAGGCCGTAAAGCCCAGCAGGAGAAACACGGTAGAGAGGCCGAAGACGAAAAAGCTGGCCGCGATCAGGGCCTTGCGGCGCGCGGCGCGGGCCTCTGACATCTCAGAGAGCGAGACGCCGGACATGTATGCCAGATAGGGCGGGACTATGGGCAGGACGCAGGGGCTCGCAAAGGAAATCAGCCCGCCGAAGAGGGCGATGGCGAGCGCTGGCAAGAGCGCAGCATCAATGAGGTCGAACCCGAACACCTGCCTGATGTGACAGCGGCGGGCGCGAAAGTCACGGGCGGGCGTCTCACATCTCTGTGGACGTTTGTAACAGGTCAGCCTAGCTCTGGCCCATGGAAGACCCTGTAGAACACGACGCGGAGCTTGATGCCGTGGGCCTCTTGTGCCCCCTGCCTGTCCTCAAAGCGCGCAAGCGGCTGGAGCCATTGGCGCGGGGTCAGGTGCTGCGTGTCGTGGCCGATGATCCCGCAGCGGTCATCGATGTTCCGCATTTCTGCACGGAAGCCGGCCACGAGCTGGTGGTCGCTGATACCACGGGGCGAGAGCTTATCTTTCTGATCCGAAAAGCGTAGCGCGCGGCGGGCCGGGCGGTATGTGCACCACCTGAGGCCCGCCGCGCGCCCGAGACGTCAGCGGCCGAGCGACCACCAGCCTTTGCGCTTGGGCTTGTCCGGCTCGTCAGCGGCAGCCGGTTCAGGAACCGTTTCCGCCACTGGCTCGGCTGCGGGTTCTGGCGTTGCTTCTGGCGTTGCCTCTGGCGCTTGTTCCGGCATCGGTTCCGGCGCGGGGTCCGGTTGCTGGTCCGTCTCCGCCTCGACGTCTGGGGCTGCCTCTGGCGCGGCCTCCTCTGCTGCTGGCGGCGTGGCCTTCTTTCGGCTGCGCGTGCGCTTTTTCGGAGCGGGCTTTTCTTCGGCCTCGGGTTCCGGCGCGGCCTCGGAGGTGGCGTCTGGAGCCGTGTCAGAGGGGGCCTCAGCGGCGACTGTCGCCGCCTCATCCGTCGTCTCAGTCGTCTCGGTTGCCGCCTCGTCCGCGACCTTCTTGGACCGGCTGCGGGACCTTGAGCGCGTGCGCTTCTTGGGCTTTTCGTCCTCGGTCGCGGCGTTGTCTGCCGGCGCGTCCCCGGTCACGTCACCTGGCGCTTCCGCGGGGGCCTCTGCGTCCCCGGCCTGGTCTGCCTGCTGGTCACCGGTCTGATCGGGGGCACCGCCGCCGCCGCCCCGGCGCCGCCGACGCCGACGACGCTTTTTCTTGGGCGGCGCATCCGCTTCATCGATGGGGGCTTCGGTCTCGGCCTCGGTGGCCTCGGCCTCCTCCGCCTCGTCCCAATCTTCCATGAGCGAGGCATCGCCCGTCACGACCGGAGCCTCGGCCACGACGCGCGTGGCGGTCTTAAACTTCTCGACCGTGTAGTCGGGGCTGACCATGTGGGGATCGGCCTCGACACGCACGGACATGCCGTGGCGCGCTTCGATCTGGGCGATGTATTCGCGCTTTTGGTTGATGAGGAAGTTGGCGATCTTGACGGGCGCGGTCACCAGCACCTCGCGGGTGCGGCGGCGCGTGCCCTCTTCTTCGAGCTGGCGCAAGATGGTGAGGCCCATGCTGTCGTCGGAGCGGATGAGGCCCGTGCCGTGACAATGCGGGCATGGCTGCGTCGAGGCCTCGAGCATGCCGGGGCGCAGGCGCTGGCGGCTCATCTCCATGAGGCCAAAGCCCGAGATGCGGCCCACCTGGATGCGCGCGCGGTCGGTCTTGAGCTTTTCCTTCATCATCTTCTCGACCTTCGCGTTGTTGCGGCGGTCTTCCATGTCGATGAAGTCGATGACGATGAGGCCTGCGAGGTCGCGGAGCCTGAGCTGACGCGCGACCTCTTCGGCGGCTTCGAGATTTGTCTTGAGGGCGGTCTCCTCGATGGAGCCCTCTTTCGTGGCCTTGCCGGAGTTCACGTCGATGGCCACGAGGGCCTCGGTGATGCCGATCACGATGTAGCCGCCCGAGCGGAGCTGGACCGTCGGGTTGAACATCCCGTCGAGGTAGCTTTCCACCTGGTGGCGCGCAAAGAGCGGCAACGGCTCGGCATAGGGTTTCACGTTCTTGGCGTGGGACGGCATGATCATTTTCATGAAGTCCTTGGCGACGCGGTAGCCGCCCTCGCCCTCCACGATGACCTCGTCGATCTCCTTGCCGTAAAGGTCGCGGATCGAGCGCTTGATGAGGTCGCCTTCCTCGTAGATCTTGGCAGGCGCGGTGGATTTGAGCGTGAGCTCGCGGATCTGTTCCCAGAGACGCTGCAGGTATTCGTAGTCGCGCTTGATCTCGGTCTTGGTGCGTTTGGCGCCAGCGGTCCGCACGATGAGGCCCGCGCCGTCCGGCACTTCAATTGTGTTCGCTATCTCTTTGAGCTTCTTGCGGTCTGCCGCATTCGTGATCTTGCGGGAGATCCCGCCGCCGCGCGCGGTATTCGGCATGAGCACGCAGTAGCGGCCTGCGAGGCTGAGATAGGTCGTGAGCGCCGCGCCCTTGTTGCCGCGCTCTTCCTTGACGACCTGCACGAGCAGGATCTGGCGGACCTTGACGACCTCCTGGATCTTGTAGCGGCGCGGGCGGGGCTTGCGGACCGGGCGCACGTCGTCGGCGTCGTCTTCCTGGGCGACGGATTCGATGCTGTCATCCTTGGCAGCGGCGTCTTCGGCCACGCCCTCATCCGCCTCCGGGGCGGGTGCCTCATCGGCATCGGGATCAGCCGGGGTTTCGGCTGTGGCCTCTGCGTCGTCCTCGTCAGCAGCGGGTGTGTCGACGGGCGTTTCGGCCACGAGCTCCATGGGGGAGGAGCCTTCCTCCGTCTCGGGCGTCTCCTCCTCGACGTCGATGGTCTCCATCCCGTCGATGTCGCTGGGCACGGCACCCGGCGCGTCCTCGGAGATCACGGCATCGTCGGATTTCGCGGCCTTGGCCTTGGAACGCGACCGCGAGCGACGGGGCTTTTTCTGCTCGTCCTCCTCTTCCTTGGCGCGCTGCGCTTCGGCATAGGCGCGTTCCTCGGCGAGGAGAGCCTCGCGGTCGGCGACGGGAATCTGGTAGTAATCGGGGTGGATTTCCGAGAACGCGAGGAAGCCGTGGCGATTGCCACCGTAATCCACGAATGCCGCCTGGAGCGACGGCTCCACCCGGGTGACTTTGGCGAGGTATATGTTTCCGGCTAATTGCCGCTTGTTCTGGCTTTCAAAGTCGAATTCCTCGACTTTGTTTCCGTCAACCACCACGACGCGGGTTTCCTCCGCGTGGGTGGCATCGATGAGCATCTTCTTTGCCATTTTGCCTTGTTGCATTCGCGCGCGCCGAAGGAGAACCCAGGGGGTCCGGTGCCCTCTCGTTCGGGGGTCATCGGCCTTTGGCCGCGGGAATGTCTGGTGTGAGCGTGCATAGCCGAAACGGAACCTCCCTGGCCCAGGGCCATGGGGTAACCTGATACATAGTCCCGCGCATTGGCGGTGTGTTGTTCGGCGCGAAGCATCGCGTTTACGTCTCCGACAGTGCGCGGGTCTCGCGCCCTGCCCGTTCATCTCCGGCTCCGCGCCACTCGGCGCGGTCCGGTCATTCCAAAGCCTTGATCCGGCTTACTCTTTTCGTCCTGTGGCCCCGGAGGCAGCATCACTGCCTGGCACGGCGGCCAAGGAAAAACTTGCGGAGGCACCGCAACGCGCTGCCTCGGGCCCAACATAGTGTCGCGGTGCGGGGCATGACAATGGCCAATTTGCGACGCCTGCCCACCAAGTCCAATTCCAGCGCTTGCGCGACGGCCCTTGCACGATTCATACTCTCGGTTAACGAACAGTTAATAAAATCTGAGGCAGACATGGCGAAAGACGGGGCAGACGACGGCCTTCTGGCCGGCACTGGTGCGCGCAACCAGCAGGTCAAATACCTTAACCTTCAGGGCGAGTTCACGGGCGAGAACCGCGTGCATCGCCCGTCCTTCCGCGGCCGGCACGCGACATTCGCGCCGAACGGGGCCCAGATGATGCCGGTGGGCGCGGTGATGGATTACGTCCTCGACGGTTGGCTGCCAGAGGCGCCCCAGATCGACCGGACGACAAAGGTTACGGCCTTCGGCTCCTGCTTCGCGGCGAATGTGTCGAAGTGGCTGGGCCAGCGGAATTACCGCGTCTCGGCCAAGGATGAGGCCGCCCAGAACACCTATGTCGTGCGCATCGGCGAGGGGATGGCGAATTCCTTCGTGCTGCGCCAGCAGTTCGAGTGGGCCTGGGAGGGCAAGGTCTTCGAGGCCCCTCTCTGGCACGGCTACAAGGCCAAGGAATTCGGCTATGACCCGGAGGTGCAGGCGCAGACCAAAGCCCTGTTCGACCAGACGGATGTCTTCATTCTGACGCTCGGCCTCAGCGAGGTCTGGTATGACGAGGTCACCGGGGGCGTCTTCTGGCGCACCGTCCCGCGCGATGCCTATGACCCCGAGCGCCACAAGTTCCGCGTCGCGAGCGTGGAAGAGAACCGCGAGAACCTCGAAGCGATCTACCAGCTGATCCGCACCCATCGGCCGGATGCGAAGGTGATCTTCACCCTCTCGCCGATCCCGCTTTTGGCGACGTTCCGGGGCGAGGCCTGCATGACCGCAAACTCCGTCTCCAAGGCCTCCCTGCGCTGCGCGGTCGATGACGTGGCCCGCAAGTACAAGGACGAGGGCCATCTGTTCTACTGGCCGTCTTACGAGATCGTGACGGACGTGTTCGGCTCCCCCTTCCTGCCGGACCGGCGGCACCTGCCCGAGGATGTGCTGAGCTTTATCATGATGCAGTTCGAGGAGGCGTGGTGCCATGACGAGGGCGACCGCGCGCCGCTACTCGAACAATGGGTGCTGGCGCTGACGGCCTCGGGCCACCTGCCGCCGCGCACGAAGGGGATTGTGGAAAACCGCAAGAAGCTGGGCGTGCGCCGGCTCATCGAGAAGGGCATCAAGGACGACAACGTGGAGTACCGCGAGGCCAAGAAAGCGTTGCTGGCTGCGCTGCTGGAGAGCTGGGACTTGGACACGGCATCGGTAGCGGCCGAGTAGGGTCAGTCTGCGAGCAGGCCGAGCGCAGTCACCGCTTCCGCGAGCGTCGTTGCATGACGCTGGCCAAGGGCAGGAAACGCAACACCCGGCGGGCGAATGTCGGGGATCTGCGTTGCAACGCAACCCGCCGCCACGGCGGCCGTAATCCCCGGATCGCTGTCCTCAAATGCCGCGCAAGCCCCGGGGGCAAGGCCCAATAATGCGGCGCCCCTGAGATAGGGCTCTGCATTGGGCTTGCGGTTCGAGACATCCGTGCCGCTCACAAGGCCCTCAAAGAACTCGCGGATCCCCGCAATTGCCAGATTGTGCTCGGCATGGGCCCGCGATGAGGACGTCACGACAGCCATCGGAAGGCCGCGGCTGGCCAGCGCGCGCAATGTCTCAACCACGGTGCGTTTCGTCGGCACGCCCTTGGCGATCAGCGCCTCAAAGGCCCGGCCCCACGCGTGATCGATGCTGTCGGTGTCAGCGCCCGGAAAAAGTCGCTTCAAGCGCGGCCTCGCCGTCTGAACGTTTCCGCCGACAAAGTAGGGAAAGGCGTCGGTTGCCGCCGTGCGCGTCAGCCCATGGGGCGCAGTGGCGGAAATGAACGCCTGCTGCGCGATGGTCTCGGTATCAAGCAGCAGGCCGTCCATGTCGAACAGCGCGCCTTTTATCTCAGCCAAGGTAGTCCGATCGTTGAAGGCCGTACTTTGCCATCTTTTCGTTGAGCGTGCGGCGCGGGAGGCAGAGTTCGTCCATGACCGACGCGATGGAGCCTTTGTGGCGGCGCATCGTGTTGTCGATGAGCATCCGCTCGAACGCTTCCACGTATTCCTTGAGCGGTTTGCCTTCGGTCGTCATCACCGGGCGCTCTTCTTCGGTGTCGGCCATCAGAAGCGACGCAATGGTGCCTGAGCCCCGGCGATTCTGAAGCACGGCGCGTTCGGCCACGTTGATGAGCTGGCGCACATTGCCCGGCCAGGGCGCCTGCAGGAGCTGCGCGGCCTCCTGCGCCGTCACATCCGGCGCGTCGCAGCCGTATTCCTCTGCGAAGTCGTCGGAGAGGCGGGTAAAGAGCATGAGGATATCCTCCCCCCGCTGGCGGAGCGGCGGCACCGTGATCCGAAGCGCGGCGAGACGGTAAAAGAGGTCCGGGCGGAGCGCGTCTTCGCAGCTCTTGCCCTGCTCCTGGAGGTTGCAGATCGCGACGATGCGCGTCTCGGCGGGCGTGCCCTGGGCATCGAGCGTGCTCAGGAGCCGGGACTGGAGCGACGGGCTGAGCGCCTCGACGTCCTCGAGGACGAGCGTGCCGCCACGCGCGGATTCGATCAGCGGCTTGTCCTCCCCCTCGCCCACGGGGCCGAAGAGACGCGAGGCCAGCGCCTCCTCCTCCTGTGCGGCGCACGAGGCCAGCACGAAGGGCTTCGAGGCGCGGGAGCCCACGGCGTGGAGCGCATGGGCCACGAGTGTCTTGCCGGTCCCCGTCTCGCCGTCGATCAGCACGTGACCGTCCGCCTGACCGAGGTCGAGGATGTCTTCCTTCAGGCGTTCCATCACCGGGGAGGCCCCGATCAGCTTTTTGATCAGCGCGCCACCGTCAGACAGTTCTTTGCGCAGCGCGCGGTTGTCGAGGATCATGCGGCGACGCTGCGTCGCGCGCTTGGCGAGCTCTGTCATCCGGTCCGGATTGAAGGGCTTTTCGAGAAAGTCATAGGCGCCCACGCGCATGGCCTCGACCGCCATGGGCACGTCGCCGTGGCCGGTGATCATGATCACGGGCAAGGCGCTGTCGACGCCCATGAGGCGCTTGAGAAACTGCATCCCGTCCATGCCGGGCATGCGGATGTCGCTCACCACCACGCCCGGATAGTCGGGGCCCAGCTTTTTCAGCGCTTCCTCCGCATTGGCGTAGGTCTCGGTGTCGAAGCCGCTCAGTGCCAGCCATTGGCTGATCGACTGGCGCATGTCTTTTTCGTCATCGACGATTGCGATTTTCATGGCTTGTGCCATCCTATTCCGCCGCCTCCGTGCTCTGCCCCGCTGCGCTGTCCCCGGCGATCAAGGGCAGCGTCAGCATGAAGACGGCGCCCCCGGAATCTGCGTTCCGCGCGGTGAGCCGTCCGCCCAAGTCGTTTACGATGGACGAGGAAATCGCAAGGCCGAGCCCAACGCCGTCGCCGGCGGCCTTGGTGGTGTAGAAGGGTTCAAAGAGGTTCTCGAGATCCTGAATGCCCGCGCCGTTGTCGCGGATCGTCAGGAGGATGTCCTCGCCCACGGCCAGGAGGATCTCGATCTCGGGGCGCGGGACACTGCGCGTCGCATCGAGCGCGTTGCGAAGGAGGTTGATGATGACCTGCTCGAGGCGGATGCGGTCGCCGAGCGAATAGACGGCCTCTGTGGGCACCGTCTTCGTGATGCGCACATTGCGGCGGCGCAGTTGGGGTTCCATCATCTCGAGCGCTGCAGAGACGGAAGCCTTTATTTCTATGGGCTCGAACGCCTCCGATCCCTTGCGGGCGTAGGATTTCAACTGTTGCGTGATCGCGCCCATGCGGATGATCAGATCGTCGATCCGCTGGAAGGAGCTGAGCGCCTCGTCCGGGCGCTTGCGCTGCAGCAGGAGCTTGGCCCCCGCGAGATAGGTCTTCATCGCCGCGAGGGGCTGGTTGAGTTCGTGGCTGACAGAGGCTGACATCTCGCCCATGGCGGCGAGCTTGGAGGATTGCGCGAGGGTCTGTTCAGCCACTTCGAGGCTCTTTTCGGCCTTCTGGCGCTCGGCGATTTCCCGCTGTAGGCGCTGGTTCAACTGGCGAAGCTCTGCCGACTCGCGCTGAAAGATCTTCAGGCGCAGCAGCGTGCGGCGGTTGAGCGCGTAAAAGCCGCCCGCCAGAAGGATGGCGAATCCCATGATCTCGAGCGCCAGCACGGTGTTCACCCGCTGCCGCACGGAGGCATAGGTCGTGAACGACGTCATCGACCAGCCGCCGAAGGGCACACGGATCTCCTGCCTCAGGACCCCGCGGCCCAGCACATAGGCATCGGCTGGAAGGGCGGCAAAATCGGGGATCGCGCGGAGGGCCCGCTCCACCGCCGACGGCACGTCGCGGATCTCGAGCGCTGCATCTTCGGTGAGCCCGCGCCAGGTGCTTTCCGTCGCCAGGATGATCTTGCCGTCGGGATCGGTGACCATGACCGCGTCGGCGATGCCCGCCCAGGTCCGTTCGAACTTGCGCAGATCGACCTCGAGGACGATCACGCCTAGCGCGTCGCCGCCGATGGAGATGCGGCGCGAATAGGTGAATTCGATCGGCTCGCCTTCGCGCGCATAGGTTGTAAAGATGGTGTCCGCCGTCTCCAGCGCGTCGGTGAAGTAGGGGTATTCGCCCAACGTCTCGCCCAGCCGCTCGCGGTTCGAGGCCGCCACCACCCGCCCCTCGCTGTCGAGGAGGAGGAGGCCGCGGAGGTTCGTCTCCTCCGCGAAGGACAACAGGCGCTGGGAGGTCTGCTGGAAGTCCGCAGAGTTCAGCGCGCCGATGAGCGCGGGATCGCGGCTCAGGAACTGTGGCACGATGGAGGAGCGCTGGAGCTCGCTCGTCAGGTTGCCGGTATAAAGCGCAAGGCGGAGCTGCGCGCGCGTGCGCGTCGTCTCGGTAAAGCGCTCCGTCAGCCAGTAATTCGTGGCGTAGACGATGCCCACAGCGAGGAGGATAAGCAGCCCGAGAACCACGCGCACGCGCATGGTCTGGCCCCTCTTATCGACTTCGGCATCCGTCATATCCACAGGCTACGCCCTGCCCCGCGTCCAAACAAGGCCGCGCGGTTTCAGGAGCGCACAGGGCAGGCGCTGGCGGCCTCAGACCGTGACGAGGCTGTCTGCGAGCGCCGCAAAGAGAGGCGCGCCATCCGTCAGGCCGGTGGCCGCGTCGGCGGCGCGTTCGGGGTGCGGCATCATCCCCAGCACCCGGCGGTTCGCGCTGAGCACCCCCGCGATGTCATCGAGCGCGCCATTGGGCGTGGCAAGATAGCGGAAGGCCACGCGATCTTCGTCCTGAAGCGCTTTGAGCCCGTCATCATCCACGCGGTAGTTTCCTTCGTGGTGCGCAATGGGGATGTCGATTTCGGCCCCGGCATTGTAGCGCGCCGTGAACGCGCTGGCCGAGGTTTCGACGCGCAGCGTCGCGGTCTTGCAGATGAAGCGCGTGGAGGCGTTCTGGACGAGGGCGCCGGGCAAAAGGCCGGTTTCCGTGAGTACCTGAAAACCGTTGCACACGCCCAGCGCGTAGCCGCCCCGCTCCACATGGCGGGCAAGTTCCCGCGAGATCGGTGAGCGCGCCGCGATGGCCCCGCAGCGGAGGTAGTCGCCGAACGAAAAGCCGCCGGGGATCCCCACAATGTCGACGCCGTCCGGCAGCGCGCTGTCCTTGTGCCAGACCATGGTCACGTCGAGGCCTGCGGCGCGGAAGGCCACGGCCATGTCGCGGTCGCAGTTTGAGCCCGGAAAGACGAGGACGGCCGCCTTCATGGGTCCATCTCGACGCGGTAGCTTTCGATGACTGTGTTCGCGAGAAGCTTCTCGCACATCTCCGTCACCTGGGCCTCTGTCGTGCCCGCCGCGAGGTCGAGCTCGATCACCTTGCCCTGGCGCACGGCCTCCACCCCTCCAAAGCCCATGGACCCCAGCGCGGCACGGATTGCTTCGCCTTGCGGATCAAGGACCCCGGATTTGAGAGATACAGTCACCGTCGCGCGCATGGTCCACCCTTCATCTTTCCAAAAATACCTCCGTCCGGCCCTGCGATTGCGCGCAGAAGCTGGCCTTAGTTCACCAATGTCGGCTTGCCCATGGGGGCCGAATTCACCGGCATCACCCCGAGACGCCGCGCGACCTCCGTATAGGCATCCGTGAGGGATCCCAGATCGCGGCGGAAGACGTCCTTGTCGAGCTTTTCATTCGTTTCCAGATCCCAGAGCCGGCAGCTGTCCGGGCTGATCTCGTCGGCGACGATCAGGCGCTGGTAGTCGCCGTCCCAGACGCGGCCGATCTCGATCTTGAAGTCCACGAGCCGGATGCCCACCCCGTACATGACGCCCGACATGAAATCGTTCACGCGCAGTGCCAGTGCCACCATGTCGTCGAGGTCCTGCTGCGAGGCCCAGCCGAAGGCGATGATATGCTCTTCGGCAACGAGCGGGTCCCCCAGCTTGTCGTCCTTCAGGCAAAACTCGATGATCGGGCGCGGCAGCCGCTCGCCCTCGGGGATCCCGAGGCGCTTGGACAGTGTGCCCGCGGCCACGTTGCGCACGATCACCTCAAGGGGGATGATCTCCACCGCGCGGATCAGCTGTTCGCGCATGTTCAGCCGCTTCATGAAATGAGTGGGCACGCCCACGGCGTTGAGACCCTGCATGAAGAACTCGCTCAGGCGGTTGTTGAGCACGCCCTTGCCTTCGATGACGTCCTTTTTCTCGGCGTTGAAGGCGGTTGCATCGTCCTTGAAATACTGCACGAGCGTCCCCGGCTCCGGGCCTTCATAGAGGATCTTGGCCTTGCCTTCGTAGACCTTCTTGCGACGTGCCATCGGGCGCTCCTTGAATGATGGCCCCTCATAGGGAAATTGCTGGGAGTGGGCAACGCCCCTTGCAGCCCGCGCCCGGGCTCGCAATATGACGGGAAAGGTCCGACCTGAAGGGAGATCCCATGGCCAGCTTCGATGATCGCGCAGATGCGTTTGAAAACAAATTCGCTCACGACGCCCAGATGCAGTTCAAGGCCGAGGCGCGCCGCAACAAGCTGTTGGGCCTGTGGGCCGCAGAGCTTCTCGGAAAAGCCGGCGACGACGCCGCAGCCTACGCCATGGAGGTCGTGAAGTCCGACTTCGAGGAAGCGGGCGACGAAGATGTCTATCGCAAGGTTTCGGGCGATCTGGGCGACAAGGCCGCCGAGGCCGACATCCGCGCGAAGATGGTTGAGCTCATGGTCGTCGCGAAGGCGCAGCTGATCGACGAGGCTTAAAGAACGCTGAATTCATAATCTTGATTAGGATTATGAATTAGGTTTGTCTCGCGCGCGCGCGTAGGTGAGAGGGGCTGCCTCCAAGGCGGCCCCTTCTCACGTTCGGAGCGCACCATGTCCCAGAAACTGACCACTCTCCTTGCCACCCAGGGCTGGGCTCTGGCGGACGGGGCGACGGGCACGAACCTCTTTAACATGGGGCTCGAAAGCGGCGACGCGCCGGAGCTCTGGAACGAGATCGCCACCGACAAGATCCGCGCGCTTTACCGGGGTGCCGTCGATGCGGGCTCTGATCTCTTCCTGACCAATACGTTCGGCAGCAATGCCTCGCGGCTGCGCCTGCACAGCGCCGAAAAGCGCGCCTGGGAGCTGTCGCGTCTCGGCGCCGAGATCGGGCGCGAAGTGGTGGAGGCCTCTGGCCGCGACGTGATCGTCGCAGGCTCTGTCGGTCCCACCGGGGAGATCATGGCGCCCATGGGCGAGCTCACCCACGCGCTGGCGGTCGAAATCTTCCACGAGCAGGCCGAGGGGCTGAAGGCTGGCGGCGCGGATGTGCTCTGGCTCGAGACGATCTCGGCGGCCGAGGAATTCAAGGCCGCCGCAGAGGGCTTTGCGCGCGCGGACATGCCATGGTGCGGCACGATGAGTTTTGACACGGCCGGGCGCACGATGATGGGCCTGACCGCGCCGCAGCTCGCGCGGCTGGTGGAGCGTCTGCCAAACCCGCCGCTGGCCTTCGGGGCGAATTGCGGCGTCGGCGCGTCCGATCTTCTGCGTACGGTTCTGGGCTTCACGGCGGATGCGAAGCGCCCGATCATCGCGAAGGGCAATGCGGGCATCCCCAAGTATCAGGACGGCCACATCCACTATGACGGCACGCCAGAGCTCATGGCCGACTACGCCGTGCTCGCGCGGAATGCGGGCGCCTCCATCATTGGCGGCTGCTGCGGAACGACGCCCGAGCACCTGCGCAAGATGCGTGCGGCCCTCGAGGAAACGCCCCGGGGCGAGGCCCCGACGCTCGAGGAGATCGCCGCCGCGCTCGGTGGATTTTCGAGTGAGAGCGACGGGACAGACGGTGCCAAGCCCGAACGTCAGCGCAGGGGCCGGCGCCGGGCGGCCTGAGGGGATACCGGGCGGAATCAAGCGCGCAGCGCGCCGCCCCATCGACGGGCCGCCCCCCGGCACGTCGATACTGCGACCCCGTGCTCCGTTCACATAGCATACCTCACGCGGCCACCATCAAGCACTGCCAATGGTCCACTACGTCGACGCACCGCGGCCCCTCGATGGGGCTCAGACCTAGAGCAACGTCAGCTGGTCCCCGGGCCTTGGCGGCACGCGGAAGAGGTCGGTGCGCAAGGGCGGTATCTCGCGCGTCAGACCCAGGCGGCGGGTGGCGAGTTTGTAGCGTTGGGCAATCATCTGGGCATAGAGCCCCTCCCCCCGCATCCGCTTGTGCCAGGCCGCGTCATAATCCTTGCCGCCATGGGCCTCGCGCACCCGCGCCATGACCTTGGCCGCCTGCCCGGGCACCTCGCGTTCGAGCCAGTCGCGAAAGAGGCCCGCCACCTCGTATGGCAGCCGCAGCATGACCCAGCTCGCCGCCCGCGCGCCCGCCTCTGCGCCCGCTGCCAGGATCGCCTCGAGCTCATGATCCGTGAGGCCGGGGATCAGGGGCGAGGCGCAGACACGGACGGGGATGCCCGCCGCACTCAGCCTGCCTATGCTGGCCAGACGGCGCGCGGGGCCCGGCACGCGCGGCTCCATCTTGCGTGCAAGCGCGTTGTCGAGCGTGGTGACCGAAATCCCCACGGAAACAAGGCCCTGTGCGGCCATTTCCGACAGGATGTCGATGTCACGCTCAATGAGCGCGCCCTTCGTGGTGATCGCCACCGGGTGAGCGAAATCGCGCAGCACCTCGAGACATTTGCGCATGACGCCCGTGCGCAACTCCACCGGTTGGTAGGGATCCGTATTTGTGCCGATGGCGATGACCTGGGGGCGGTAGCCCGGGTGAGACAGTTCCCGCGCCAGCGCATCCGGCGCGTTCGGCTTTACGGTCAGCTTCGTCTCGAAATCCTGCCCCGGCGACAGATCCAGAAAGGAATGCGAGGGCCGTGCGAAGCAGTAGATGCAGCCATGCTCGCAGCCGCGATAGGGGTTGATGGAGCGATCAAAGCTCAGGTCCGGGGAGCTGTTTCTGGTGATGATCCGGCGGGCCTGTTCATGGCGCAGCTCGGTGCGGAGGACGGGGCCGTCTTCAAACCCCCAGCCGGTATCGGCGGCCTCCCTGTCATGGCGAAGGAACCTGCCCCTCGGGTTGCCTGCCGCCCCGCGCCCGCGCGCCGTTGCAAATACGTTGTCCGGGGGATCGTTTCGCATGGCGTTCAGTATAGAACAAATACAGAACATCTCAACCAGTTCATAACGATATGCTGCATTTGCACGCGTCGCGCCCGTTCTTCCCCCTGTCGCTATTGTGTCAGCCTCATTACCCTTGGCGACCGATAAGGCGGATAAGGTATTGGCGGTGAACGCAGAAGGAACCGTGCACGATGTCTGATGAAGAAGACGATATCATCCTCTCCGAGCTCGATGACGAAGAGCTTGTCGCCCAGATGTTCGATGACCTCTATGACGGTCTCAAGGAGGAGATCGAGGAGGGGGTGAACATCCTTCTGGCGCGTGGCTGGGCCCCCTACCGTGTCCTCACCGAGGCGCTGGTGGGCGGCATGACCATCGTGGGCAACGATTTCCGTGACGGCATCCTGTTCGTGCCGGAGGTCCTTTTGGCCGCCAATGCCATGAAAGGCGGGATGGCGATCCTGAAGCCCCTGCTGGCCGAGACCGGCGCACCCCGCGTGGGCAAGATGGTGATCGGCACCGTGAAGGGCGACATCCATGATATCGGGAAGAACCTCGTCTCCATGATGATGGAGGGCGCGGGGTTCGAGGTCGTGGACCTCGGCATCAACAACGCGGTCGAAAAGTACATGGACGCGCTGAAGGAAGAAGAGCCTGACATCCTCGGCATGTCCGCCCTTCTGACGACGACGATGCCCTACATGAAGGTCGTGATCGACACGATGGTCGAGT
>JBCDGS010000056.1:0-16837 GCA_038751055.1 Pseudomonadota bacterium | reverse complement strand
GACCTTCATGCCAAGGCGCGCCATGGTGGACAGCATCTCAGAGCGGATGTCCTGGCCGTCATCGATCGGAGGCACGGGGAAGTAGCCGCCCTTCACGCCGGGCCGATGACCCATGTTGCCCATCTCGTACTCGGTGTCGGTGTTCCAGGAGGCGTCGATCGCGTCGACCTCGTAGGACACCTTGTTGATCGTGTTCGAGTAACGGACGTTGTCGAAGAGGAAGAATTCCGCCTCGGGGCCCATGTAGGCGACGTCGCCGATCCCAGAGGACTTCAGATAGGCTTCGGCCTTCTCGGCTGTGCCGCGGGGATCACGCTCATAGGCCTCGCCGGTGTCGGGCTCGACGATGGAGCAGTGCACGCACACGGTCTTCTCTGCGAAGAACGGATCCACGTAGGCTGACTCCGTGTCCGGCATCAGCTTCATGTCGGACTGGTCGATGGACTTCCAGCCAGCGATGGAGGACCCATCGAACATGAAGCCTTCCTCGAGGAAGTCTGCATCCACCTCGGTGGACATCACCGTGACGTGCTGCAGCTTGCCGCGCGGGTCAGTAAAGCGGATGTCGACGTAGTCTGCGCCCTCATCCTTGATCAGTTTTAAAACAGCATCTTTGCTCATGTAGTGGTCACCCCTGTCTTGAGCTGGTTGTTATATTGCATCTTCACCTTGCTCTCCGGTTCGGATCCGGATCGCTTGAGCGATGTCTGACACAAAGATTTTGCCGTCGCCGATCTTGTCGGTCTTGGCGGCGCTGACGATGGCTTCGATCGCCGCGTCGAGCTGGTCGTCGGAGAGGACGACCTCGATTTTAACTTTGGGCAGGAAATCA
The DNA here is from genome assembly GCA_038751055.1 of Pseudomonadota bacterium. Classification (GTDB taxonomy): domain Bacteria; phylum Pseudomonadota; class Alphaproteobacteria; order Rhodobacterales; family Rhodobacteraceae; genus Shimia_B. Next base: position 16,005 of record JBCDGS010000056.1, on the reverse strand, counting down.
ACCACATATTCGGCGCCACGGTAAAGCTCCGTGTGGCCCTTCTGGCGGCCAAAACCCTTCACCTCGACAACGCTGAGGCCCTGGATGCCCACCTCCTGGAGAGCCTCCTTCACCTCGTCGAGTTTGAAAGGTTTAATGACCGCTTCTACCTTTTTCATTACGCGCGACTCCCCTAGCGGCATTTTTTGCGGTGAGACCATGTTCGCTCAGGGGCGACAATTCGCACCGGTAGACCCTCTGTGAGCGTCTGGGGATAAGGCAGTGTGAGGATTAAAATTTAGGCGCTTTGATTGTTATTCGGGCGAAAAGAGAACGATTTTGACCAAAGATGTGACCGAACCAATAACGGCTGCCCAAATGCGCGCCATCGAGGCCGACGCGATGGCGTCCGGGCGCGTGTCGGGCCCCGACCTCATGGAGCGCGCGGGCCAGTCCGTTCTGGATGCCGTTTTCGAACATTGGCCAGTTTTTGCCCAAGGGGCCCATCGCGCCGTCATGCTGTGCGGTCCTGGCAATAACGGCGGCGATGGCTTTGTCGTCGCGCGCCTTTTGTCCGCTCTCGGCTGGGATGTCCGGACGTTCTTTTGGGGGCAGGTGGGTAAGCTCCCTCCGGATGCGCGCGCGAATTACGACCGGCTCAAGCAGGTTCAAACGCTGCCCGAAGCGCTTGCGGCCTTCGAGGACGCCGCCTCTCACATATCGGATCTCCGCGCCGCTCCGGCACGCAGCGACAAGCGACCGTTCCTCCTCGTGGATGCGCTTTTCGGGATCGGGCTCAAGCGCCCTTTGCCGGATATGGGCGGCCTGCAGTGGCACTGGGACCACCTGAGCAACTTCCGCGATCTCAACGAGGCCCGCATCGTTGCAATCGATGTGCCCAGCGGTCTGGACGCAGATACAGGCGAGGTTGTCGGTGGCGAAGACGTCCTGACCATTCTGCCTGCGGACCTCACCGTCACCTTTCACCGCCTGAAGCAGGGTCACGTGCGTGGCAACGGCCGCCGTTTCTGCGGTGAGATCATCGTCAAGGATATCGGGCTGTGAGGGCCTCGCTGATCCGTCGCCTCGCGAAGGCGGGCACGGCGCATAAGTATTCCCACGGTCACGCTTTGGTTCTTGCAGGCGGGTCCGCCCAGACGGGCGCGGCGCGGCTGGCGGCCCGCGGGGCGCTTCGGATCGGTGCTGGCCTCGTGACGCTGGCGCCCCCCAAGGCGTCCCTCTTCGAATGCGCGGTGCAGTCGACGGCCGTCATGGTGCGCGGTTGCGACAGCGCCGAGGACCTTGCGGCGATACTGGAGGATCGGCGCGTGAACGCCCTGTGCCTCGGTCCGGGCTTGGGGGTGAGGCGGGCGCGTACGCTCCTTGATGCGGCGCTGGCGCGGGCGGGGGATACGTCCTTTGCGGGCTGCGTTCTCGACGCGGACGCGCTGACGGCGCTGGCCATGGACATGCGTCCCGTTGCGGCGCGCTGTGTCCTCACGCCCCATGGAGGAGAGTTCTCACGGCTCTTTCCCGATCTCGCGCAAACCCGCGAGGGCGTCCGCGCCGCTGCGGACCGTGTCGGCTGCGTTGTCCTTCTCAAGGGCTCCGAGACCCTTGTTGCGTCCCCGGACGGGGGCCTCGCACATGTCCGCGCCGAGGCGCCTTGGTTGGCAACTGCCGGGTCCGGCGATGTGCTCGCGGGGTTCATCACCGGCTTACTGGCCCGAGGGTTCTCTCCCATGGACGCCGCCGAAGCCGGTGCCGACCTTCACGGAGCCTGCGCGCGCGCCTTCGGACCGGGCCTCATTGCCGAGGATATCCCGGATCTCTTGCCCCAGGTTTTCCGTGATCTGGGCCTCTAGGGCCGGGGCGCGCCTTTCGTGTGCGCAAGCATCTCTAGGCCGCCGACATAGACGGTGTGCTGCTGCTCAAATCCCACGCGAAAGAGGCGAAGGGATCGCGGCCCGAGACGCCGGATAAACTGGCCCGCCGCCATCCGCCAGACGGGAACGCCGACCAACGGCGCGCCGTAAAGCGTTTGCGCCCGCCATCCGCGGACCAAGAGGCGCTGCCCCTCCGGCAGTGTCACCCGCTCCTCCGGTTTGGCATGGCCCAAGGCGCATGGGACGATGCGCACGGCGGCCGTCGTGGCATAGACCGCATCGATCCACGTCACCCTCTGCATACCGGCATCCCGCGTCACAACCCGGTCGCCGGGCGTCAGATGCTCGACCGGGATCAACCCGTCTGCCGTGATGATCAGTGTTCCTGCCGTGAAGCCGGATAGCTTCTTGTCCAATGCCGAAACCGGCGTCGTCGTCCCGGGGGAGACCGCGTTGGGTTCCATGTCTGCCTCATATGTTGGTCTGCTCTTATTTTGGCCCGATTCTAGCTTAATCCACTCTTAATGTCCCCGTGTTTTTAGCCTTCCGGGTGGGATCGGCGAGATTTCGGCTCGCATCTTGGGCAGCGCTGGTCTACGCAGCGGCGCGTGCGGATGTGGCGGAACTGGTAGACGCACCAGATTTAGGTTCTGGCGCCGCGAGGCGTGGGGGTTCGAGTCCCTTCATCCGCACCACTTGCCTGCCTCAGGGCAACACCAAGAGCCACAGCCAGATCGTCAGGATGGACAGCGCCGTGGCCACAAGAACCGTCGTCGCGGCCACGCGTCTCCCGACACCGTACATGCTCGCGAATATGAACGAATTCACCCCCGGCGCCATGGCACCCGTTAGGACAGCCGCGCGCAGCGCATCGTCCGAAAGCGCGAAAGCATGGGCGAGGGTAAACGCCACTGCGGGATGCAAGAACAGCGACACGCCACACAGGTAGAGGACGATGCGAAAATCGCCCTCGGGCCGGTAGCTTACTAGCACGCCTCCCAGCCCGAAAAGGGCGGTCGGAAGCGCCGCCGATGCAATGATTGCAACCGCATCCGTGACGGGCAGGGGCAGCGTCCACTCCCCAACGTTCACCACAAAGCCCAACGCGATCGCAAGGATCAGGGTGTTGCGAAACATCGCCAAGGCAGCAGCACGCGCAATGCCGAACGCGCCTTTCCCGTCAGCGCGTACAATCTCCATGACCGTGATGCCGAGGCCGTAGCAAAACGGCGCATGGAACGCGATCAGCGAGAAGGTCGAGGCAAGGACATCGCCACCATAGGCGCGCTCCGTAATGGGTATCCCCAACAGGACGGAGTTCGAGAAGAGGCCGACAAATCCGATGGCCACGCAGTCCTCCCACGGACGGCCAAACAGAAACCGCGCGCCAAAAAGGCCGGCCGCGAACCCCAGCGTTGCCCCCGCATAGAAACTCGCAAGAAGGGCCGGATCGAGGCTCGCCCCGAGGTCAAGGGTCGAGATCGCCTGGAAAAGAAGGACGGGTATCGCAAAGCGTTGGGAGAAGAGGGTCAGCGTCTCGACCGCCGCTGCGCTGAAATAGCCGCGCCAGGTGGCGATGTAGCCTGCTCCGATGACGATGAAGACAGGCAGGATGACGTCGAGGAGCGCGTCCATCAGGCCCGGCCGCCACCGCCGTCAGGGGCGTGTGATCGTGAGGCCATCATGGGCAGGGCGGACGTGATCGGGGGTCGCGGCGTCGGTTTCGGCATGATCAAGGTCGATATGCATATTGGTGATAATCGCCTGCCGCGGCTTGGCGCGCGCAATCCATTCCAGTGTCTTGTCGAGATGCGAATGGCTCGGATGCGGTGTCAGGCGCAGGGCGTCCACGATCCAGGTATCGAGACCATCGAGCGCCTCCCAGGCGGGGTCCGGGATGTCCGAGACATCGGGCAGGTAGGCCACGTCGCCTGACCGGATGCCCTTGGCGCTGATGGCCCCGTGGGTCACATCAAAGGGCGCAATGTCCACGACCCCGCCGGGGCCCTCGATCTGCAGGGCACCGTCAAGCGGATGCAGGTCCAAAATGGGCGGGTAGGGGCTGCCCTCGGGGGCCTCGAACACATAGCCGAAGCGCTGCCGCAAATCGGCCTCGGTGGCGCTGTCGGCATAGACCGGCAGGCGCGCGCGCATGTTGAACACGATCATGCGCAGGTCATCGATCCCGTGCACATGATCGGCGTGGGAATGGGTGTAGACCACGGCGTCGAGCCTGCCGACGCCCGCATCGAGGAGCTGCTCGCGCATGTCAGGCGACGTGTCGATGAGCACCCGCGTCACCCCGTCCGCCCCCACCTCTTCAATGAGCAGAGAACAGCGTCGGCGGCGGTTCTTGGGGTTCGCCGGATCGCAGGCACCCCAATGGCCGCCCAGCCGCGGCACGCCCCCCGAAGAGCCGCATCCAAGGATCGTGAAACGCCTCACGCGGCAGCCTTCCAGAACAGACGGTCGAAATTGGCGGAGGTCTGGCGGGCGAACTCGGCGTAGTCGAGGCCGAAGACCTCGGCACCCACGCGCGCGGTGTGTGCGGTATAGGCGGGTTCATTGCGTTTGCCACGGTGGGGTGGGGGGGCAAGATAGGGCGCGTCTGTCTCCACCAGCACGCGCTCAACTGGTGCGCTCGCGAAAATGTCCCGGACTTCCTGACTTTTCGGGAAGGCGGCGATCCCGGACATGGACAGATAAAACCCCAGCTCGAGGGCCGTCCGCGCCAGCGCCTCCCCCGAGGAGAAGCAGTGCATGACGCATGTGAACGCCCCGGCGGCGTGCTCTGTCGTGAGGATCCGGGCCATATCCTCATCGGCCGCGCGGGCGTGGATAATCAGGGGCAGGCCCGTCTGGCGCGCGGCTTCGATATGGATGTGCAGGCTCTCCTGTTGGATGGCGGCGCTCTCTGAGGTGTAGTGGTAGTCGAGGCCCGTCTCGCCGATGCCGACGAATTTCGGATGCGCGGCGAGGGCGACGAGGTCCTCGACACAGGCCAACGGTTCATCCGCGGCGTGCATCGGATGCGTGCCCGCTGCCCAGTAGACGCCCTTGTGAGCCTCCGCGAGCGCCCTGACCTGGGGCACGAGACGCAACCGCGTGCAGATCGTCACCATGCGCGTCACGCCCGCATCTGCGGCGCGCGCGACGAGGGCGGCGTCTTCCCCCTCGAAATCCGGAAAGTCGAGATGGCAGTGGCTGTCGACGATTTCAGGCTGCATTGGTTTCGCGCCTCACCGGGCACCCTCTTCAAGCTTGAGGAGCGTATCGAAGATGAGGCTCCGAGGGTCACGGTTCACAGCCGCCCCCCGTCGCGCGCGCTCTGACAGGGACTGGGCATGGCTTGCCCATTTGCGCCCGGAGGCGGGATCCGGGCTCAGCGCGCGGAGCGCCTTGGCCTCATCAGGGGCAGCCTCGGGCATGGGTGGACCCGTGACACCGGTACGCGCCAGCCGGGCCAGGGCGATATCAAGGAGGTCAAGAAGCAGCGTCAGCTTTTCCTCGCGGCCACGCCCCGACACCGCCTCTGCGAGCTTGCCGGCCGCAACCCGATCAAGCCGGGGAAGCGTAGAGATCAGCGACAGGAGCGCGCCATACAGCGCCGCGCCCCCCTCGGTCTCCAGACGCACAGCCGCGCCCGCCGATCCCGCAGCCAGGGCCGCCACAGCCTGTGGATCCGATGCGGCGATCCCTGCCTGAGCCAGGGCCGCCGCCAGATCCGCCTCGCCCAGAGGCTCGCAGCGCAGCACCCTGCAGCGCGAGCGGATCGTCGGCAAAAGCCGGGAGGGCTGGTGGGCGATGAGGAGGAGGACCGCATTCGCAGGCGGTTCCTCCAGCAGTTTGAGGATCGCATTCGCCGCGCTCTGGTTCATCTCGTCCGCGGCATCCACGATCACGACCCGGCGCCCGCCATCCGCCGCTGACATGGCGAAAAAGCCGCGCAGACGGCGCACATCCTCGATCCTGATGTCCCGCGACATCCGCCCCGTGCTCTCGACCCTGGAGCGTGTCAGGGCAAAGAGACCGGGCTCGGAGCGGGCCGCCATGCGCCGGGCAACCGGATGCTCGGCGTCGATATCGAGTGTCTCGGGCGCGGGCGGGGCGCCAAACAGCCCGCCGTCGTCTTCTGGCGGTGTCGCGAGGAGGAACCGCGCGATGCGCCAGGCCAAAGTGGCCTTGCCGATCCCCTTCGGACCCGTCAGCATCCACCCATGGTGAAGCCGCCCGGTGTTGAACGCATCAAGGAATGCGCGCTCCGCCGCGTCCTGCCCGAAAAGGCGCGCGGCCTCGCGCGGATGCGGGGCACCGGGCTGGGTGTCTGGCTCGGGTAGGTCCTCTGCGCTCATAGGCGCGGGCGTATCAGGGCCAGGACCTCCTCTGCAATCTCATCCTCGCTCCGGTCGCCGTCGACGAGGACGCAGCGCGCTTCCGCTTCGGTCAGGGCGAGGAACCCAGACCGGAGCTTTTCCTGAAAGGGCAGGCCGAACTCCTCAAAGCGGTCTTCGCCCGACCCGCGTGCAAGCCCGCGCGCAAGCGCGCTGCCCGGGTCCATGTCGATGACGAAAGTGATGTCCGGCTCCCGCCCGATCATCAGGGCATGCAAGGCGTCCACCGTGGCGCGAAGATCCCCGCGCGTCGCCCCCTGGTAGATGCGCGTTGAATCCGCGAACCGGTCGGTGACGACGATCTCACCGTGGCTGAGCGCAGGCTCGATCAGGGTCTCGAGGTGATCGCGCCGCGCGGCCGTGAACAGCAAGAGCTCTGTCTCTGCGCTCCACCGATCAGGCGCCCCTTCAACGAGGAGCCGCCGGATCTCCTCGGCTCCGGCCGAGCCTCCGGGCTCCCGCGTGCGCGTCACAGGGTGCCCCAGGTCGCGAAGCGAGGCCTCCAGGCGGCGCGCTTGCGTGGATTTTCCGGAGCCGTCGATGCCTTCGAAGCTGACGAATAGTCCGCCCGTCACGCGCCATCCCCGGACAGGAACTGACGGCGCAGCGCGTCCGTCGCCGTCCGCAATCGCGGTACGAAACCGCCCACACCGATGGATTCGGTCGCAACGAGCGCGCTCCGCACGGGTTCAAAGCCCGGAATGCTGACGACAAGCTCACCGATCTCCTGGCCCGCTTCGATCGGGGCCTGAACCGGGCTGTCATAGCTCACATGGGCCTCGATCTCGCCAGCACCAATGGAGGGGATGAGCATCACGAGATCTTCCGCCGTCGTCAGACCCACGCGCAAATCGGTGCCCATATGGACGTCCGCTTCGGCGATGCGCGTGCCTGCGGGCGCCACGACCTTTTCGGCGAATTGGCGGAAGGCCCAGTTCACGAGGCGCTCTGCCTCCTCGGCCCGCGCAGCCGTGCTGTCGAGGCCCGTTATCGAAAAGATGATCCGCCGGTCGCCCTGCTTCGCGGATCCGACAAGGCCGTATCCGGCCTCGGCCGTGTGGCCGGTCTTGAGGCCGTCGGCTCCGATCCCAAGCTGCAGCAGGGGGTTGCGATTGCGCGTATTGGCCGGCGCGCGGCCGTCAAAAGCGAACTCCGTTTCCGCAAAGAGCGGGTAATATGTCGGGAAATCCCGGATCAGATGATCCGCGAGGATCGCCAGGTCCTTCATTGACATCATGTGACCTGTTGCCGGCCAGCCGGAGGCGTTCTGGAATGTGGAATTCATCATGCCGAGCTCGCGCGCGCGTGCGGTCATCATCCGCGCAAAGCCTGCCTCCGTCCCGTCTGGCGACAGCGCTTCGGCCAGCACGACGCAGGCATCGTTGCCGGACATGACGATGATCCCGCGAATGAGATCCTCCACACGCACCCGGTCGCGAGTATCGAGAAACATGGTCGAGCCCGTCATCGCCGCCGCTTTCGCGGAAACCGGAAGCGTCTCATCAATGGCGAGCGTGCCGCGCTGGACCGCCTCGAACGCCATGAGAAGGGTCATGAGCTTTGACATCGACGCCGGCGGCAAGGGCTCGTCAGCGTTCTTGTTCAGAAGCACCATGCCCGTGCGCTGATCAATGACGTAGGCCGCCGGGGCCCGCGTATCGAACCCCTGGCTCAGCGCAGGGGCCGCGATCAATGTGAAGATTAGGACCAGCCGCGCCAGCATATCTGCTCTCCCTGGCGCGTCTCTGGCGCGCCCTAGTTGGTGACGAAATACGCGTCAGTGAAACCAGCGGACTTGACGGTTTTCAAGACCTCCGCGCGGTCACTTTCCGATGTGGTGGGTCCGACGACCACCCGCCAGAACCGTTTGCCTGCGGATTCCTGCTCATAGACGGTGGGAATGATCCCCTGCGAGCGCATCCGGTCAGCGGTTCCCTGCGCATTGGCCTCGACCGAGAAGATCCCGACCTGAATGAAGGGCTTGGCGAGCTTTGACGCCGCAGGCGCCGTCGGCGTGGCCGGTGTGACGGCAGCGGCCGGGGTGATCACGGGCTCATCGACCTCTGGGATGGCCTGCGGGCTCGGTGCCGGGGCCTCGATGGCTGCGGCCGCCGCGGCGATGGGGTCGCTGCTCAGGTCCTCGGCCGCATCAAGGCTCATCGTCGCGACTTCGGCGGCCGCTGGCATGATCTCCGCGCCGGGGGTGACCGGGCCGAGGTCGGTGACTTCGGCGGCTTTCTCCACCTCTTCCTTGCGGAGTGCGGTGACGCTCAGGCGTACCGGGCTTCCCGCAAGAACACCGAGGGCCGCGGCCGCGTCTGACGAAATCTGAAGTTTGGGGCCCGGCGTCTCGCGTTCCTTGCGAAAGAGCGCGCCGATGACAAACTTGTCCGTTGTCTCGTTGCGGATCAGGACCCTCTCGGGCTCTCCCACATCGGGATGCGCGACCCAGACCCCGCCGAGGGACGGACGCCCGTCCCAGAGCCCCGCTTCCGAGACCTGAAAGATCTCCGGCGCTTCAACATCGCGCTCGACGAGCTTTGTTGCCCCGGCGGACCGTGTCACTTCCGGGGCCGCAGATTGCGCACCGGGCAGCGTCGGAAACTTGAATGTGCCGTCGGCAGAGCAGGCGGCAAGGGAAAGGACGGCGCCGAAAGCGCATAGCCTGAGGGGGAAGATCGTGGTCATTGCTTTGCCTCATCGTCGCGCGGTGTAATCTGCGCTGTTTTTGACGTGCCTTTGGGGGCGCGTGCCTACTGCTCGGGTCGGGATTTGTTCCCGTTGTGGAAAGGATAGCTAAAATTCGCCGATTTGCAAAGCACTGCCTTCCGCAATGTGGCGCAACACGCGATTGCCTCCGCGCAGGGCGCGCGGTATGGCGGGCCCGCCGGAGGTTTGGCAGAGTGGTCGAATGCGGCGGTCTTGAAAACCGTTGGGCGTGAGAGCGTCCCGTGGGTTCGAATCCCACAGCCTCCGCCATCCCCCCTGCCGTGCAGTTCGAAAAGCGAAGGCGGGCCCAATTCACCTTGCGCACTGGCGGTCTCCTCGGTGAAGTGGCGCCAGGACAGGGGAGGCGGACAATGACGGAGAAACGCGAAACCGGACAAGCCACGCGGCGCAGCGTTCTGGGCGAGGAGCACGTGGCGCGCGCCGACGCTGCGATGACAGAGTTTGACGCGCCGTTTCAGGCGCTCATCACTGAGGCGGCCTGGGGCACGGTCTGGTCTGACGACACGATCACGAGACGCGAACGATCAATGCTGACGCTCGCGCTCCTGGCGGCGACGGGCAACTTCGCTGAAATCCCCATGCATGTCCGCGCGACCGCACGCACGGGGGCAAGCCCGGACGACATCATGCAGGCCTTCCTGCACGTCGCCATCTACGCAGGGGTGCCCAAGGCAAACCACGCCATCAAGCTCGCCAAGGAAACGCTGGCAGAGATGGACGCCTAGGGGCCCACCCTGCGCCGCGGGCGTTTGCGCCCTATTGATGCGCAAAATTGCACTCGATGCTGAAAAACTAAGCGGCTTTTGCGGAGGCCCCGGCGGATTCCTCCTAAGATCTTGCAGGCGCAGCATTCCGCGCCATTATGAACCCACGGCAACGACGCCCCGCGCCCCGGCGCACCCGAAGCCCGACGCAGAGCTTCCTTCTTCCAGAAAAGCCATGCCCGATCACAGGGCTGCCAAAGGGACAGAACGGATGTCGAAGAGCGACGGCTTCACCCGCGAACAGCAAGAGTACCTCGCCCGCGTTATCATGGGCCTCAACCTCCACAAGGCATTTGCGCCCGCCGGTCAGACGGTCGCAGCGCCAAAGCCTGAAACGGTTTACGGCATCCCGGTCGAGGATCTGTGCAAGGAGGAGGCCCGCAAACACGCGCAGCACCCCCTCGACATCTGGCGCCAGCTCGAGGAATGGACCGCCGCGGACACGATGGCCGAAGGGCTCGACCAGTTCATGCTGCGCCATCTGGGCTTTTTCAACGTGGAACCGAACTCCACCGGCTACATGATGCGCCTTCGCGCACCGGGCTGCCAGCTGCGCGCCGATCAGATGCGCGTCCTCGCCGATTGTGCCGAGGACTACGCGGGCGGCTACAGCCACGTCACCACGCGCGGGTCCCTGCAGCTGCGCGAGATCAAGCCGCGCTCGGTCATCGACATGATCCAGAAGATGGAAACGGTGAGCCTCACGGCCCAGGGCACCGGGGCCGACAGTGCCCGCAACCTCACGGTGACCCCGTCGGCGGGCTTCGACGTCGACGAGCTCTGCGATATGCGCTCCCAGGCGCACCGGCTCTCCATGCGCATCCTGCGCACGCGGGAGCTGCAAGGCATCCCGCGCAAGTTCAACATCTCCTTTGACAATGCAGGCCGCCTGAGTTGCCTGAGCGACACGAACGACATCGGCTTTCTTGCGACGATCGTTGAGGAAAACCCCGACGGCGTGGAGCCGGGCCTCTGGTGCCGCATCGCACTGGGCGGCATCACCGGCCACAAGGACTTTGCCCGCGATACCGGCCTGATTTGCCGCCCGGACGAGACGGTCGACGTGTCAGAGGCCATGCTGCGCGTCTTCGTGGAGCACGGCGACCGGACCAACCGCAAGAAAGCGCGCCTGAAGTACCTGCTTGAGAAGGAAGGCGTCGACTGGTTCCTGGAGCGGACGCAGGAAAAGCTCGACACGTTTGGGTCCGGCGTCACGCTGACGCGGCTCGACGCGCGCCATGATCGCCCGCGGACGCCCATCGACCGGCAGGCCCATATCGGCGTCCACCCGCAAAAGCAGTTCGGGCTCAGCTATATTGGCGTTGCCCTCGAATTGGGGCGTCTCTCGCCCGAGCAGATGCGCGTGCTGGCAGACGTGGCAGAGACCTTCGGCGAGGGCGATGTGCGCCTGACGGTCTGGCAAAACCCGATCATTCCCTTCATCGCGGATGCCGACGTGCCCGCCGCCTGCGAGATGATCGAGGCCGTCGGCATGCATACGCGGGCCTCGGCCTTTGCCGCGGGCGTCGTCGCCTGCACCGGAAAGTGGGGCTGCAAGTTCGCGGCGGCCTACACCAAACAGGACGCCCTCGACCTCACGCGCTACCTCGAGGCGCATTACACCCTCGACCAGCCCATCAACATCCACCTCACCGGATGCAACAACAGCTGCGCGCAGCACTACATCGGCGATATCGGCCTGATGGGGGCTGCGGCGCCGGGCGGGGGCGAAGGATACCAGATCGTGATCGGCGGCGGCTCGGATCTCGATCAAGGGCTCGCGCGGCCCCTGGTGGGTCCGGTCGCCGCCGCTGAAATTCAGGGCATCATCGGCCACGTTGTCGGTGAATACCTGTCCCGCCGGGCGCCCGGCGCCACGTTCCTAGAATTCGTTCGAAGCCTGACGGACGCGGAGCTGCTCACGCTGCTTCCGTCCGAGCTTCGCCAAGCTGCCTAAGCGAGGATCCCCATGAACGCACAAAACCCGCTCATCGCCGAAACCATCGGGGCCGCCATCACCGCCGCCGAACCCAAGGTGGAAATCCTGCCTGTGGATGCGCCCTTCGACGACGCGCAACGGCAGTGGCTCAACGGGCTCCTCACCGGGCTCTCGGCCATCGCGGCCTCGGCTGCATCAGCGGCCGAAGAGGCCGCGCCGCAGACCGCCATGGCCGTCCTTTACGGGTCACAATCCGGTAATTGCGAGGTGCTGTCGAAGGACCTCAAGAAAGCCGGGGCAGGGTTCGGCTTTGACGCCAAAATTACCGCTCTCGATGACATCACGCCCGCCGATCTGGCCGACATGCAGCACGCTGCCATCGTCGTCAGCACCTTCGGTGAAGGCGAGCCACCCGACAACGCCGCCAAATTCTATGCCGCGCTCATGGCCGATGACTGCCCGCCCATGCCCGCAACACTGAACTTCTCGGTCTGCGGGCTCGGCGACACCAGCTACGCGGATTTCAACAAATGCGCCTCGGACATCGATGCCCGCCTGGCAGAGCTCGGCGCGACGCGTGTGGCGGATTTGGTCAAGTGCGACGTCGATTTCGATGATGACTACGCCGAATGGAAAGGTGCTCTCTTCGCCTCCGAGCCCTTCGCCAGTGCAGGTGGCGCAGCCGCGCCGATCGTGATCGACGCCGAACCTGCCGCGATGTTCGACAAGAACCGGCCGTTCATGGCCCAACTTCTCGCCTCCGAACGGCTCAGCGGTGAGGCCAGCGCGAAATGTGTGAACCATATCGAGATTTCGCTCGCCGGGGGCGGTGCTGACCTCGACTATGGTGCGGGCGACGCGCTGGGTGTGTGGCCTCTGAACTGCACCGACGAGGTGAATGCCCTCCTGACGGCCGCCGGTCTCACCGGCAAGGAAATCGTGACCCTCAAAAGCGGCCAGTCCACGCTGAAAGCGGCACTCGCGACCCGTCTCGACATCCAGACCGTGACCCCGAAGACGCTCGAGGCTTTCGGGCTAGAGACCGCCGAGGGGCAGGTGTTTGAGGTCGTCTCGGCAGCAGAGACCGTTGATCCGCAGCAGCTCGCCGACGCCCTGCGCCCCCTCCAGCCGCGGCTCTATTCCATTTCCTCGTCTCCCAAGGCCCATCCGGGCGAAGTCCACCTGACCGTCGGCGAGGTCCGCTATGACCTCGACGGGCGGCCGTGCAAGGGCGTCGCGTCCACCTATCTGGGAGAGCGTCTAGCCGAAGGCGGCATGCTTGGCGTCTATGTCCAGAAATCCGCGCATTTTCACCCGCCCGCCGACGACACCCAACCCCTCATCATGATCGGGCCGGGCACCGGCATCGCGCCCTTCCGCGCCTTCCTCGAAGAACGCGAGGCCCGCGGCGCGACGGGCAGGAACTGGCTCTTCTTCGGCGACCAGCATGCCGACTGCGACTACCTCTATCGTGAACAACTCGAAACCTGGGCAGAGCAGGGGCTGACAGAGCTGTCCCTCGCCTGGTCGCGCGACGGGGCCGAAAAGGTCTATGTCCAGACGCTCCTCGAAGCGGAGGCCGAAAAGGTCTTTGCCTGGCTCGAAGACGGTGCCGCGATCTACATCTGCGGCGATGCCTCGCGCATGGCGGTGGACGTGGAAAAGGCGCTCCTGCGGATCATCGCCACGGGCCTTGGTGCCGGCGAGGACGCGGCGCGCGCCTACCTCGACGCCATGGCATCGTCCCATCGCTACCAGCGTGATGTGTATTGAATCTGGGCAGACTGCCTAAAATTCGGGCAAGGGCGGGGTGTTGCAGGTTGAATGCTGCGGGCGCAACACTCAGTGGTGGCAGGCGCGCCATGGGCATTTTACGGCTCCGCCCATGACGCCTGAGCTCTCCATCATCGTCGTTGAGCCCGACCGCGACCGCGCCTTGCAGATCGTCGATTCCCTACGCGATGCGGGCTTCGAAAGCATCCAGGCGATTGCGGAATCGTCTTCCCTGGCGCGACAGATCGCGACCTTCAGCCCCGACGTCGTTTTGATCGACATGGCCAATCCCTCCCGCGACATGCTCGAGGAGATGGCCCTCGCCTCGGGCCCGCTGGAGCGCCCGGTGGCCATGTTCGTGGATCGCTCTGACGATCAGCTCACGCAGGCGGCGATCGAGGCAGGGGTTTCGGCCTATGTCGTCGACGGTCTGAGGCCCGAGCGCGTCAAACCCATCATCGATGCGGCCGTGGCCCGGTTTCGCATGATCCAGCGGATGCGCACCGAACTCGCAGAGACCAAGCGCGCGCTTGAGGAACGCAAGGTCATCGACCGCGCCAAGGGCCTGATCATGAAAGCCCGCGGGATCGGCGAAGACGAGGCCTACGCGCTCCTGCGCAAGGCGGCCATGGACCAGGGCAAACGCCTCGCGGAGGTGGCCGGCGCGCTGGTGGCGTCGGCGGGGCTTTTGTCATGACGCCTGACGCGCTGCGCATAGGGTTCATGCCGCTCGTGGACGCAGCGCCCCTCGTCGTCGCCGCCGAGATGGGCTTTGCGGAGGAGGAGGGGCTCTACCTCGTGCTCGATGCCTCGCCCTCGTGGTCCGCGCTCCGCGACAAGCTTTGTTTCGGTCACCTGGAAGCCGCGCACATGCTCTCGCCCGTGCCCGTGGCCGGGGCGCTCGGGCTCGGGGGCGGGGGGGCGATCCTCCACGCGCTCTCGGTTCTGTCGGTGAACGGAAATGTCATCGGCGTGAGCCCAGAGATCGCCGCCGAGATGCGCGATGCCGGGCACGATTTCGGGTTCAAGGACGCGCGCGCGGCGGGCGAGGCCCTCATCGCCGTCAAGCGGGAGCTGCGCATCGGTGTGCCGTTTCCGTTCTCCATGCATGCGGAACTGGTCTATTACTGGCTGTCGGCCCTCGGGCTCCCGGCACCGCAGAGCCTGATCGTGCGCACCGTGCCGCCGCCGCAGATGGCCGAGGCCATGGCCGCGGGCGAAATCGACGCCTTTTGCGTAGGCGAGCCCTGGGGCTCGCGCTCCGTAGAAAACGGTGTGGGGGAGCTGCTGGTGCCGGGCTCTGCAATCTGGTCCTTCTCGCCCGAGAAGGTCCTTGCCGTGCGGTCCGACTGGGCCGACGACAAGCGCGATGTCTCCCAGCGCCTGATCCGCGCTGTCTGGCGGGCGTCGCGGTGGCTCTCGCACCCCGACAGCATCGCCGTCGCCACCGAGATGATGAGCAAGGAATACTACCTCGGTCTCGCGCCCGAACTTCTGGAGCGCGCGCTCGAGGGACGCTTCGTGATCAACGGCAGGGGCGAGACGCGCGTCGTCCGCGATTTCGTCGAATTCCACGAGAGTGCGGCGGGCTTCCCGTGGCGCAGCCAGGCTGAATGGATCGGCCGCCAATTGGCCACGCGGACCGGCCTCGACCGTGAAAAGAGCGCTGAAGCCGCCGCTGCCACCTTCCGCAGCGACATCTACCGCGCCGCGCTCAAGGGCGTGGCCTACGATCTGCCTTTGGCGAGTTCGAAAGTGGAGGGCGCGATCGACGCCCCCATCGCGGTGGGCTCCACCGGAGGGCGCCTGATTCTCTCCCGCGACCGCTTCTTCGACGGGCGCATTTTCGAGCCGTCCGGGGGCTAGTGCCTGCAAATTGGGCAACGGTACGCTCCAGTATGCTGCAGCCGCACAATAAGTGCGAATGCATCAAAAATTCCATGGAACCGACCGGCTCAGAGAGCGACCATGCGTGGGAGCAAAGGTGCTCGCGCACACACAGCCCGGCGATTCGGGCGATCCTCAAGCAAAGCCGCTTCAAGGCCCCGCGACATGCGTCGCGCGGACTTTGAGAGCGGCTTTTTTCATGGCGCATCCTCCCGCGCCGCAGACGAAGGAACAACGATATGATCGCAAGGAAAGCCCTCGCCGTCGCCGCCTTTGGCCTTTTGGCCACCGGGCCCGCCACGGCTGAGCTTCTCGACCTCGAGGTGGATGAGCTCACATTCGGGTTCATCAAGCTGACCGACATGGCCCCGCTCGCCGTGGCCTACGAGAACGGTTACTTCCTCGATGAAGGGCTCTTCGTGACGCTCGAAGCGCAGGCCAACTGGAAGGTGCTCCTGGACGGCGTGATCGACGGAACGCTCGACGGCGCGCACATGCTCGCGGGCCAGCCCCTCGCCGCGACCATCGGCTACGGCACCGAGGCGCATATCGTGACGCCCTTCTCGATGGACTTGAACGGCAACGGCATCACCGTCTCGAACGAGATCTGGGCGGCCATGCTGCCGCACATCCCGAAGATGGACGATGGACGCCCG
>JBCDGS010000055.1:0-17269 GCA_038751055.1 Pseudomonadota bacterium | reverse complement strand
CTCTACGTCTGGTTTGAGGTCATGCTGATCTCGTCTTTTGGCCTTTTGGTGCTGGGCGGCTCCAAGGCACAAATCGACGGGGGGGTGAAGTACGTGACGCTTAACCTCGTCTCGACCATCCTGTTTCTGAGCGGTGTCGGCCTGCTTTACGGCATGACCGGGACGCTCAACCTCGCGGATCTGGCGGTGACGATCCCGCAGGTGGAGAACCAGGGCCTCGTGACGGTCGTCGCCATGATGTTCATGGTGGCGTTCGGGGTGAAGGCCGCGGTCTTCCCGCTCTTCTTTTGGCTCCCGGCGTCCTATCACACGCCTGCCTTCAGCGTGTCGGCGGTCTTTGCGGGCCTCCTCACGAAAGTCGGGGTCTATGCCCTCGTCCGGATGTTCACGCTCGTCTTCGATCACGACATAGGCTTTACGCATACCATCCTGCTTTGGGTGGCGGCGCTGACGATGGTGACCGGCGTTCTCGGAGCGGCGGCGCAAAACGACATGCGCAAGATCCTCAGTTTCCATATCGTAAGCCAGATCGGCTACATGATCATGGGGCTGGCCATCTACACCCCGCTCGCGATCGCGGGGGCGGTCTTTTACCTCGTTCACCATATCATCGTGAAAGCGAACCTCTTCCTCATCGCAGGCGTCGCAGAGCGCATTGCCGGGTCGACGGATCTCGGCCGTATCGGAGGCATGTACAAGACCGCGCCGTTCCTGGGGATCCTCTTTCTTGTCCCCGCCTTCTCTCTCGCCGGCTTCCCGCCCCTCTCGGGCTTCTGGGCGAAATACGTGCTTGTCGCTGCCGCGCTGGAGAACGAGGGGTGGGTCATCGCGGGCGTCGCCCTCCTCGTCGGGCTGCTGACGATCTACTCCATGACCAAGATCTGGGCGGAGGCGTTCTGGAAGGCGCATCCGGACGGTGAGGACCCGACGCTGAGCAGTCTCGATGCGTCCACCCGACGCCACCTCCTCGTACCTATCGGCGGGTTGGCGATGCTCACACTCGTTATCGGGTTCTTCCCGCAACCCTTTGTGAGCTTTGCAGAGACCGCCGCAGCGCAACTTCTCGATCCTGCGCCCTATATCACCACGGTACTGGGTGACGGAGTGCTGGCGGAGGCCGCAGAATGAACAATCTGGCCACCAACATGATGCTCGCAGCGGCATGGGCGATCCTGTTTGGCGGGTTCACGTGGCTCACCATGTTGTCAGGGTTCGTGGTGGGGTACTTCACACTCTGGCTTCTGCAGCCCCTGACCGGCACGCAGTCGAGCTACTTCAAGAAGGTCTGGTACTGGATCAAACTCATCGTGATGTTCCACTATGAGCTTATCATGTCCTCCATACAGGTACTCTGGGACATCATCACACCGACGCATCGCGCAAACCCTGCGTTCATTGAAGTGCCCCTCGATGTGAAAACCGATGCAGGTATCTTCCTGGTGACGAACCTCATCACGCTCACCCCCGGCACGCTTTCCATCGACGTGAGCCCGGATCGCAAGACGCTGACCATCCACGCCATGTTTGCCGATGATCCCGAAGCCGTCTGCCATGAGCTGAAGTCGGGCATGGAAAAGTGGGTCATCGACGCCGTGGAGGAACGGGCATGACAGCTTCCGAGATACTCGACTGGGCCGTGAACGCCGGATTTGCGATGGTCTTTCTGGCAGTGGCGCTGGCGTTTTTCCGACTGGTCAAGGGGCCGTCCTTGCCAGACCGTGTCGTCGCCCTCGATATCATCACAGTTGCCATCGTGGCGTTTTGCGGTCTCGCGGCGATCCGATCCGGGGACCCTGCCTTTTTGGACGTGGCGCTTGTCCTCGCGCTCGTGGGCTTTCTGGCCACGGTCGCGCTGGCGCGCTTCGCGGAGCGTTACGTCGACCGCCGCGCCCGCGCGCTTGAAGCGAAGGAGTCCGAAGAATGAGCACACTCATTGCCGCAGCCTTTGTGCTGATCGGGAGCCTCTTTTCCGTCGCCGCGGGCCTCGGTCTCGTACGGCTTCCGGACGTTTTCATCCGCATGCATGCAGGCACCAAGGTCGGGACCTTGGGGTCCGGGCTCGTCCTTGCAGGGACAGCGATCCACTTTGCCGACCCGGCGGTCGTGCTGCGCACTATCGTGATCGTCTTCTTCCTGCTGACGACAGCCCCCATTGGCGCGCATATGATCGGGCGTGCGGCGCTCCGCTCTGGCGTGCCAGCCTGGGGCAAGGACAAGACGAATGGCGAGCTGCGCCGGCTGAAGGCAGGGCGCCGCTAGGCCAAGGTCCCGTCTGCGATCCAGCCGTCGAGGACCGCGAGCGCTGCCTCGGCGAATGCCGCGTCATTGATATGACAATCGAGCAGCGTCAGCATCTGAGGCGGAAACGCCGCCCCGACCTCGTCCACCATGGCCGCCAGCCCGTCCGGGTCGTGAGCGGGTTCCCCTTCCTTGTCCCATTCCTCGACACCCTGGACCGGCATCAGGAACTGGACGGGACCGTGCGCTGCCTGCAGGCGCTCTGCGATGTCCCGGATCAAGGCCCGGCGCTCCTCACCATCGAGCGCGGACGACTTGATGAGCCGGTTATGGGCGTGAAACGGCCGGTCGGCATAGGCGTCGGGGATCTCCTGCCAGCCCGCAAAGTCGATGAGATCCGTGCAGCCCGGCGCGACGATCTGCGGAACTCCGAGCGCGCCAGCATTCATCAGCCGATCCGCGCCGGAGTTGACGACGGACCCCACCATCAGGTTGCCGAGCTCTGGCAGTGCGAAGTCCATGACAGCCGCGAAGTAACCCTGCCGCGCGAGCGCCTCGAACGCCATCCCGCCCATGCCCGTGGCATGGAACACCGCCACCTCAAAGCCCCTCTGCTGCAGCGGCTCCTTCAGGTGCGTCATGTATTTCAGGCAGCTTGAGCCAAGGCTCGTCATGCCGATGACCGGGCGACCGGCAACGGGAGGTTCCACCGCCCGCGCTGCCCCCAGCACGGCCCCGGCTGCTTGCGACAGCGACGACTTGCACACGGAGTTCAGCCCATAAAGCCCGCCCGCCCAGAGGATCATCTGGATATCTGGCGACAGCCGGTCCGCGGGAATGAGCGGTGAGAACGACACCGTCGAGACGACGTATTTCGGCACGCCCATGGGCAAGGCCTGCGCGCAGTCCAGCGCCAGATCCGTGCCCATCGTGCCGCCCAGCGCGACCATGCCGTCGATCTTGCCGTCCGCATGAAGTCTGGCCGTGAGCGCGGCCGCACCACGTGCCATGATCTGCATGGCTGCGTTCTCGTCGCCTGCATTGACGGCATCCTCAATGGTGGCGCCCCCGGCGGCCGCAACATCGTGCTTGGAGATATCCGTCGGGGCTGCAGGATCGCCGAGGACACTCACATCCATGGCGATAACGCCGCCGCCCTGCCCACGGATCGCGTCGCAGACGTAGGTCAGCTCCTCATCCTTGGTGTCATAGGTCCCGATGACGAGAATGGTTTTGTCCATGGCGGCCTCCATTTGGCGCATTTGTTGACAGCGCGCGCGGGTGGGTCAATCACTTTGACAACGAGGGAGAGTTCAATGGATCAGACCGCCATCGACGCGATACGTCGCGCACCCGTCGCGGCAGGCAAGCTCTGGATCGACGGGGTGCCGTGCCCGTCATCCTCTGGCGCGGAAATAGAGGTGTTCTCTCCGGCGGACGGGACCCTCCTGACCCGGGTCGCCGAGGGCACCGCCCAAGACGTCGAGCGCGCCGTCGCCTCCGCACGCCGGGCCTTCGAGGATGGTCGCTGGTCGGGCATGGCTCCGGCTGCGCGCAAGAAGATCATGCTGCGCTGGGCCGACCTCATGGAGGCGGAGATGCTCGCGCTCGCCGTGCTGGGCGTCCGCGACAACGGTACCGAAATCAGCATGGCCCTTAAGGCAGAGCCCGGCTCTGCGATCGCGACGATCCGCTACTATGCCGAGGCCGCCGACAAGCTGAACGGAGAAATCGCACCAACGCCGCCTGGCACGCTTGGCCTGATCCAACGGGAGCCCGTGGGCGTCGTCGCGGCGATCATCCCCTGGAACTTCCCGCTCATGATCGGAGCGTGGAAGCTGGGCCCGGCCCTTGCGGCAGGCAATTGCGTCGTCCTCAAACCGTCGGAGACCGCGTCCCTGTCTCTGCTGCGCATGGTCGAACTCGGCCATGAGGCGGGAATCCCACCTGGCGTCCTCAACCTCGTCACCGGTGAAGGCGCGGTGGTGGGGGACGCACTGGCGCGATCCATGGATGTCGACGTCCTGGTGTTCACCGGCTCGGGCGCGACCGGACGGCGACTGCTGCGCGCCTCTGCGGACAGCAATCTCAAGCGGTGCTATCTCGAACTCGGGGGCAAGTCCGCCAATGTGATCTTTGCCGACGCGCCGGATCTAGAGGAGGCCGCGCAGGTCTCCGCGGCGGGGATCTTTCGCAACTCGGGGCAGGTTTGCGTCGCGGGCTCGCGCCTCCTAGTGGAACGCGCCATTCATGACGAATTTGTCGCGATGATGGTCCGCGCGGCGGAGGCGATGAAGGTGGGCGATCCCCTCGATCTCAGGACGCAATCCGGCGCTGTGAACAATCCCGCGCAGCTCAGCCGCAACCTGACTTTGGTCGAGACAGCGCGCGATGAGGGCGGAACGGTCGTCACCGGCGGCACTCAGATCCTCGCGGAGACGGGGGGGACCTACATGGCACCCACCCTGGTCACGGGCGTGAAGGAGGCGGACACCCTTGCGCAGGAGGAGGTCTTCGGCCCGGTCCTCGCCGTCACCCCCTTCGACACGGAGGACGAGGCCATCCGACTTGCCAACTCGACGGTCTACGGGCTGGCGGGCGGAGTCTGGACCAGCAATCTGTCACGCGCGCATCGGATGATCGCTGCGATGAAGACCGGCGTCGTTCACGTGAACACCTATGGCGGCCCGGACGTCACCGTTCCCTTGGGCGGGGTAAAGCAATCCGGCAATGGGCACGACAAGTCGATGCACGCCTTCGACAAGTACCTCGACCTCAAGACCGCATGGATCAAGCTTTAGGCCATGCCGACTTGGGTCTGGTTGGGCACCGTGTCGCCCGGTCGCTGGGCGTGGTAGCCCTCTGGCGCGGGTGGGCAGAAGCTCCCATGCGTTCAGCGGGTCGTCGCGGGGATCGCTCCGCCCCTCTGCCAGCGGGCGCAGGGAACCACCATGCTGCGGGAGGTCGTGGGTGCCAACGAACAGGCATGGGCGCGGCCGTGTTAAGCCCGAAAAAGGAAATCATTGGCCCAGGCAAAAGGAAGGTCTTCATGGTCTCCCCTTGAATGACCATTCTTCCGAGCACAGGCGCGCTTTAGTTGTTGCATCAACAATAAGTTTGACGAACGAGTGTTGAGATGTCATCGTCTACCCTCGAGAGTGAGATGGACCAAGTGACGCCAATGGACACTGCAGGGGATGAAGCTGCCGGGGTGCCCCCACTCGACCGTCGCGTGTCCTACCGCATCAGTCGATTGCATGGCCGCCTGAACGCCCAGGCCGCCCGCATTCTGAGCGCGACTGCCGGAATCTCGCTGTCCCAATGGCGGATCCTTGTGATGATCGACGCGGAGGCAGAGATCTCCGCGAGCGAAATCGTCCGCATGACAAAGATCGACAAAGCCATGGTCTCCCGCGCGATTAAGAGCCTCTCGGAGGACGGCCTCGTCAAGGTCGTCGTCAGCAAAGCCGACCAGCGGCTCCACAACGTGCGCATGACACCTGCCGGACGAGAGCGGTTCATGCGGGCGTTTCCTCACATGCTGGACCGCCAAAACTCCCTTGTGGATCGGTTGGCAGAGGGGGAGGCCGAGACCCTGTTTAGGCTCCTTGGCAAGATCGAGGATGCGATCACCGCAATGGAAGGCGGCGAAACCGACGAGACCGCAACGATGCCGTGAGGGTAACGGTACTCGGCTCAGGCACACCAGAGCCCAATCCGCGCCGGGCTTCCTCTGGCTATCTCGTCGAAACCGGTGGGCAGAAGCTGCTTTTCGACTGCGGGGGCGGGGTCGTCGGGCGCCTGTTGGAGGTCGAGGTCCGCCCGGCAGATATCGACATCCTGTTTTTGACGCACCTGCATTCCGACCACATGATGGATTACGCGCGTCTGGTTCACGCCGCTTGGGATACAGGCGCGCCTCCGCTCAGGGTCTATGGGCCCGCACCCATTGCCCAGATCTCGGATCGGCTCTTGGGCCCGGATGGCGCTTTCGCGTGGGATCTGCTGGCCCGGACAGGATCCGAGCCCTCCCAACAGGTCCGGCAGGCGCGCGGCGGTCACCTGCCCCGCCCCTGGCCCAAACCTGACATCACTGAAATCACGCCCGGTTTTGCTCTGAATGGCGACGGCTGGCGGCTGTCGTCCTGCGAGGTGCCCCATGCGCAGCCGTTCCTCGACTGCCTCGCGTTCCGCCTCGACACCGATGCAGGATCCTTTGTCTACTCCGGCGATGCAGGTCCTTCCGCGGACATGGAAGCGCTGAGCGCGGGTGCCGACCTCCTGATCCACTGGTGCTATCGGGGAGACGGCGAGAGCATCAGTCCGGGACTGGATGCCAAGTCACCGACGCCATCTCAGATCGCGGAGATGGCCGCCCGGGCCGGCGTCAAACTCCTCGCCCTTACCCATATCCGAGAACGCATGGATGAGGACGCGCCGAGGCAGCGGGCCCTTGACGCCTTGGCGAACACTTTCCCTGGTGAGGCCGTGATTGCCGAGGATCTGGACGTCTTCGACATCTGAGCCCGCCTTGGCGGTGCCCTCAGGGCACCCGCTCCCTGTCGACGAAGGTCTTCAGGGCGAACCTGGAGCGCACCGCGCGGATGCCGCCGATCCGCAAAAGCCGCGTCTGAAGGAAGCTCTCGAACTCCTCCAAGCTCTCCACGGCGACCTCCAGAAGGAAGTCCATGCCACCTGTCATCAGCCTCCCCGTGACAACTTCTTCGAACCGCGCGACGTCGCGTTGGAAGCGGCTCACTTCCTCGGCATCCTGCCGCTCGAGTTCGACACTCACGAACGCGGTGATCCCGAAGCCCGCGACAGCCCGGTCGATCTGCGCCACGTAGCCCGAAATCAAGCCGCTCTCCTCCAGCCGCTGGACGCGGCGCTTGCACGGGGTCGCAGACAGGCCCACCCGGTCAGCGAGCTCAACGAGGGTCATACGCCCGTCAGCCCGAAGGGCGCGCAGAATCTCGCGATCCACGTGGTCTGTAGTGAAAGGCACTCTGCATTTCCCTATGTGTTAGCGCTTTCCACCATCTAGGGGCGCCAAAGACCACGCAAGCACTCTTTTTCCGCCAGCGGACTTCGGTAAGCTCCTCAAATGTCGTTCAAACCGCTTTCCCTTCACGTTCCGGAACCGGGCTGCCGACCCGGCGACACCCCGGATTTCTCGGGCTTCGAGATCCCCCGCGCGGGGGCCGTGAGCCGCCCGCCCGTGGACGTCGACCCCGACGACATCCGCGACATGGCATTCTCGATCGTGCGCGTCCTCAACAAGAAGGGCGAGGCGGTCGGAGACTGGGCGGACCTTCTCGACGCGGAAGCCTTGCGCGCGGGGCTTCGGCACATGCTGACCTTGCGGGCCTATGATGAGCGCATGCTCACCGCCCAGCGCCAGGGAAAGACAAGCTTTTACGCACAGCATCTGGGCGAAGAGGCCGTGAGCTGTGCGGTGGCGGGCGCGCTCCAGAAGGGGGACATGAACTTTCCCACCTACCGGCAGGCCGGGCTGCTGATCGCGGCGGGTTACCCGCTCGAGACGATGATGAACCAGATCTATTCAAATAGCGCCGACCCTTTGAAAGGGCGCCAGCTTCCGATCTGCTATTCGTCCAAGGAACACGGCTTTTTCACCGTCTCGGGCAACCTTGGCACGCAATTCCTACAAGCCGTGGGCTGGGCCATGGGCTCTGCCATTGCGGGCGACACGAAGATCGCGGCGGGCTGGATCGGGGATGGGTCAACGGCGGAAAGCGACTTTCACGCGGCCGTGGTGTTTGCCTCCACCTATCGCGCGCCAGTGATGCTGAACCTCGTCAACAACCAGTGGGCCATCTCGTCTTTCCAGGGCATCGCGCGGGGCGGCGTCGGCACCTTCGCGGCGCGCGGCCACGGCTTTGGCATCCCGGCCATTCGCGTCGATGGCAATGACTTCCTGGCGACCCATGCCGTTGCCTCATGGGCCGCCGAGCGCGCGCGGAGCGGCCACGGTCCGACGCTGATCGAATACGTGACCTACCGCGCGGGCGCGCATTCGTCGTCCGACGACCCGAGTGTCTACCGCTCTCCCGAAGAGGCGGCCGCCTGGCCGTTGGGTGACCCGATTGAGCGCTTGAAGGCCCATCTCATCACGCTGGATGCATGGTCCGAGGAGCGGCACATGCAGGCGAAGGCCGAAGCCATGGACGAGGTCCGCACCGCGCAGAAAGCCGCGGAAGCCATCGGCACCCTTCTGGACGGGACCCACCCCACACCGCGCGACATGTTCGAACAGGTCTTTGAGGAGATGCCCCCGCATCTCATCCGCCAGCGCCAGGACGCGGGCTTCTGATGGCGCGGATGACCATGATCGAGGCGATCCGCGCCGCCCACGATGAAGCCATGGCCGCCGACGAACGCGTCGTTGTCTACGGCGAGGATGTGGGCTTTTTCGGAGGTGTCTTCCGCTGCACCCAAGGATTGCAGGCGAAATACGGCAAGGAACGCTGCTTTGACGCGCCCATCAACGAGTCAGGCATCGTCGGCACCGCCATCGGTATGGCCGCCTATGGCCTCAAGCCCGTGATCGAGATCCAGTTCGCCGACTACGTCTATCCCGGCTTTGACCAGATCGCGTCCGAGGCCGCGCGCATCCGTTACCGCTCCAACGGGGATTTCACCGTCCCGCTCGTGATCCGCATGCCTGCGGGCGGCGGCATCTTTGGCGGGCAGACCCATAGCCAGAGCCCGGAGGCCATCTTTACCCATGTTTGCGGGCTCAAGACTGTGATCCCGTCCAATCCGGGCGACGCCAAGGGCCTCCTTCTCGCGGCGATCGAGGACCCCGACCCGGTGATCTTTCTGGAGCCCAAGCGGCTCTATAACGGGCCATTTGACGGGCACCATGATCGCCCGGTGGTGAGTTGGAAGAACACCGATGCGGGCGACGTGCCGGATGGCCTCAGCGTCCCGCTTGGCAAGGCAAAGGTAACGCGAGAGGGCGGCGACCTCACCGTTCTTGCCTATGGCACCATGGTCCATGTGGCCCACGCCGCCTGCGCAGAGACCGGCATCGATTGCGAGATCATCGACCTGCGCACGCTCGTGCCCGTAGACCTTCCCGCGATCACCGAAAGCGTCCGAAAAACAGGGCGTTGCGTGATCGTGCACGAAGCCACGCGCACAAGCGGGTATGGCGCCGAACTTCTGAGCCTCGTCCAGGAAAACTGCTTTTATTCGCTCGAAGCGCCGATTGAGCGCGTGACGGGCTGGGACACGCCCTACCCCCATGCGCAGGAATGGGACTACTTCCCAGGGCCCGCGCGCTTGGGAGAGGCCATGACGCGCGCGATGGAGGGGTGATGCGGTACGAGGTGAAACTGCCCGATATCGGCGAGGGCATCGCCGAGGCCGAGCTGTCGGAGTGGCATGTGGCCCAGGGCGACATCGTGGCCGAAGATGACATCCTCGCCGCTGTCATGACGGATAAAGCGGCCGTGGAGGTGCCCACCTCTCGGCCGGGTAAGGTGCTCGAGCTGCGCGGCGAAGTGGGGGACATGCTGCCCATCGGGTCCGTCCTCCTCGTGCTTGAGGTGGAGGGCGCCGAGGTTGAAGACGCGCCAGCGACGGAGCCTGAAGAAACGCCGGCGAGGGCAGCTATAGAACCCCCTAAATCCCCGGCTTCATTACATAAACCCGGATCCAGGCCCTTGGCCTCCCCGGCCGTTCGCAAGCGCGCCCGGGAGGCCGGGATCGATCTTGCGAGCATCGCCGGATCCGGACCCGCCGGTCGCATTACCCATGACGATCTCGAGGCGCCCCGCCGGAGTCCGACGAGGCGCACAGAGGTCACCGAAACGCGTGTGACGGGGATGCGGAGGCGGATTTCAGAGAAGATGGCGCTGGCGAATGCGCGCATTCCGCATATCACCATCGTTGAGGAAGTGCAGATGGACGCCCTCGAGAGCCTGCGCGCCACCCTGAACGCGCAGCACGCGGAGACACGCCCGAAGCTCACGCTGCTCCCTTTTCTCGCCCGGGCGCTGGTGCGGGCGGTGGATCGCTATCCTGTCTTCAACGGGCATTACGATGACGAGGCGGGCGTCATTCGCAGCCACGGCGCCGTGCATATCGGCATTGCCACGCAGACCGATGCGGGCCTCACAGTCCCGGTGCTGCGGCACGCTGAGGCGACGGGGCTTTGGGACACCGCCGCAGAGATCACGCGTCTTGCGGAGGCTGCGCGGGGCGGAAGTATCGGCCTCGAAGATCTAAAAGACTCCACGATTACAATAACTTCCCTTGGCCCCCTGGGAGCGATTGCCACAACGCCGATCATCAATCACCCGGAGGTCGCGATCCTCGGCGTGAACCGGATGCAGACGCGGCCCCACTGGGACGGGCAGGCCTTTCAACCGCGCCGGATGATGAACCTGAGCGCGTCGTTCGACCATCGCGTGATCGACGGCTATGACGCCGCCCTTTTCGTGCAGGCGCTCAAGGGTCTCCTCGAAGAGCCCGCGCTTCTGTTCATGGAGGACTGACATGGAATGCGACGTCCTCATCATCGGGGCGGGTCCCGGCGGCTATCCTTGCGCGATCCGATGCGCGCAGGCGGGCAAAAAAACCATCGTCGTGGATGAAGCGGCGGCGGGCGGAACGTGCCTGAATGTCGGCTGCATCCCATCGAAGGCCCTGATCCACGTCGCAGACGAATTGGGGCGTTTTGTACAGGCCACAGACCCCCCAATGGGCATTTTGTACAAAACTCCAACGCTCGATTTCTCTGCTACGCAGGCCTGGAAAGACGGGATCGTCACGAAGCTCACCGGCGGGGTTAAGGGCCTCTTGAAGCGCGCGGGCGCGGAGCTGGTCGAGGGGCGGGCGCGGTTTGTGGATGGCAAGCGGGTGCGCCTTGATGACGGGCGGGAGATCGCGGCGAAGACCGTGGTCATCGCGACGGGGTCGGCCCCGGTGGAGCTTGCGTCCCTGCCCTTTGGCGGGGACGTGCTGTCGTCGACCGGGGCGCTCGCGCTGGCGGAGGTTCCCGGGCGCCTCGTCGTCGTGGGCGCGGGTTACATCGGGCTGGAGCTTGGCACGGCGTTCCAAAAGCTCGGCGCGCAAGTGACAATCATCGAGGCCGGGGATCGCATCTTGCCGGGCTTTGACGCCGCGCTGGTGCGTCCGATTGCGGACCGCCTGAGAACTCTCGGGGTCGACCTGCGGTTGGGAACCCGGGCCCAGGAACTTCAGGATGGCGTCCTGGAGACGGACCAGGGGCCCGTTGAGGCGGACAAGGTCCTCGTGACGGTCGGGCGCAGGCCGCGCACCGGCGGGATCGGGATCGAGGAACTTGCCCTCGATATGGACGGGCCCTTCTTGCGGGTGAACGGACGCGGGGAGACATCCATGCGCGGGGTCTACGCCGTGGGTGACGTGACGGGGGAGCCGATGCTTGCCCATCGTGCCACCGCCCAGGGAGAGATCGCCGCCGCCCATATCTGCGGCCAGAACATCGAGTGGGACAAGCGCGCGATCCCTGCGATCTGCTACACCGACCCGGAGGTCGTCAGTGTGGGCGACGACCCCGGCGCGGCGGGATGCGCCAGTGCCGAATTCCCGTTCGCGGCCAATGGTCGGTCGCTCACCCTTGGGCGTGACGACGGGTTCATCCGCATCGTCTACCGCGAAGCGGATGAGGCGATCATGGGCGTGCAGGCCGTGGGCGCGGGCGTGGCAGAGCTGTCAGCGTCGTTCACGCTGGCCGTCGAAATGGGCGCGCGGCTCGACGATCTGGCAGAGACGATCCACGCCCATCCCACGCAGTCCGAAGCCCTGCAGGAAGCCGCCCTGATCGGCCTCGGGCGGGGGCTTCACCTTTAGTAGACGTCTTTGGCGTAGCGGCCCTGGCGGCGCAGCTGGGCAAGGCGGTCTGCGGCGTAGCGTTCGGACATCTCACCGTGCCGGGCGATAACCTCGATGAAGGCGGCCTCCACGTCCGGGGCCATGCGTTTGGCGTCGCCGCAGACATAGATATGCGCGCCGGCCTCGATGGCCTGCCAGAGTGCTGCGCCTTCCTGTCTGATCAGGTCCTGCACGTAGACCTTGTCCTCCTGATCGCGGGAGAAGGCGAGGTGGAGGTGGGTGAGCGCCCCTGACGTTTCGTAGTCCGTCAGCTCTGCCTCGTAGCAATGGTCGCAGGCGCGGTGGCGGTCGCCGGTAAAGAGCCAGGTTTCGCCCAACGGGCCCTCCTGCGCGGCGGCGGCCTCGCGGTCGGCCAGGAAGCCGAGATAGGGCGCGATGCCGGTGCCGGGTCCGACCATGATCATGGGCACGCCCGCGGGTGCCGCGCGGAAGCGCTTGTTGGGGATCATGAAGAGCCCGGCCTCTTCGCGGTCTTCGAGCCTGTCGACGAGGTAGGTGGAGCAGACGCCGTTATACGGACGCGCGCCCGCCCAGCGGACGGCCGCGACGGTCAGGTGAAGCGCGTGCCCGTGGCGCGCGGGGGCAGAGGCGATGGAATAGGAACGGTGCTGAAGAGGGCTGAGCAGCGGCAGCAGGATTTCGGCGCTGACGACGAGGCGCGGGTCGATATCGAGGATGTCGAGGACATCCTTGCCCCAGAAATAGGCCTCGTAATCTTCCTTCGAGCCCTGCAGCGCGGCGTGCAGGTCGGCATCCTGCACGACGGCCCCCACCCCGTCTATGAGCGCCTTTGAGGGCGTCAGGATTTCGAGTCTGGAGGTCAGAAGCTCCCCCAGGGGCTGATCATAGCCGGCGATGCGGGTCACCCAGGTCTTGTTCAGGCGGCGCAGGAATTGCCGGACGAGCTCCGGGTCGTTCCTGGGGACGAGGCCCACGCAATCGCCCGCCTCATAGCTGAGGCCGGACCCTTCGAGGGAGAGCACGATGTGGCGCATTTCCTTCGTTGAGCCCGCGCCCGAGAGGAGCCGGTTTTCAAGGAGAGGCGCGGGGAAGGGATTGGTGCGCGACCAGCTTTCCTGTTCATCCTCTTCGATGATCACGGCGGCCGTAGCGGAGACGCCTCTGGCCACGGGGATCGCAGCCTCCATCCAGGCCTGCGCGGTGGCCTCGTAGTTCAGATCGCAATCGGCGCGGTCCACGCGGCGTGTCGCACCGCAAGCCTCCAGCATGGCGTCAATGTCCTTGCCTGCCTGGCAGAATTGCTCGTAAGCCGTGTCGCCCAGGGCGAGGACACCGTATTGCAACCCGGAGAGGACCGGCGGCGCGGCCTCGATCTCGTCCCAGAACATCTCGGCGTTGAAGGGCATTTCGCCTTCGCCGTAGGTGGAGACGACGATGAGGACGTCCTCCATCGCGGAGAGGTCGTCCATGGACACTTCGTCGAGTTCGGTGATGCTGACCTCGTGGCCCCGCGATCGCGCGAGCTTGGCGGCGGATCGGGCGAGGTTTTCTGCGGTGCCGGTGACGGACCCGAAGAGGATGTTCATGGATGCGCTCCCGATGCGGATTGGGATGCACCCAGTGTAATGCATGGAAGCGCGATAGTGTCAATTCAGATTGACACTATCCGTGGTCGAGGCGGCGCTTCTCCTGTCGCCCGAGGAGGTAAAGCGTGGCCGACGTCAATGCCACGCCCGACAGGAGGTAAAGCGACGCGGCCCAGAGCCCGAACGCCCATGTCAGGCCGAGGCCCGCCAGTGGCGCGAAGGCCGCTCCGAAGATCCAGCTGAGATTCGTGGCGAGGGCCGAGCCCGAGTAGCGGAAGCGCGGCGGAAAGCGCCCGGGCACGATGGCGCTGGCCTGCCCATAGGAGAAGCCGAGGAGCGTGAAGCCCAGGATGATGTAGATGGCCGGGTTAGTATCGAGCGTCGTGATCGTCAGGCACAGCAGCACGATGGCGAGCGTCACCGCCCAGTGGACAGTGCGCTGACCCACCTTGTCGGCGATAAAGCCCGACGCGATCACCGCCACAATGCCGAACCCGGCCCCGATGAGCTGCCAGAGGAGGATCGTTTCGATGAAGACCGATCCGTAAAGAAGCTGATAGGCGAGCGGGAAGATCGTGACCATGTGGAAGAGCGCATAGGACGCGATGGGCAGGAACGTGGACAGCATGATCGGACGCCACTGGGTGCGAATGAGCTCCCCGAACGGGGCCATCAGGAAGCTTTCCTCATCGCCTCCAAAGTCGGTCTGCAACAGGCGGATACGGGCGAAAAGGCTGACCACGTTGACGGCCATGACGGCAAAGAACGCAAAGCGCCAGCCGTATTGGTTGAACTCGTCCACGGTGAGAAAGCCCGTGAGGACAAAGAAGAGCGAGGCCGCGACGGCGAATCCGAAGGGCCCGCCGAGCTGCGCGACCATGGCATAGCGGGCCTCGTAGCCGGCGGGGGCCGCGTTCCTGAGCTGGAGCGTGATACCGTCCCAGCCGAGACCAAGGCCGATGCCTTGCGCGATGCGCAGCACCACAAGGGCCGCGGGCGCCGCCCAGCCGATCTGTTCGTAGCCCGGCAAGAGGCCAATCGCGACGGTGGCCGTGCCAAGGATGAAGAGCGCAATCGTGATCTTGGCGATCTTGCCGATGCGGCGCTGGATGACGCGCCCGCCGAGCTGCGCGATGGGGCGTACGACGAAAGCGAGCGCGAATGTCAGGAATGCGAGCATCGTCCCTTCGATGGCACCGAACATCGGGAAGAAGAGTTGCGGGAACACGAGGACGCACGCGATGCCGTAGACAAAGAACCCGAAGAAGTCGGTCACGCGCGACATGATCACGGTGGTGATGACCTCGTCCAGTGACGCCGTGTGTTCGTGTGTCGCATGTGCGTCTGACATCAAAATCCGCCTCTCATCCTGTCCGAGCGTAGCATCTGTACTATCTACATAGCGCTGCAAATCTTTACGCAACGTCTTGCAGGTGCGTGGTTTTGTTGCAGTGCAGCATGAAGCTGCCGCCCTAAATGACGAGATAGCAAAGGAGCGCGCCCAAGCGGTGCCTTCACCGGGCCGATCGGCAGCTCTTTCGACGATGGATATAGACACAGGTATACGGCCTATGACCCTGGCTTTTCGCAGACTTCGCCCCCTTCTGATGCTCGCAGCGTTTGTGGCTCTGAGCGGGTGTAATCTCGTGCTTCTCAATCCCGCAGGCGACGTGGCCTCCCAGCAGGGAGATCTGATCGTCTATGCGACGATCATGATGATGCTCGTGATCGGGCCAGTGATGGCGCTGACGGTCTTCTTCGCCTGGCAATACCGGGCAGGCAACAAGAAGGCCCGGTATGAGCCGGAATGGGGGCACTCGATCTCGCTCGAGATCGTGATCTGGGCCGTGCCGCTGGCAATTATCATTGTCCTTGCGGGACTTACCTGGGTCGCGACGCACCGGCTGGACCCATATGCAGACCTGATCCGCATCGATGAAAACACGCCCATCGACGAGAACGTCGAGCCGATGCAGGTGCAGGTTGTGGCCCTCGATTGGAAGTGGCTCTTCATCTACCCGGAAGAGCAGATCGCGACCGTGGGCGAGATGGCGGTGATCGAGGACCGTCCGGTGGAATTCCATCTGACATCGAACACCGTGATGAACGCCTTCTACATTCCGGACATGGCCGGGATGATCTACGCGATGGCGGGAATGCAGACGGAGCTGAATGCCGTCCTTAATGCGCCCGGCACCTATGAGGGCTTCGCGGCGAACTACAACGGCACGGGCTTTAGCCAGATGCGGTTTGACGTGAAAGCGTTCGACACCGAGGAAGACTTTGCCGCCTGGGCTGACGAGATGCGGTCCATATCCTCCGGCCAACTGAGCGACACGACGTTTAACGCGCTGGCGCTGCCGTCCACGTTCAACCGCGTGGTGAGCTATGCCTCCCTCGAGGACGGGATCTACGACCGCATCCTGAATATGTGCACCGAGGCCGATACGCTGTGCCTCGACGACCAGATGATGGTGGATGCGCTGGGTGGAGGCGGCCTAGACGGCCTCTTTAACCGGGAGGTCTTTGCAGGCCTTTGCGATGCGGATGATCCGCGCGCCCTTCTGGCCCTGATCAAACCTGAACTGCGGGAGAATGCAGAGCTTTATGCTTCTGTCCTTCTTCCGCCCCAAGACACTGAGACGCGGAGCAACTGACCGTGGCAACTTCTGTACCCGACTTTGCAGGCCAACACATCCGGGGCACCCAGGGTGCCGAGATCGCGCACCCTTTCTGGGGCAAGCTGACCTGGGATATCTTTCCGTTCTACGACCCGATCCTTCTGGGGACATTCCTCGTGGTGGTTGCGGGCGGCGGCGCGCTTGTGGCGGCGCTGACCTATTACCGGCTCTGGGGATACCTCTGGAACGAATGGTTCACGAGCGTCGATCACAAGAAGATCGGGATCATGTACATGATCCTTGCGACCGTGATGCTCGTGCGCGGGTTCTCGGACGCGGTCCTGATGCGGGGGCATCAGGCGCTCGCGTCGGCGGGGTATGTGGGCTACCTGCCCGCCTATCACTACGATCAGGTCTTTACCGCCCACGGCGTCATCATGATCTTCTTCGTGGCGATGCCGTTCATCACGGGTTTCATGAACTACGTGATGCCGCTCCAGATCGGGGCGCGGGACGTGGCATTTCCGTTTCTCAACAACTTCAGCTTCTGGCTGACGGTGTCGGGCGCGATCCTGATCATGATGTCGCTTTTCGTGGGTGAGTATGCCGCCACCGGCTGGCTGGCCTATCCGCCGCTCAGCGGGCTGACATTCAGCCCCGGCGTGGGCATGGATTACTACCTGTGGTCGCTCAACATCGCGGGCATCGGCACGACGCTTTCGGGCATCAACCTGATCGTGACCATCGTGAAGATGCGCGCGCCGGGGATGACCTGGATGCGGATGCCGATCTTCACCTGGACGACGCTCATCACGAACATCCTGATCGTGGCGACCTTCCCAGTCCTGACGGTGACGCTCGCGCTGCTCACTGCCGACCGCTACATCGGGACGAACTTCTTTACCTCCGATCTCGGCGGGAACCCGATGATGTACGTGAACCAGATGAGGTTCACGT
>JBCDGS010000054.1:0-17684 GCA_038751055.1 Pseudomonadota bacterium | reverse complement strand
GTGCGGGCAGCCCTTTTCCCGCCAACGCCCGCGCCGGACGTTGGCGGGAAAAGGGCTGCGAACTGGGCCTCGGAGATGACAGAGACCTCTTGCACGTCCTCGATCGGCAGCGGGTCCGCGTCAAAACCGGGCCCGAGGAACACGAACGCCAGAAGGCCCGCATGGCCGGTCGTGGAGAGGTATCCACCGATGGACATGGGCGCCTACCCGTCCTCACCGTCAAGCGTTGGTCCGCCCAGGTCGGTGACGAGGCCGATATCGGGAAAGCCGCCCGCATTGAGCGCGCCCATGACCTGCACGACGCGCTCGTAGGGGATGGACCCGTCCGCGCGGAGGAACACCTTGGTGTCCGCGCGCTCCTGCGAGATGCCGCGCAGGCGGGTCAGAAAGTCGGCTTCGGGCACTTCGGTTGTCTGGATGATGATGCGGCCGTCTTCCGTGAGGGTCACGGTGAGCGGCTCTTCTGCCTCGGAGCTGAGCGCGCCCGCCGCCGTCTGCGGCAGCTCTACCGGCACGCCCACGGTCATGAGGGGGGCTGCGACCATGAAGATGATGAGAAGCACCATCATGACATCCACGAAGGGTGTCACGTTGATCTCGGACATGGGGCGCGCCTTGCGGCGGCGTCTGCGGCGTGCGCCTCCGCCCTCGCTGCTTTGAACCTGCGCGCCCATCTAGCTGTCCAGCTGGCGGCTGAGGATGGTGGCGAATTCGTCGGCGAAGGCCTCGTAGCCGGAGACGATGCGGTCCGCATCGGCGCTGTACTTGTTGTAAAAGATCACCGCCGGGATCGCCGCGAGGAGGCCGAGGCCGGTGGCCAGAAGCGCCTCTGCGATGCCCGGTGCCACGACCGCGAGCGAGGTGTTCTGCTGCTCTGCGATCTCTATGAAGGCGTTCATGATGCCCCAGACCGTCCCGAAGAGGCCGACGAAGGGCGCGACCGAGCCCACCGTCGCCAGGAGCGGCAGGCCCTTCTGGAGCGTGTCGCTTTCCTTGGCGATGGCCACATCCATGGAACGGTCAATGCGCGCCTGGGCGCCAGCGATAAGGCCGCCGTCATCCTTGTGGGAGCGCCGCCATTCCATCATGCCCGCGCTGAAAATGGTCTCGGAGGCGCCCTGGGGCTGCATGCCCAGACCGTCGAAGAGCTCATCGAGCGGCTCACCCGACCAGAAGGCCTGATCGAAACGCGCCGCCTGTCGCCGCGCGCGGCGGTATTGAAGGGACTTGTTGATGATGATCGCCCAGGCCCAACCCGAGGCCACCACGAGCATGGCCATGACGACCTGCACGATGATCGTCGCGCGGGCAAAGAGCCCCCACATGGAGAAATCCGCTGCTGCTTCCATACCTGCCTCTTCAGGGGCTTGTTTCGCCCTCATTTAGGAAAGAATACCGCAAACGGGAGGGGAAAGCTACGTCACTTCGCCCCGCTGGAGGTCCCGCGTGCGCGAAGCTCCGCCGGGAGGCGGGTCGCGCGGCCGTTGAGGTCCATGGCGACGACTGTAACCCGCGCCTCGAACAGGGTTTTCCCGCCGCGCTGGATGCTTTGCCGCAGGACCCAGCGCGCGGCGCCCTGGCTCTCGCTCGCGGTGATCACGGTGAGTTGATCGCCGAGGGTGGCCGGGGCGAGGAAATCGCTCTCGATCCGGCGCACTGCGAAGATCGTGCCTGCGTCGCGGAGCGCAAGCTGGTCCACGCCGAGCTCTGCCACCCAGGTCGACCGCGCCCGCTCGATGAACTTGAGGTAGTTGGCGTGGTACACGATCCCGCCCATGTCGGTGTCTTCGTAGTAGACTGTTAGGGGGAAGGCGTGGGTCATGGCCGGAGGAAAGCTGCAATGATCGAGGTGTAAAGCAGCACAATCGCAAGAGATTGGGAAACTGGCTTTATGCCGCCGTCCATTATCGGCCGCATTTCCGATGCAACCCCGCTGAGCCTAGCAAGGCCCAAGACCATAAAGGGCCACGTCGTCGATATCACGGCAGCTAGAGCCATGACAGACAAAGGAGACAAAGCCGGTTCCGAAACATCGGTCTCGCTGGCGGCAAGAACCTCCGTTACATAAACCCCGATACCAAGACAGAGAAAGAAGGTCAGAACGTCTGCAGAAATGGCGTATGCTCGCCAACTGGCACCCTTCAGTTCAGGTCTCTTGAGAAGTCCTGCGACAAGCAGCTTGGTCCGCTCCCGCACTATGGCGGGATTGAAGGCCGTAATCGAAAAACAGAGCGCAACGCCAAGCCATGTGTGAAGGGGCACTATTGCTTCCCCGCCCCTAACCGAGCCGCAAGCCGGAGCGCATGGCTCGCATCCTGCGCGGCCACCGGCATGACCGGATCGTAGGCAGCCCGGATGAGGTCGGCGATGTCGGGACGCAGGATCACCTTGTCCTCGATCTGCGCAAGGGGCGAGACGTCCATAAACGCCGTGTCGGACCACAGAAGGATCGTTTGAACTGCCTGGCTCAGCGACAACGTATCGGCGGAGACCGACGCCATATGCGCGTCCATCCGCACGAAGACGAACGCCGCCATGATCGCGCCCGCCTCGTCAAAACGGAAGATCCGGTACTGGTTGGCGTCGGCCCCCTTGAGGTTGGCCAGCAGTGGTTCAAGGCCCGGCACGAGGGAGCCCAGATGCGGCACCTCTGCGAGCTCATCCCAGTCCCGCACGAAAAAGACCATGAAGTTAACGCCGAGCTCGGGGTCCACCTCGGCCATCTTGTGCCCGGCGAGCACCACAACCGCCTCGATGGCCGCCTTCACGACCTCGAGCGTCTCCTGCTCCACGCCAAACACGACCGGAGAAATCGCCCGCCCCCAGCGCGCGAATACGTAGGAGCCGTCGCCCCGCGTGAAAAAGGTCTCGACCTCGGCTGCATCCATATCCTTCGGTTACTCCGTCCATTCGTGAGGGGCCAGCCCCTCACACTCCCCGAAGTACAGGGCACAAAGAAAACAGGAAGAGCACTCTTCGTCTTCTTTGTGCCATGTACTTCCGCCGGAGGCATCCGGACTGCCCCCCTCTGAACCCTCTCCAGAGCGTGCCCCGCGCGAAGCGCGCTACCGAAGGTTCGAGCCGAAGGCGAAGAAGGGAGGCGGGCGGGCCCGATCTAGGAAAAGAGATCGGACTGCGATTTGGGGACGGGCAGGCCCAGATGCGCCCATGCCTTCTGAGCGAGCATCCGGCCGCGGGGCGTGCGCTGGAGGAGGCCGGTCTGGAGGAGGTACGGCTCAATGACTTCTTCGAGGGCGTCGCGCGATTCCGACAAGGCCGCCGACATCGTCTCCACCCCCACCGGGCCGCCGCCGTAATTCTCGGCGATGAGCGCCAGGTACCGGCGGTCGGCGCTGTCGAGGCCCAGTGCGTCCACACCGAGCCGCGTGAGCGCGTTATCCGCCACGGCGCGGGTGATGCGGCCATTTGCATCCACCACCGCGAAATCCACGACCCGGCGCAGGAGGCGGCCTGCGATCCGCGGCGTCCCGCGGGCGCGCTTGGCGATTTCGCGCGCGCCGTCGGCCTCGGCCTCCACCCCCATGAGGCGCGCGCCGCGCGTCACGATCTCGTGGAGCTCGTCGGTGGTGTAGAATTCAAGCCGCGTCGGAATGCCGAAGCGGTCGCGGAGCGGTGTCGTCAGAAGCCCGAGCCGCGTCGTGGCGCCCACGAGCGTGAACGGCTGAAGCTCAATGCGCACGGTGCGCGCTGCGGGCCCCTCCCCGATCACGAGGTCCAGTTCGAAATCCTCGAGCGCGGGATAGAGGACCTCCTCCACCACCGGATTCAGACGGTGGATTTCGTCGATGAAGAGGA
Source organism: Pseudomonadota bacterium (assembly GCA_038751055.1). Classification (GTDB taxonomy): domain Bacteria; phylum Pseudomonadota; class Alphaproteobacteria; order Rhodobacterales; family Rhodobacteraceae; genus Shimia_B. Next base: position 13,868 of record JBCDGS010000054.1, on the reverse strand, counting down.
CGTCGCGCGCCTCGAGGTTCGTCAGGATCGCGGCCAGATCACCGGCCTTTGCCAGAACCGGCCCGCTCGTCATGCGGAAGTTCACGCCGAGCTCGCGCGCCATGATCTGCGCCAGCGTCGTCTTGCCGAGCCCCGGCGGCCCGTGAAAGAGCGCGTGATCCATGGCCTCCCCGCGCCGCCGGGCGCTTTCGATGAACACGGCGAGGTTCGCGCGGGCGTCCTTTTGGCCGATGAACTCCGACAGGAGCTGCGGGCGGAGCGCGCGGTCTGCGTCTTCGGGGCGACGCTCTCCGCGCAGGGTGGGGTCAGGCTCGCTCATCCCTTGGGTGCCAGAAGCTTGAGGGCCGCGCGGATGAGGTCGGCCTCGGACAGGGCGCCGTCGCCCGCGGCCCGCGCTACGGCGCCTGCGGCCTCACCGGGCGCGTAGCCCAGATTGCCCAGTGCCGAAAGCGCCGCCGCCTGTGCGTCGGCTTTTCCCGGCACAGCGGCTGCGGCGGGGATGGTGGTAGGATCGATCACTTCGTCGACTGACAGCGCCTCTGGAGAGCCCTCCGAGACCACCGCGCCCATGGCCATGACGGAGGGCGCCTTGTCCTTGAGTTCGTTCACCACGCGCTGCGCGGTCTTGGGGCCCACTCCCCGTGCCGTCGCCACTGCGTTCCAGTCGCCGAGCGCAATGGCCCGGCCCACGCCGTCACCGCCAAGCGCGCCGAGGATCGCCATGGACGCCTTCGCCCCGATCCCCTGGACGGAGGTCAGAAGGCGGTGCCACTCCTTCTCGGTGAGGCTCAGGAAACCGAAAAGCTGCAGGTTGTCTTCCCGCACGAGGAGGTCGGTGTAGAGGGCGACGGCCTCGCCCCGGCCAGGGAGCGCCGCCAGCGTCCTCTCGGAACAGTAGACGAGGTAGCCCACACCGCGCACATCCACGAGGACGTGATCGTCGGCCCTGTAATCCAGCCGCCCGGAAATCTTGCCGATCATGCGCTGGCCCGCAGCGCGGCATCGAGACGGCCGGTGGTCTGCAGGTGGTGCGCGTGACAGATCGCGATGGCCAGCGCATCGGCGGCGTCGGCCCCGGCGAGCGCCACGCCCGGAAGCTGCATCGCGACCATGTGCGCCACCTGTCGCTTGTCGGCATGACCCACGCCCACGACGGCCTTCTTGACGGCGTTGGGCGCGTACTCCCCCACATCGAAGCCGCCCTGCGCCACGGCCAGCATCACGACCCCCCGCGCCTGCCCGAGCTTCAACGTCCCCGCTCCGTCCTTGTTGACGAAGGTCTGCTCCACAGCCGCGGCATCGGGCCCGTGGGCGGCAACGACGCGGGAGAGCTGTTCGTAGAGGCTGAGCAGCCGCACCGACAGGGGACCCACACCACTGCTGATCTGGCCGTTCGCCACGTGGGTGAGTCGCGAATTGTGCATCTCGATCACGCCCCAGCCGGTGGCCCTGAGCCCCGGATCGACCCCTAAAACACGCATCTGCCGCGCCTCGTTCTTATCGTTGATTAAGGCTTAGCACGAAAGGAGAACATCCGCCAAGCGCCTTGCGCAGCGCCCAAAGCGCTATGAAGGCAAAAAAGCGCCATCCAGCGGCCGAAAACCGACATGTCCTGATCGCGATTCACTGTTTATTTACAGCTGTTTACCATGCACTTCAGCCATGCAATTCCAGCATGCCTCCTATGCGAAAATTGCTGCTTGTTCGGTGCCCTCTTCGGGCCTAACTGCGCGTTATCAGAGCAGGGATAGGCCCTGCTTCATCAGCCCTCACGAGGACACCATGGCCGCATTCGACACGAACCGCCCGATCGCCACCGCCAGCGCCGGTGGCTTCCTGAGTACCCTTTCCCGCGCGTTCGGCGCCGTGATGTCCTGGCAGGAGGCGCGTGAGACCCGCCGGGCTCTGAAGTCGCTCAACGCGCGCCAGCTCGACGACATCGGCATGATCCCTGCGGATATCGACCTCTTCGTCGCAAAGTACCGCTAAGGGCTTCGGCCACCCGATCTTGTCCCGGGATCCTGGCAACGGATCCCGTCAGACGGGTGTCACAGCCGGATCCCGCAGACCGCTCCCGTTCCAGGCTCCTGTCGGTCCCCGCAGTGTCCCCCCCCCTCTCTCCCAGACCGGGGTCCGACATAAAGAGAGCCGCGCTCGAGGTTACATCCCGAGCGCGGCTTTTTCGTATCTGAGAAAACTGACGGGCGCCGATGAGGCAGGTCGGACCCGTTTACACACGACCCCAATGATCGGCGATCAGCGACGGGCGAAACTCTTTCCACTGCTGAAGGCCGCGGAGAATGTAGGGCTCTCCATGGGTGATGATCGTCTGCGTGAGGGGGTCGACCTCCATGAGACGCGCGGCCATCGCTTCGGGGCCGGTACCGGTCTCGAGCTGGGCGAGGCGGGCCTCGTAGGAAATCGGGCCATCGGCCACGTAGACAATCGCCTTGAAGCAGCAAAACACCGCCGCTGAGATCAACACAAACGCCAGAATCCGGGCAAAGCCCGTGCGGCGCGGGCGAAGCACCATCAGGCCGTCAGACCGCAAAACTGTTACACCGCCGCGCGCAAGCTTGCGATGCTTGCGCTCGATCCGGTTGATACGCTTACCAAACGCGCGGGACACATAAAAAGACATGGCAGCCTCCGTGATCGCCCCCGACCACGTGGTCTAAATGGCTCTAAAATGTGGCATGAATGGGGCAGCTCCGAAAATTTCGATGAAAAAGCCCTTATTATTAAGGGTTAATGGAGAGCGTCAGCGTCACCCAGTCAACAATCTCCGCCTTATTCTCAACATTAAAGCCATGGCGTGCATAAACCTGCGCGACCTCTTCGGCCTGGTGCGACAGGATCCCGGAGAGAATCGCCCGCGCACCGGGAGAGGCGTGGCGCGCCATCTCTGGCGCCAGGTCGATGAGGGGGCCTTTCAGGATATTGGCAAAGATCAGATCAAAGGGGGCGGCGGCGCGGATCGTATCGTGATCGAAGCCCGGGGCCTCGACGCAGGCCACGCGACCGCTCAGCCCGTTGGCGATCACGTTGGCCTCGGCAACCTCCACGGCCACGGGGTCGATGTCGGCAGCAAGGATCACTCCCGGCAGCACACGGCCCGCCGCCATGGCCAGCACGGCCGTGCCGCAGCCGATATCGGCCACGCGATCAAAGCGCAGGCCCGCCTCAAGGAGGCGCTCGAACGCCTCAAGGCAGCCCTTGGTCGTGCCATGATGGCCGGTGCCGAAGGCCATGGCCGCCTCGATCAGCAGCGGTTCGACACCTTCGGGGATCTGATCGGCGTCATGGGCACCATGGACGAAAAAGCGACCGGCGCGCACGGGGCTCAGCTCCCGGCGGACCTTGGCGACCCAGTCGGTGTCGGGCACCTCGCTGACTATGAAGGGCCGCGCGCCGAAGGCTGCTGCCAGCAGATCGAGGGCCACGGCATCGGGCGCGTCGATGAAATAGCCGCCGACTTCCCAGGTCCCGCTGCCATCCTCCACCTCGAAGACACCGACGCCCGTGGGCTCGAGCCGCTCGAGCGCGTCGCCCAGGGCTTCAGCGGGGGCCTTGCCCGCAAGGGTGGTGAGCGCGGTAAAGGTGGGCATGGGCGGCGTCTCCTCTTTGCGGGCCGCCTTTACGGCGCGCGGCGCCCCATCACAATCCCCGCACCTAACCCTGTGCTTACCCCTGGGCTACGTCCGCGCCTGCTCCGAGGCCCACGGGACAGGTCACACCGGTACCGCCGATCCCGCAATAGCCGTTCGGGTTCTTGGCGAGGTATTGCTGGTGATAGTCCTCGGCATAGTAGAAGTCCGGCGCGTCGATAATTTCGGTCGTGATCGTCCCGTATCCGCGTTCCGCCAGACGGGGCTCGAATGCGCGGCGCGTGGCCTCTGCCGCGGCTTTCTGCGCGTCTGAATAGGTGTAGATGCCCGACCGGTACTGCGTGCCCCGGTCATTGCCCTGCCGCATGCCCTGGGTCGGATCGTGACCTTCCCAGAACACCTTCAGGAGCGCCTCATAGCTGATGACCGCCGGGTCATATACGACGCGCACCACCTCGTTGTGACCCGTCCGGCCGGAGCAGACCTCCTCGTAGGTTGCGTTGGGCGTAAAGCCGCCCGCATAGCCTACGGCGGTCACGTGGACGCCGGGGAGGCCCCAGAACATGCGCTCCACGCCCCAAAAACACCCCATGCCAAACATGGCCTCTTCCATGCCCTCGGGAACCGGGCCCTTCAACGCCTCGCCATTCAAAAAATGCGTGGTGGCGGTCGGGATGGCGACATCGCGCCCTGCGAGCGCGTCCGCCTCTGCGACCATCTCTGCCGACTTCATGAACATGCCAAACATGCGCGCCTCCTTATCTCTGCCTATCCCACAAGATAGTCATCGGCGGCGGAGGGCAAAACCCCGTCTTCTTTGTGCGTCGTACTTCCGCAGGAGGCGTCACGCTGCCTGCAAGGGGCGCGGCGCCAGAATGGTCTCGTTCCCCGGCCCGGGATGGCGCGGAATGAGAAGCGACAGGATAAGCGACATCAGCGCCATGCCAGCCGCGAGCAAAAAGACGGACGCCGGTGACGCGAGCCAGAGGTAGCCCAGCGCAGCCGGCAGAAAGACCGCCGCGATGTGATTGATCGTGAACGATACGGCCGCTGTGGGCGCGATATCCTCGGCTCCCGCGATCTTCTGAAAGTAGGTTTTCTTGGCGAGGGCGAGCCCGAAAAAGATGTGGTCGACCACATAAAGGAACGCCGCCACGGCCACGCCCCAGCTGAAGTAATAGAGGCCGCCATAGGCCAGAAAGACCAGCGTCAGGCCAAGATACTCGAAACTGAGCGTGTTGCGCTCGCCAAAGCGGGCCACAGCGCGGCCAAGCACCGGGGCCACGACGATGTTCACGACGAGATTGATGAGATAGAGCGCCGTGACCTCATGCACCTCAAAGCCGAACTTCTCGACCATCATGAAGCCCGCGAAAACAACGAAGATCTGCCGCCGCGCGCCCGCCATGAATTCCAGCGCGTAATAGAGCCAGTAGCGGCGACGCAGCACCATCTGCTTGAGTTGCGGCACGGGGGCCTCGATCTGCGGGAAGGCCACGAAAAGATAGATCGCAATCGCCACCGTCAGCCCGCCGGCGGCCATGTAAATCGTGTTGTAGTCCAGATCGAAGGCCCGCCAGGTCAGCACGATCAGAAGGTAGGCCACGAACGTCGCCGCCGATCCTGCCGCGATGAGCCAGCCAAGAATCTGCGGCGCACGATCCTTCTCCAGCCACTGGAGCTGGAGGGACTGGTTCGCAGTCTCGTAGTAATGGAACCCGATCGAGCTGATCATCGTGACCGCCAGTAGCCCTCCCATGGTCGGGAACCACGCCGTCACCGCCGTCGCAGCCCCGAGGACGATCAGCATGGAGAGCGCCAGCACCTGCTCGCGGATGAAGATGATGATCGCGATCACCCCCACGGCGAGAAGGCCGGGGATCTCGCGGACCGTGTGCAACCAGCCGATGTCAGCGCCGTCGAAGGATGCAGCCTCGATCACGAAGTTATTGAGCAGCGCCGACCAGACCGAAAATGACAGCGGCATGGCAATGGCCATGAGGACGAGGAACGCCTCGGGCCTCCGCCAGATCGGACCGGCGCGCGCGTCAGAGAGGGATTGGAACCGCATGTTTCTGCTCTACGCCCTGGCGTGGCGAAGGAAAAGCGCGTGGAGGGTGTAAGGGCACACAGGCCATCCGCACCGGGCGCACCGGGCGCACCTCAAAACGCACGAGGGGAGCCACGCAACACCGCCCGAGAGGGCCATCCCGATCAGGTCGAGACTTCGGCCCAGGCGGCTTCAAACCGCGCCTGTGCCAAATCCTCTTCTGTCATGAAGAGGCCCAGATGCCGGCCGTCGCCGAAGTGCCACCCGATGCGTTCGCTCGAGGTGAGTTCGAGGAGAAAGACGCCACCGGCCCCCTGCCCGCGCTCGTAGCCGCTATGGGCGCGCCCGCCCATGGTTGCGTAGTCCCGCGCCTGATCGGCCTGCCAGATCGCCTCAAATCGCGTCAGGACTTGCGGAGGGAGGCGCGACGGGTCCTCGCGCAGGCGGGTTTGCACCAGCATCTCGAAAGCTGCGAGGTAGGCCGGGCGCGCGCGCGGATCGCGCAAGATCGGGCGATAGACGATCCCGCCCCCCTGCGCCCCCTGCCCGGCGCTTCGCACATGCTGTGTCTCGATCGACGAGAGAAGGTCAAAGAGCGCGGCGGCGGCCGCTGGCGTGAACGTCTCCTCAGACAGGACGGTGGCCTCGACCGCGCGCAGGACAGCCAGCGCCGCCTCGCGGGACTCAAGCGTTGCCTCGGCTTCGCGATGCGTCCGTGCGCTCAGCGCCGTCTTTTGGACGCGGGCATGGGCCAGCACGAGCGCCAGCGCAGAGGCGCGGTCAAACGGGGCAATGGTTGCGTTGCGCAAGTCTGTCTCGTCCCGCAGGGCATCGCGGCCCGGATTGGTGAGGTCTGGTCGACCGCGGACGGGCGGGCCACCCAGAGGCTCCATCATCAAATCAAAGCGCGGCGGATGCGGTGCCACTCCATTGGAGATGCCCCGCAGGATATCCCGGGCGACGTTGCCCTTGTGCCCGTAGTCAAAGCCCGTCTTGATCGACGGCCAGGCGCGCGGAGTAAGCGGGCCGCTCAGGTGGATGAGCCGCGTGTCGCGCCCCAGATTGCCGCCGTCGGGTAAAAAGAGGGCAAGGGACCCGTGCCGGGGCCCCTGTCCGTTCCAGAGGTCCGGCGGGACGTCTTCCAGAGACACCTGAGCGGCAAAGAGCATCGGCACCTCGCCGATCCTGGGCCAGTCCATCCCGGCGGGCAGATGCGGCGCACCACCGAGCCAGCTTTGCGAGCGACCCGGCACGCCGTCGCGGGCCGCGATCAGCCTGATTGCGGCCTCCTGCGGCGGCGCTGGTCGCGGTTCTCGCGGGGGGGTCTTTGAGTGGTGGGCTTCGCCTTTTGCTGTCGCCGGAACAGCCGTCGGCTGGGCAGGCGAGGCTGATTGCGTCCCCGGCGCCGTCCCGGGGGCGTCGTCGGGCCGTCTGTTGCGACCCGGGTGCCGCCTGAAGACTGCCCTCAGGGGATGGGTCCGACCCGGCAGAAGCACAAGTCCGAAGATGATCAGAGGGATGCCAAAGCGGATCATCCAGATATCCGCAGGGTCGCGTGTCACGCCAAGCACGAGGAGGCCCAGGCCCAACAGCCCGACAGGCGGGGCAAAATACCCCAACTTTTGAATAACAGCCACCATTGCGCGGGGGTGTAGCCGCGCTTTTGGGTCTCAGCATGGCGTCTGCGGGGCGAATTGCGTCGGCAATGCGGGCGGCGGGCGACAGGCCGCCCCTCAGTTCCGCGCGCTGTCGAGGACCTCGCGCAGGCCGCGCAGGAACGTCAGCGTCTGCGCCACCTCATCGGGATCCATCTTGGGCAGCACCGGCGCCATGTCCCGTCCGACGCGGCCCATGGCCTCCAGCCGGAACTGGCGACCCGCCTCGGTGAGCCAGATTGTCTTGGAACGACGGTCACTTGGGTGGGGACGGATGTCGATCAGGCCCCGCTTTTCAAGCCCCGCGAGGGTGTGCGTCATGGAGTTCTTCGGCACCTGAAACGCGCGGGCAATCTGCAGCGGTGTGCGCCCTTCGCCCACGCGCGTGAGGTGATTGAGAACGCTGAAATGGGGCAAAACCATGCCATCAGGAAGCCGCGCCTCGAAAAAGGCGCGGCTGAGCTGGTTGATGATCCCGATCTCGTTGAAAAGCTCAAACATCGGGTTTGTTGCGTTGTTCCGGGCGTTTTCAGACATCCACCACTTTCGCGTCAAGGGGCCAGCGCGGGCTGGCAGCTACGTCGGGACCATAGCCCAGACGCGCGAGCATTTGCACGGTTCCTCCCTCCGGGGCCAGTCGGGCGTGGATATCGGCGTAGAGCGCGGCCATCTCCGGGTATTCCTGGAGCGCTTGCGAGAGCGGCTGAAAGCCCAGCCCTTCGGCCGTGGCAGCGAGGTTCACGCGGACCCAATGGGCGCCGGTGGCGATCTGGTCTGCGCGGGTGTTGCTGGCCGTGACCAGCCAGACATAGCCCATGGCCGAGCGCGTGTTGTCGGTCGTGGCGGCCAGGCCCTGCTGGAACGACATGGAGGTGGGGTCCATGAGCTTGGCCTCGGTCATCTGCCGTCCGAGCCGCGCAAATTCGATCATCGGCCCGGTGAGGTCGATACCGTCGGGCTGGGCATCGGTCGCGCGGGCGCCGATGCGCATGACGTCGACGCTTTCCTTGAAGGTGCGCGGGGTTAGAAGCTCGATCTCCAGCGCTTCTGTCGTGAGCGCGCGGAATTCGGCGATAGTGTCCGGATCGACGGACGTGCCGACCGCTGCGCCGGGCACGGACGCTTCAAGGGCTGCCAGGGATGCAGCCGGGACAGGGCGGCTGACGTCAAAAGGCTCCTTCAGGGAGCGGCGGGTCAGGACATGGGCAAAGAGCGGGTCGGGCGCCGCATCGGTGGGCACCAGACGGATGCGCGCGACGGGGCGGGCATCGAGGCCGGCAGGATCCGAGCCGTCCGGGAAGAGGGTCATCTGCGCCTCAAGCCCGTCTTCGAGGGCGGCCATGCGCAGAACCTCGAGGAAACACCCCAGCCCGATGGTGATCTGGCGCGAGAACGGATCGGTGTGGGGCAGGAGCTTGTCCTGATTGACGAGGAGGGTGATCTCGTCCGCGACGCTCAGATCCACGAGCCAGGGCTGCTGGTTGTGCGGGTTCGGGGCAAGGATCGCGTAGCTGAGCGCCCGCAGGCGCGCATCGTCGTACCCCCCGGCGGCGTCCCATGGGGCGCTCGCAGTCTGCGGCATGCGGGTGATCTCGCGCCCCGCGCCAGCGCCGGCGGCCACAATGAACCCACCGCCCAGAAGGGCCAAAGTCTTGCGTCGTGAAAGTGCCATCTCGGCCTCCATAATGTTCGATATAGAACAAGTTAGTTCGACATCGAACATATGTCAACAGCAGGCGCACCGAAGTCTTCGAAAGACTTCGGACCGATTTCCGACACGGAAATCGTCGCCCTTGGCAGACATCGCGCCGCGTTGCGCGGGCCGGCGCGCTTGGGTACGTCTTGGGGCAATCAACCGGAAAGAGCCGATGCCGCCGATCACCAATATCCAAGACCTCAAGGACATCTACCGCCGCCGCGTGCCCAAGATGTTCTACGATTACTGCGAGAGCGGTTCCTGGACCGAGCAGACATTCCGCGAGAACGTCTCTGACTTTGATGAGATCAAGCTGCGTCAGCGGATCGCGGTGGACATGACGGGCCGCACCACCGCGAGCCAGATGGTGGGCCAGGACGTGGCCATGCCCGTGGCGCTCGCCCCCGTGGGCCTCACCGGCATGCAGCACGCCGACGGGGAGATCCTCGCCGCCCGCGCGGCAGGCAAATTCGGCGTCCCCTTCACGCTGAGCACGATGTCCATTTGTTCCATCGAGGACGTGGCCGAGAACACGGAGAAACCCTTCTGGTTTCAGGTCTACACCCTCAAAGACGACGACTTCATGAAGCGCCTCTTCGCGCGGGCAAAGGATGCGAAGTGTTCGGCCCTTGTCATCACCGTGGACCTCCAGATCATGGGACAGCGGCACAAGGACATCAAAAACGGTCTCTCTGCGCCGCCGAAGCTGACCCCGAAAAGCATTGCCAACATGGCCACCAAGGTGCCGTGGGGCCTCGAGATGCTGAAGACGAAGCGGCGCTTCTTCGGCAACATCGTCGGTCATGCCAAGGGCGTCACGGACCCGTCGTCGCTGTCGTCCTGGACGGCCGAGGCGTTTGACCACTCCCTCGACTGGGAGCGCGTCAAGGAGTTGCGGAGCTGGTGGGACGGCCCGGTCATCCTCAAGGGGATCCTCGACGAAGACGACGCGCGGATGGCGGCCAATGTCGGCGCGGATGCGATCGTCGTCAGCAATCACGGCGGACGGCAACTTGACGGGGCGATGTCGTCTATCCGAATGCTGCCCCGCATCATGGACGCGGTGGGCGACAAGATTGAAGTGCATCTCGATAGCGGCATCCGCTCTGGTCAGGACGTGCTCAAGGCGCTGGCGCTCGGGGCCAAGGGCACCATGATCGGGCGCGCATTCGTCTATGGCCTTGGTGCTAAAGGAGAGGCGGGCGTCACCGACGCGCTCAGCGTCATTCACAAGGAACTCGACACGACGATGGCGCTCTGCGGCAAGCGGGACGTGGCCGACCTCGGCCGAGACGTCCTCATGATGCCGCGCGACTTCGACCACCGCTGGCAAGCCGCGTCCTGATGCTGATCTTCCACGAGCACCGGCTCGTCGTGTTCTCGGTGCCACGCACGGGATCGACGTCGCTGCACAAGGCGCTCCGGCCCCATGCGGATATCGAGTTCTCGAACCCGCCGACCAAGAAGCACATGAATGTGCGCCGGTTCGAAACCTGGGCCGAGGAGCGGCGCCCGCGTGTCCTCGACTACACGCGCGTCGCCGTCATGCGCGATCCACTGGCGCGGCTTGTCTCGTGGTACGCATACCGCCAGCGCGACGAGGTCGCCGGCGAGGCCGCGAGCACGCGCGGCATGACGTTCGAGGAATTCATCACCCTGACCCTCAGCGACACGCCCCCGCCCCCGGCGACGGTGGGCAATCAGCACTTCTTTCTGACCCGAAAGGGCGGCTCTCTGGGCGTCCACGAGATCCTGTGCATTGAGCGCACCGATGTCATGCTGGACTACTTCCGCGGGGTCTTTGGCGACATTGAGCTACCGCACCGCAACAGCTCCCCTCCAGCCGAAGTCGATCTGAGCGTGCCCATGGAGGCGCGGCTTCGCGCGGTGCGCGAGAAGGAATTCGCGCTCTTTGCGCGCGTGGCCGAGACCGGACGCCTCAGCCTGCCCGCCTGAGCTTGAGCACGAGGAAAATCGTGCCCAGGACACCTATGGCCACGACGGTGTAGGAGACGCGCAACGAGGTCAGCTCACTTATCGAGCCCATGAGGATCGGCGCGATGAAGAAGCCCGAAAAGCCCATTACAGCGACCTTGGCGATGGCGTCGGTGCGGTGGCGCGGCGGCACCATGCGGCCTACGAGCGCGAGGCCGAGGGGCCCGATGACCGAGACGCCGAGGCCAAGCACCCCGAACCCGAGATAGGCCCAGCCCGGCGTCGGCGCCCAGGCGCCGATGAAGGCCCCAATCGAGGTCAGCAGCGTGGCCCAGATGATGACCGTGCCATCGTCGAAACGGTCGGAGAGCCCCTGCCCTCCGATCCGCCCGATGGCCATGGTCACGCCGAGCATCACAGGCCCGAGCGCACCCGCGAGGGGATCACCGCCGAGCGTACGCTCGATATGAAGGGCTGACCACGTCTCGACCGTGCCTTCGGTGAGGAAGGCCGCCAGAACAATGAGGCCGCATAGAATGACGATGGCCCAGGGCATTCCGCTTGCCTCACTCGTCTCTTCGGGGGCCTCTGCGGTCTCGGTCCGCAACAGGGTCGAGAGAACAAGGCCCGTCACCGCAGCGATGCCAAGCGCCACGACAGGCGGCTGGCCTGCGTCGCGCAGAAAGCCCGTGACAAGCGCAGAGATCGCGTAGGCGACCGAGAACATCCCGTGCGAGACGTTCATGAGCGTGCGCTTGTGCTTGGCTTCCAGCTCGCTCACCCGCGCGTTCATGATCACGTCGGTGAGGCCCGATGTGACGCCCAGCACGACGATGCCGCAGGCGAAGGCCGTGGGCGTGGGCGCGATGCCGGGGATGACGAAGCAGCAGGCAAATGCGGCCGTGACCACCTGCAGCGCCCGGTGCTGGAGCCGCGCGTCAAGGCGCGGGGCGAGCCACATGGCCGTCACCAGCCCGACAGGATTGCCCAAAAGCAGGAACCCGAAAACCGCGTCGTTGACGCCCAGCCCGCCCTTGATGTCAGGCACCGAGGCCGCGAATGTGCCCCAAAAGCATCCCAGCACGAAAAACGCGATGGCGGGCACGCGCGCGAGGGAAAGGGCCGACAGGATCCGCATGGTGCTGCGCTTTCACCCTGCGCGGCCCAAAGCAAGCCCCAAAGCAGCCTGGGGCCCTCATCGCGCCTGTGTGACCATGGTACGGCGCGCATTGCGTACCCTGCGCCCCTGCGCCTAACCTTCTGTCATGGGACGCAATATCGCTCTCTACCCGTGGTTCAAGTTCACGCAGAACCTGCTCTTCTGGCAGGCGATCTGGTTTCTCTATTTCCAGGACCGTCTCAGCGGGGCGGAGGCCGTGGCGCTTTACGCCATCTTCGAGCTCTGCACGATGGCCTTCGAAGTGCCCTCGGGCTACGCGTCGGACCGGCTGGGGCGCAGGCGCACCCTCCTGGTTGCAGCGGCCTGCGGTGTCGGGGCGGCGAGCCTCCAGATCAACGCGGAGAGTTTTGCCGTCTTTGCTCTTGCCCAAATCCTCTTGGGCGCGAGCTTTGCGTTTGCCAGCGGGACAGACACAGCGCTCCTTTATGAATCACTGGCCCGCGAAGGGCGGGAAGCGGAGGTGGAGCGGCATGAGCTGCGCGCCTGGCGGGCGGCCTTCGGCGGTCTCCTTGCCTCCGCGCTTCTGGGCGGGCTTGCGGCGCGGATCGACTTCGCCCTGGCCTACATCCTTACCACAGGATCGTTTCTGGCGATGCTGGCCATCGCGCTTTTTTTCGAGGAGCCGCCCCATGACCGCACGATGACCAGTGCGCGGGGCGACTGGGCGGCGCTCAGAAGCGCGTTTCAGATGCCGGTTCTGATCTGGCTCTTCGTGCTCTTCGCGGCGGTCCATATCTTTGGTCATCTCGGGTTCGTCTACGGGCAGCCGTTCCTGCTGACGGCGATGACGACGCTTGGCCTGCCGGAGGAAACGCCGCTCATATCCGCCGCGATCATCGCCGCGATGATGGCGCTTTCCCTTCTCGCCTCGCTCGGCGTGCAGCGGGCACGCGCGCGGCTTGGGCTGTCGCTGACGCTGCTTGCGGCCTTTGCGGTACAACTGGCCATCCCTGCAGCCCTGGCCCTGTCGGGGGGCACGCTGATCGCGCTGGTGCTGCTGGCACGGATGTTGCCCTCGGCCTTTCTCGGGCCGCTCATCCTCGCGCGGCTCCAGCCTGAACTGCCCGACCGCGTGCGCGCGACGTTTATCTCGTTGAAGAGCCTGACGGCGAGCCTTGTCTTCGCGCTCACCCTCGGGGCGACATCGCTTGGCCTCGGCGCAGCAGAGGCGCTGAGCCGTGCGCAGATCCAGACGATCCTTGGCGCCTACGTGGTGGTGGGCCTCGCGCTTCTGGCCGCGCTTGCCATCACGGCACGGCGCGCAGGCGTGGACGATTAGGGCTTTTCAAGTTCCCCGTTCCCCGCTATCCGGCGCGCTCCACGCGGGCGTACACCCTTGGAGGACGCCTGCCTCAACATGATAGGACATTCCATGGCTGGTGAGATCCCTGATCTTCACGCCACGGTACGGACGGGGACGGGCAAGGGGGCCGCCCGTCAAGCACGCCGCAACGGCGACGTACCTGGCATCGTATTCGGCGGCGACGTCGATCCGCTCCCCATCAACATCCCTTTCAACGTGCTTCTCAAGAAGCTCAAGGAAGGTCGCTTCAAGTCCACGCTCTTCAACATGAAGGTCGAGGGCCAAGACGACGTCCGCGTGATCTGCCGTGACGTCCAGCGCGACGTTGTGAAGGACCTGCCGACGCATGTGGATTTCATGCGCCTGCGCCGGACGACGAAGATCAACCTCTTCATCCCGGTGGAGTTCGAGAACGACGGCGAGGCACCCGGCCTCAAGAAG
>JBCDGS010000053.1:0-17942 GCA_038751055.1 Pseudomonadota bacterium | reverse complement strand
CTGCCCGCCCTATCGCGGGATGACGGCCCGGCGCTGTACGACAGTCGCGTCATTTGCCGGTATTTGAACACGCGGGCCAATGCCGGACTGTATCCCGACGGCGATTGGGACGCGCTTGTCCTGGAGGCGACCGGAGACGGCATGATGGATTCGGCCGTTTCCATGATTTACGAACGGCGCTTTCGTCCAGAAGAGATCGTTTCGGAAGATTGGATCGCCGCACAATGGGCTAAGGTCACCGGTGCCATGACCGCGCTTGAGGCGATGTGGATGGCGCATTTGAAGGGGCCCATCACGATTGGGCCCATCGCCGTTGCCTGCGCACTCGGGTATCTCGATTTCCGGCACGCAGAGCGGAATTGGCAGGCACAATACCCAGAACTGGCTGCGTGGTATGAGGAATTCTGCAAGCGCGAGAGCATGCAGTTGACGATTCCAGCCTGATCCGTCAGGAGCGTGCGTTAGAAAACCTGCGACTATCTGCGCAGGCCATTGACTGGACGCTTTGCCAGGACGGCTCTAGTTCTGGCGCAACTGCGTCTATGATGTAGCAAGCGATCCATGCCAGCACCGCTGGCGCGAGCAACGGAGAAAGAGCCTGTGTCCACTGCAGAAGACCATCAGGACCCGGAACGCCGCGACTTCCTGTACTACGCCACCGCTGGCGCTGGTGCAGTGACTGTGGGCGCGGCCGTATGGCCTTTGGTAAACCAAATGAACCCATCCGCGGATGTGCGCGCGCTGTCTGAGTTGCGCACTGATATCGAGATGGAGCCCGGCGAACAGATCCGCGTGTTGTGGCAGGGTAAACCTGTTTTCATCCGCCGCCGGACAGAAGAAGAAGTTGCGTCCGCCCGTGACGTCGATGTTGAAACGTTGCCCGACACCAACGCGCGCAACGGCAACGACGGCGAAGCTTTGGCGAGCGACGAGAATCGGTCGTTTGGCGAAAACGACGAATATGTTTTGTTCATGGGCGTTTGCACGCATCTGGGCTGTGTGCCTGTGGGTGCGGGTGAAGGCGATTACGGCGGCTGGTTCTGCCCGTGTCATGGCTCGCACTACGACCTTGCCGGTCGTATCCGCCGCGGGCCTGCCCCACAAAACCTGCACATTCCTGAATTCACCTATGAGGACGGTGTTGTTGTCCTCCTGAAGCAGTACAGAGCTTAAGGGAGAAGGCTATGTCTGGAATTCCTCACGACCATTACGAACCAAAGACGGATTGGGAAAAGGGCCTCGATAAGCGTCTGCCCATCATTGGCTTGCTCTATGACACGCTGATGATCCCAACCCCGAAGAACCTGAATTGGATGTGGATCTGGGGCATCGTGCTGACATTCTGTCTCGCGCTGCAGATCATCACAGGCATTGTTCTGGTGATGCATTACACGCCGCACGTTGATTACGCGTTTGCTTCGATTGAGCACATTATGCGTAACGTCGAAGGCGGCCATATGATCCGCTACTTGCACATGAACGGTGCCTCGCTGTTCTTCATCGCGGTCTACGCGCACATCTTCCGTGGCCTTTACTACGGCTCCTATAAGGCGCCGCGCGAGGTGACGTGGATCATTGGCATGCTCATCTATCTGCTGATGATGGGTAAGGCGTTCATGGGAAATGTTCTGCCCTGGGGCCAGATGTCGTTTCACGGCACGGCCGTGATCACTGGCCTCTTCGGCGCGATCCCTTTTGTCGGTGAGAGCCTGCAGACCTGGCTTCTTGGCGCGTCGGCGGTCGGTCAGCCTGCGCTGAATCGCTTCTTCTCGCTGCACTACCTGCTGCCGTTTGTGATTGCAGGTCTTGTGATCGTCCACATCTGGGCCTTCCACACGACGGGCAACAACAACCCGACAGGCGTGGAAGTGCGCCGTACGTCGAAGGAGGAGGCAGAGCGCGACACGCTGCCGTTCTGGCCCTACTTCGTGATCAAAGACCTCTACGCGATGGCCATCATTCTTCTAGTGTTCTTTGCGGTGGTTGGCTTCATGCCGAACTACCTGGGTCATCCGGATAACTACATCGAAGCGAACCCGCTCGCGACACCTGCGCACATCGTGCCCGAATGGTACTTCCTACCGTTCTACGCCATCTTGCGCGCCTTCACGCCAGACGTCTGGATCGTGATGGGGGCGAGCTGGATTACCGGTGGTATCATCGATGCGGCCTTCTTTGGCGTGCTGATGATGTTCGGCGCCATTGCCGTGATGGCGATCGCTCCGTGGCTTGACACCTCTACTGTGCGCTCCGGGCGGTATCGTCCGATGTTCAAGGTGGCCTTCTGGCTCCTCGGTGCGGACTTTATGTTCCTCATGTGGTTGGGCGCCATGCCGGCAGAGCCGATTTATGCGAACCTGTCGCTCTTGGGTTCCACCTACTGGTTCGCCTATTTCCTCGTGATCTTGCCGCTCCTAGGCATCATAGAGAAGCCGGATACACCGCCGGCAACCATCGAGGATGACTTCAACGCTAAATACGCCAAGCAAAAGGGCGGCGCGCTTGCGGGCGTGGCCACCCCGGCGGAGTAAGGACCACCGATGCTTAAGCGACTATCACTGACCACAGCCATGGTGCTGGGCCTTGCGACCGGGTTTTCGGGCGCAGCCCACGCTGCTGGTGGCGCGGGAGAAGTGTACAACTACGACTTCTCCTTCGAGGGTCCGTTCGGCACCTTCGACCAAATGCAGCTGCAGCGCGGTTTGCAGGTTTACACGGAGGTTTGCTCCTCCTGCCACGGGATGAAATTCGTGGCCTTCCGGACGCTCAGCGATCCTGGCGGGCCGCAGCTTCCCGAGGATCAGGTGCGCGCCTATGCGGAGTTCTACGAGATCTGGGACCCGACCCTGTTTGGTGGTGAGGGGGATTTCCGCCCGGCGACGACTGCGGATAAGTTCCCAGAGGGCCTCGTGTCCAACGCGCCTGATCTCTCGCTCATGGCGAAGGCTCGCGCTGGCTTCTCAGGCCCTTACGGCACCGGTATCGCGCAGTTCGTGAACGGGATGGGCGGGCCGGAGTACATCGCCTCCCTTCTCAACGGATATACGGGTGAGACCAAGGAAGAGGCTGGCGTGTTCCTTTATGAGAACAAGGCCTATCCGGGCGGTTGGATTTCCATGTCCCAACCTCTCTACGGCGATGACGTCTTCTATGAGGACGGAACAGAGGCCACCATCGAACAACAGGCGCAGGATGTTGCGGCGTTTCTGATGTGGACTGCAGAGCCCAAGATGATGGCGCGCAAGCAGTCTGGACTCGCAGGCGTGATCTTCTTGGGCGTTCTTGCCGTTCTCCTCTACCTGACCAACAAGCGCATCTGGGCGCCAGTCAAAGCGGCCGCGAAGAAGCAAGGGCAAACCCCTGCCGAGTGAGCTATGACTTTCATGGAAAAGGCCCGGGCATCGCTCGGGCTTTTTTTATGTGCCAAGATAGGCGCGAAGTGCTGGCGGTGGGTCGGCAAGGAGAGTGGCGGCTGGTTCCGGCGCTGAAGCGCATCCTGCATCGACGACGATGATCTGATCCATGCGCACCGCCTCGTCCGGGTCGTGGGTGACCATAAGCAGGATCGTCTCGGAGGAGAGTGTATCGGCCATGAGCTCGAACATCTCCGATTTTAAGGCAGGTCCGAGGGCTGAAAAAGCTTCATCAAGCAACAAGATCGGTCGCGCCCGGAGCAGCACCCGTGCGAGGGCCGTTCGTGCTCTCTGACCACCGGACAGCGCACCGGGTTTTCTTGACCTCAGCTCGGACATGCCCACCCGGGACAGCACCGCGTCTAGCTTTTCCCTTTCTGTCCCAGACAGCTGCAGGCGCGGGTCGAGACCCAGCCCAACATTCTGCGCGACCGTGAGGTGAGGAAAGAGGTTTGCTTCCTGAAACAGGATGGACAGGGGCCGCGCGCCGGGTTGGGCAGGCATCGGTTGCCCCTCGTGCAAGACGCGGCCGGACTGAGGTGTCTCGAAGCCTGCAATGAGCGCGAGAAGCGTAGACTTCCCGCCTCCGGACGGACCCAGGACGGCACATCGCGCGGCTTTTGCCAGCGACCAGTCTGCGCTCAGCGAAAAGTCACCCCGCGAAAACGTCAGGGCTTCAAGCGTCAGCATTCACCCGTCCTCCGCGGTCAAAGAGAAAAAAGATCCCAAAGCTGAGCGCGACCAGAACGAGGCCTGCGCCGGCGGCAAGGTCCATCCGGTACGCGGCCATGAGGCGGTACATTGCAAGTGGCAGGGTCTCTGTCTCCGGCGCCGAAAAGAGGGCGATCACGCCGAGGTCCCCCATGGAAAGCGCGGCCGCGAGACCAGCCGAAAAGCCCAGTTGCCTGCGCAAGCGTGGAAGGATGAGAAGACGCATCTTCGACCACCCCGTCATTCCAAGGGATGCTGCGAGCGGCCCATAGGCCTCTTCGATTTCCGCGATGGCTGGGGCGAGGATGCGCATGGCAAACGGGACAGTCACCGCCGCATTGACCAGCGCCGTGACCGGCAGCGCCAGGGCCTGCGGGTCTGTCCAGCCGAAAAGCACGATAAAGAGCCCTGTGCCCATCACAAGCGGTGAGGCCGTGAGGGCCAGCCCGCTGATGATGTCCCCGCTGATGCGCGCCGGGCGGCCGCCCCGACTGACCCAGAGAGCAAGCGCGAGCGTGAGCGCTATCGCAAGGACCATTGAAGCAATGGCCACGGCGATAGAGGCCAGCGCCGCCCGCCATATGTCGGGTGGAAGCGCCAAGACGAATGGTGCCCCTCGCAAGATAATGCTGCCCATGGGCACGAGCAAAAACGCCACCGCCAGGGCCATGACCGCCACGTCCAACGCTCGGAGACCAGGGGTCCGCGCGTCCCAGCGGTGAGCCACTCCGTCCAGGCCCGCCATGGCGACTTTTGGAACAGTGACAAGCCCTGCGGCTATCGCAGCGACTGCGCAGACGGAAAACTGCACTAGCGCCAGCAGCGCCGCGTCGCCCAAAGCGAATTCAAAACGGAAGAGCTCATAGATGCGGAGCTCGATCGTGCTGGCGCGGGGGCCACCCCCGACAGCAAGGGCGACGGCAAAGGATGTGAGGCAGATCAGGAAAATGGCCAGAAATGCCCCGGGGACGACCGCCCGAAGCATTGGCCATTCCAGGTGCCTTTGCGTTGCGGCCGGTGTGAAGCCCAAGGAGGCAGCCAGACGCATCTGCTCTGCCGGGATGGCGAGCCAGCCCTGAAGGATAAACCGCGTGGCGAGTGGCATGTTGAAGAAGACGTGGGCGAGGATCACGCCCTGGGGGCCGTAGATGGAAAACTCTTGGAAGCCGAGTGCGGACCCCAGGGCGTTGACGAACCCACTTCGCCCGAAGACGGCGAGGAGGCCGAGTACGGCGACAATGACCGGTAAGATGAAGGGCGCCCCAAGCAGGGCCACAAGGAGACCCCGGCCCGGGAAGCGGCGCCGTGCCATAGCACGCGCCACAGGGATCGCGAGGAGGACGGAGAGCGCCGCTGAGACCGCAGCCTGTCCAAGCGTGAACCGGATCGCGGCCCAATCCGCAGGGCCAAGGCCGTTCACGCCCTCGGCGCGAGAGGCGACCGCGCCCAGCGTTCCAAGCGTCAGAAAAAGGAGGAGGGCCGCCGCAGCAGCCCCCCCGATCGTGCTTACTGAGACAGCGCGGACAGCCATTCAGACAGCGCTTCCTCGCGGATGGCAGGCACAGCGTCCGCGTCGGTGAGAATTGAAGTCGCCGGCGAGATCAGAGTGTCAAACCCGTCTGGAAGGCCAGCCGCCGGCGTGACGGCTGGATACATCCAGTTTGTCGTCGGGATGATCGACTGGAACGCGTCCGAGACCATGAAGGCGAGGAACTGGTCCGCAAGCTCTGGCTGGTCGGAAGCGGCGAGCTTTCCGGCCACTTCGACCTGCATGTAGTGCCCTTCGTCAAACGGGATGGCGACCTTGCTCGCATCCTCTTCCGCGATCAGGTGGTAGGCAGGGGAGGTGGTGTAGCTGAGCACCATGTCGGCCTCGCCCTCGAGGAACATGCCGTAGGCTTCGGACCAGCCTTTGGTGACGGTCAGGATGTTGTCGCTCAGTGCCTCCCACATGGCGGATGCCTCGTCGCCGTAGGCCGCCTTGACCCAAAGAAGGAGGCCAAGACCCGGCGTGGACGAGCGCGGGTCCTGAATGACAATCTTGGCGTCAGAGGCCGCAAGTTCGACGAAACTTGCGGGTGCATCGGCACCGGCATTGCCCACGAAGGCAAAGTATCCCCAGTCGAAGGGAAGGAAGGTGTCGTCGTCCCAGGCAATAGGGAGGTCGAAATCGGCGCTCACACTGTGGGGCGCGAAGAGGCCCGTCTCAGCGGCTGCAGCAGTGAGGTTGGTGTCAAGGCCAAGCACGATATCGGCGTCGCTGCGCGCGCCCTCGAGGCGGAGCCGCCCGAGAAGTGCCGCGCCGTCGCCCGCGCCCACGAGTTCGAGATCACAGGCGCAGACGGCCTCGAACGCCTCTTCCACTGCTGGGCCGGGGCCCCAGTCGGACACGAAGCTGTCATAGGTGTAAACAGTCAGGACGGGCGTTTCGGCCACCGCAGCGGTGCCGAGAAGTAGTCCTGCGAGAAGGGGAAGCGGTTTCATCATATCCTCCAAAACGCCGGACGGAGTACGAGGAGCTGATGGCTACCTTCCCTCCGCCGGTATGAGCCGGTTCAGGTTCAACGGGTTCGCGTTATGCATCTCAGCCTGACAACAGGCACCCCGAGGTGTGGTGAAACATAGAGACATTTCCAGCAGCAGCAAGGCGCGACCTTCGCCTTGAGGGCAGACGGAAACTTTCAAAGTTTCCGGTCCGATTTCTTTCCAAGAAATCGCGCCTGTGGCAGCGGCTTGCCCCACTGCGAGGGCAACGCTACACGCGGGTCATGAGCATGAATTCCTTCGGTCACTTGTTTCGCGTTACCACCTGGGGCGAAAGCCACGGACCCGCCCTCGGCTGCACGGTGGATGGGTGTCCACCGGGAATTGCGGTCAGCGAGGAAGACATCCAGGTTTGGCTCGATAAGCGAAAGCCGGGACAGAACAAGTTTACGACGCAAAGGCGCGAACCAGATGCGGTGCGCATCCTGTCGGGCGTGTTCGAAGGGGTCACGACGGGTACTCCGATTCAGTTGATGATCGAAAACACCGACCAGCGCTCGAAGGATTATGGCGATATCGCTGAAAAATTTCGTCCCGGTCACGCTGACATCGCCTATTGGCAAAAGTACGGTATCCGGGACTACCGCGGCGGTGGGCGTTCCTCCGCGCGGGAGACGGCGGCGCGCGTGGCGGCGGGCGGCCTTGCGCGGTCCGCCTTGAAAGCGCTCGTGCCCGACCTCCAGATTGCAGGCTACATGGTGCAAATGGGCCCCCATGGCATTCAACGCGATCGCTTTGACTGGGACGAAATTGATCGCAACCCGTTCTGGACGCCCGATGCCACCTCCGCCGAGCAATGGGCAGACTATCTCGATGGTCTTCGCAAGGGAGGCAATAGCTGCGGGGCCGTGATCGAAGTGACCGCGCGTGGCGCCCCTGTAGGCTTGGGCGCACCGATCTACGGCAAGCTTGATACCGATCTTGGTGCGGCGATGCTGTCTATCAACGCCGTGAAAGGCGTGGAGATCGGCGAGGGAATGGCCGCCGCCAGCCTCACCGGCGATGCCAATGCCGATGAAATCACCATGGGCCCGGACGGTCCAGTGTACGCCTCAAACCACGCAGGTGGTATCCTAGGCGGCATATCCACCGGTCAGGACATCGTTGTGCGGTTCGCTGTCAAGCCGACCTCCTCGATCCTCACACCGCGCAAAACGATCACCAAAGGCGGGACGGAGACAGAGATCGTAACCAAGGGTCGCCATGACCCTTGCGTCGGCATCCGCGCGGTGCCTGTGGGCGAGGCGATGATGGCCTGTGTCCTTCTCGATCACCTGCTCCTCGACCGTGGCCAGACCGGAGGTCAGCGCGGGAGGATCGGCTAGGCGTGAGGGGCCAGCCCCTCACACTCCCCGGAGTAATTTCGAACGAAAGAAAGGGGGAGCGATGGATCTGAAAGCGATCTTGCTTGGCTTGGTCTTCGCGCTTGCGTGGTCGTCCGCCTTTACCTCTGCACGGATTATCGTTTCAGAAGCTCCGCCAATGTTGATCTTGTCTCTGCGGTTTTTTCTGTCCGGAGCGATCGCTTGCGCATTGGGCTGGTTCCTGGGGCAGAGTTTCCGCCTAAGCCGCGCGCAATGGCGGGCGACGATCATTTTCGGTATCTGCCAGAATGCGCTTTATCTTGGACTGAATTTCGTGGCGATGCAGAGCGTTGAGGCGTCACTGGCCGCGATCATTGCGTCTGCTATGCCGCTCGCGGTGGCCCTTGCCGGTTGGCTGCTCTTTGCAGAGCGGGTCGGGACCCTTGGTCTCGCGGGGCTCTTGGCTGGTATGGCAGGGGTGGCGCTGATCATGGGCGTGAGGCTCACAGGTGGGGCAGACGCCTTTGGGGTCGCTCTTTGCGTCATCGGCGTGTTGGCGCTGGCGGGCGCTACGTTGGCGCTGCGCGCGGCGTCGAGCGGGGGCAATTTCCTCGTCGTGGTGGGGTATCAGATGCTGATCGGTGGGGTCGCCCTTCTGGGCCCGGGACTCGCATTTGAGAGCTGGGACGTGGTCTGGTCCACACGCCTTGCTGCGGCATTCGTCTATACCACGCTCGTCCCGGGGCTTCTTGCCACGATCATCTGGTTTTTCCTGGTGGACCGGATCGGCGCCGTGAAGGCGGCGACCTTCCATTTCCTCAACCCCGTCTTTGGAGTTGCGGTGGCCGCTGCATTCCTCGGCGAAAGCGTGGGTTGGCTCGACGCCGTTGGTGTGTTGATCATCACCCTTGGGATCCTCGCCGTACAACTGTCACGCCAGAACACGACGCGGTGAGCGAAGCGCAAAACTGCTGACAGATGCAGACGTTTCGGCCATGAGCGCGGGCATGGACCTGTTCTTTGGCTACCTTGCCGGGCTGCTTACGCTGATAAACCCCTGTGTCGTGCCGGTGCTGCCGATCGTTTTGGCCTCGGCGCTGCAGGCGTCGCGGTGGGGCCCTGTCGCTCTTGCAGCAGGTATGAGCCTCGCCTTCGTCGCGCTCGGGGTAAGCGTGTCTGCCTTTGGGCGACTCCTCGGCATTGACGAGGTGATGATCGCCAATGCCGGTGCCGTTCTTATGGTGGCGTTCGGCGTCGTGCTTCTTGTGCCGCGGTTTTCAGAGAGTTTCGCGACTGTGACAGGCGGCTTTGCTGGCCGCGCGGATGCGGGACTTGACGATCTCGACCGTTCTTCGGTTCTGGGCCAGTTCTTCACCGGCGCGCTTCTCGGCGCGGTATGGAGCCCTTGCGTGGGCCCGACACTGGGCGGAGCGATCGCATTGGCATCCACTGGAGAAAATCTCGCTTGGGCGGCTGCAATCATGGTGAGCTTTGCGCTGGGCGTGTCGTCTGTGATCCTGGCCTTGGGCTACGGCGCGCAATCGGCCCTGAGATCTCGCGCGGCGCTCATGCGCAGGTTGGCTGTCTGGGCACGGCCGACCATGGGTGTAATCCTTATCCTCGTGGGCATCGCGATCCTCTTTCGGGTGCATCATATGATCGAGATCTGGGCGATAGGCGCCCTACCTGTTTGGCTACAGGACCTTTCTGTCCGTTTCTAAGGAGACCAACTATGCAACGCCGTGACTTTCTTATGACCGTGGGGGCGGCCAGCCTGGTGCCCGGCGCCGTGGCTGCGAAAACCGGTTGGGTGGAGTATGTGCCGGGCCTCGTGAAGAAGCGGCTTGCGGCGGGAGAGACCGTGTTCCTCGATGTCGCTGCGGATTGGTGCAGCACCTGCGCGAGCCAGGGGCGGACAATCAATGCCCTCATGTCAGAAAACCCGGCTTACGGGCAGGCCGTCACGTTCGTGCGTCTTGATTGGGATGACCACCGTCGATCCGAGCTCGTGGCAGAGCTGAACATCCCGCGCCGGTCGACGCTTGTCGTCCTCAAGGGCGACACGGAGCTTGGCCGCATCGTGGCCGGAACGCGCCGCGCGGACATTCAAGCGCTGATGGATGCGGCGCTCAGTGCCGCGACGGCCTAGGGTAACGCCAGGGGCGAGCCCGCCCGCCTCCCCGCTGCACTGACGCTTGCGCATTCGGTAGCGTTGCCGCGCTCAGGGGCGCTCCGATATCGACAGTCCGTGTGGGTTGGTTAAATCCCCTGCCTTCGGCGAAAGTACGGGGCACAAAGAAGGTCGGCGGCTCGTCTTCTTTGTGCTTCGTACTTCGGGGAGCGCGAGGGGCTGGCCCCTCGTCTTGCGTCAGTAGCCGAGGGCGCAGCCGTCTTTTCGGGGATCAGATGCGCCTTCCAGGACGCCGCTTTCGTGCATCAGTATGGCTTGGGCGCCGCCGATGGCGGTATCCGGTACCTCTACTTTGTGGCCAAGGTCGCTGAGCCCCTGGCGCACGGCATCGGAATAGCCCCTTTCCACCTTCAGCACCCCGTTGTCGGAGAATGCGCGTGGGGCGTCCGTGGCGCTTTGCGGGTCCATGGTAAAATCACTCAGGTTGGACAGGAACCGCGCATGGCCGGTCGACTGATACTGCCCGCCCATGACGCCGAATGGCATGATCGCGCGCCCCTCGCACCGCAAAATCCCGGGGATGATCGTATGCATTGGGCGTTTGCCCGGGCCGGCTTCGTTCGGGTGCCCCTCGTTCAGTGTGAAGCCCGCGCCGCGGTTCTGGAAGAGGATACCGAACTTGTCCGAGGCAATCCCTGACCCGAAGCTGTGGAAGATGGAATAGATGAGCGACACCGCCATGCGGTTTTTGTCCACTGCGGTGATGTAGATCGTGTCTTTGTGAACGGCTTCGGCCACAGGGGCAGGTGCAGCCATGGCGCGGCTGGGGTTGATGAGTGCGGCGAGCTCGGCAGCCGTTTCCGGGGCAAGCATGTGCGAAAGGCGCGCGGTATGATCCGGATCAGCGAGGAAGCGGTTTCGCACGTCATAGGCAAGTTTCGTCGCCTCAGCCTCAATATGCGCGCGATCCGTCCCCCATGGATCCATTGCCGCGATGTCAAAGTGCTTGAGGATGTTCAGAAGGAGGATCGCCGTGGCGCCCTGCCCGTTGGGCGGATGCTCGACGAGCTCATAGGCGCCGTAGGTGCCAGAAATGGGCGCGGTGTAATTGCACTCCACTCTGGCGAAGTCGGCCAGTGTGTGGGTCCCGCCCGCTGCCTTCAGGGAGGCAACCATGTCTTCGGCCACTTCGCCTTCGTAGAAACCTTCGCGCCCGTCTTGCGCTATGCGACGCAAGACGTCTGCCTGACCTGGTGCGCGGAAGATGTCACCCATGCGCGCCGCGCGCCCGTCCATCGTGAACCCAGCAGCCGACGGGGACAGATTTTCCATCGCCTCGGTCCAGTCGGATGCCACGCGAGGTGCCACCGGGATACCTGCTTCGGCGTAGTGGATGGCGGGAGAAAGGACGGTTGCGAGGCCTAGCTTGCCGTAGTCATCCGACAGCCGGCAGATCGCGTCCACGGCTCCAGGCAGCGTGACGGCGGCCGCACTTTGGGGCGGGATCACGCTGTGGCCTGCATCGCGCAAGGCCTGAGCTGAAAAGCCTGCGGGGGCGCGGCCCGATCCGTTCAGCGCGATGATGTCTGCCTCTGGTGTGGGAGCGACAAGGGCGAAGAGGTCTCCGCCGATCCCCGTCATCTGGGGTTCGCAAAAGCCCAACAAAACGGCCCCGGCCAAGGCCGCGTCCATGGCCGAACCGCCGGCTTCCAGCATCTGGACACCGACTTTGGCAGCGAGCGGGTGCGAGGTCGCCACCATGCCACCCGTGGCCAGCACGGGCGACCGGCCCGGTAGATGAAAATCGCGCAAATGACCCTCCCTCGGCATCAGGCGGACCCTAGCGTCGACAGGAGAAAGTTCAATGTCAGGAGAAGGTGTAGTCCTCGACGCCGGGTACTGGGTGGGGGCTGTTACACCCGGCGCCGAGGTGAAGCTTGTTAGCAGCTACGAGGATGCATGTGACGGCGCATCGCGACCCTTGCGCGCCGCTCCTGCGGCGGAAATGGGGCGAAGCGCCGTTTCGTGGAAACACTCCGTTCGCTGAGCTTGCCCATGTCCGTCGCTTAGAATCGCCACTTGGCATGCCGCGGCACGCGTACCGCCAGCATCGGCTTGATCAGCGGCGAGCGGAAGCGAACGAGATCGAGCGCCTCGTGGACCCCCACGCAATCCTGTCCATCAATGCGCGTCCGCACGGCAGAACGTGAGTAAAACGGCGCATCCAGCATATTCTGGACCTGTACCGGCATGTGACCCGGATCCGCACGCGTTTCTCGACGTACCTGCCAAAGCGACCGTTTAAACCGCGTGAGCGGCGGCGGATTTTTCGGTACCGAGGCGCGCCCCGCCGCGTCAAAGGCCACCGCCGTGGCGAGCTTTGATCCGTCAAGACGATCCGCGTCATAGAAACAGACTGACCCGTCGCCCCGCGGAAAACGTCCCCAGTTCCAGTAGCTGAAGTCCTGCTCCAGAGCGCGGGTCCCGAAATTGGCGTCGAAGTAGCCGTGGCCGTCCCACTGCCACCCCGGCGCGTCGAGGTCCACACTGATCCGGGAGGTGGGGGCGAATGGGCGCCAGACATGCGCGCCGTCTGGGGTCAAAGGCATCTCGACGTCTGTCACCGCCGTTGGCCGAACGCGGACCTGCCCGCGTACCCGCGAGACGATGGGAGGGCCAGACACCTCGTTGATGTCTATGACGAGTTCTTTGCCTGTCCAGCGCATCGAAGACGGCCCCACCGTGAATGTGTCGCGGGAGACGCGGAGCGCGGAGGCCCCGCGATCCGTCATCGTGAACCGCCCGCCGGGTCCGTAGGTCGCCACGTTGATGCAGCAATGGTTCTGCGGGGACCGCCGCCCGGCCCATGCGTACCAGGGAGAGAAAACCGATCCGATGAAACCGATGATCGAAATCGCCCGCCCGCCCGCATCGCTCAGGCCGTCGACATACCACCATGCGTAGCCGTTGGGCGGGACGTCGAGGTCGAAGTTCGGGCCTTGCGCATCGCCTCGGCCGCGTGCCGGGCGGAGAGGGTCGCCATCGGCACGCCCGCGCCGGGATGGGTGCCGCCCCCCACCAGGAAGAGACCCGGTATCCGCGTCTGTGCCGTAGGGCGTTTGAAGGCGGCCATCATCCCATGTGGGCTCTGCCCGTAGAGGGATCCGGCCGATGCGGGAAAGCGCCGTTCCCAACCGGTCGGTGTCGTCAGCGCCTTGTCCGAGGGCCAGGCGTCGAAGGTCAAACCGAATTGCGCGAGTGTCCGATGCGTCCGTTGGCGACATGCTTCTTTCTCCGTTGCGGCGGGAGCGGCGCCGGTGAGAGGCGCAGCATTCATGATGATTTCGAACCGTTCGAGGTCAGGCGGGGTGAGGCCCGTGCCACGGTCCTCCGCGCAAATGTAGAGGGTGGGATCCTCGGTCATCCGACCCGCAGCGATGGGTCCGAACTCTGCGACAGGATCGCGCGCGAAAAAGACGTTGTGGTGCACAAGATCGGGTCCCGACGCGCGCGCAGCGAAGGCCCAGACGAGGGCGGACAGGCTCCGGTTTTCTAGGGGGGCAGACGGCAGCGCGTGCTTGGCCGACGCGCCGAGGAGTCCGCTCGTCAGCGCGCGTGGATCACCGTTGAAAACGGTCTCGTCACATGGGAAGCGGCCGTCTCCGGTGTGGACCGCGACCACCTGTCCGCCCTGGAGCTCTATTCGGGTAACATCTGCGCCGCAGATGAACCCTACCCCGCGTGCTTCGGCGAGGGCCTTCAGCGCGAGGGCCATGCGATGCATCCCGCCAGCGATCCGCCAGACGCCTGCGGCCTCGGAATGCGAGATCAGGGACAGGATTGCGGGGGATCGGTAAGGAGATCCCCCGACATACGTGGCGTAGCGCCCGAAGAGCTGCCGAAGGTGCGGTTCGCGGAAGCTACGCGCGAGCTTCTGAGCCAGTGTGGACAGGGGTGCCATGGCGCCGATGACTGAGGGCCGACGCAAGACGTGCGCCGTCAGTGCCATGCGGCTTGGGGAGGCCGCCTTCATCATGGGGGCTTCAAAGGTGTTGAACAGCCGCTCAGCCTCTGCGGCGAAGCGCTCGTAGTCGGCGCGGGCACCTGCCCCAAAGGTGCCGCCTATCTCACGCGCAGAATCTGCGCGGTCCTGCCAGAGGTCGAGAACCGCGCCGTCGCGCCACCAGTGCCGCGCCAGGTGAGGCTCCGGGAAGAGGGTGACGTGGTCCTCAAGACGCTCACCGATATCGTGGAAGAGGTCGTCAAACACGGGTTTCATCGTGAGGACAGTGGGACCTGTATCGACCGGGCCCGCAGGTGAAGGCAGCGTGCGCATCTTGCCGCCTACTTCCGCCGCGCGTTCTAGCACGAGGACGTCGCGACCCTGGGCGCGCAGCCGAAGGGCCACGGCCAGACCGCCGATGCCGGCACCGATGACGATGGATCGCGCGTTCATGCGGACCTCCCTGGCGGTAATGTTGACTTGGACAGGTAAAGTGTCCAGTGTAATTTACAGTTAGGCTGTCCGTTTTGCCTGACTCATTCTCTGGTGACCTGGGAGACAGCCGTCATGGAACAGCGAATCGAAGCGGCCATTGCGGCGGCCATCGCCCTTGGGCAGGGTCGCGGTGCGGTGCCGCCAAAGCTGGCTTCCGCCCTCAATTATGCCGTCACACCCGGGGGCGCGCGAATCCGGCCCACGATCCTGACATCGGTTGCTGTCGCATGCGGCGACGATCAGCCTGAAATCACCGACGCCGCCGCAGCAGCGCTGGAGCTGATCCACTGCGCCTCTCTCGTCCATGACGACATGCCCTGCTTTGACGACGCAGAGACCAGGCGCGGCAAGCCCGCTGTCCACCTCGCCTACTCCGAGCCTTTGGCCCTCCTCACGGGGGACAGCCTCATCGTGCTCGCATTTGAGTTGTTGGGCCGCGTGGTGCACCACGACGCGGGCCGCGCGGCGCAGCTTGTGGTTACTTTGGCCCAGCGGACGGGTATGCCGGGCGGGATCTGCGCTGGGCAAGGGTGGGAGAGCGAGACCAAGATCGACCTCGACGCCTATCACCATGCCAAGACAGGGGCCCTGTTCATCGCCGCGACCCAGATGGGTGCCATCGCCTCCGGTCAGGATGCGGAGCCCTGGGAAGAGCTGGGCGCCCGCATCGGCCAGAGTTTCCAAATCGCCGACGACCTGCGTGACGCGCTCTATGACGAGGCGACTTTGGGCAAGCCTGCCGGTCAGGACGACCTTCACGGCAGGCCCAATGCCGTGTCGCAATGGGGTGTGAAGGGCGCAATCGCTAAGCTTGATGACACGCTTGCCGGGGCGATCGCATCTATCCCGCATTGCCGTGGAGAGGCGCAACTGGCCGAGATGGTGCGCCGCTACGCGGAGCGACTGACGCCACTTTACGCCGCGGCCCGCACCGCCGCCGAATGAACCACGTGCGGGTGCCTGCCCAGCCCGAGGCGGCGCTCGGCCGTTTTGGTCGCGGGCCGCGGGCGTGGATGTTGCGGCTTGTTGCTTCTGAGCGCTTTCAGTCTGTTGCTTCCCGCACGCCATTCCTTGCCAGCAAGGCGCGCCGCGAAGGTGAGGAGATGTTTGACCTCATCGCCGGGTTTGCGAAGTCGCAGGCCCTCTTTGCCTTGGTGGAAATGGGTGTTCTGGCGCGGCTATCCCATGGCCCCCTCGGGGCAGGGCGGGCGGTGCCGAACGTGCCTGAACGGAATGCCGCCCTTCTTCTCGACGCGGGTTGCGCCATCGGGCTCCTTCGCCGCAAAGGGGAGGCCTACAGCCTGACCGCCCGGGGTGCGGCGCTCTTGGGCGTGCCGGGTCTCGTGCCGATGATCCGCCACCATTCCGTGATGTATCGCGACATGGCGGATCCTGCCGCCTTGCTGCACGGTGATACCCAGCCGGAGCTCGCGCGCTTTTGGCCTTACGTCTTTGGGGCCGCAGCGGCGCAGGACCTAGACACCGCCCGCGCTTATTCTGACCTCATGGCAGACAGTCAGCGCCTTGTGGCAGAGGACACCTTGCGCATGGTTGACCTCTCTGGCTCGGCGGAGGTTCTGGATATCGGCGGCGGTACCGGTGCGTTTCTTGCGGCGGTTGGGCGTAAGCATAAAGGCCCGCGTCTGCACCTCTTTGACCTGCCCGCCGTCGCGCCAGGGGCCGGAAGCCGGCTGCGCGCTGCCGGTCTTGCGGATCGTGCAACGATCACCTCTGGCTCCTTTCGCGATGACGCTCTGCCGCGCGCAGATACCGTGACGCTGGTGCGTGTTCTCTATGATCACGCGGATGAGACGGTGGCCGCCCTCCTTTCCAAGGTGTTTGACGCGCTTCCTGCAGGGGGGCGTCTTATCGTGTCCGAGCCGATGACAGGTGGCGCACGTCCCAGCGTCGCTGGCGATGTTTACTTCGCATTCTACACATTTTGCATGGAGACGGGGCGTGCCCGGTCACAGGACCAGATTGCTGCGATGCTCAAGGCTGCTGGCTTTGAGAGGGTAGAGACACCCGCCCCCCGGCGTGCGTTCGTCACATCGGTCGTGACAGCGCGCAAGCCAGCTTGACGATTCTTTTGTCCACTCAGATTGACATCCAATAGTGTCAGGTTAAACTGACACATGTAGCTAATGCCCTCCGTCCGAGTCCCGGCTTGGACAGGGAGGAGCCAACAACAGGGAGCGCCACAGGTGCAAACAACCGCCGTCCTCCTGGCTGAGCCCAAAGTGCTCGGTCTTGAGACCGTGGCCCTCAAGGCCCCGGGAAAGGGCGACGTTGTAATTGAGATTACGCATTCGGGCATCTCTACCGGCACTGAAAAGCTCTTTTATTCCGGCGAGATGCCACCATTTCCGGGCTCGGGCTTTCCATTGGTGCCGGGATATGAATCTTGCGGAACGGTTGTCGAGGCCGGCGGGAACCTGAAGGTTGGCGAGACTGTCTTTGTGCCCGGCGCGAACTGCTTTGAGGGGGCGTTTGGCCTCTTTGGGGGGGCATCCAAGTATGTCGTTACCTCGCCCGAGCGCGCGACTCGCATTGACCCGGGCCATGGGGACGCGGGCGCCTTGCTCGCACTTGCTGCAACAGCGCGCCATGCGCTGGCGGCACCGAACGCCGCGCTGCCTGACCTGATTGTCGGTCACGGAACGCTCGGTCGACTGCTTGCGCGCCTGACCATCGCGGCGGGCGCCCCGGCACTTACCGTTTGGGAAATCGACCCGGCGCGCAGCGATGCCGACTACGATGTCACGCATCCCGACCAGGACCAGCGCCGCGACTATCGGGCGATCTACGACGCTTCTGGCGATGCCTCGCTTCTCAACGCGTTGGTCGGACGCCTCTCCAAGGGGGGCGAAATTACGCTCGCAGGCTTCTATACGGAGCCTCTTTCTTTTGCGTTCCCGCCCGCTTTCCTGAAAGAGGCGCGCCTGCGCATCGCGGCCGAGTGGGACGCCGGTGATATGGCCGCTGTCCGCTACCTCGTTGAAAGCGGGCGTTTGCGCCTCGACGACCTCATCACTCACCGCGCCGCCGCAACGGACGCTCCTCAGGCTTACAAGACCGCTTTCAGCGATCCCACCTGCCTGAAAATGATCCTGGACTGGAGGGACATCGCATGAAGGACGTGCCCAATCTGCGCGACTTCGACCAACGGCTGCGCGACGAGGCCAATGAGGACCTCGCCGACATCATCAATGAGGGCGAGCCCACCAAGAAGACGCAGATCATCGCGATCTACGGCAAAGGCGGGATCGGCAAATCGTTCACGCTCGCGAACCTGAGTCACATGATGGCAGAGCAGGGCAAGCGCGTGCTTTTGATCGGCT
>JBCDGS010000052.1:0-17990 GCA_038751055.1 Pseudomonadota bacterium | reverse complement strand
TCGATCGCCGGGATGTTGACGTCATAGGAATCTGACACCTCGAGCATGATCTCCTGATCGTCTTCATTGAAGGTCGCGACCATGGCGTCCGCCGTGGCGCGGTCGAAACCCAGCGCCTCAAAGGCCGAACGCCCCATCCGGAGAGAGCTGTCATAGGTCTCGCGAATGATGTCGCGGCATCCCATGGCCCAAAGCTCGTAGACGTGGTGCCGGTTGCGCGCCCTTGCGATGATGTGGACGCCCGGGTGATGCTCTTTGACATGCCGGACGATGGTGTTGATGCCCTCGATCTCGTCGATGGCCACGACGATGATCTTGGCCCGGTCGATCCCCGCCGCGTGCAAGAGGTCCGGGCGCGTCGCGTCGCCGTAATATGTCTGGATCCCGAACTTCATGAGGTCCGCGATCTGCTTGGAATTGAAGTCCACGATCGTGGTCTTGTACCCCGCCGCAGAGACCATCCGCTCCACGATCCCGCCCACGCGCCCACGGCCGCAGATCAGCACTTCGCCGGGTTCCTCTATGGTATCCGCATCGCGGGTTTGATCCGTCACCGATTTCGGCACGATCACGCGCTCGTAGAAGATGAAGAGAAGCGGCGTAAAGAGCATCGACAGCGCCACCACGAGGAGCGCTTGATCGGCCAGGGGCGTCGGCAGGATCGCATTTGCGGTCGCAAAGCTCAGCAGCACAAAGCCGAATTCTCCGGCCTGCGCGAGGCTCAGCGCCAAAAGCCAGCGATCCGTTCCCCGGATCCCGATAATGCTGCCCAGGGCGAAGAGGACGCTAAACTTGATCAGCATCACGAGCAGGGTGAGGCCCAGAAACATCGGCAGCGCCCCGAAGAGCAGCCCGAAATCGATGCTCGCCCCCACCGTCATGAAGAACAGCCCAAGAAGGAGCCCGCGGAACGGATTGATGTCGCTTTCCAGCTCGTGCCTGTACTCGCTGTTGGCCAGCACCACGCCTGCGAGGAACGTCCCCAACGCTGCCGAAAGCCCCACAAGGCCCATCAAAAGTGCGATCCCCACCACAAGCATCAGCGCCGTGGCGGTAAAGAGCTCCCGCAGACCAGCCTGCGAGATGAACCTGAAAAGGGGCCGGGTCAGGTAGCTTCCGCCCAGAATGACGGCGCCGATGGCTGCAATGGACACAAGCGCCGTCTGCCAGCCCGACAGGCCCGCGACGAGGCTCATACCTGACCCGTGATCGTCCCCGTGATCGTCTCCGTGATCTGCACCGCCCCCATCGCCCCCATGGGTTCCACCGTGTGCAGCATCCCCGAGCGTATCAATCAGCTCAGGCATCGCAAGAAGCGGCATCAGGGCAAGCATGGGGATGACGGCCACGTCCTCCGTCAGGAGGGCCGCAAAGGACGCCTGACCGCCCTCCGTCTTCATCAGCCCCTTCTCCTGATGGGTCTGAAGGACGATGGCCGTGGACGACAGGGAAAATATCAGGCCGAGCGTCAGCGCGAAGTGCCAGTCGATCCCAAAGAGCATGGCAAGCCCGGTCACCACCACCGACGTCGCCAGAACATGACCGCCGCCAAGGCCTGCGAGTGTCCCGCGCATCTCCCACAGCCGCTTCGGCTCCAGTTCGAGGCCCACCAGAAAGAGCATCATGACCACGCCGAATTCCGCAAAATGCTGGATCGAGATCACATCGACGCCAAGCGCGGCCAGAAGCGGCGCGATGATGATCCCGGCGGTCAGATAGCCAAGCACCGACCCAAGGCCGAGCCGCGTCGCGATGGGGACGGCGATCACTCCCGCAGTGAGGAAGATGAACGCCAGCATGAGAAAGTCGGTCATGGAGGGCCCCTTGTTTTCCCAGCGATACCGTCAAACCGGACCCTGTCAAAGCGCAAGCTTTGTGCGCCGCGTGAATCCGGCTTTCGCCTCCCGCCCCAGCGTCTACTCTGCCCCCGCAAGGGAGAGTCGCATGGCACAAAAGATCAGGCTGGGCGTGGATATCGGCGGCACATTCACCGACGTCGTGCTGGAGGGCCCCTTTGGGCTGCATTCGACGAAGGTGCTGACAAGCTACTCTGCACCGGAGGACGCCATCGTCGAAGGGATGCGGGCCGTCTGCGCCCAGGCGGGGATCTCGCCCGCCGCGATCACGCAGATCATCCACGGCACGACCCTGGCAACCAACGCATTGATCGAACGCCGCGGCGCCCGCACGGCCTTCGTGACCACGCAGGGCTTTCGCGACGTCATTGAGATGCGCACCGAGAGCCGGTTTGAGCAATACGACCTCAACCTCACCCTGCCGGCCCCGCTGATCCCGCGCCACCGCCGCTACACCCTGGCAGAGCGGATGGATGCGGATGGCGGCATCCTGATCCCCCTGGAGCGGGCCGAGGTCGAGGCCCTCGCCGACCGCCTCGCCAAGGGGCGGTTTGAGGCCATCGCCGTGGGCTTCCTCCACGCCTACGCTAATGACACCCACGAAAAGATGGTGCGCCAGGTACTCGAAAAGCGGCTGCCCGGCGTCATGATCTCGCTCAGTTCCGAGGTCTCGCCGCAAATGCGCGAATACGAGCGCTTCAACACGACGATTGCCAACGCCTACATCCAGCCCCTGATGAAATCCTACCTCCTGCGCCTCGAAGAACGGCTGGGAGGCGAGGGCGCAACCTGCCCGATCTTCCTGATGCATTCGGGCGGCGGGATCATTTCACTGGCCTCGGCAGCGCAATTCCCGGTGCGGCTGGTCGAATCCGGCCCCGCCGGGGGCGCTGTCTTCGCCGCCGACATCGCGGCGCGCCACGGGCTCGACAAAGTGCTCAGCTTCGACATGGGCGGCACGACGGCGAAGATCTGCCTCATCAAGAACCAGACGCCCAAGACCGCGCGGGTCTTTGAAGTGGCGCGCAGCTACCGTTTCAAGAAGGGCTCCGGGATGCCCATCTCGATTCCGGTCATCGACATGGTCGAGATCGGCGCAGGCGGTGGCAGCCTCGCATGGCGCGACGCCATGGGCCAGATCCGCGTCGGCCCCGAAAGCGCAGGGTCCGAACCCGGCCCGGCCTGCTACGGGCGCGGCGGCACGCGGCCCGCGGTGACGGATGCGGATCTGACGCTCGGCAAGCTGGACCCGGAGAACTTCGCAGGCGGGTCGATCCCCCTCTCGCCCGAGGGCGCCGCGTCGGCGCTGTCCTCCCTCGACGCCGATCCGGTGAACGCCGCCCATGCCCTGGGGGAAGTCGTGGATGAAAACATGGCCAACGCCGCCCGCGTCCATGCCGTCGAAAACGGCGAGGATCTGAGCGGCTACACCATGATCGCGTTCGGCGGGGCCGCGCCCCTTCATGCCGGGCGGCTCTGTGAAAAGCTGGGCATCTCAACCTGCCTCGTGCCGCCGGGCGCGGGCGTGGGCTCTGCGATCGGGTTCCTCCGCGCCCCCTTCTCGTTCGAGGCCAACCGCACCGTCTTCATGCCCCTCGCGGACTTCGATGCGGGCCGCGTCCGCACGCTCTTCCGCGATATGGAGGACGAGGCCACAGGCTTTGTCCGCACCTGTGACGCCGACGCGTCCATCACGACGCAGCACCGCGTCTACATGCGCTACCGCGGCCAGGGCTGGGAGATCCCCGTCACGCTCAGCCCGGGTCAGGCCGCCAACCCGAGTGCCACCACACTCCTCGCCCTGTTCGAGGCCGAATACGAAAAGCTCTTTTCGCGTACCGTTCAGGGTATGGTGGCCGAGATCACAGTCTGGTCCGTCACCGCCACAACCGATCCCGGCACGACACAGCGCCTCTCGCCCGCAGACCCGGGCCCGGCCGCCGCGACGGCCGGCACACGCCGCCTCTTCGATCCGGCCAGCGGACGGACCCACGACGCGGATCTCATCGACCGGGCCAGCATGGGACAGGGCGAAACGGCGCAGGGCCCGGCCCTCATCACCGAGGCAGAGACCACCATCGTGGTGCCCCCGTCACGCGCCGCGCAGATGGCGGCGGACGGGACGGTCATACTGACGGATACCGGCGCGACACAGGCGACTTCGGTCTCTGACGTGGCCTATCAGGTGATGTGGAACCGCCTGATTTCCGTGGTGGAGGAACAGGCCCAGGCCCTCATCCGCACCGCTTTCTCGACATCTGTGCGCGAGGCAGGGGACCTGTCCGCCGGGGTCTACAATGCGCGGGGCGAGATGCTCGCACAGGCCGTCACCGGCACGCCGGGACACGTCAACGCCATGGCCGACGCCGTGGGCCACTTCATCCGCCGCATCCCCAAGATGCACGACGGCGATGTCTACATCACCAACGATCCCTGGGAAGGCACCGGCCACAAGCACGACATCACCATCGTCACGCCCAGCTTCCACTCCGGCACCCTCATCGGCTTTTTCGCCTGCACCGCCCATGTCACCGATATCGGCGGACGGGGCTTTGGGGCAGACGCAAACGACGTCCACGAGGAAGGCCTCTACATCCCCATCATGCCCCTGATGCGGCAGGGCGCGGTGGACGAAACACTGATCCGTCTCATCCGCGGCAACGTCCGCGAACCCGACCAACTGGTGGGAGACATCTACGCGCTGGCCACCTGCAACGATATCGGCGCCGCCCGCCTGCGCGAGATGATGGCCGAATTCGCGCTGAGCGACCTCGCGGGGATCTCGGATTTCATCCTGACGGCCTCCCGGGACGCGACGCTCAAGGCCATCAACGCAGTGAAGCCGGGCACAGCCTCTGGTCATATGCGGATCGACGGATATGCATCGGAAATCGACCTACATGTGGCGCTGACCATCGAAAAGGACCGCATCGTCAGCGACTGGACGGGCACAAGCCCGGTGGACCGGAAAGGGATCAATGTCCCGCTGGTCTATACCAAGGCCTATGCCTGCTACGCGCTGAAATGCGCCATCGCGCCGGACATCCCGAACAACGCGGCCTCGCTGGCCCCGTTTGAGGTCACAGCCCCCGAGGGGACCATCGTCAACGCTGTCTTTCCGGCGCCGGTCGCGCTCCGGCATGTGATCGGCCACATGGTGCCTGACACCGTCTATGACGCGCTCGATGCGCTCCTGCCCGGGACGGTCCCGGCAGAGGGGGCAGGGTGCCTGTGCAACTTCCAGCTCTCGCTGCGGCCCACCGGGGCGGGCGGACGACGCGCCGAGGTGCTGACCTTCAACTCCGGCGGCTCGGGAGCCCGCCCCGCCTTTGACGGCATGAACGCCACAGCGTTTCCGTCAGGCGTCATGACCATGCCCATTGAGGCGACCGAGCATGTGGGCCCCGTCATCATCTGGCGCAAGGAGCTTCGCGCCGATTCCGGTGGGCCCGGCACCACCCGGGGGGGCCTTGGACAGTTCATGGATGTGGGCGCACGGGAGGGCCACGAATTCGACATTTCCGCCATGCTCGACCGGACGCGCCATCCGGCACGCGGGCGGCGCGGCGGGTGCGACGGCGGCCCGACCCTCATCACGCGCAGCGACGACACCTCCATGACCGGCAAGGGGCGCCAGCTCATCCCCGAAGGCCTCCACGTGCGGATGGCCTTCCCCGGTGGCGCAGGCATCGGGGACCCCCTTGCCCGCGACCGCAGCGCCGTGACCCGCGACCTCGCGCAAGGCTACATCTCCCCAGAGGCCGCGCGCGATGTCTATGGCTTGAGCATAGCCGAAATTGACGCCATCCTCACCGCGCTGGAGGAAGGAGACGCGCCATGACGTCCTGGCAAAGACCGGACCATGCGAGCTACGACATCGTCATTATCGGTGGCGCGATCATGGGCTCGTCCACGGCATTCTGGCTCACCAAGCTGGGTTTTGCGGGCCGCGTCCTCGTGGTGGAGATGGATCCCAGCTACGAGTTCACCTCCACGGCGCGGACGAACAGTTGCATTCGGCAGCAATTCACGAACCCGCTCAACATAGCGATGAGTCAGTTCTCCGCCCACTTCATCAAGAACGCCGCCGAGGAAATGGAGGATGAGCGCGTCCCCCACATCCATTTTCAGCCCTATGGCTACATGTACTTGGCAAGTGATGCCTCCCGCGCGGAGGATCTGCGGGACCGCGCCGCGCTCCAGCGCGAACACGGCGCGGAAACCGAGGTTCTCGAGCCTGCCGACATCGCCGAAAGGTACCCGTTCTACAATCTCGACGACATCGCCGTCGGCACGATCAATCTGAAGGACGAAGGGTATTTCGACGGCGGCACGCTCTTTGAATGGATGCGCCGTTTGGCGCGGGAGAGGGGCGTCGAGTTTTGTACAAATTGTGTAACCGGCATGGTCAAGGATGTACAAAATGTCACAAAAGTCGAACTGGCCAGTGGCGACGCCGTTTCCTGCGGCCAGATCGTTAACGCCGCCGGGCCCCGCGCGGCGAGCGTCGCGGCGATGGCGGGGATCGCCCTGCCGGTGGAGCCGCGCAAGCGCTACACGTGGATCTTCTCGGCCGAAGAGCCCCTCGACCGGGACCTCCCGCTGACAATCGACCCTTCCGGCATCCATGTCCGGCAGGATGGCCCGAAGACCTATCTCGCCGGGGCGACGCCCGATCATGATCCCGCCGTGGATCCGACAGATTTCTCAATGGTAGATGATACTTGGATGGAAAAAGCCTGGCCCGCCATCGCCCACCGCATCCCGGCCTTCGAGAAGATCAGGATCGTGAGCGAGTGGGCCGGGCACTATGAATACAATACATTCGACCACAATGCCCTTCTAGGAACGCATCCCGAGGCACAGAACCTGACATTCCTGAACGGCTTCTCGGGGCATGGCCTGCAGCAGAGCGTGCCAATGGGCCGCGGGACCGCGGAATGGCTGATGCACGGGGCCTACCAGACGCTCGATCTGTCGCCATTCTCGGTCGCTCGCGTCGCTGAGGGACGGAAATTTGTCGAAAAAGCTGTGATATGAAAGAAAATACCATGCAGACCGTCGCAGTATTCGGACTTGGCTCCATGGGTATGGGCATCGCTCAGTCCTGCTTGCGTGGCGGCCACAGGACCCACGGATTCGACACGCGCGAAGAGGTCGTGAATTCCTTCATCGCAGACGGCGGATCCCCCGGCGCGCTCGAAACCGTGGCCGCCGCCTGCGACACCGCCATCATCGTCGTCCTGAACGCCGCCCAGACCGAGGCCGTCCTCGCGGACCTTGTCCCGCGCATGACCAAAGGCTCTACGATCATCGCTTGCGCCACTGTCCCGCCGGACTTCGCCCGCGCCATGGCTGCCAAGGCGCAAGACGCCGGCCTCCACTACATTGACGCGCCCATCTCGGGCGGCTCCGTGAAAGCCGCAAGGGGAGAGCTGTCGATCATGGCGTCGGGCGCCGCAGAGGCCTTCGCCGCCGCCGCCACTGTCCTCGACGCGATCTCTGAAACCGTCTTCCGGCTCGGCGACGCACCCGGCGCAGGCTCCGCCATGAAAGCGGTGAACCAGTTACTCGCCGGCGTGCATATCGCCACCATGGCCGAGGCGATGACCTTCGGTATCAGCCAGGGGATCGCCCCGGAAACGTTCATGGATGTCATTCCAAACTGTGCGGGCTCGTCCTGGATGTTGGAAAACCGCGGTCCCCACATCGTGGCTGGGGATTACACGCCGCATAGTCAGGTCAACATCTGGCCGAAGGACCTCGGGATCGTGCTCGACATCGCGCGCGGCGCCGGCTTTCCCGCACCCAT
The DNA here is from genome assembly GCA_038751055.1 of Pseudomonadota bacterium. GTDB lineage: Bacteria > Pseudomonadota > Alphaproteobacteria > Rhodobacterales > Rhodobacteraceae > Shimia_B. Next base: position 10,322 of record JBCDGS010000052.1, on the reverse strand, counting down.
GACCGAGACAGCCCTGGCGCGGTTCCAGGAAGCCGCCCGCCTTGGCCTGGGCACAGAAGACGACGCTGCGGTCGCAAAAGTCTACGCAGGGGAGGCGGGAGTAGATCTTCCGAAAGCAACGTGAGCGAGGCCACCCTTCGCGACGAAATCTGCCGCCTCTCAGCGAGCCTCTACGAGAGGGGCCTCACCCATGGCTCCACCGGCAACATCTCGGCAAGAACGGAAGATGGCGGCCTCCTCGTGTCCCCTACAGGATCGTCGTTCGGGCACCTCGATCCCGCACGCCTGTCCCGATTTGATGCCGACGGACAGTTTATTGGCGGCGACCCACCGACCAAGGAGATGCCGCTTCACACCGCCTTCTACGACACCCGCAGCCAAGCTGGCGCCGTTGTGCATCTGCATTGCCATCATTCCGTGGCCCTGTCTCTCATGCCCGATGTTGATGAGGATTGCTTTCTTCCGCCCCTCACGCCCTACGGGATCATGAAGCTGGGCAAGGTAAAGCTCCTTCCGTTCTTTGTGCCCGGTGATCCCGCCATGGGCGAGGCCGTGCGGAGCCTCGCAGGAAAACGCAGCGCGGTCATGCTGGCCCATCACGGCCCGGTCGTCAGCGGCAAGACTGTTGAGGACGCGTGCACCGCCATCGAAGAGCTTGAAGACACCGCCCGACTCGCCATTCTCATGCGGGGCCACGAGCCCCGCCGCCTGAGCGAGGAACAAATCCGAGCCATCGTCACGCGGTTCGACGTCGAATGGGACGATTGATTCGAAAACTGTCCACAAGTTTATTCACATGCGCAGTCTGATGGTTAATCGCGCACTCTCACGACATATTCTGCAAACCATTGATATAGAGACGTATTCCTGGTTTCGGGGTCGCTGAAACCAACGTGATTATGCCCAACCGCTTACCCAATATGCGCGAGGCGCATCGGTCGCACCTTGGCCTTTAAGGTGCCATCAGGGCTGAGTGGGCGGGCCTCTGGGGTATCTAGAAACCTCCACTCCTTTTTAAAAATCAGTTGAACACCGGCGCGCGCAGCCTGTTTTTGCGCCGTCTGAAGACGTGGGACCAGGACATTGAACACCACCTTACGCAAACGCGAAACCATTGCCTCCGACGACATTATCTGCCGGTGCAAGTCCATCTCGAAATCAGAAATCATGGCTGCCGTGAAGGCCTGCGGCGGTGATGTGTCAGCCGTTTCTGCCGCGACGGGTGCCGGTTCAGTCTGCGGCGGATGCACGCCACGCATCGGTCAACTCGCGGGCCAAAGCACGATGGCTCCGGCTATTCTGAGGTCCAAAACGCAACTCGATCAAAATCATTGGCGTCTGAATTTTGATGTAAATCGTCAAAAAGTCAGGGCGGCCCCGGATGTCCTTCTGGAAGTCCCCATCGGCGGGCGCGGCCATGCGCGCAGCTACACCGTGACCGGTCTCAGCGAAGGGAGCCTCGAAATCACGGTCCGTCGTGAGGCCAACGGCATCGTCTCGCGTTGGCTGTGCGACGACGCCGACGACTCGCACTTTATCCAGCTCTCGGACCCTTTCGGCGGCGTGGATATTCCGGCCAAGACCCGTCCTGTCTTTCTCGCCTGCGGGATCGGCATCACACCGGCACTGGCCTTTGCGCGCGCGGATCCTGCACGGAAGGGCCTCGTCCACTGGTGGGTTCGAAGCGACGACGCCTCGGGCCTCATCGCTCATATCCGCGCAGAGCTCGCCCGGACGCAAACCTCCCTCAAGGTGCATGACACATCGGGAGGGGCAGAGAGGCTCCGTCCGGACACGGCCAACGACTGGATGCGGGCGCATCTTGTGGAACGGTATGACAGCCCCCATCTTTGCGGCCCCCAAGGCTTTCTCGATACGGCGACGCGCGCGCTCGAAGCGGTGGGTTGGCCGAAGGACGCGCTGCGCATCGCAAGCTTTCAGTACACGCCGGGACAAGGCGCGGGCGCACCCCTTGCAGACCTGGACCGCCTTCGCGATTTCAGGTTGCCGCAAGAGGCCGTCACCACCAAAAGTTTCCATTTGCGTGCCGCACAGGCGCCCGTGGCCAAGATGCGCGAGGCGCGCGCGTTTCTCAGACAATTCTATCACGAAGTCGGTGCAGCACAGCCTTTGGAAGATCGGCTTGCCACCGTCACCCGCGAATTGCGTCGCACCGGGACGTACCGGCACACGGACGAAGAACTCGCCTTCGGCGCGCGCCTCGCGTGGCGCAATGCCAATCGCTGTATCGGGCGTTTCTTCTGGCAAAGCCTCACCGTGCGTGATCTGCGCGATGTCGACGCCACCCTGACGGGCGCGGACCTTGCCCGCGCGGTCTTTGCCGAGATCGTCCAGCACATCGCCTTTGGCACCAATGGCGGGGACCTGCGCCCGTCGATCACGGTCTTCCCCCCGGACCGAGGGATCTTCATCGAGAACGGCCAGCTCATCCTGTATGCAGGCTATCCCCAGCCAGACGGAACCGTCATCGGCGATCCGAAAAACATGGGTATCACAAAGGCGGCGCAGGCTCACGGCTGGCGCGGGGCCGGAACGGATTTCGATATCCTGCCCGTGATGATCACCATTGAAGGAGAGACGTTCTCCTTCGATCTTCCGCCCGACAGCGTTGCAGAGGTTCGGATCGAACACCCGGAGGTCGCGCGCATCAGCGACCTTGGCCTGCGCTGGTTCGCGCTGCCAGCGGTCGCGAACATGGCTCTCGATCTTGGCGGTGTCGTCTACTCCGCAGCACCGTCGAACGGCTTTTACATGGGCACGGAGATCGGCTCGTTTAACCTCGCCGACCCGCGCCGTTACAACAGGCTCCCGCACATGGCCGAAGCGCTGGGCCTCGGCACCGGTGAGGACAATCCGCTGTGGCGCGACCAGGCCCTGCTGGAGCTTAACCGCGCGGTCCTGCACTCCTTCCGGAAGGCTGGGATGCGGATGCTCGATCATCACGACCTGTCCCGCTGGTTTGACCGCTTCCGCGCCGATGAATCGCAAAACGGGCGCCCGGTCTTCGGCCATTGGCCGTGGATCGTCCCGCCCATGAGCGCGAACCTGTCCAACGTCTGGCATGACGCGAGCCTCAAGAACGTCATCCTGAAACCCGGCTACTTTTATCAAACCGCCGCGGATGTGTTCGGAGATCCGCACGCGCCGTGACCGCAAACGAACGGATGCCCGCTGAATGTCACTCTGCAGGGGCAAAGCCGGTGATGAGTTGGCGCAGACCCAGCGCCGCGCCCGCGAAGATCGACAGGAAGACGAACGGCGCGCTGTAGCTCAGGGTCGAGAACGCCGAGATGCCCTGGCCGACACTGCACCCCAGTGCGAGGATCGCTCCGACGCCCATGATGGCAGCGCCCGTAATCTGGCGGCGCAGTTCGCGCGGGTCTTCGCAGGCTTCCCACCGGAAATGCCCCTTGAAAAGCGATCCAATGAACGCCCCGGCAAGGACGCCGACGACTGACCCAACAGAAAACGACAGGCTGTTGCCCGAAGCCGTCATCAGCCAAAAGAGAGTGTCACCGACCGGGGCGACAAAACTGTGGGTTTCGAAGGGCTCCGCGTCAAAGCCGGTTTCGGCCACCCACCACGTGCCCAGCCATCCGCTCAGAACGGCCATCCCCACCACGGCGCCCCAAAAGATCTGGACGGGCGACGACAGGAAGGACCGGCTTGCGAGGCTCACCAGCAGCACCGCAGCGCCAGCCAGAATGCCAATCGCACTCGCGCTGAGGCCAAGAGCTGCCGATGCCAGAAACGGGATGCCCTGGGGCGCGGCGGCGTCCTCAACCGGAAACACCCAGACGCGCAGACTGGCAAGGGGACCGGACAAGGCCGCATATCCGGCAAGGGCCATGACCAGCACGATCACGAACGACCGGAGGTCTCCGCCGCCAAGCCGCGCGAGGGCCCCGTAGCCGCAATTCCCGCAGATCGCCATGCCGTATCCGAACAGGAGCCCCCCGATGACGGAACTCAGCAGGACCCATTTCACAGCCAGATACGCGGAGGCGGTGATGTCGATCAGCCCCCAGCCGTGGCTGGCATAGACCCCGATCATGGCAACCCCGATCGCGACCCCCCACATCCTGAGGCGCCTGTCATCACTGGAGTAGAGAAAGTCCTCGATCGATCCGAGGGTGCAAAACCTGCCGAGGCGCGCCGCAAGACCAAGGCAAAGCCCTCCCAGCAGCCCGATCAGGGCCACCGCATTCGCCTCACCGACCGCGTCCAGCATCTCGGTCCCTCCCCGGGGACCGATGTGCCTACGATCCCCTAGTCAACTTTGCAAAATAGCGCGTAGACCATCTCGATCATTTGGCGCGCCCTGTTGTCTGTCAAGGAATAGTAAATCGCCTTGCCGTCGCGCCGGGGCGTCACGAGCCCCTCGAGGCGCAGCCGCGACAGCTGCTGGGAGACCGCTGCCTGACGGGCGGACAACAGGTCTTCGAGCTCTGTGACAGACTTTTCGCCGGAGGCCAGATGGCACAGGATCATGAGGCGCCCTTCATGGGCAATCGCCTTCAGAAAGTTCGAAGCCGTCTCGGCATTGGCGACCATGCGGTCCATGTCCGCCTCTGTCGTGTCCGCGTCGATGACGGGGAGGGAGGAGCCTGCTTCGGTCACTGAACCCGATGTCGCGGTGAAGGTCACTTGGTCTTGATCCTAAAGTACATCCGAGCGTTTCTTAAGGCCCTGACGCCCCTCAACGTTAAGAGGCGTCAGCCTCCCCCTCCACATCTACCGCCTCCATGAGCATTGCAAGCAGGCCCCAGAAAAAGTCCTCGCCGGGATACCCTTCGATCCGTCCGCTTTCCTCCCCGTTCACGAGCAAAACGAAGGTGGGCGTATAGACGATGCGCGAGTCGAGGCGAATGCCCGCGGGAAGCGGCTCATGGATGTCGATCCGCCAGAGGGGGGCCTCTTCCCCGTACTTTGTCTTCGGGTAGATCGCCCCGATCTCCGCCGTCCATCGGCCGCACCAGTAACATCCTGCTTCCTCACCCATCAGCAGCTGAACCTCGTCCGCCTGAGCTGGAAGAGGCAGGAGGAGCATCAGGCTTGTCAGAACTGCACGCATGTTGGCCTCGTTGACCGCAGGGTCATACATACGATAATTTGAATATGTCGGCATATCAAGGAAAGTCAGATGTTCAGCATTTCGCTCGCCGGCGCCGCGCTTGCAGGACTGATCTCCTTCGCCTCTCCCTGCGTTTTGCCGATTGTCCCGTTCTACCTGAGCTACCTCGCGGGGGTCAGCCTCGATCAGGCCGAAGCCGGAGATGCGCGCGCCCGTGCCCTCGTTGCGGCGGTCGTGTTTGCGCTGGGCATCATCACGGTCTTTGTCGGGCTTGGGGCGTCGGCATCCGTGCTGGGCCAATTTGTCCGCGAATACTTCGACACGCTGCGCTGGATGGCGGCCGGATTGATCCTGCTCATGGGCCTCCACTTCCTCGGTGTCCTGCGCATCCCCCTGCTGTACAGGGAGTTCCGCTTGGACGCGGGTGACGTGCGGGCGCTGTCCTTGCCGGGGGCCTTCCTCATGGGCCTCGCCTTTGCGTTCGGTTGGACGCCGTGCGTCGGGCCGGTGCTTTCTGCCGTGCTCTTCACCGCAGCGAACGAGGACACAGCAGCACGCGGCGCCCTCCTTCTTCTGGTGTACGGCGCGGGTATGAGCGCACCCTTCGTGATCGCGGCGGTCTTTGTGGGGCCTTTTCTTCGCTGGGCATCGCGGTTCCGGCGGCACTTGGGGACCGTCCAGGCAGCGACCGGCGCAATGCTCGTTCTCTTCGCGGTCCTCGTCGCAAGCGGGTCCATGAAAGTGATCGCCGAGGGCCTTCTCGTCCTTTTCCCGGTGTTCAATACGTTCGGCTAACGCTCTGAAAACAAAGGGGCGGGAATTCATAAATTCAATTATATGAATTTATTATTGCTTGACGCCGCAACATCCCACTATGGTTGAGCAATGATAAGGCGGCATTGGGAAGGGGCGGTCTGGCCGCACATCCTCAAAGCGCCTGAGCGAAAGGGGGAACGCCCATGGAACTCACACGACGCAACCTGATGCTGCTCTGCGCCGGCTCCTTCGGGGCCTCGGTGCTTGGCCTACCGGCGTTCGCAGCCAAGATCGACGACGCGATGACCGCCTTCACCGGCGGCGCACCCGTGGGCGACGGCGACCTGACCCTCACCGCGCCCGAGATCGCTGAAAACGGGGCGACGGTGCCCATTCAGATCTCCGCACCCGGCGCGCTTGCCATCGCCCTGTTTTCCGACGGCAACCCGGAGCCGAAGATGGCCCAGTTCACCTTTGGCCCGCTCAACCCGACCCAATTCGCCTCGACCCGCGTGCGCCTCCAGCAAACGCAGAATGTCTTCGCCCTCGCCAAGATGGCGGATGGCAGCTTCGTGCAGGCAACGGCCAACGTCAAAGTCACCATCGGCGGCTGCGGCGGCTAAGACAGGAGAACCAGAGATGTCCCAGGGTAAGCCCCGCGTCCGTGTCCCGAAGTCTGCAGCGGCAGGCGACACCATCACCATCAAGACGCTCATCAACCACAAGATGGAGAGCGGCCAGCGCCACGGCGGCGACGGAGCGCTCGTTCCCAGACAGATCATCAACCGCTTTCTCGTCACCTTTAACGGCGAGACGGTGATGGATGTCGGGATGGAGCCCGCAATCTCCACTAACCCGTTCTTTGAATTCGAAGCAATGGTCCCGGAGGCCGGTGAGTTCCACTTCCAGTGGTTCGACGATGACGGCTCCGTCTACGAAGAACGCAAGTCCATCGAGATCGCCTGAGCGCGGTTCGCGTCGCGCAAAGGTCCGCAAACCGGTCGCGACGATCATGATCAAAGGGCGCAAACGCCCGACCGGATCCGCCCCGCGCGGGCCCGGAGCAAGCCAAGTGCGCCCAGACGCACGCGCAAGTTAGGGAGGGGCGAGGTGATTTCTCGCAGAGATTTCCTGCAGGCCACCATGGCCGCAGCCGCGCTCTATGGCGGGACGCAGCCCTGGTCGCGCGTGGCCGCGCAGCAAGCCCTGACGCAGGACGATCTTCTTGGGTTCGACACGTTCGGGAATGTCTCCCTCGTCCATGTCACGGACCTCCACGCGCAGCTCAAACCGATCTATTTCCGGGAGCCCTCCGTCAATATCGGCGTGGGCGGGAACGCGGGGGCGGTACCGCACCTCACCGGGGCTGACTTCCGCAAGCTCTACGGCATTGATGACGGATCGCCCGCGCATTACGCGCTCAGCTCCGGTGACTTCGACGCCTTGGCGGGCACATACGGCAAGATGGGCGGTCTCGACCGGATCGCCACTGCCGTGGCGTCGATCCGCGCGGACCGTCCGGACGCCCTTCTTCTCGACGGCGGCGATACATGGCAGGGCTCCTATTCCTGCCTCAAGACGGGCGCACAGGACATGGTCAACACCATGGCCCTCCTCGGGCCCGACGCCATGACCTTCCACTGGGAGTTCACCCTGGGCTCAGATCGCGTCGCAGAGCTCGTGTCCTCCCTTCCCTTCGCAGCACTGGGCCAGAATATCTTTGACGCGGAATGGGACGAGCCCGCCGAACTTTTCAAACCCTACGAGATGTTTGAACGCGGTGGCGTTCTGGTCGCCGTTATCGGTCAGGCCTTCCCTTACATGCCCATAGCCAACCCGGGCTGGATGTTCCCCGAATACGCCTTCGGCATCCGCGACGAGAACATGCAGGCTATGGTCGACGAAGTGCGCGGCAAGGGGGCGGCCTGCGTGGTTGTGCTCAGCCATAACGGGTTCGACGTCGACAAGAAGATGGCAGGGATCGTCTCGGGGATCGATGTCATCCTGTCCGGCCACACCCATGACGCCCTGCCAGAGCCTGTGCAGGTCGGACAGACGATCCTCTGCGCCTCGGGCTCCCACGGGAAGTTCGTGACGCGTGTTGACCTCGACATTCGCGACGGCCGGATGCAGGGCTACCGCACCAAGCTCATTCCCATTTTCTCCGATGTCATCGCCCCCGACCCAGAGATGGCCGCAGCCATCGACGCCGAACGGGCCCCTTTCGCGGCAGAGATGTCAGAGGTCATCGGCCAGACCGAAACCACGCTCTACCGCCGCGGCAACTTTAACGGCACGTGGGACGACCTGATCTGCGACGCCCTGCTGTCGGAACGGGATGCCGAGATCGCCCTCTCCCCCGGCGTGCGCTGGGGCGCGTCTATCCCGGCAGGGCATGACATCACGCGCGAGGATATCTTCGGCGTCACGGCCATGACCTACCCGGAGGCCTACCGGACCGAGATGACCGGGGAATTCCTCAAGATCCTTCTCGAGGACGTCGCCGACAACATCTTTCACCCCGATCCCTACTACCAGCAGGGCGGGGACATGGTCCGTACCGGGGGGCTTGCCTACAAGATCGACATTTCCCAACCCCAGGGCAACCGCATTGATGACATCGTGCTGACCCGCACGGGCGACTACATCGACCCGCTCAAAAGCTACCCCGTCGCGGGCTGGGCCTCGGTCAATGAGGGCACGGAAGGCCCCGCGATCTGGGACGTTGTCGAAGCGCATATTCGCCAGCAGCGGATCGTGTCGCCGTCCCCCAACACCTCTGTCGAAATCATCGCCGGATAGGAGCGCAGGTATGAGCAAGACCACACGCCGTGCATTTCTGAGCGCCGCCGCCGCGGGCACCGCGGGCCTTGCCGCCGGACGCGCCGCCGCCGAGGGCCCAGATCCCGCGATCACGGAACTGCAGCCCTGGATGCAGGAGCTCGGCGATGGCGTGGACGTCTACCCCTACGGAACGCCCTCGGAGTTCGAGGCCCACGTAAGGCGCCGCAATGTGGACTGGCTGACCGCTGACCCGGTCTCGTCGGTGAACTTCACGCCCATCCATGAGCTCGACGGGATCATCACGCCAAACGGCCTGTGTTTTGAGCGTCACCATGCCGGGATCGCCCGCATCGACCCTGCCGAGCACCGCTTGATGATCAACGGCCTCGTGGATCAGGAGCTGGTCTTCACCATGCAGGACCTCGCGCGCTTCCCGCGCGAGAACCGCCTCTATTTCCTCGAATGCGCCGCGAATGGCGGGATGGAATGGCGCGGCGCGCAGCTCAATGGCTGCCAGTTCACGCACGGGATGATCCACAACGTGATGTATACCGGCGTCCCGCTGCGCTACCTGCTTGAGACGGCGGGGCTGAAGACCTCCGCCAAATGGATCCTGCCGGAAGGTGCCGATGCGTCCGGCATGACGCGATCCATCCCCCTCGAAAAGGCGCTCGATGACTGCCTTGTGGCCTTCAAGATGAACGGAGAGGCCCTGCGGGAGGAACAGGGCTACCCGGTCCGCCTCGTCGTTCCGGGCTGGGAGGGCAACATGTGGGTCAAGTGGCTCCGCCGGATCGAGGTGGGCGATCAGCCCTGGCACCACCGGGAAGAGACGTCGAAATACACCGACCTCCTCGGCGACGGGCGCGCGCGGCGCTTCACCTGGGAGATGGACGCCAAATCCGTCATCACCGACCCGTCGCCACAAAAGCCCATTGCACACGGTCCCGGTCATACCGTCATCAGCGGCCTGGCCTGGACGGGCCGCGGGACAATCCCGCGCGTCGATGTCTCCCTCGACGGCGGGGTCAACTGGCACCGCGCCCGGATGTCTGGCCCGAGCTTCGACAAGTCACTGCACCGCTTCTACTACGAATTCACTTGGGACGGTAAACCGCTGCTTCTGCAGTCCCGCGCGATGGATTCCACGGGCTATGTCCAGCCGACCAAGGACCAGCTGCGCGCTGTCCGGGGCCTGAGCTCCATTTACCACAACAACGCGATCCAGACCTGGGCCGTGAACGAGGCGGGGATCGCCGAGAATGTCGAAGTCTCCTAGCGTTCTTACCCTTCTGGGCGGCGCCGGGATCCTCGGCGGCCTCGGGCTTGCCGTCGGGTTGTCGCAAGGCGGGATGTCAGATTTTGATGCCGCCGAGGCCCTCCGTGCTGGCGCAGCCGATCGCGAAGACGCGGTCGAGGCCAAGCTTGCCGACCTGCAGCTAAAGATTGCGAGGGCCGACAGCGTGACCCTGCCCATAAGCATGGGCGACCCCCTGCCGGACACGTCTGTCGCCCTCGGCCGCCCCGCGCATCCCGCGGAAGTGGCGAGCTGGGACATCGACATCCGCCCGGACGGGCAGGGCCTGCCGAAGGGCTCGGGCGATGTCTGGACGGGGGAGGAGGTCTACGTCGCCCAATGCGCCCATTGCCACGGCGACTTCGGCGAGGCCGTCGGTCGCTGGCCGGT
>JBCDGS010000051.1:0-19561 GCA_038751055.1 Pseudomonadota bacterium | reverse complement strand
TTGATCGCCCACTGCCGCGCGCGGATCGCGGGCTACAAGGTGCCAAAGGACGTGCACATCTGGGACGGCCCCTTGCCGCTGACGCCCGCCAACAAGATCGACAAGACCGCAATCAAGAAGAAGGTGTGTCCGCCATGACCGACGCGGTGAAGCTGACCGTGGACGCAGGCATTGCCGTGGTCGAACTGAACCAGCCGGAACGGCGCAACGCGCTGACGGCCGAGATCAAGGCCGGCCTCCTCGATATCTCCGAGCGCCTTGCCCGCGATGGAGGTTTGCGCGCTATGGTGCTGACGGGCGCGGGGGGCGTCTTTTGTGCCGGGGGCGACTTGAAGAAGATGCTGGAACGCCATGCCGGAGGGGAGGCCGCGGGCGCCGAACATCAGCTCGCACGCATGGGTGAGACGCACACCTGGCTTCGCGCCTTCCGTGACCTGTCCGTGCCGGTGATCACCGCTGTGGACGGCCCTGCCTTCGGCGCCGGCTTCGGGCTCGCTTTGCTGGGGGACATCGTGCTGGCATCGGACCGGGCAAGATTCTCCGCGTCTTTCGCGAAGCTCGGCGTTGTGCCCGACGCGGGCCTCATGTGGTCGCTGCCACGGGTTGTCGGGCTGCAACGCGCGCGCGCGCTGTTCTATACCGCCCGCACCCTCTCGGCAGAGGAGGCGCTGAGCCTCGGGATTGCCCTTGAAGTCCACCCTGCCGAAGCGCTTCGGCCCCGAGCCCTCGACATCGCCAGTCAGATGGCGCAGGCTTCGCCGCTTGCATTCCGGCTGACCAAAGAGATCACGGCACGGGCCATGGAGTGCGACAGCGACACGATCCTAGCTCTGGAGGCGCAGGCCCAGGCGGTGTGCCTGACGAGCGCCTATCACCGCGACGCGCTGTCCCGCTTCGCCGCCAAACAGCCGCCGCGGTTCAGCTTTGAGTGACCGCCAGGGATCGGTCGAGTACTGGGATGAAATCCTTCCCTAATCCCGCATGTCCTCATGCTATGCCAGAACGGCAGCTCGAGCCCACTTTGCAAATCCGGATGACCCTCCGGGTGTATGTGGCGGAGAATGACAGGCTTCGAACGTCCCGGTGTCGGATGGCGACACGAGTGGTGGCCTATTGCCGGCTGGCAGGACAAGCTGAAAAGCATGTCACAAGACTGCCTATTTTCTCAGATAGGCACCGCGAGAGCGATCGAAAAGCGCGGAAAAAAATCGATAGGATGACTGCGGAACCGCAAGACTACTTGTTTGAGCGCCGCAGCCGGAATGGGCTGAACCTCTCGGTTGCGGTGTTTTGTTTTATTTTCATTGGTTTAGCGGTAGCTGCATCGGCACCCTGGTGGCTCGTGGCTATTGCTGCGGTCCCCACAGCAGCACAGGTGGCAACACTCGTAGTCGACAGACGATCCACTGTTTTGATCACCGAACGGGCACTTGAAGTGAAGGCCCGCGATCGACGTTTCTTCTTTTTGCTTCACGACATTGATCGGCTGGAAATCCAAAGCTGGTCGGAGTCTGCCGATGTTTACGTCCATACAACCGACGGGTCACGACAGCTGATCTCGCATCTCTATATCCCGCCAACACACATCCTTATCGATGAACTGGAAAAGAGAGGCGTGCGGATCGAGCGGAACTGAATGGGTTTGGATTAGTCGGAATGAGCTGTCCTGACTGTCTTCCAAGGCCATCCGTGGCGAAATCGCTTCCTTTTTTGAGATTACACAATCATGGTCCGTCTGGTGTGCACGCCAGACCTTAATCACCTCACCTCAACGACGGTCCGCTGTGATCAGAAAATGGATGTCTGGCGGAGCAAGCGGCCGCAGCGCTGAGACCCCAGCGACTCCAAGCAGAATGGATCTCCTGTTCCTCGTTGCCGCGGGATTTCGCCCCTATTCGCAACGGGCCGCTACCACCGCTCCTCGGTCGTGAGCACCACCGTGGCTGCGGCAGAGAACATGCCGCCGACCCCGTGCACCATGGAGATTTGGGCGCCGTCGACCTGCGCCGGGGAAACCCCGCGCATTTGGCGCACACCTTCCTGCAGCGCGTACATTCCATACATGCCGGAGTGCATGTAGCTCAGCCCACCGCCATTGGTGTTCAGCGGCAAGCGGCCGCCGGGCCTGGTGTGGCCCTCGGCGATGAACGCGCCGGCCTCGCCACGACCGACAAAGCCGAGGTCTTCCAGCCCGTAGATCGGGAGATGCGCGAAAGCGTCGTAGATCATCAGGTGATCGACATCCTCATGAGAGATCCCGGCGCTCTCGAAGGCAAGTTTGCCCGAAACGCGAAAGGCTTTGGACGAGGTGAAGCTTTCCATCTGGCTCACCATCGGCCCCTCGGCCCCCTCACCGCCCTTGCCGCGCAGGTACACGGGCTTGGTCGGGAAATCCCTGGCCCGCTCGGCTGACGTCAGGACCAATGCGCCCCCGCCGTCGCTCACCAGGCAGCACATCAATTTGCGGAACGGGTAGGCGATCATCCGGGAGCCGAGCACATCGTCCACGGTGATCGGCTCCCGCGCCGTCGCCCGCGGGTGGAAAGCGGCCCACTCGCGCTGGACCACCGCGACCATGGCAATCTGCTCTTCGGTCAGGCCCTCATCCTTCATCTTGCGCAATACCGGCAGCGTGAAGCGCAACGGCGGGAAGAGAGGGCCGTAGATCGCCTCAAACTCCTGCTGCTGCATTGAGGGGAGGATGGGCCGGTGCGCACGGTGGCCCGAGCGGCCACTCTCGCCGTGCGTGATCAGGACGGTCGTGCAGAGCCCTGCATCGATGGCCGCAGCAGCATGGCGGACCAGGGTGATGAAGGAACAGCCCCCCACCGATGTGCCGTCGTACCACGTCGGAGAAAGCCCGAGATACTGGGTGATCTCAGCAACATCATGGCCACCGGTCGCGATGCCATCGATATCGGCCGGGGTCAGGCCGCAATCGGCCAGCGCGTTCAGCGCCGCATCGGCATGCAGACCCACCTGGCTGAGCCCGGGGACCTTGCCCATCTCCGTACTCTCGGCAGCGCCGACGATCGCGATGGAGGCCCGGCTCATGGCTGAGCGTCCACCGGCCGGAACTGCGGGATCGCCAGATCGCCACGCGCCTCAAACGTCACTTCCAGCGCCATATCGAGGGTGAGGGACTCGGGCTCCTGCGGGCAATCCACGATGTTGGTCAGCATCTTGACCCCTTCCTCAAGCAGGACGACGGCGACGATGAAGGGCGGCTCATAGCCGGGCGTCGGAAGATGGGAGATCGTGTAGGAGTAGAGCGTCCCGCGCCCCGTGGCCTCGATCACCTCGACATCGCGGCTGCCACATTCAGGGCAGAACGGACGCGGCGGAAAGTAGGTGGTGCCGCATGACCTGCAGGTCTGCAGCAGAAGCCGTCCGGCCTTCGCCCCATCCCAATAATGCTGCGTTTCCGGATAGATGGTTGGGATTGGTCTTTCAGTCATCGAGGTCTCATCCGAGGCGCGCAAGGCCATTGTTCAGAACCACCGCGTCCCGTTCCAAAACGCGGGCACGAAAGCCGATCTCTCCGCCGGTGTCCCAGATTTCCGTGCGGAGTGTCTCGCCGGGATAGACGGGCGCGGAAAACCTAAGCTGCATGTGCGTGAGCGTTGTGAAGTCGCCGGCGCGCAGCGCCATCGGAATGGCCCAGGCCGCGATACCCATGGTGCAGAGACCGTGCAGGATCGACCGCTCGAAGCCCACCTTTCGGGCCATGGCGGGATCCGCGTGGAGCGGGTTTTTATCGCCGCTCAATCGGTAGATCAGGGCAGCGCGGGGAGAGGTTTGCGTGTCGAAATGCGTGTCCGGGGGCCGCTCGGGCAGGGGATGGACAGGTTTGACCGGCCCGCTCGGCCCGCCAAACCCGCCGTCCGCGCGGGCAAAGAGCGTGCTCGCCACCGTCGCCAGAGGGCGGCCCACGGCATCCGAGATCCTGCGCTCGGTGTAGATCAGCGCGCCCTTGCCCGGCCCCTTGTCGATCAGGCCGGTGAGCCGTGTCCGCCCGACGATGTCGGCGCGCGCAGGGAGCGGGGCGTGGAGGGTGATGGCATGCTCGCCGTGCAGGATCTTCTGCCAGGTGAGGCCGGTCTCGGGATTCTGGGCCCAGAACGGTGGGTTGCCGAGCACATTCACCATCGAGGGCAGCGCGCCAAACCCCTCTGCGCCCTCGAACACCGCGCGCAGAGGGGCCGGATCGCCCGGATCGCCCAGCCCGAGGCCCAGGGCGTAGAGGATGCAATCGTCTTCGGTGTAGCGTCGGGCGACATCGGCAAAGTCGCGCGCCATCAGGGCGTCGTAGTTGATCACCGCGGCACGCTTTCCATTTGCGCCCGATCCGGGGTTACAGGCTGGCGCGTCCTCACGGGATCAACACTGCTTTTACGACGTCGCCGGTCTCCGACGCATGGATGGCTTCTTCGATTTCGGCCAGCCTATAGGTCGTGATCAGCTTATCGAACGGAAACCGACCGGCCTTCCAAAGCGCGACAAGCTCGGGGATGAACTCGCGCGGTACGCTGTCCCCCTCGATGATACCGCGGATCCCGCGGCCCGACAGCAGGGTGCGCAGCTCCAAGATCAACTCTGCGCCGGGCCCGGGAACACCCAGCAGCCCGGCCATACCCGTCAACCGCAAGCATTCTACGGATTGGCGCACCACAGCGGGGACGCCGGTGCAATCGAGCGCGTATTGCGCACCGCCGCCCGTGATCTCAAGGATCTGCTCCACCGCGTTTCCCGCGGCACCATCGATGACGTGTGTCGCACCCATCTCTCGTGCGATCTCCAGTCGACGCTCCATCAGGTCTACCGCGATGATCTCAGTGCACCCTACGACGCGCGCAGCCAACACCGCGGCCAATCCGACAGAGCCCGCGCCGAAGACCGCGATCGAGCTTCCGGGTCGGCAGGCCAGGGCGTTCATGACGGCACCGGCGCCCGTTTGAATGCCGCAGCCCAGCGGCCCCATGATCTCAATTGGCACCTCAGGGTCGATCTTGATCACGCTATCTTCGGGCGCCATGGCGTATTCGCCAAACGAGGATTGCGCGAAAAAGTAACCGCTCAGATCATGGCCATTCCCATCGGTGAGGGGCGTGGACCCGTCTGGACGGCGCCCACCGAAGTTCCTCGGGAACAGCTCGTCGCAATAGGCCGGTTGGCCCTCCTGGCAGTTCTTGCACTGATTATCGAAGCCAAAGGACAGCACCACATGATCGCCCGGCACAACGGACGTGACATCGCGCCCGACCGTGTCCACCACACCGGCGCCTTCGTGGCCGAGCACCATGGGAAAGGGTATGGGGTAATTGCCGCCCCGCACCACCAGATCGGTGTGGCAAAGACCAACGCCGGCGATCTTTATGACAACCTCACGCGCTCTTGGAGGCTCCATTCTGATCCGTTCGATTTCAAACGGGCCATTCTTCTGGCGCAAAATGGCGGCGTTGTAGGTCTTCATGTTTCTTTTGAGCGTGATGGACGCGACAGCCTGACGAAGACGGGCGCGCCCACTCATCTCACACCCTTGGGCCTCAGTTCATCGCAAAGATCGACTTGTAGGTCTGGTAGGCAAGCAGCGCCTCGGGCCCAAACTCACGCCCGATGCCGCTTTGCTTGATGCCACCAAAGGGCGATCCCACCGAAATGACATAGCCGTTGAGCCCGATCGAGCCGGTTTGAACCCTTTCGGCAACTGCCTTTGCATGCGCCTTGTCGGTGCTCCAGACGGATCCGCCCAGCCCGAACTCGCTGTCGTTGGCGATTGCAACGGCCTGGTCTTCCCCCTCGTAGGGGATGATCGAAAGGACCGGGCCGAAGATCTCTTCCCGGGCGATGGTGGCTGTGTTGTCGACGTCGGCGAAGACGGTCGGCTCTACGAACCAACCGCCCTGCGAGGTGCCCGGACGGCGTCCGCCGGTGACCAGACGGCCCTCGGTCTTGCCGAGTTCGATGTAGCGTTCCACCCGGGCGCGGTGCTCTTCCGAGGCGAGCGGGCCGACATGGGTTTCCGGGTCCATCGCGTCCCCGACCCTGAGCGCGCCCACAAAGCCCGCCACGGCCTCGACCACCTCATCGTAGCGGCTCTTCGGCGCAAGGATGCGCGTGCCGAGATAGCACGTCTGGCCGTTGTTCAGCAGGCAGGCGGTTGGGATGCCCTGCGTGAAGGTCTCCAGATCTGCGTCCTCGAGCAGGATCGCGGCGGATTTCCCGCCAAGCTCAAGTGTGACCGGGCGCAAGAGCTCGCCGCAGCGCGCGGCGATCTTGCGCCCGGCCGCCGTCGAGCCGGTGAACGCCACCTTGTCGATGCCCGGATGCTCGATCAGGTATTGGCCGACCGCGCGGTCCGCGGGGACCCAGTTCAGCACCCCCGCGGGGACGCCCGCGGCAAGCGCGGCTTCGGCCATCACGTAGCTGTCGAGCACGGTACCGGGCGAGGGTTTGATGACCATCGTGCAGCCCGCCGCCATGGCCGGTCCGAGCTTCACAAGCGACAGGTTTACCGGAAAATTCCACGGGATGATCGCGGCGACGACGCCCACGGGCAGGCGCTGGACGAAGGTTTCGGTTCCAAATTGCGACGGACGGACATCTTCGAGCACCATCTCGTCGGCAAGATCGGCGTAATAGTCCAGGATGTTTGGGGCCACGTCCCCTTCGAACGCGCCCGAGATGGCGATCGGCATGCCGTTCTGGGTGCTCACGGCCTTTGCCGTCTGCGGCGCCCGCTTGCGCAATTCTTCCGCGAAGCGGCGCATGATGTGTGCCCGGTCCGACGGAGCCATGCCGGACCAGGCCCCACCGTCAAACGCGGATCGCGCTGCCGCAACGGCCACATCAATGTCGGCTCTTCCAGCCTCGGGGGTCTTGCCGATCGGCTCGCCGGTCGACGCGTTCTTGATCGTGAATTGGGCGTCGGTGGCTGGTTTGGTCCACTCGTTTCCGATGAAGAACCGGTCATGCAACATGCTTCTTCCTCCCTGTTATCCGGCGGATCTTTTGGTCGGCCTCCCGAAAAACGCCGCAGGCGCCTGCACATCGGCCCTGTGCCATGGCTCACGCGCATATCCGGCCTTACTTCGCCAACAACTAATACGTATACGAATTAATCGCAAGAGAATTTAGTTGGCCGCATACGGATTCCGCCGCGAAGTGAGTTGACGGCATTCCGTTCGCATCCTAATTATAATTGGTATCCAACAGTCTCCGACGCGAGGCCATCGAAGGACATCCGATGCCAGACACAGCCCATGCATCCGCCGAGGACAGCCAGATCGAGAACGAGGCGGGGCTGGTCTTTCAGCATGTGGCACGCCAACGGATCAAGCTTCTCGACGCGCTCCTCGCCCCCCATGGTCTGACCTCGGCGCAGGTCTACTTGCTCAACTGGCTTCTGCGTGAGGACGGCCGCACGCAGATTGAACTCGCGCGCCTTTTGGGCATCGGCACCGTTGCCGTGAGTGGCATGGTCGATCGGCTCGAGGCCGCCGATTGGGTCGAACGCCGGCCCGACGGCAGCGACCGGCGCACCAAGCGTGTCTTCCTTAAGGCCTCCGCGATGTCGAAGAAGCACGTGCTCGGCGAGGCCGCTGCGAAGGTGAATGCGCTCTCCTTCGAGCGGCTGACGGATGCGGAGGTCGATCAGCTTTTAGGCCTGATGCGTCGCGTCCGGATGAACCTCAAAGAGGCGCTGGACGGAGAGATGCCAGGACTTGCGCGCGACTAGATCGCGCGCTTTGCGGTTTCCCAGAAAGGCGCTCGCAGCTCGCGTTTCCTGACCTTCCCGGCTGCATCGCGGGGGAAGTTCCGGCGCTCTTCGATCCGGCGGGGCACCATGTAACCGGCAAGCTTGTCGGTCAGGAAGGCCGTCAGCGCTTCGGTGTCCACGCTCTGGCCGGCCATGGGTTCGACGATTGCGGCGACGCTTTCGCCCGCAGCCTCGTCGGGAATGCCGAAGACCGCACAATCGGCCACATCCGGGTACGACAGGATCGCCGCTTCGATCTGGGCCGGATAGATGTTCACGCCGTTGGAGATAATCATATCGGTCTTGCGGTCGCTGAGGAAAAGATACCCCTCTGCGTCCAGGAACCCGACATCCCCCATTGTAACAAGATCGCCTTGTCCGGCCTCCGCCCGCGCCGCGTCACAGTTCAGGTAGGTGAAGTCGGGCAGATCGTCCCTCCGGCCATAGACCTCTCCGATTTCGCCCTGCGGGCATGGGTTCCCGGCCTCGTCGAGAATGGCCAGGCGCGCGGTGGCGACCACGCGCCCCACCGTTCCGGGACGTGCGAGCGCATCCGCGCTTGAGGCAAAGGTCACGGCGCCCAATTCCGTCGAACCGTAGTATTCGTAGATCACCGGCCCCCACCACGCGATCATGGCGGCTTTCAACTCCGGCGCGCAGGGCGCTCCGGCCACCACGACGTGGCGCAGGCTGGACAGGTCGTAGCGGCGCCGCACCTCGTCCGGAAGGCGAAGGAACCTCTGGAACATGGCCGGAACGACGAAAGTCATGGTGATCCGATGGGTCTCGATCTCCCGAAGCATGCCCTCGGCATCGAAGCGCACGGGCAAGACGACGCTTCCTCCGGCCCTGAGCGTGCCATCCAGAAATCGATGCGCCGCCGCGTGATACAAAGGCGTGGCGAGCAATGTCCGCGCGGTCTCGTCGAAGAACGCGTCATAGGCCACGGGGGCAGGGCGGGCCGTTCCGAGCCGTTGCACCCCTTTCGGGCGCCCCGTCGTGCCGGACGTGTAGATGAGGGGGTGTGGCCGCGTCTCCACGGGGGCGGCGATTGGCGCATGCGCGGCGACCAACTCGGACCAGTGCTGCGCGTCCTGCGGTGGCATTGCGCCCTCGGGTTCGACGCGATAGGCCATCGCCACGACCTCCGGCGTCGGCACAAGGAGCACCTTGAGCCTGCGCTTCAGCGTCTCGGGCAGCCCTTGTGCGACCGTGTTCCAAAGGTCCACATGGGCCACCAATACGGCCGCACCGCTGTCCTGCAGGATGAAGGCAACATCCGGCGCCTTGAGATGCCAGTTGAGCGGCAGCGTCGCCGCGCCTGCCAGGCGCGCCGCCTCGCTGACCGTCACAAAGGCGGCGTCATTGCGCAAGAGCAACGCCACGATGGCGTTGGTCGCTCCGAGTGCCGCAAGCCCAGCCGCGCCCCGGGCCGCCTCGTCGGCCAGTTCTGCGAACGCTTGCGTTCGGCCCGCAAAGGTTATGTCTGGCATGGACATCCTCCCTGTCCCATCAAATAATTCGCTTGCTATCTATTTGCAAGTGCACTATCTCTGCGAGCAATAGTTGTGCAGTGCATATTGCACGGGAGTCTGGAGTAGCGACTGAATGGCCATCGTCGAAACACGCGATGATTTCCGTGAAAAGCTTGAGCGCTTCACCTTCCCCGATGTCGTGCACAGCTACACGACGAAGGACTGCATTCTCTACGCGCTCGGCATTGGCTTTGGCGAGGATCCGACGCATCGGGCGGAGCTTCCTTTTGTCTTCGAGGAGCCTCACCTGCGGGTTGTACCCTCGATGGCTGCCGTCCTTGCAAGCCCTGGATTTTGGGCGCGGGACCCCGCCACCGGCATCGATTGGCGGCGCTTTCTTCATGCCGAGCAGGAAGTGATCCTGCATCGCCCGCTGTCCTCCGACGCGACCGTGCGGGCCACGACCCGGATCACGCGCATCATCGACAAGGGCGCCGCAAAGGGCGCGCTGATCTATCTGGAGCGCCAGATCACCGATCGGTCCGGCCTCCTGGCCACTGTTCGCGTGGTGAACTTCGCACGCGGCAATGGCGGCTGCGCAGGCGACAGCGGCCCGCAGCCCGCCGCCCACCGCCTGCCAGACGGCCCGCCAGAGACCAGGTTTGAGACCCATACAGATCCGCGCTCAGCCCTTTTCTATAGGCTTTCGGGAGATCCCAACCCGCTCCACGTCGATCCCGACGTTGCTGCGGCGGCGGGGTTCGATCGCCCGATCCTGCACGGCTTGTGCTCCTTTGGCATCGCGACGCGGGCGATCCTGGCCACCTATTGCGATTACGATCCCGAACTTCTCCGTGCGATCAAGCTGCGCTTTTCGAAGCCGGTCTATCCCGGTGAGACGATCCGCGTTGAAATGTGGCGCGCAGGATCGGAGGTTTCCTTCCGCGCCACGGTGGCCGACCGTGGCGTCGTGGCGCTCGACCATGGCCGCGCCGAAATCGCCTGACCCTTGTGCCAGATGGGAGGCCGTCCATGTACTTCGATCCCAAGAAACTGCCTCGGCCCGAGGGCGTGTTTATCGGCGGCGCCCTGCGCGCGGCTAATGGGGACGCATTCGCCCATCCCTGCCCATCAGATCTTGCGATCAACCTCGACTATCCGACCGCCACAATGGCCGACGTGGACTGGGCCATCGATGCGGCCCGTCAGGCGCTGAAAGGCTCCGGCTGGGCGGAGCTTTCGGCAAAAGCACGGGGCCGCGTTCTCCTGCGTTGGGCGGATCTGATCACCGCGCATGCCGAGGAGCTTGCGGCCCTCGAAGCTGTGTCCTCCTCGCGCCCGTACCAAGAAGCCCTTGCGCGCGACGTCAAGGTCGCGGCGTCGACCCTGCGCACATTCGTGGCCTATGCCGAAACCCACGAAAGCGCGGTCACGGCAACCGCGGCCAGTCAGCTCTCCCTCGTCACGACGGAGCCGCACGGCATCGTTGCCGCGATTGCGCCCTGGAATTTTCCGCTGATCCTGTCGAGCTGGAAATTCGCCCCGGCCTTGGCGGCGGGAAATGCCGTCCTTCTGAAGCCGTCTGAGCTCACCCCGTTCTCTGCGTTGCGTCTGGCGGAACTGAGCACCGAGGCCGGACTACCGGCCGGTCTGTTCAACGTCCTGCCGGGCGATGCCGCCATCGGCCGTGCCATGGTCACCCACCCGGGCGTCAACTACGTCTCGTTTACAGGGTCCTCTGCCACTGGCGCCGCAATCATGGCGGATGCCGCCCATCACGGCCTCAAACCGGTGAGCCTGGAACTCGGCGGAAAGGGCGCGCAGCTCGTCTTCGACGATGCCCGGAACCTCGACAAGATCGCCGAGCTTGTGGCGCGCGGAGTGACGATGAATGCCGGTCAGGTTTGCTTTGCCGGCGCGCGCCTTGTTGTGCACGCCGCGATCAAGGACGCCCTTCTGGACAAGGTTGGCGCCCGAATGAAGGCCGTGCGAGTCGGCCCAACCTGGTCGGGCGACGTGACGTTGGCGCCGATCATCAACGCCAGACAGATCGACCGGATCGAGACCATCGTCCGAGAGGCCGCCGCTCAGGGCGCAACCGCCGTTCTCGGCGGACAGCGTTTGGACGCCCCAAGCCTGCACGCCTACGCCCCCACAATCCTGGACGGCGTCGGGCCCGGCAACGCGGCGTTTGAGCAAGAGATTTTCGGCCCCGTTCTGTCGGTGGAGACGTTCGAGAACTTTGACGAAGGCGTCGCGAAGGCCAATCACCCCGAATACGGGCTGGCCACGGCTGTCTACACCGGGAGCCTGGACCGCGCGATGCTGGCGGCGCGCAGGATTGAGAGCGGGACGGTCTGGATCAATCACTGGGGGCGCGGCGACGACATGACGAGCCCCTTTGGAGGCGTCAAGCGGTCGGGAATAGGACGGGATCTCGGACGCGCGGGATACGAGAAGTACCTGAAGCACAAATCCGTTTGGGTCGAACTCGGCGGGTCGCCATAGCGAGCCGAGAAACACGCGCCGGGTTCCCGAAGACTGTCCGCGGTCGGAAGAAAAGCGCCTCTGGTGTTTGGCCAATCCTGAACATCGCGAAATGATCCAAGAGCTCCCTTTGGCAGACCGGCAAAGATCATCGAAAGCTAGGGCAGTTTCTGCAGGTTTCCTTATCCCGGGCGTCGTGGGCCGACGGATCTGGAGGAGCTTCATCGAGCTCAAACCTGGGGATGTTGCAAAGCGTGCCGGATTCCAGACTCAGGGATAGTCATCGCCAGCAGAGGACGGCTGCGGCGCGCGCTCGTGCGGATAAGAAATCCATGGGGCCGTGAGGACGTCCTGTCCCGACCGTTCGTCACGTGTCGCGGCTTCTCCGGGTGCAGTGCTCCGCACGGACATTCACCGCAAACAGCCGCAGGATCAGATCTTGTCGCGTACCACGGCGTCGGCGACGAGATTTCTGAACCAAGATGACATTGGGGACCGGTCTGCGCCGCGTCCCCATATGAGCTTTGACTGGACAGTCGGTACGTCAAATGGAAGCTCAAACATCCTGACAGGAAGTTCTTTGTCGGCCTTTGCGGCCAGACGCCGGGGCAATACCGCGACAAGGTTTGTTTCCACGACCATGGGGGGAAGCGTTGCAAAGTTGGAGACACTCACCACAACCTCACGGCTCAGGCCCTTCGATGCCAGGACGCGATCAACGATCCCTCTTCCGTCTGACCGATGGGACAGCAAGGCATGCTTCGCAGCAATAAAGGCCTCGAGCGTGATGGGAGCGTCGAAAATCGGATGATTGAGCCGGGCAATGCCCGCAAAGGGCTCGTCACACAGCACTTGGTAGCGGAACCGTTTCGGGATGCTGCGTGCACCGCAAAGCGCTAGGTCCGCATGGCCCGCGTCCAGATCCTCTGCAAACGCTTCACCCACCAGCGGCCTTGTCCTGAGGTGCATTCTCGGAGCTTCGCGCTCCAAGGTGCGTACCAGTTCGGGCAAAACCGTCAACTCAATCAGGTCATGCGTAAGAAGGACGATCTCGCCCTCATGGATTTGAGGATCGAACGTGGTTCCAGCGTTGATGGCCTCTTCCGCGGCCACGATTGCGGCCCGCACGTGCTCCGCCGCATCGAGCGCAATCTGTGTGGGCGTCATGCCATTTGGGGTGCGTACGAAGAGCTCGTCGTCGAACAGAGCCCGAAGCCGGGTGAGTGCATTGCTCATCGACGGCTGGGCAAGACCTATGCGCTTTCCGGCTTCTGTGACGTTCCGTTCCGACATGAGAGCATCGAACGCAACAAGCAGGTTCAGATCGGTGTTTCTAACATTCTTCATGGCAATGAATGTTATCGGTAATATCAATTTGATCAATCGTCTGGCGCGCAGCTAACTACACCGTGACAGATGCGTGGCAGGGAGATACCGATGTTCGACATGCGTAGAGCGGCCAGGTTTTCTTTCGCAGGCCCCGCAGCGCTTCCGGCTATGGCCCTTTCCTTTTGTGTGCCCGCCGTCGCAGAAGACAGCGTTCAGGCTTGGGAAGAGTTCTCGTACGTCCCCTATCCGCTCGCGCGGATTTCCGACGATGTGGGGCGATATCCCGAAGCGGTTCCGCAAACACTCAAGGTCAGCCAGCACGGCGAGATCGAGCATCTTGGTTTGGGTGTCTTTGGAACGCACTGGTTCGTCGAAGCAGATGGGCCGGTCTGGCACTTTGTGACCGCGGGCGATCCGTCTGACGACGTTGTTCTCATGGTCCATGGCTATCCGGACACCTGGTGGGCGAATGCCGAGGTGATGGCCCTTTTGGCCGATGATTATTACGTCATCGCCGTTGATGTGTTGGGATACGGGCAATCGGACAAGGGCCCGGGCATCGACGTCAGCTATGCAGGGGCGGCCGCCAGTTTGGTCACGCTCTTGAACACGATCGGCGTTGCGGATTTCAACCTGATCAGCCATGACCGGGGTACGATCGTCAGTGAGAACCTGTTGACCATCGACGGCGTAAGCGAACGCGTTCTGGCCTATGTGCGCATGCAGCAATCCTTCGATCGACCACATGGATTGCCCCGCCCACCTCACGAAGCGATGGCCTCGGTCGAATTCCAGAATCAGGAAAATCTCGCCAGCACCGCCTATTCCAGCAATTATGGATCCGTGCATTTTCCGGAGCGTTTCCTGCAGCGCCTCGACTGGGAGTTCGGCTTTCCGGGCACGCCCGAGGCCGCCGCCCGCACCTTTCAGGGCACGAGTTTCGATATCGAGCTGGCCTTCCGCATGGAACATGTGATCCCGGAGATGACGATGCCCGTACTCCTGATCCAAGGCGATCACGACCCGGGCCAAAAGGCCGAGGAATACATGACGTCTGCCGATCTATTGCCGGATGCCCGCGTTGCCATCGTCGGGGCGAACCATTTTCTCCATGCGGAGGATCCACACATGGTCGCGGATTTGGCACGGGAGCTTTTTGAGAACGGCAATCGGAATCGCCCGGAAATGGTGTTCTCTCACCCCGTGTCATTTCAGTTCCCTGCCAAAAACTGATCGGCCGATCACCTACAAGTCTACGGAAGTTGCGGCGCGCATCTGGAACCATGCTGCTCGATTTCCAGAAATGTCGGGAGGTTCAGAATGCTCTCTCCCGGGCTTGCTCTGCGTGTGCTCCCCACGGTTGCCTTGGTCGGCGCAGGCGGCGCCGCCTAGCCTGGCGTCATGACCTGCGACCCGGCTTGCCTCTACCTTTTGCGAGAGTTGGTCGGTCGGTGCTCCGCTCCCTGGGCTTGGGAAGGGGTCTTCAGCCTTTGATCGCGACGGTGGGTGGGCTGATCCGTCGGGAACGTGTAGGGGCGCCGGAACGTCGCACCCGGGAGCGCCATGCGGCCAAACCCCGTTGCAACCCTCACGCCAACGCGCGCAGACGGACAGGCGTCAGAGCTTTCGCCGAATGACGTCCTGAAGCCTCTCCCGATCCAGCGTCAGGACCGCGACGACCGCCGCCCCAAGGCTTCTCGCTTCGCCAACGCCCTGGCGGCAGCCGTCCTCTTCGGGATTTGAACATCGGTAAAGCTGGAGCCTAGCTGCGTTCCCAGGGCGCGCCTTGCGATGCTTCGACCTCATTCCATTTCTCGATGAGCGAGAGCATTTCATCCATGATGGCTTGCCCATCGAGCCCACTTGCATCGGCATCCGCGAGCCATTTCTCCACGATGGGCTGGGCAGAGTTGCCCAAGGTCACGTGGTCTTCCGTGCTGAAGGATTTCAGCGTGAGCCCGTCCGAGCCGCTGGTCATCGCTTCAACCGCCGCAGCCTCTGCCTGGCCGAGATGTTCGCCGTAGTAATCATGCATTGCGGCGCCTGCTGCCATGATTGCGGCCTGGTCATCGGCGGAGAGGCTCTCGAACGCGCCCTTGTTCATGACTGTCGCGAGCACGATGCTGGACGAAAGCTCAATTGGCGTGATCGAGGTCAGCAGTTCATCGAGTTTGGTCGCCGACGCAAAGTATCCGTAGGTCACCGTGCAGTCGATCAAACCCGTCTGCATGCTCTGATAGACCTCGTAGATGGGCATATTCACCATGTTTCCGCCGAGCGGCTCGAACAGGTCACTCATCGAGTTCGTGCGGCTGATTTTCACCCCATCGACGTCAGCGACGGAGTTTACCTGGCCATCGTTGCAGCCCAGGAGCGCTGTCGGAAGCCCGTAGAAGTTGAGGTAGACGAGGTTGCGTTCATCGAGACGGGACTTGATCGTCTCGTTGGTCGTAAAGAGCTCGTGCATCGCGGACATCATGACCCAAGGGCTCGCCTTGATCATCGGCACGCCGCCGAGGGCCAGTTCCGGCAGTTCGGACTGCACGTAAGGCCCCACAAGCAGCCCCATATCGGCCACCCCGGTGCTGAGCGAGTCGAGTGCTGCGGTCGAGCTGAACAGGGCACCGCCCCAGTTGTTCTCAACGCTGAGCGCACCGCCGGATTCCTCGGCAATCAAGGCGCTCAGATGGTTGACGGCTTCGGCACGCACGCCCCGGTTTGGGCCGGGATCGTTCGAGATCAAAGTGGTCTGCGCCTGAGCGGCAAGCGAAAGTGCGGACGCCGTGGCGGCGATCGTAGCCAGTTTGAGGTGTCGGTTCATTCTGTCGTCCCTAAGTGTCCCGCCTGCGCGAGAGCTTTAATTCGTAGCAGAATAGATAGCAGACGAACAGATTGCAGGCAAATCATTTTGGAGGTAAGCCGCTTCGATCATGGTTCGATGAGCCGGAGGACCGCGAGCGTCGCGCGCCGCAACCGGCCGTCCTGCGCAAAGCGGCAACGTCGCTGGCATCGCTCGTCGCGAACATCGGACCTCTTCGGGTCTTGGGCCGCTGCCACCCCCGCAACGAGGACGCGGGGGTGGCCCCCCTCATGGGCGGTCCGACCATTGGACGAGAAATCCTTCCGGCTCGCCACGGTCGCGATGGAGGGTGAAACTGCCCGGATCGTCTGAACGCGACTGACGAAACGGGAAAAGCACCGGCAGCCGATCGGTCGATCGCAATGACCTGCAAGGATTTGCAAAACTCACGATGTGACGATGCGATGTTGAGTTAAACAGGATTAAGGGCATTCCGACGAATGTCGCGGGCCCGAGGCCGTTTAGCCGATGGAAATCCCGCTCACGGAACTCATCAAGGCCAAGGGCCTTCCATGCAAACAGGCCGGATTCACGCCTGTACTAACAGACCTTCGCAAACGCAAAAGACGTGTGTAATGCGCGAGCCATCCACACAAGGTATTGGGCACGATGCGGTTTTCTGCACCGCCGTGCTCCCAATAACAGGCTTCGATTACGTGTTTGGCATCTTGCATTGTCTTGTCTCAGCCGAGTGGGCATTTGCCGCGTTCATTACCTCCGATCTCAACACTGCACTTCCAGAAGCGTCGCACGTTCGAACTTGACATGGTCTTCACCCAAAGCGGGCGCTGGCGCTACGGATCGGGGACCTGCGCCGGCCCTAGCCTGTCCCCGTCCCGTCCGCGGGATCGACGCGGTCCAGCCTGATCAGGCAGGAATGCGCGGAGGGCCCCTGCGCCAGGCTTGACGTCCCGATATCCGGGGTCAGCGTATTGGGGTTGCCTGCTTTGCAGATGACGGCGCCGGTCGCGTCCCGGGCCGGGTCGAACCATGCACCAGTGCTCATCTCGACGACGCCGGGCCTGAGATCGTCGGTGACCACGGCCGTCGCAAGGCAACTGCCCCGTGCGTTATGAAGGCGGACGAGATCCCCGGTGCCGATGCCGCGCGGTTGGGCATCCACCGGCGACAGGCGCACAGGTTCGCGGCCGTCGGGCTTCTGACCCTGGCTGAAGCCGCCATGGTCCAGTTGCGAATGCAGTTTGTTGGCGGGTTGCACACAGATCAGATGCAGCCGGTCGCCGATCTCCGCGCGCCCCAACCATTCCTCTGATGCGTGCCAGGCGGCATGACCGGGGCAGGAGGGGTAGCCAAACCCGGCCACGGTTTCCGAATAGAGTTCGATCCGGCCGGACGGCGTCTTGAGCGGGGCGGCAGCGGGATCGGCGATAAACGCCTCCATCAAGATCGTGGGGCGATCGGGCATGTCGATGCGGTGCCAACCCCTTGCCTTGAAGCTCTCGAAGGCGGGGATGTCCAGACCTTGCGCGGCGAGGTTGGCGCGGGACCGGTCATAGATCCAGCGCAGCCAATCGGCCTTGGACCGGCCCTCGGTAAACGCCTCCTTCAGCCCCATCTGGCCCGCGATCCCGGCGAAGATGTCATAATCGTCGCGCGCGGCGCCGACGGGCTCAACCGCCTGATCCATATGCACCAGGTAGGGATCGCGGGGCGAGAGGGCGAGGTCGGTGCGTTCCAGATGGTTCGTGCAGGGCAGCACGATGTCGCTGTGCTGCGCCGTCGCCGTCCAGCACCACTCATGGGTGATGATCGTCTCGGGGCGCTGCCAGGCTTTGACCAGCCGAGCCAAGTCCTGGTGGTGGTGAAACGGGTTGCCGCCCGCCCAGTAGACGAGGCGGATGTCGGGATAGGTGCGGCGCTCGCCGTTGTAATCATACGGCGCCCCGGGGTGGAGCAGCATATCCGCGATCCGCGCGACGGGGATGAAGTCCTGCACACGGTTCTCGCCCTGGGGCAGGGAGGCATAGCGCAGCCTTTGGTACTGCGCGCCGATCCCGTTGGTGGCGCTGTAGCCAAAGCCGATGCCGCCACCCGGCCGCCCGATCTGCCCCAGCATCGCGGCCAATGTGAGCGCGGCCCAATAGGGCTGTTCGCCGTATTGCTGGCGGGTCAGCGACCACGAGACCGAGATCATCGTCCGGCCCGCCGCCATGCGATGGGCGAGGCTGCGGATGTCCTCAGCCGGGAGGCCGCTAATCTCGGCCGCCCAATCGGCGGTTTTGGCGATGCCGTCGCTCTGGCCGCGCAGATACGCCTCGACAGGCTCGAACCCCACGCAGTAGCGGGCAAGGAAGGAACGGTCGTGCAGATCGGCGATCAGCAGTTCATAGGCCATCGCGAGCAGGATCGCGGTGTCGGTTGTCGGGCGCGGCGCGAGCCACGCGGCGTTGGCGCTGGCCGGGATGGCCGCGCGCGAGGGGTTGATGTTGACGAACTGAACGCCGGAGGCGGCGGCCTCGGCAACGGCGCTTTCCTGACCGTGTTGGCCCACGCCGCCATTGTCGATCTGTCCGTTCTTCGTCGGGATGCCGCCGAACGCCACGAACAGATCGGTCGTGCCGATGATCGAGCTCCAGCTTGTCGCCGAGTTCACATAGCTGCGGAAGTCGCCCAGGATGTGCGGAACCGCCACCTCGGCCGCGGCGTAGCTGTAGGTGTTGAGCGAGCGGACATAGCCGCCAACGCAGTTGAGGAACCGGTGCACCTGGCTTTGCGCGTGATGGAACCGGCCCGCCGAGGCCCAACCGTAGGATCCGCCATAGATGGCACCATTGCCGAACCGCGTCCGAACACGTTCCAGCTCGTCGGCCACCAGGCGTTCCGCGGTGGGCCAGTCGACGGCGACGAACGCGTCCTGGCCGCGAAGCTCGGCCCGAGCGCCGGGGCCGGATTTGAGCCATGACTTGCGGATCATCGGCTGGGTGATCCGGGTCGGCCCGTCCATGACATCGACGATGCCCTGACCGATGGGCGACGGGTTCGGATCTTCGGAGAAGGGGAGAAGGGCGGTGACCCGCCCGTTCTCCGTTTTGACCTCGTAGGTGCCCCAATGGGCCGCTGTTAGCAGCGGGCGGTTCTCCGGCATTCCGAGGCGGGCCCTAGTTGAGAACGGACGGGAGCCACGTCGCCGCCCCGGGGAAGAAGATCATCAGCAGCCCGAAGATGATCCCGATGCCCACGAAGAGCGGCACCTCACGGAACGCCTTTTCCGGGCTTTCCTTGATCACACCGGCCGCGGTGTAGACCCCGACACAGACCGGCGGTGTGATCATGCCAATCCCGGCGAACGCGACGAAGACGATATAGAGGTGCAGGATGGGCAGCCCCAGCGACAATGCCAGCGCCGCAAAGATCGGGACGGTCAGATAGAAGACCGGAACGATCTCGACGAAGGTGCCCAGGATCAGGCAGATCAGCGCGACCGCCAGCCAGAACATCAGCGGCGTGCCGCCCATGTCGGTGAAGTAGGTGATGATGCGCTGCGGTGTCTGGGCATAGGTCAGGACGACGCTGAGGAACATGGCCGTCGCAATGATCGCGAAGATCACAGCCGTGATCTGCGCGGTCTTGGTCAGCCACTCCGCCAGTCCGCGAACGGTCAGCTCCCGATAGGCGAAGAACCCGATCAGG
>JBCDGS010000050.1:0-19787 GCA_038751055.1 Pseudomonadota bacterium | reverse complement strand
GGCAACTTCCACTACAACCCGGCCCACATGGTCGCGATCACGTTCTTCTTTACGACGACGCTCGCGCTCGCGCTTCACGGTGCCCTGGTCCTTTCCGCGGCAAACCCAGGAAAAGACAAGGAAGCCAAGACGCCTGACCATGAAGACACCTTCTTCAGGGACTTCATCGGCTACTCCGTCGGTACGCTGGGTATTCACCGCCTCGGCCTTTTGCTCGCGCTCAACGCTGGCATCTGGTCGGCCATCTGCATCGTCATCTCGGGCACCGTATGGTTCGAGGCCTGGTCGAACTGGTGGTTCTGGTATCTCGATCTGCCCTGGTGGGTGGACCTTTAAGGGAGCAATGAAGAATGCCTGAATATCAAAACATCTTCACCCAGGTCCAAGTTCGGGGTGAGCCCGAATGGGGCATGGACAACGAAATGAACCTCATGGAGGAGCGCGCAGGAAGCCCCAGCTTTTCGTCTCTCCTCGGGTGGCTCGGTAACGCACAGCTTGGTCCCATCTATCTCGGGCCGTTTGGCGTGGCCTCCGTCGCCACGGGCTTCGCCTGGTTCTTCATCGTCGGCATGAGCTTCTGGGCTCAGGTGGATTACTCGCCGGGTCTCTTCTTCCGGGAGCTTTTCTACCTGGCGCTCGAGCCGCCTGCGCCGGAATACGGGCTGGGCTTTGCCCCGCTCAATGACGGCGGATGGTACCTGATTGCCTCGTTCTTCTTGCTGGTGAGCGTCATCAGCTGGTGGATCAGGAGCTACGTCCTCGCCGACCAGCTCGGCATGGGTAAGCACGTGTGCTACGCCTTTGCCTCCGCGATCTGGCTCTTCCTCGTGCTCGGCCTCATTCGACCGGTCCTCATGGGAAGCTGGTCGGAGGCGGTGCCCTATGGGATCTTCCCGCATCTGGACTGGACGAACCTCTTCTCCATCACGTGGGGCAACCTGTTCTACAATCCGTTCCACGCGCTTTCGATCGTGTTCCTTTATGGCTCGGCCCTGCTCTTCGCGATGCACGGCGCGACCATCCTCGCGGTGGCCCGCTTCGGCGGCGACCGGGAACTGGAGCAGATCTACGATCGCGGCACGGCATCCGAACGGGCAGGTCTCTTCTGGCGCTGGACCATGGGCTTTAATGCCACCATGGAAGGCATCCACCGCTGGGCCTGGTGGTTCGCGGTTCTGACCACTCTCACGGGGGGTATCGGGATCCTGATCACCGGCACCGTTGTGGACGACTGGTTCGCCTGGGCTGTCCTGCACGGCTACGGCTTCGAGACCTACTAATCGAGAGGATCGTCAAAATGTCTGACAAGGAAAACCTCCTCAACATGACCGAGACGCAGCGCCTGCGCTACGACATCCTCGGGCTGATGATGAAAGGGGCAGGCTATGCCGCGGGGCTCGTCCTCGCCGTTTGGGCCCTGATCTACGTCATCTATCTGGTGGGGCTCCTTCTGCCCGCTGAGAGCAAGGAGGCCGCGGACCCAACTCCGCTGGGCTTCTACCTCGAAGCGCTGCAGAGCTTGCCCTTCGCCTGACGCTTTCCCGGGGCGGCATGTACCCGCCGCCCCGGGTGCCAGTTCGGCCGCCCTATTTGGCTTTGGGGCGACCGATCCTCGGGGTCTCCACCCCGGTTCCCTTCCTGTTGGCTACAGGATACTCGCGCCGCGGAGCATCGCTCTCGCGGCGCTTTTTTCTGCCATGATCGATGGAAAGCAGCCCGGAAACATAAAGTTACGCTCAATCACCTTCGTGGGAGCGCGCCTGTGCAGAAGGACATATGACCGATAGCGTGCCGCGGGAAATCTATGCCTTAAGGGTTGATCCGGATGCGACGCATTCTCGCTGCTGTTACTTTGGTCTTCTCCCTCGCTAGCGCGCCTGTCGTTGCGGGGGAGGAGTTCGACTCCCCTGAGATCCTCATCCTCGGTGACAGCCAGATCCCGTTCGGCTCTGGCCCGGCCTTCCTTGAGTTCTTCAGCAACATCAAAGAACATTGTGGGCCGGACGCGTCCCAGGCGAGACGCCTTGAGGCGCTCGGGGATATGCGCGTCGCAGTCATCGGCGTTCGATCGACCTCGATCCATTCGTGGACAGCCCGCAGTGGGCGCGCCAAGGCCGCCATCTGCGAGGAAGACCGGAAGTGGCGCGCAAATGCCGGCACCTACGGTTTCATCAACACGTCCGGCAACAAGTATGTGCAGATTGGCAAAGGGCCGGCCTATCAGTTCTGTGCGCCCCAGAAATCAGCTTTTGAGCACATGTTTCGCGACGGCTACTACGACCCCGGGCTGATCATGCTGTCCTTCCTCGGCAACTCAGCCAAGCGGTGGGCCCAAGACCCGGAAAGCGCCGTTGCCGATGTTGAAAAGATGATGTCCCAGCTTCCTCCGGACGTGCCCTGCATCTTCATGACGACGGCCCCGGCTTATAAGCCAAGCATCGTCGAGCTCCGGTTGCGTGCGCAGATGAACCTCATGGACGCGTTCAAGAAGACCGGCGCGCGGTGCACGTTTCTGCCTGGCGCCACGCCGGAAACGGTTGCGGCCAACCAAGGCAACAGGGATCACTTCAGGCTAAACAAAAGCGGGCGGGTGAAAGACCCGTACCACCCCAACGAGGTTGCGGCCAAAACGTTTTTCTCGCTTGAGATGGACGCCATTTGCACAGCGATATTTGATCAGCTTGATCCGATGCCGACGGAAAGCCAATCTGCGGCGCTCGTGCCGTAGAGCGACGCGTGCATGCGCTTGGTGCCGCCGTGGTGACGGGCCCAATTCAGGCCTTCATCAGCGCGCCAAAGATCTTCTCTGAGTGCTGGGCCAGGTAGATCCGAATCCACGGTGTGAACCGTTCCGGGCGCCGCTCGATTTCAGCGCGAAGTTCGAAGAGGTCCACCCAGCGGGTTTCCATCACCTCGTCGGGATTGAGGTTCATCTTGAGAGCTTTCGTCGCGGGCGCGATGAAGATATCGGCCACTTCGTGCTCGATGAGGCCTCCGCCCACCTCCGCGCGGTACTCAACGCGGTCTCGATGGGCTGGAAAAAGC
This sequence comes from Pseudomonadota bacterium, assembly GCA_038751055.1. Classification (GTDB taxonomy): domain Bacteria; phylum Pseudomonadota; class Alphaproteobacteria; order Rhodobacterales; family Rhodobacteraceae; genus Shimia_B. The sequence goes on along the minus strand of JBCDGS010000050.1, from coordinate 16,742 downwards.
CCGGTGATACCGAGCTCATCGTCGAGGCGCCGTACGGCGCAATCTGCGGCGTCTTCGTTCCACATCGGGTGCGTGCAGCATGTGTTCGCCCAAAGCCCGGGCGTATGGTACTTCGACAGCGCGCGACGCTGGAGCAAGATCTCCATCCCGTCCATGACGAAGACGCTCACCGCCTTGTGCCTGAGGCCCTTCTGATGAACCTCCAGTTTCTCCACCGGGGTCAGCGTGCCATCGACCCAGGCGGGGATCATTTGCGGCTCTGCCATCATACATGCTCCGGTTTCACGATGCCCATGAGGTGGGCGAGGTTTTTGATGCCGATCTTTACGTGGGCCAGTGGCCGGGCCGCCACGAGCTTTTTGTTCATATAGGCTTCGAAGGTAAGCCTCTGCACGTCGACATCGTGACACAGGGAGACGAACCGCTCACGGCGTTCATCTGACTTGTAGTACGCGTCCTGCATTGCACCGAGGACTTTGAAGACGTTCTTGTGTTCTTTCATGAAGAGCTTCCGCGCCAAGGCCAGATCGGTTGCCTTGCCAGAGGCCAACGCTGCCTCAACGGCCATGGCCGCGACGCGCCCGCCCATCATGGCGTAATAGATGCCTTCGCCGGAGCTCGGCGCGACCACGCCTGCCGCGTCTCCGGACAGGACGACATCCTTGTCATTGTCCCACTTGTCCAGCGGCTTGAGGGGGATCGGCGCGCCTTCCTTGCGGATCGTTTCGCAATCCTCGAGGCCGGATGCCCGGCGCAGATCCGCTGTGCGAGCCTTGAGATCGACGTCCATATCTTCCGTGCCCATGCCCACGCTCGCCGAATGGCCGTGCGGGAAGACCCAGCCGTAAAAGTCCGGAGAGATCGCGCCGTCATAGATGACGTCGCAGCGTTCTGGGTCATAGGTCCCGACCTTGCCGGGCGCTTTGATGATCTCGTGATAGGCCACAACATAGCGGCCTTTCCCGGCGCCGGGGACCTCGGCAGCGGCGACGCGGCTTTTCGCGCCGTCTGCGCCGATGATCATCCGCGCCTCAAGGGCTACCTCTTCCTTCTGGCGGTTTCGGTAGATCACCTTCGGCATCGGCCCGTCCCGGTCGACGCGCAGAAACGTGCCTGTGTGGCGTTCCGCCCCGTGGCTCGCCGCGCGCTCGCGCAGGAACTCGTCGAAATGCTCCCGGTCGACCATGCCCACAAAGCCATTCACGATGGGGATATCCACCTGACGTTGGGTGGGGGAGATCATGCGCGCCGTGTTGATCTTGGCCACGAGCTGGCTGTCAGGGATGTCGAAATCGGCAATGAGTCGAGGCGGGATTGCTCCGCCGCAAGGTTTGATGCGCCCCGCGCGGTCGATGAGGGCGACCTTGCGCCCTGCGCGGGCCAGATCGTCTGCGGCTGTGGCTCCGGACGGGCCGCCGCCCACGACAACGACATCGAACATATTCATTCTCCCGGGTGAAGGATGGGCTGGGGCTGCGGCGCCCGCGCGAGAATGCGCAAAGCAACGAGAGCTGCCACGAGGAAAAGAGCCGCCTCAAGCGCAAAGACAGAGGCATAGGCCGTGGCCTCCGGCAGTGCGAGACGCGCGAGATCGAGAAGGCCAGTCGCCAGAAGGCCCGCCGCGCCGGCAGCGATGGCTTGCGCGGCACCGAAGACACCCATCCGCGTGCCGGTGGCCCCTTCACGCTCAGAGCTCAGCAGCATCATGGAGCCGACCGCACCTGTCACGAAAAGCCCATTGCCGAGGCCGAGTGCTACCGAGGCGGGGATAAGCGGCATCTGCGCGCCAAGCGCGGCAAGGCCAAAGGCAGAGATGACGCAGCCTGATACCGCCCATGCGCGCAAGCTTCCGATCCGGAGCGCGCTGAGCACTCCCGCGAGGATCATTCCAACAAGGGCCGCGCCGTCCTTGCCGCCCGAGAGCTTTGTGGAGTCTTCGGGCGACAGGCCGTGGACGTGCCCCGCGAAGGGCTCAAAGATCAGCTCGCTCAGGTAGAACGCCAGGATTGAAAGGAAGACAAAGCCAGTGAAACGCCGCGCGGCGGGGTCCGCCCAGGTCGCGCGCAGGGCTAGGCCGAGTTCCGTGTGCTCTGGGTCTGGGGCGGGGCCAGTACGGCGTTCGACGCCCAGCGTGGCAAGGATTGTAAGCGCCACCGCAATGAGCCCCACAATCGCCACCACGGAAACGAGCCGCTGGGCGGAGTATGGCTCAAGCGCGATACCCGTGCCTATGGAGGCGATGATGGCCCCCGCGATGAGGAAGAGCCATGCAACCGTGGCCGCCGCACCTTTGCCCTTGTGGCTCGTCACCGTAGCGAGAAGCGCGAGGAACGACGTTCCGGCCGCCCCGATGCCGAGGCCAAGCGCGGCATAAGCAGCGATCCAGATCGCCAAAGCCAGACCCTGCGACGCTGCCGCCACGTGGATCGCCCAGGCGGCGGCTGTGACCGCAAGCGCCGTGACAGCAATGCCACCGATGATGAATGGCGTGCGCCCCCCCTTGGTGTCCGAACGATGCCCCCAGACGGGCCGCGTGAGCTGCACGCCGTAATGGAGCGCGACGAGGAGGCCGGGAAGGATCGCAGGCAGGGCAAGCTCTACCGTCATGAGCCGGTTGAAGAGGTTCACGGGTAAAGCCGCCAGACCTCCAATGGCCATATTCACGAGGCAGAGCCGCGCGATTGTGAGCCAGGAGGCCTTCACGAGAGCCCCCTGAGCGCGACGGCCGCAATCATCATGCCAGACACATAGGCCCCGACGCCGGGCCCGTTGTACCACGGTGCTTTGCCCTTGGGATCTTTCAGCATCACGGTCATGGCCCAGACTTGAACGGCCAGAAGCGCAACGATTGCAAGGGCTTGCGCAGGGCGATCCCAGACAAAGAGGAGCGCCACCACCGCGAGCTGCGCGGCCGCCATGATCGCGCAGGCCGTCAGCGCCGCCCGACGCGGGCCGAGCGTCACCGGGAGGGAGCGGATGCCGAGCTGCCGGTCGCCCTCCAGTGCCTTGAAGTCATTGAGCGTCATGATGCCATGGGCGCCAATCCCGTAGAGGAGGGCGATGATGATGAGTTCGAGGTCCGGCAGGCCGCCGACCATGACGGCGGCGCCGGTGAACCAGGGAAGGCTCTCATAGGACAGTCCGACGAGACCGGGTCCCCACCAGCCTGAACGCTTGGCGCGCACCGGCTCCGCGCTGTAGGCCCAAGCCGCAAGGACGGCGGTCACGGTTGCTGCAAATCCCCACGGGCCGAGCTGATAGCCAACCAAAAGAGACAGGCCCGACATGGCCAATGCGATCCAGAGACCCCACCGGCCGGGAATGCGCCCTGATGGGATCGGGCGGTCCGGTTCGTTGATGGCGTCCACATGACGATCACACCAATCGTTTGCAGCCTGTGACATCCCGCAAGTAATTGGCCCTGCGAGAATAATACCCAAAAGCGCCAGCGCCCAAGCGTCAGCGATTGCGGCGCCTGACGCCACGATTCCGCACAAATAGGCCCACATGGGCGGAAACCATGTGATCGGTTTGATCAGCTCCAGCGCCGCGGAAGGTTGCGGGTAGCGCCGATTCTGGAAGCTCGGGGCGACGGACATGTGTCAACTATACTGGACACTGCGCGTCGGACAAGGATTACATTGTCGCGGGCCAAAGGTCTCCCGAAGGAAAACTGCCGCCCTTTCGCCCAATCGGTACAATGATGTTAGGAATTAGCCCTCTTTGCTGAGAAGGCCGTATTTGCGCAACTTTACGTAAAGAGATTGGCGCGACAGGCCGAGCATTTCGGCCGCTGCGACGCGGTTGTTCCGCGTGAGCTCCACCGCAGTCTCGATGCACATCTTCTCGACCACGTCGGTGGTTTCGGACACAATGTCCTTGAGGTTTGCAGACCCCACGAGCTCCATGATGGACCGCATGGCGTCGTCGCCCACCGCCACACCGGGCTTGCGCACGGCTTCCACGCGGGAGGCGTCGCGGATCACGAAAACATAGGACGGATGCGCCCGGTCGTTGAGATACGTGACAGAGATCTCGATGGACAGCGACGCGCCATACTCGCCCGCCGGCTTCGTGGCGTACATGCGCATTTGGCCGGCGCGCGCGGCATTCTCCAAAAGGACTTTGAGGTCCACGGTTCCGCGCGCGAGGTAATCTCCGAGGGATCGTCCCTTCACATTCGTCAGATGGGTGGCATCCGCGAGGTTCAGAAAGCTCTCATTGGCGGATTTGATCGCGCCGTCCCGGTCAGTGAACACGATCGCGTCCACGCCTTCCTGATAGAGGCCAGACAGATCTTCGCCGAGTTCGTCGCTGACCGGATCGCCAGAAGCCTCAAGCTCCAGCCTGCACAGAAGAAGCCGTTCGCCAGAAGCGCGGAACACTGTCGGCACGATGCGCACTTCCTTACCGGACCTGCGCGCCTGGAGTGCAACGCTCTTTGTTCCGTCAGAGATGGCGGCATTCGTCAATGACTCGAGGAACTCGCCGCGGCGACGACCTTCAAACTCCTGCGCGAAGGCGTGGCCAATGATGTCTGCCTGCTTCCCGCCGAGCATTTTTGCAGCAGAAATGTTGAGGTCCGCGACCCGCCCATTCGACACCTGCACGAAGACAAGCGCCTCCTTCGACGTGTCCATGAGGACACGGTAGCGGGTGTCGTATTCCCGCTGGGCTTCATAATCCCGTTCAAGCGCAATCTGTGCTTTCACCAGCTGTTGTTGCATTTCCGCGATCGGACGCAGGTCGCGGCCCAGCATAAGAAGCGCACCGTCCGGTGTGATTCGGTGGAACGTGTAGCGGATCGGGAATTCCCAGGTGCCCTTGTCCTGGTGGTTCAACTCAACTGGCTTCGCCGCCTGGGGGCCGCTCAGTCCGTCGAGTTTGGCATCGAGTTTCGGCACACTTTCGGGCGTCAGCACATCGCGCACATTGCGCCCCTCCCAGTGTTCCAGCTTGCCGAGCGACCGCGCCTCCGGATTTACCAGGACCGACAGGATCGTCGCGTCTTCGGCTATCACGAGAGACAGATCGGAGGCGGATGAGATGATGCCTCCCAGCATTTCGGGGGCGATCAGCGGGATAGATCCCGTCGACCAGTATTTCATCCCCCGCGACGTCACGGCCTTTGCCTCAACGGGTCCAAATCCAAAGGGAAGATCTGTTTCATTGTCGTCGAGCCCCTCTATCCCAGCGGACCTGGTGGCGCGACGGCGTGCGTAGGGATCATCAGCCCGCATGCCTGCAATGCCTCTTCTGGATTATTGGATACGTAATCTGCACCGGTGAGTGTTCTGATATCCGTGTCTTTTTCCGTGACCGTACCGCCCACGATGATCGGGACGGGAGCGCGAGAAGCGTTCCGAACACAGTTCACCAATTCGCGGAGCGTTTCAAGCCTCTCTGACATTGCTGCAGAGATCATCACAGCGTTGAAATCATGGGATTCCACAAGCTCGGCCAGATCAATCGGGGCGATCCCCATCGCTGTCTGGGGGGCAATCCCCATACGGCGCAACTGGTCAGCGACGACCGTCGCGCCCAGGGTGTGATAGGCATCCTGTGGAACCACGATAAGGACGCTCGGGGCCGAGGGGTCTGTTACCTGCGGCGCGCGCAGATCACGGAGCATGGATTGAAGGCGGGCCGACCCGATCGTGACATCGGCGAAAGACATGTTGTCCTCGCACCAGGCCGCGCCAAGCTCGCGCGCGGCTGCCGGAAGGTAGCGGTCTACAATGGTCGCGGGACCGATGCCCGCTGCGCGGAACCGCTCAAGCACAGCACTGCGCGGCGCATCGTCGTAGGCTTGCACGGCGGCGATCAGCTCTGACACGAGGTCTTGCCGGAAAGTGCCGCGTGCAACTTGCGAGTTGGCCGCAACAAGTGACAGCACCTGCGACGCAAACGCTTCAACGGATCCCGACACTGCGGGGCCTCTGGGCCTTCCGAGGCCGTCCGGCGTTTCCGCCGTCGCACCCGGAGCGCGGCCCTCTTTGCGGCCGTCCGACATATCTGTTTTCCTTTGGACCGCTTTCATCGCACCAGCTCACGAAGCAGGGTTGACGGTTTCACGCGCGTCCTGTCGACCATTGTCATTCACGGCCTCCCAATTGTCAAAACTCTTTGACACGACGTGGGGCCGCTGCGGGTCCCACGTCGCTAGAATCGGCCTGTCATAGCGCCGTCCTATCAGGACATTCAGGCGCACTTGGCGGAGCTCTTGCATCCATAGCTAGGGCAAGTGTCAACTTTTCAAGTGTAAGCTTTGCTTGACACTAATGGGGTGGCCCCATAGCCTTGGAGTGCACGGCCTGTCAGGGAGTCGGAGCATGCAATCCATGGGTCACAGCCCGGGTGAGCCGCTGACAAGCAGCGCTCACCGCAAGCGACCGCTATACACCGCCGCCCAAAGGGCACGGCGCGATACCAGCATCTGGACGCTGGTGCAGGGTATTCTGGCCCCGCTGCAATTCCTTGTTTTTGTGGTCTCTTTGGCGCTGGTCATCCGCTACCTTTTGACCGGGTCGGGTTATGAGGCGGCGACGCTGTCGATCCTTGTGAAAACGGCCTTTCTTTACCTCATCATGGTGACCGGTGCGATTTGGGAAAAGGTCGTCTTCGGCCAGTACCTCTTCGCGCCCGCGTTCTTTTGGGAAGACGTTTTTTCCTTTGCGGTGATCGCTCTGCACACGGGATACCTTTGGGCCCTGTTCAGTGGTGCCGGGCCGCAGGCACAGATGCTGATCGCGCTGGCGGCCTATGCGGCCTACGTCATCAATGCTGGACAATTCCTATGGAAACTCCGCCAGGCACGCCTCCAGCAGGCGCGCGAGGGCACAGTCATCCTCCAAGTCGGAGGTGGCGCATGAAAGATCATGCAACACCGGCGCCCAGGAGGGGCGGCTGCCGGGATGTCCCCGTCCTGAAGGAGCGCGGCCAGCGCGAGGTCTTCTGTGGCCTGACTGGGATTATCTGGCTTCACCGCAAGATGCAGGACGCCTTCTTTCTCGTTGTGGGCTCACGGACATGCGCGCATTTGCTGCAATCAGCGGCTGGTGTGATGATCTTCGCAGAGCCCCGTTTTGGGACCGCGATCCTCGAAGAGCAGGACCTTGCCGGGATGGCCGATGCCCATGACGAGCTTGACCGCGAAGTCGCGCGTTTGCTGTCTAGGCGGCCTGACATTCGGCAGCTCTTTCTCGTGGGCTCCTGCCCGTCAGAAGTCATCAAGCTCGACCTCGCGCGCGCCGCAGAGCGGCTGAGCGGCGTTTACGCTCCGAACGTGCAGGTGGTGAATTTTACCGGCTCCGGGATTGAGACGACCTTTACCCAGGGGGAAGATGCCTGCCTTGCGGCTCTCGCCCGCGATTTGCCTGAAACGGATGCCGAGAACCTGATCGTTGTTGGCGCGCTTCCCGACGTGGTGGAAGATCAGATGCGCGGGCTGCTGGACGGGCTAGGCATCCCGGAAGTGTCGGTTCTGCCGGCCCAGCGTGCGGGTGAGCATCCCTCTATCGGCCCCAAAACGCGCTTCATTCTCGCTCAGCCTTTCATGGGTGAGACCCATGCCGCCCTCGTGGGCCGCGGCGCGCAGCACCTCAGCGCGCCCTTCCCGTTTGGCGAGGCCGGTACGACGGCTTGGCTCCAGACACTCGCAGATGCCTACGGGGTGGACGCAGGCCGCTTCGAAGCCGTCACCTGTGCCCCGCGCGCGCGCGCCCGCAAGGCGATCGCGGCGGTCGCGAAGGATCTCACCGGCCGGTCGATCTTCTTTTTTCCCGATAGCCAACTCGAAATTCCGCTCGCGCGATTTCTAACCAACGAATGCGGGATGCGGCCGCTCGAGATCGGCCAGCCCTACATCACCAAGGAAATCGTGGGCCCTGACCTCGATTTGATCCCGGCCAATGAAACGGGAGGTCCCGTGATCTCAGAGGGGCAGGATGTCGACCTGCAGCTTGACCGCGCCCGCGCACAACGTCCCGATATCACAGTCTGCGGTCTTGGCCTTGCCAACCCGCTGGAAGCCGAAGGCCTGACCACGAAATGGGCCATCGAGCTCGTCTTCACGCCGGTGCATTTTTACGAACAGGCTGGCGACCTCGCTGCGCTGTTTGCCCGCCCGATCCGGCGAAAGAAGATCATTCGCGCCATGCATCCTAACCGGATGGAGGCCGCCGAATGACCGGTCATCAAGCGCCCGTTTTCTTTGTGCCTCGTACTTCGGGGGGGCTGGGGGGCTGGCCCCCCAGGAAGATGCCTTGAAGCTGTCTGTCTGGACATATGAGGGTCCGCCCCATGTGGGCGCCATGCGGGTCGCCACTGGCATGCAGGGGCTGCACTACGTGCTCCACGCGCCGCAGGGCGATACCTACGCGGACCTCCTCTTCACCATGATCGAGCGGCGCGACCACCGCCCGCCCGTGACCTACACGACGTTCCAGGCCCGCGACCTTGGCGCGGACACGGCCTATCTTTTCAAGGATGCCTGCAGGGAAGCTGTTGAACGCTTTCGGCCCGAGGCGATCATCGTCGGCGCGTCGTGCACTGCAGAGCTCATCCAGGATGATCCGGGCGGGCTGGCAGAGACAATGGATCTCGGTATCCCGGTCATCCCTCTCGAACTGCCGAGCTATTCCCGCAAGGAGAACTTCGGCGCCGATGAGACGTTCTTTCAACTCGTTCGCCACCTGTGCGCCCCGCTGGAGCGCACCGAGCAGATCACGTGCAACCTCATCGGCCCCACGGGCCTCGGGTTCCGCCACCGCGACGATGTCGAAGAGCTGTCGCGGCTCCTCTGGGAGATGGGCGTCGAAGTGAACGTCGTGGCCCCGATGAACGCCACGCCGACGGATCTGACGTGGCTTGGGCAGGCTCATTTCAACGTGCTCATGTACCCTGAGACGGGTGAGGCAGCCTGCCGGTGGATGGAAAAGGAGCTGGGTCTCCCCTTCACCAGAACCATCCCCATTGGCGTCGGGGCCACCCGCGACTTCATTGCCGAGGTGCAAAAGATCACGGGTCTCGACACCACCCCCGATGAAAGCCGGTTGCGGCTGCCCTGGTGGTCGCGCTCGGTGGATTCCAATTACCTGACCGGGAAGCGCGTCTTCATCTTTGGGGACGGCAGCCACGTAAGGGCGGCTGCCCGCATCGCACGGGAAGAGATGGGCTTCGAGGTCGTCGGCGTTGGATGCTACAACCGCGAAATGGCGCGGGATATCCGCGCGCTGGCCGAGGACATGGACGTCCCCTGCTACATCACAGAGGACTACCTCGAGGTAGAGCAGGCCTGCATCGACCTCGCGCCCGAGATGATCCTTGGCACCCAGATGGAACGCCACATCGGCAAGCGCCTCGGCATCCCCTGCGCCGTGATTTCCGCGCCTGTCCACGTGCAGGATTTCCCTGCGCGCTACTCCCCCATGATGGGTTTCGAGGGCGCCAATGTAATCTTTGATACCTGGGTGCACCCGCTGGTCATGGGTCTCGAAGAACACCTCTTGCATATGTTCCGCGAGGATTTCGAGTTTCACGACGACAATGGGGCGAGCCATCACGGCGGGCACATTGATCTGCGCGAGGTGAGCCGTGAGGGCTCGGGACCCTCTGGGGGAAGTACGGAGCACAAAGAAGACGGGATCGAGCTCCCTGAGGTCCAGACCGACGGGTCGGTCGTGTGGGAGCCTGCAGCGGAGAAGGAGCTCAAGAAGATCCCGTTCTTCGTGCGTGGCAAGGCAAAGCGGAACACGGAGGCCTTCGCGGCCGAGCGCGGCGTGAATGAGATCAGCGTGGAGACGCTCTACGAAGCGAAGGCCCATTATGCGCGATAGCCTCGACCATAGCGCCTACCGGGTCGTCATTGTGACGCTGGATCACCATGCGGCGGGGCCGGCAGCGCGTGCGCTTCCGGCTCTCAGGCAGGATTTTCCGGGGCTTGAGATTTCGATCCACGCGGCGGCCACATGGGCAGAGGACCCAGCTGCGCTCGAGGAAACAAAGCTCGCCGTGGCGTCCGCCAACATCATCGTTGCGAACCTCCTTTTTCTTGAAGAGCACGTAGAGGCCATTGCGGGTGACATCGCCGCCAGGCGCCCGGCACTGGACGCGCTTGTGGGTGTCGTGGCCGATGAGAAGATCGTGAACCTGACCCGAATGGGCGACCTCGACATGTCTGCGCCGTCGTCACCGGCGATGGAGATGCTGAAGAAACTGCGTCCAAAGAAGGGGACCAAGGCGTCCGGCGAAAGCCAGATGAAGATGCTGCGCCGTCTTCCCAAGATCCTCAAGTTCATCCCCGGCAAGGCGCAGGACCTGCGCGCCTACTTCCTGTGCATGCAATACTGGCTGGGCGGCTCCGACGACAATGTGCGCGAAATGATCCGCTTTTTGGTGGATCGCTATTCGGGCGCCCGATTTGGACCGATCAAGGCCGCCGCGCCGGTGGATTACCCTGATGTGGCGCTCTTCCATCCCGATCTGTCTGGTCTCGGTATCACGGCTGACCGCGCTGAGCTTCCTGCGGTTCCGGACCCCATTGCGACGGTGGGGCTGCTCATGCTGCGCTCCTACGTCTTGGCTTCCGACACGGCGCATTATGCTGCTGTCATCCGCAGTTTCGAAGCACGGGGTATGCGTGTGATACCCGCCTTTGCAGGGGGCCTCGACGGGCGCCCGGCGATGGACGCTTACTTCGAAGGGATTGACGCCCTTGTTTCTCTCACCGGGTTCAGCCTCGTGGGCGGGCCTGCCTACAATGACAGCGATGCTGCCGTGGCCGCCCTGAAGCGCCACGATGTCCCCTACATCGCGGCGCATCCGCTGGAGTTCCAGACGCTCGAGCAGTGGGATGCCTCTTCGCAGGGCCTTGGGCCCGTGGAAACGACGATGCTCATCGCACTTCCCGAGATCGATGGCGCCACGAATCCAACCGTTTTCGCCGGACGTCACGCGCCGAACGCGGCGCGGCCCCATGACCGGGCCATGGCGCCCTGCGAGGAACGGGTCACTGTTCTGACCGAGAAGGTCGCCCGCATGGCGACACTGCGTCGGAAGGCCAATGCGGACAAGAAGGTCGGCATCGTCCTTTTCGGCTTCCCGCCCAATGCCGGTGCTGTGGGCACGGCGGCCTATCTGAGCGTGTTCGAGAGCCTTCACAACACGCTTCATCGGATGAAGGCGGAAGGCTATGACCTCGACCCGCCCGCGACGGTGGATGACCTGCGCGCATCGGTGCTAAAGGGCAACGCATCGCGCTTCGGGCAGGAGGCCAATGTCGCCGCGCGTGTGGATGCAGATACAATCGTTGCCGACACACCGTATTTGGGCGCGATCGAGGAGGTCTGGGGGCCTGCGCCCGGCAAGCTTCAATCCGACGGGCGCGGCGTCTTCGTGCTGGGCGCGCAATTCGGGAGCGTCTTCGTCGGCGTGCAGCCGACCTTCGGGTATGAGGGCGACCCGATGCGCCTGCTCTTTGAGCAGGGGTTCGCGCCGACCCACGCTTTCGCCCAGTTCTATCTGTGGCTCCGGAACACCTTTGAGGCCGATGTGCTGCTGCATTTCGGGATGCATGGCGCGCTCGAATTCATGCCCGGCAAGCAAGCGGGCCTCGGGCGGCATGACTGGCCGGACCGGCTCATCGGCGAGGTGCCCAACGTCTATCTTTATGCGTCGAACAACCCGTCTGAGGCGACGCTCGCCAAGCGTCGGGCCAATGCGGTGACGGTCACGCACATTACGCCACCGCTGGCGACGTCGGGTCTTTATAAGGGGCTGTTAGAGCTCAAGGATTCGCTGTCCCGCTGGCGGACGATGGTCGACGGCCCCGCGCGCGACGACATGGAAGGGTTGATCGCGGATCAGGCCGCGGCCGTGGACATGGAGGGTGCGCCGGAGGCTCTCTGGCTCAAGCTTCTGGAAACAGAGGATGCTCTGATCCCCGACGGGCTCCATGTTGTGGGCCGGGTGCCGGACGAGGCGGAGGTGCAGGGGCATCTGCGCCATATGGCCGATCAGGATCCCGACGTCATGACGCGCATCAGGATGCACCTGCGCGGCGATGCGGAGATGACGGGCCTGATGCGCGCGCTCTCGGGCCGCTACATCGCGCCAGTCCCGGGCGGGGATCTGATCCGATCGCCAGAGGTGCTGCCTGCCGGGCGCAATATCCACGCATTTGACCCGTTCCGGATGCCCACGGCCTATGCGCTAAAGGACGGCTGGGCACAGGCTCAGGTGCTGCTCGACACGCAGGCGACGTTGCCGCGGTCGGTGGCGCTCGTGCTCTGGGGCTCTGACAACATCAAGAGCGACGGCGGGCCCATCGCGCAAGCTCTTGCGCTGATGGGGGCGCGGCCGCGCTTCGATAACTTCGGGCGGCTGGCCGGGGCGGATATCATTCCCCTCGGGGAGCTTGGCCGCCCCCGCATCGACGTTGTCATGACGCTGTCGGGTATCTTCCGGGATCTCTTGCCGCTGCAAACGAAAATGCTGGCGGAAGCTGCCTGGAAGGCCGCAAGCGCCGACGAGCCGGAGGATCAGAACTTCATCCGCGCCCATGCGCTTGCCTACGCCGCAAAGAACGGCTGTTCGCTGGAAGAGGCCTCACTGCGCGTCTTTTCGAATGCTGAAGGGGCTTACGGGTCGAATGTGAACGTGCTCGTCGATCAGAGCGGCTTTGATGACGAAGACGAGCTGGCGGATGCCTACCAAGCACGCAAGAGCTTTGCCTACGGTGTAAATGGCAAACCGCAACAGCAGCGGGCGTTGCTTGCGGATGCGCTGAGCGATGTCGATGTGGCCTACCAGAACCTCGAAAGTGTCGAGCTTGGCGTGACGACGGTGGATCACTACTTCGACACGCTGGGCGGCATTGCCCGGGCGGTGAAACGCGCCAAGGGCGGAGTCGAGCCTGCAGTCATGATCGGTGACCAGACGACCGGGGCCTCCAAGGTGCGCAGTCTCAAGGAGCAGGTCGCTCTCGAGACGCGCACGCGGAGCCTGAACCCGAAGTGGTTCGAAGGAATGCTGAAGCACGGTCACGAGGGCGTGCGCCAGATCGAGGCGCAGGTGACGAACACCATGGGTTGGTCGGCGACGACAGGCCAGGTCGAGCCATGGGTCTATGAGCGGATTTCCGAGACCTTTGTCCTGGATGAGGAGATGCGGGAGCGACTGAGCCAGCTCAACCCGCAGGCCTCCATGCGCATGGCGCAGCGGCTGCTCGAGGCCTCTGATCGCGCCTATTGGCAGCCCGATGAGGCGACGCTCGAAGCGTTGCAGGACGCGGCGGACGCGCTCGAGGACAAGTTGGAAGGGGTGGGGGCATGATGTTGGCTATGCCTTTCCGAGTGAGTGGAACCGGGGCTCTGCCCCGGACCCCGAAGTACACGGCACAAAGAAAACGGGCTTTGGTCCGGGGAGGCGGCGTATGAGCCCCTATGACGATCCGAAACTGCCACCTGCGGCGCGCGCGAATATGCGTGAACAGCGCGGGTTGGCGAAACGGGGAGCGGCGCCGGGATCAGCCCTCGCGCGGAAGGCCGCGCCGGGATCGCCCCTTGGTGGGGCGCCCACTTTGGGCGCGCCTGTGGCCAAGGCCCCTGCGCCAGAGTTGAAACCTGCGGCAAAGGCTCCCACGCTGGGCGCGCCGCCTGTGTTGCGTGGCGAGGACGGGGAAGGCTCCGTCCAGGTTCATCAGGACATGTCTACCGTGATCGAGGGGGCGAAGGTCTTTTCGGTCTACGGCAAGGGCGGCATCGGGAAATCGACCACATCTTCGAACCTGAGTGCTGCGTTTTCCATGCTGGGCAAGCGGGTGCTGCAGATCGGCTGCGACCCGAAGCATGATTCCACCTTTACGCTGACCGGGCATCTCCAGCCGACGGTGATCGACATCTTAAAGGATGTGGATTTCCACGCGGAGGAGCTGCGTCCGGAGGATTTCGTCACCACTGGCTTCAACGGCGTGATGTGCGTGGAGGCAGGCGGGCCGCCTGCGGGCACGGGCTGCGGCGGCTATGTCGTGGGGCAGACGGTGAAGCTTTTGAAGCAGCATCACATGCTCGAGGACACGGACGTTGTCCTTTTCGATGTGCTGGGCGACGTGGTCTGCGGTGGGTTCGCGGCGCCCCTTCAGCATGCGGACCGGGCAGTGATCGTCACCGCGAATGATTTCGACAGCATCTATGCCATGAACCGGATCATCGCGGCGGTGCAAGCGAAGTCCAAGAACTACGCCGTACGGCTGGCGGGTTGCGTGGCGAACCGTTCGGAGACCACCGAGGAGGTGGACCGCTTCTGCGACAAGGTTGGCTTCAAGCGCATCGCGCACATGCCCGCTGTGGACGCCATCCGCCGCTCGCGCCTCAAGAAGAAAACACTGTTCGAGATGCCGGACGAGGAGGACATCGTCCGCTGCCGCGCCGAATACATCCGCCTTGCGCAGTCACTTTGGGACGGGACGGAGGCCTTGGCCCCCGCGCCGCTTCCGGACCGCGAAATCTTTGAACTTCTGGGCTTCGACTGATGTCGCGCGCGCCCACATATGCGTCCACCCTGAGCCGGGTCGAAGACTACTTTGACCGCTCCGCCACGAAAGTGTGGGAGCAGCTTACCTCGGATGCGCCCGTCTCGAAGGTTCGGGCGACTGTGCGTGCCGGGCGTGATGAGATGCGTGCGACCATGATCGAGCAATTGGGCGACGTATCCGGGAAGCGCATCCTGGATGCGGGTTGCGGAACCGGGGCGACGACGGAGGTCCTCGCGATCATGGGTGCAGAGGTCGTGGCCGTCGATATCTCCCCGTCGCTGATCGACATCGCGCGGGATCGGCTGCCGATCCATCTGGCCCCGCAGGTCAGGTTCGAGGCTGGCGACATGCTCGCGGATCGTGGCCGCTTTGACGCTGTAATCGCCATGGACAGCCTGATCTACTACACGCGCCCCGATCTGCTGAGCGCCCTAGAGCTTCTGGGCGATCGCGCCAAGCAGGTCGTCTTTACCGTCGCGCCAAAGACGCCATTCCTGACGGCCTTCTGGTATGCTGGCAAACTTTTCCCGCGCTCGGATCGCTCGCCTGTGATGGTACCGCAAGATGTGTCCAGCCTCCCTGCGCGGCACGTGAAGACTGTGCGCAGCGGGTTTTATACCTCCGCCTGCATGGAGGTGCGCCCATGAGCGAGCGGCACCCCCTCACGCAGTTCACGATCCGTATGCTTCCGTTTTCGGACGCGGTCTCGGATGAGCTGCCCTTGCGCCAGCTTCTTCGGCTCTCGCTGTTTCAGGTCAGCGTTGGCATGGCGGCGGTGATGCTTCTGGGAACGCTCAACCGTGTGATGATCGTGGAACTTGGCGTGGCGGCCTGGATCGTGGCGGTGATGATCGCGTTGCCGGTCGTTTCGGCGCCATTCCGTGCACTTCTGGGGTTCCGGTCGGATACCTATAGGTCGTCCATCGGGTGGAAACGGATCCCGTTCCTCTGGTTCGGGACCCTTTATCAGTTCGGCGGGCTCGCGATGATGCCCATGGCTCTGCTGATCCTGGGCGAGGGCAAGCAAGCGATTGGCCCCGAATGGGTGGGCGAGGCCGGGGCGGCGCTCGCGTTTCTTTTGACCGGGCTCGGCATGCATATGACGCAGACGGCAGGCCTCGCGCTCGCTGCGGATCGCGCAACGGAGGACACGCGGCCTCGCGTTGTCGCACTCCTATACGTCATGTTCCTCGTCGGCATGGCCGTGAGCGCGGTCGTCGTGGGCTGGCTTTTGAGGGACTTTTCGGACCTGCGGCTTGTGCAGGTGGTGCAGGGCACGGCGGTCGTCACGATCGTTCTCAATGTGATTGCGCTCTGGAAGCAGGAGCGCGTGCAGCCCATGTCAAAGGCGGAGCGCGCCGCGCCACGTCCCACCTTCCGCGACGCTTGGGCGGACTTTGCCAAGGGCGGCAAAGCCGGGCGGCTTCTTCTGGTCGTTTTCCTCGGCACCATGGCGTTCAACATGCAGGATGTGCTGCTGGAGCCCTATGGCGGCGAGATCCTCGGGCTGTCGGTCTCTTCCACGACGCTTTTGACAGCCATGTGGGCGGTCGGTGCTCTGGTGGGCTTTGCGTTGGCGGCTCGGCGTTTGACCCATGGGCAGAGCCCCTACCGGATGGCGGGCTGGGCGCTCGTGGCCGGTCTGGCAGCATTCAGTGCCGTGATCTTTGCGGCGCCGCTCAATTCCGCACTCCTCTTCTTTGCTGGCGCTGGGCTCATCGGCTTCGGCGGCGGGCTCTTTGCCGTCGCGACGCTCACGGCTGCCATGACCATGCCTGCTGAAGGGCTTGCTGGGCGCGGCCTCGCACTCGGTGCCTGGGGTGCCGCACAGGCGACGGCCGCAGGCCTTGCCATCGCCATTGGAGGGACCGTGAGGGACCTCGTGAATTCCGCCAGCGCGAACGGGCTTCTCGGTCCTGCGCTGGCTGATCCCGCAACCGGATACTCGGTCGTCTACCACGTCGAGATCGGTCTGATGTTCGCAACCCTGATCGCTCTGGGGCCGCTCGCTCGGTTCCAGCGCACAAACCCAACCCCTGGGGATCAGCGAGGCCCGATTGGCCTTGCCGACTTCCCCACCTGACCACGAAAGGAATACGCCATGGTCGGTGTCGAATTTTGGGGAAACGTTGACCTTGCCTCGGTCGCCATATGGGCATTCTGGGGCTTCTTCGCGTTCCTGATCTACTACCTCCAGACGGAGAACATG
>JBCDGS010000049.1:0-21003 GCA_038751055.1 Pseudomonadota bacterium | reverse complement strand
GTCAAAATGGGTCTCGCCGGGGCAAACACCTCCGATAGCTGGGACGGCCGCACACATTCCGACAGCTTCATGATTATCACGGCCCATGGCTGTGTGTTCGACTGCCTCACCGAGGTCTCTGCAGACGGAACGCTCGTGGGTGAGCTGGCAGAGAGCTGGGAAGCCTCCGCAGACGCCAAGACGTGGACGTTCAAGTTGCGTTCGGGCGTGACATTCCACAACGGCAAGCCGTTCGGCGCGGATGACGTGATCGAGTCGCTGAACATCCACGTGGCCGAAGGCGCGAAATCCGCCGCCAAGCCCATCGTGGCGGCGATTGAGAGCATGGAAAAGGTCGACGACCTGACCGTGACGATGACGCTCGCGGCAGGTAACGCGGACTTCCCGTTCCTGATGTCGGACTACCACATCCTGATGTACCCGGCGGGTCAGATCGAGGAAGCCATCGCCAACGGCATCGGCACCGGCCTCTACAAGGTCGAAACGTTCGAGCCCGGCGTGCGCACCGTCGTCTCCCGTGTCGAAAACCATTACAAGGACGGCAACGCGGGCTGGTTCGACTCCATCGAGTTCATCGCCATCAACGACAGCTCCGCGCGCATGAACGCGCTGATGACCGGTCAGGTTGACGCTGTGAACCGCGTGGACTTCAAGACCGAGCCTCTCATGCGTGCAAACCCGAACATCTCGATCTTCGAGGTGACGGGTAACCAGCACTACACCTTCCCGATGCTCACCAATGTGGCACCGTTTGACCAGTTGGCTGTGCGCAAAGCGCTCAAGCATGCGATTAATCGTGAGGAAATGGTCGACAAGATTCTCCTTGGCCATGGCGCCGTGGGTAACGACCACCCGATCGGTCCTGCCAACCAGTATTATGCAGCGGACCTCCCGCAGAATGAGTTCGATCCGGATATGGCTAAGAAAATCCTCGCAGATGCGGGTGTCTCGGACGTGTCCGTGCAGCTGTCTGCATCGGACGCGGCGTTCTCTGGTGCCGTTGACGCGGCTCAGCTCTATCAGGCGTCCGCCGCCCAGGCGGGCATCAGCATCGAAGTGGTGCAGGAGCCCGCCGACGGCTACTGGTCAAATGTCTGGCTGAAGAAGCCATGGTGCTCCTGCTACTGGTCTGGTCGTGCAACCGAGGACTGGATGTTCTCCACCGCCTACGAGACCGGCGTGCCGTGGAACGACACTCAGTGGGAAAATGCCCGTTTCCAGGAACTGCTGTTCATGGGCCGTGCCGAGCTCGACACCGCCAAGCGCGGCGAGATTTACACGGAAATGCAGGCGATCATGTCCGCGGAAGGTGGCACCGTCGTGCCGATGTACGCCAACTACGTGGATGCGCATTCGTCCAAGCTCGCCAATTCCGGCACCATCGGCAACCTGTGGCAGATGGATTCCAGCCGTATCGCCGAGCGTTGGTGGATGGCCTAAGCGGACCCCGGGGCGCCGCGGAAGCGACCCGACCCCTGAAACTGAAAACGCCCCGCTTTCCGCGGGGCGTTTTTCATTTGAGACCGACTGTCAGCTGATGCGCTTGGAACTACTGCGTGAATTCCAGTTTGTCGGACAGGTTCATGCTGACACGATCAATGATCTTCCAAAGTACAGCGAGCTCTTCTTCCGTCGCACATTCCGTGATCAGGTCTGCGCGGTCTTTGAAGATTTCTCGGATGGCGTCATAGCGGGTGCGGCCCTCCTGCGTGAGCATCAATAGCTTTTTGAGCTTGTTTGACTTGTCGGGTTTGGATGTCAGCCACCCTTGCTTCGTCATCTCGGTCGCAAGTCGGCTCACTTGAGCGCGATCGATGACCATGAGCCTGGCAAGATCGCTCACGGTGATTTCCTCGAAGATCGAGACGACAACCATGATGCGGTAGGTGGTCAGATTGATCCCTGTACCCTTGAGGCGGAACATCGCCTCTGATTCCAATAGTTTAGAGAGCTTTGTGATTCTGTAGGTCGGATGCCCGTTAAGCTCAGAAAGCTTTTGCATCTGGTCTCTGAGTTGTTCCGTAGAAAAATTCATCGGCACGGCTTTTTAGTTGTTAGCGCAACATATTAGTTGCTAAAATAACAGGTTTCACGCCTTGAGACGCATTTCCTTGCGCATGTAACAGTTTTGGTCGGGAGAAAGTTCCATGAAAAAAAGGAGACGTGCGTGTCCTGTGCTCCCATGAGCGTCAGGCCGCTGCCTCGGGCTGTGTCGGACACCCGCATGTATGGACCCCAAACCTTGATGCCGCGCCGCGAGCAGTGTTCGTTTCACCCAAGCTTACACGCCTTCGCCGAATTGAATGCCTGCCCGGACCGCGCTGGCCACCTGGCGATACGCCCATGAAACCGCGTACGGGGACAATGCTATGGCCTATGATGCGCGGCACCCATGGCTCGCGCGCATGTATGAGTTCTTCCATTACGATGCGCGTTTGGGGCCGACGCCGCCTGAAAGAATGACATCCGTGCGTATCTTGGATTGTGTAGTTTCCTTGATGCCAAGTTGGGTCGCGCTCTCGGTGTCCTGCAAGCGGCGATCCCAAGCGCATCGTGTTTTCCGAGCACCATGCAGGCGGCGCGCCAACTGGCGCGGTCATCGTCGCGAATGCCGATTGGGCCAACCACCAATACGAGGGCTACGCGCCCGGCTTCTCGACCCGAACGCCGATGCCGGTCAGGCCAAAACCGCGCAGGTCGCCCGGCCTATGCCGCAGTCGAGGCTGACATGCGTTCCGCTTTGCGAGCCATCTGCGATCTTGCGAAGGTCGAGGCGGCTGTGCCCAAAGATCAGGAAAGCTCCGTAACCGCGTGGGGTGGGCGTGATGCGGCCAAGGGTGCGGGCCCCAAGGGGTCCACGCCCGTGCCTTCGTGATGCGCGGCCATGCGGGCGGCTCGCGGCGTCATGCCGGACCAGCTTTGAAATGCGCGGTAAAAGGAGTTCGGGTCGCGAAACGCCAGAAGGTACGAGACTTCCTCTACCCGCAAGTCTTCCCTGGCAAGGTAATGAAGGGCCAATTCATACCGGACCGTCTTCAGAACAGCGCCATAGGAGGTGCCCTCCGCCCTCAGCTTCCGTTGGAGGGAGCGCTTGGACGTAAGGAGCTTTCTCGCAGCGGCGTCCGCATCAGCGCGTCCTGACGGCAGCACCTCAAACAGGGCAGCGCGGAGTTGGTCGACCATGGTTGCATCCCGTCGGATCGCGGCGAGTTGCCGAAGGAGGCTCGGTTCGAAAGCGGCCCACTGCTCTGCATTTGCGGAAACGAGCGGACGACGGGCATCGGTTTCAGAGAGCGTCATCGATAGCGAGCCGTCGGCAATCTCTACACCTGCATGGTCCCCCACTGCCTCGCGCCTCGCGCGGTACCCGACAGCGCCGATACCGGGATCGGGAATGGAGATGTTCACGGGCTTCACCGTGTGTCCCGTGCACATCCGGATAAGCTCGAGAAGGTGTACGATCTCCATCCCATGGAGCTGTGCGGGGATCGGTGCCGATGGGTCAGTGCTCGCAATATCTATCCGCAGGTCTGCGCTTCTCGTAACGCTGAGCGCGTAGGGGCCAGACAGCGGTTTGAAGACGGCCAGACGCTCGAGCCCCGTTGCGACATCGGGACTACAGGAAAACGCGAAGGTCTGGGCGCTGAACGGACCACGCGCATTCGCGCAGACTTGTTCGACCGAGATGCCCCCCGGGACGAGGGAATCTATTGTCTCCCAGATGCGAAAGTACTCGGCTGCCGTGACAGAGGGGCTAGGGTCCTCCGCCACCTGCCTGGGGAGGCCCGCCGCCAAGACCAGCTCCAGGTCTGTCATGCCGAGGCCGAGCGCCATGCGTTGCAGAAGGGCACGGGGCCGATAGCGCGCGATCGACGGCTGGGGCATGGCAGGTCCTTTGGCGATATGTTTGAGAGATGGTCCCTCCAAAGCAGCCTGCAAGTGGAAAGCAGCACTTGCAGAATCCTGTGGCCGAACGTATGTCGCATTCAACAGCGGCGCCTCGGCTTCCACCCCCGAGGCTCCACCGGCAGACACGAACGGGCCCGCTGGCCCGTTTTTTTGTTTTAGAGAGGCCAAAATGGCGGACATGATCGCCAAAGCAGCCATGGATCGGCGCATTCGTGAGATTATCGAGCCTACCATCGAAGGGATGGGGTTCGAGTTGGTGCGCGTGCGCCTTCAGGGTGGCAATAACCCCATCCTGCAAGTCATGGCGCAAAAGCCGGACGGGACCATCGAAGTGGATGACTGCGCGGACCTCTCGAACGCGGTGAGCGCGGTTATGGATGTCGAGGACCCGATCCTTGAAGCTTATACCCTCGAGGTCTCGAGCCCGGGAATTGACCGCCCACTCACACGGTTGAAGGATTTCGACCTGTGGGAGGGCTACGTCGCCAAGATTGAGACGGAGGAGCTTATCGACGGGCGCCGCCGCTTCAAGGGTGTGCTCTCCGGGACCGAGGATGATGACGTGCTGATCGAGATCGAGGAAGGCACGATTGGGTTAAAGTTCGACTGGCTGGCCGATGCCAAGCTGGTCCTGACGGATGATCTGATCCGCGACGTCCTCAAGGGGCGCAAGGACGCGGGTCAAGTGGATGAGAAGCAATTTGATGCGGTCGAACGCATCGTGGAAGGAACGGAGGAACCCTGATGGCCATTACTTCGGCAAACCAGCTCGAGCTTTTGCAGACCGCAGAAGCCGTCGCGCGGGAGAAGATGATCGACCCCGGCCTCGTGGTCGAAGCGATGGAGGAGTCGCTCGCCAGGGCGGCCAAGTCGCGGTACGGCGCGGAGATGGACATCCGCGTCAAGATCGACCGCAAGACCGGCCGCGCGACCTTTACCCGTGTGCGTACCGTCACCGAGCAGGAAGAGATCGAGAGCTTTCAGTGCGACATGACCCCCGATCAGGCGAAGGACGTCATGAAGGCTCAGGGCGACGAGTTCTTCGCGATCATGGGCACCAAGACCGTCTTCGACCCCGAGACCGAAGAGAGCGAGACCTTCAAGGTTCGCCAGATCTATCTTCGCTATCCCAACGAGATTGAGAAGGCGCTGATGGACGGCGTGGACCAATCCTCGGCGGTGCAGCTCACCGATGAGTTGATCGATGAAGTACCGCCTGTGGATATGGGTCGGATCGCGGCCCAGTCCGCCAAGCAGGTGATCTTGCAGAAGGTCCGCGAGGCCGAACGGGACCGGCAGTTCGAAGAGTTCAAGGACCGTGCCGGCACGATCATCAACGGCGTCGTCAAGCGCGAGGAATACGGCAACGTCATCGTGGATGTGGGCCGGGGCGAGGCGACGCTCCGCCGGAACGAGAAGATCGGCCGTGAGGCTTACCGCCCCAACGACCGCATCCGCTGCTACATCAAGGACGTCCGGCGCGAACAGCGCGGGCCGCAGATCTTCCTGAGCCGTACGGCGCCGGAATTCATGATGGAGCTCTTCAAGATGGAAGTGCCGGAGATCTACGATGGCATCATCGAGATCAAAGCCTGCGCCCGTGATCCGGGGTCTCGCGCCAAGATTGCCGTCATCTCCTATGACAGCGGTATCGATCCGGTGGGCGCTTGCGTGGGTATGCGCGGCTCCCGCGTGCAGGCCGTCGTGAACGAGCTTCAGGGCGAGAAGATCGACATCATTCCGTGGAATGAGGATCAGCCGACCTTCCTCGTGAACGCGCTCCAGCCCGCAGAGGTGACGAAAGTCGTCCTCGACGATGAGGCCGAGCGGATTGAAGTTGTCGTGCCCGAGGAGCAGCTCTCCCTCGCCATCGGTCGCCGTGGTCAGAACGTGCGCCTGGCAAGCCAGCTCACGAACCTCGATATCGACATCATGACGGAAGAAGAGGAGTCGCGCCGCCGTCAGGCTGAGTTCGAAGAGCGCACCAAGCTCTTCATGGACACCCTCGATCTGGACGAGTTCTTTGCGCAGCTGCTGGTGTCGGAAGGCTTCACCAACCTTGAGGAAGTCGCCTATGTGGAGCTTGACGAACTGCTCGTCATCGACGGTGTTGACGAAGGCACCGCCGAGGAGCTTCAGGCCCGCGCCCGCGACTACATCGAAGAGCAAAACAAGAAGGCGCTCGAAAACGCGATTGCGCTGGGCGTCGAGCAACAGCTCATTGATTTTGAGGGGCTGAGCCCCCAGATGATCGAAGCGTTGGCGCAAGATGGCGTGAAGAGCCTGGAAGACTTCGCGACATGCGCCGATTGGGAACTCGCAGGCGGGTGGACAACCGTGGACGGCGAGCGTGTAAAAGACGATGGCCTTCTGGAAAAGTTCGACGTCTCCCTCGAGGAGGCGCAGGACATGGTCATGACGGCGCGTGTTCTCCTTGGCTGGGTCGACCCGGAGGAGCTTGTTTCCTCTACGGCCTCCGAAGAGGAACCCGTGGAGGCAGAGGAGTAACGCCGCCATGGGCCGTGGGGGTGCCATAAAAACGCGCGAGGCACCGGAACGACGGTGCCTTGTGACGGGTCAGTCCGGTGACAAGGCCGGTCTCATCCGGTTCGTGACGGGGCCCGATGGGTCCGTGGTGCCCGATCTCCTCGGCAAGCTGCCCGGTCGAGGTTACTACGTCACGGCGGATAGGTCAGCCTTGGAAGAGGCCGTAAAAAAGCGGGTCTTTTCGCGCGGTGCAAAGATGCAGGTCCTTGTGCCCGATGGTCTCATCGATGCTGTCGAGAAGGGCCTGACAAAGCGCGTGGTGGACCTTATCGCCATGGCGCGCAAAGCGGGGCTTGCGCTTGCAGGGTTCGAGAAGGTCCGCGGCGCGCTGGCGGGGCAGAACGTAAAGGTCCTCTTTCAGGCCTCTGACGGGTCTGAACGAGGCAAAGGAAAACTATGGACGCCGGAAGGCGCGCGCTGGTTTGGCATGCTGACGGCAGACGAACTGGGGATGGCCTTTGGCCGCACACGCGTGATACATGGCGCGATCTTGGCTGGCGGACTCACACCGCGTGTTGTAGAGGAAGCCGCGAAACTGAAGGGCCTGAGAGATACAGGGCCAGGCGCATCCGGCGCTGGAAAGGATTAATTGCTTAATGAGCGATAGTGACGGCAAGAAAACGCTGGGGCTTGGTGGTGGTCGTGGAGGCCGCCCCGGGAACGTAAAGCAAAGCTTCAGCCATGGCCGGACCAAGAATGTTGTGGTCGAGACGAAGCGCAAGCGCGTTGTCGTCCCCAAGCCGGGTACGCCGAAAACCTCGGCGACCGCGGCACCGGCGGGTGACCCCTCGCGCCGCCCTTCCGGCATTTCCGATGCGGAGATGGAGCGCCGGATGAAGGCGCTTCAGGCTGCCAAGGCGCGCGAGGCCGAAGACGCCGCCAAGCGCAAAGCTGAAGAAGAAGAACGGGCTGCCGAACGTCAGCGCCGCCGCGATGAGGCGGAGGCCAAGGAGCGCGAAGAAAAAGAGCGCGTGGAAGCCCTGAAGGCGAAAGCCGAGGAAGACGAGCGTAAGAAGCGTGAGGCCGAGGTTGCCGCGCGCCGCGCCGCCGAACCTACCCCTGCGCCCGCTCAGGAAGAGCGCAAGCAATCCGGCCGCAAGGAGCCCGCCCGCGAAGCCCCCCGCAAGGAGGACGACCGGCGCGGCAAAGGTGGCCGAGACGACAACCGCCGCTCTGGCAAGCTGACGCTGAACCAGGCGCTCAGTGGTGGCGACGGCGGGCGTCAACGCTCCATGGCAGCCATGAAGCGCAAGCAGGAGCGTGCGCGGCAAAAGGCGATGGGCGGAAGCGTCGAGCGCGAAAAGGTCGTGCGCGATGTGAAAGTGCCCGAGGCCATCGTCGTGTCCGAGCTTGCTAACCGCATGGCGGAGCGTGTGCCTGATGTCGTGAAATCCCTCATGCAGATGGGCATGATGGTGACGCAGAACCAGACCATTGATCAGGACACTGCAGAGCTGATCGTCGAGGAATTCGGACACAAGATGTCTCGCGTCAGCGATTCGGATGTGGAACAGGCCATCGATCAGGTCGAAGACAAGCAAGAGGACCTCCAGGACCGCGCGCCTGTCATCACGATCATGGGCCACGTTGACCACGGTAAGACGTCGCTCCTCGATGCAATCCGCAATGCCCGCGTCGTGGCAGGTGAAGCTGGCGGCATCACGCAGCATATCGGTGCCTATCAGGTCGATCAGGACGGGAAGGCGCTGACCTTCCTCGATACGCCAGGCCACGCGGCGTTCACCTCCATGCGTGCCCGCGGTGCGCAGGTGACCGATATCGTGGTGCTTGTCGTCGCCGCAGATGACGCGGTCATGCCGCAGACGGTGGAGGCGATTAACCACGCCAAAGCCGCCGAGGTGCCGATGATCGTGGCGATCAACAAGATCGATTTGCCTGCGGCGGACCCAACAAAGGTGCGCACGGACCTCCTGCAACACGAAGTGATCGTGGAAGAGATGTCCGGTGAAGTGCAGGACGTCGAGGTGTCGGCGCAGTCCGGTCAGGGTCTCGATAGCCTTCTCGAAGCCATCGCGCTCCAGGCGGAAATCCTCGAATTGAAGGCCAATCCGGAGCGCGCGGCATCTGGTGCCGTCATCGAAGCCCAGCTTGACGTGGGCCGGGGCCCGGTGGCGACCGTTCTCGTGCAGAACGGGACGCTCAAACAGGGTGATATCTTCGTCGTAGGCGAGCAGTGGGGTAAAGTCCGCGCGCTCGTGAATGACAAAGGTGACCGCGTGAAGGAAGCGGGGCCGTCGGTGCCCGTGGAGGTCCTCGGGCTCAACGGTACGCCGGAGGCCGGCGACGTCCTCAACGTCGTGAAGACCGAGGCAGAAGCCCGCGAGATTGCTGATTACCGTATTCAGGCCGCCAAGGACAAACGCGCGGCGGCGGGTGCGGCGACGACGCTCGAGCAGCTCATGCAGAAGGCCAAGGAAGACGAGAACGTGGAAGAGCTTCCCATTCTCGTGAAGGCCGACGTGCAGGGCTCTGCGGAAGCCATCGTTCAGGCGATGGAGAAGATCGGCAACGACGAGGTGCGTGTCCGCGTGCTTCATTCCGGCGTCGGCGCGATTACTGAAACGGATATTGGTCTGGCCGAGGCGTCTGGCGCGCCTGTTTTCGGCTTCAACGTCCGGGCCAATGCCTCCGCGCGCAATACGGCAAACCAGAAGGGCGTGGAGATCCGGTATTACTCCGTGATCTATGACCTTGTGGACGACGTTCGTGATGCGGCCTCTGGCCTTCTCTCTGCCGAGATCCGCGAAAAGTTCATCGGTTACGCCGAGATCAAGGAAGTCTTCAAGGTGTCCGGGGTCGGCAAGGTCGCTGGTTGCCTCGTGACCGAGGGCGTCGCGCGTCGGTCCGCTGGCGTGCGTTTGCTGCGGGACAACGTGGTGATCCACGAAGGCACGCTCAAGACGCTCAAGCGCTTCAAGGATGAGGTGGCAGAGGTTCAGTCCGGTCAGGAATGCGGCATGGCATTCGAGAACTACGACGATATCCGCCCTGCGGATGTCATTGAGATCTTCGAGCGCGAGGAAGTCGAGCGTTCGCTCGACTAAGCCGCGCTCTGGTTTAGGGACGTGCCGGTTAACTCAGGCCGATTGGTTCACGCGCTCGCGGAAACCGGTCGGCCTGTGAAAACTTGCTGGCCTACGCGCACTTCAATCTGCCCATTCCCGAGATTGCGCACGAAGGTGCCCTGAATTGAGATCGTGGATCCAACTGTGATGGTTCTGATCATTCGCCTGTTTCCCCCCAGCGCGATTAATCGTTTTCATTTCGCACATTTTAACGGCGGAACTTGCTACCACGAGTCACTATATATGGCTAATTCAGAATATTCCAGATCACTGACTTAAAACCTCACAATATTTCGCGCAGTGGCGGGATCAATGGAATGTCTGCTGCGGGCATCGGGTAATCGCGAAGCTGCGCGCCGCGCACCCATTTGAGGCGCTGACCCTCTTTCGACTGGGGGATGCCCTCCCATTTTCGACAGGCGAATAGCGGCATCAACAGGTGAAAGTCATCATATGCGTGGCTCGCGAAGGTGAGCGGGGCGAGGCAGCTTTGCCACGTGCCGATCCCAAGCTCTTCGTGGAGCTCTCGGATCAGGGCGGCTTCCGGGGTTTCGCCCGATTCGACCTTTCCGCCCGGGAACTCCCACAGACCGGCCATGCTCTTACCCTCTGGCCGTTGCGCGAGGAGGACGCGCCCGTCGACATCAATGAGCGCCACCGCAGACACCAGAACCACTTTCATGAGCGGTAGTCCGCGTTGATCGTGATGTATTGATGGGTGAGGTCGCAGGTCCAGACGGTTGCGGACGCCTCGCCGATACCCAGTTCGACTGTGATCTCGATTTCGTCGCGCCTCATGTACTCCGCGCCGGATGCCTCGGTATAGCTCTCAGCGACCCAGCCGTGTTCTGCGACCCGGATCGCTCCGAATAGGATACCGAGCTTGTCGCGGTCTGCCTTTGCGCCGGACTTGCCCACGGCCATGACGATGCGGCCCCAATTGGGATCTTCCCCCGCGATGGCCGTCTTGACGAGGGGGCTGTTGGCGATGGCCATGGCGACCCTTTTGGCATCCGCATCGCTGTCCGCGCCTGTACAGGTGATCTGGACGAATTTGGTCGCGCCTTCGCCGTCGCGGACCACCTGATGTGAAAGATCGTGCATGACGCCTTCGAGGGCGTCCGCAAACGCGGCGTCTCCCGTCGCGTCCACGCCGGACGCTCCGGTGGCCGCCAGCATCAACGTGTCGGAGGTCGAGGTATCACTGTCCACCGTGATGCAGTTGAACGTTTTATCCGTGAGCGCAGAGAGGAGGTCTTGCAGTGCCTCGCCCTCGTAGGCCGCGTCCGTGAAGAGGTAGACCAGCATGGTTGCCATATCCGGCGCGATCATGCCGGACCCCTTCGCGAAGCCTGCGATGGTGATTGTCTCACCGGCGATCGAGACTTGCGCGTGGGCACCCTTCGGAAAGGTGTCCGTGGTCATGATCGCCCGTGCGGCGGGTTCCAGCGGATACTCGGCAACGGCATCTGCCATGCCCGTCAGGCACGCGATGATCCGGTCGTGGGGCAGCCTCTCGCCGATGACGCCCGTTGACGCGGTGAAAACGCGCCCGGCTGGAATGGCTGTTGCCTCGCTCACGGCGCTGCACAAAGCGGCGACGGAGGCATCGCCCGCCCGCCCCGTGAACGCGTTGGAGTTTCCGGAATTCACCAGGAACGCCGCCGGCCCGTGTTCAGCAGACAGCTTTGCCTGACAATCGAGGACGGGCGCAGACCGTGTCGCCGACCTGGTGAAGACACCCGCCACCGTGGCGGCGTCCATCACGGCGAGCATGACGTCCTCGCGCCCTTCATACTTTACCCCCGCTGCGGCGGTGGCGAAGCGCACGCCCTTGACTGGCGGCATGTCCGGAAACCCCGCTGGCGGGGCAAGGGGCGAGACAGGTAGCGTCATTCGTTGAAGATCTCGATCGTGCTCAGGACGCTCGGGTCGATGTCCTCGACAAGGTCGACTTCTGCGGCCTCTGTCAGGGCTGTCATCGCCTCCTGCAGGGCTGCCGAGGCAAGCTGGCCTTCAATGTCAGCCCTGACATCGTCGAGGGATGGTGGTTCGGTGGTCCGTGTGTCGTTCAGCGTCACCACGTGCCAGCCGAACTGTGTCTCAATCGGGGGGGACACGCCGCCGACCTCAAGCTCCATGACAGCGGCTTCGAAGGGGGGCACCATCATGCCCTGACCGAACCAGCCCAGCTCCCCGCCGCGTGGCCCCGATGGCCCGGTGGAGAATTCCTGAGCCAGGGCGGCAAACTCCGCGCCACCTTCGAGCTGCTCGATCAGGCTTTGCGCTTCTTCCTCCGTCTCGACGAGGATGTGAGACGCATTGAACTCCTGCGCGCCTTCAAACTCGGAGAACTGTTCATCATATGCGGCCTGGATCGCCTCTTCCGAGACCGGGGTATCGCCCAGCTGACTGATCTTGATCCCGGCGAGGATGGACGCGGTCTGGTTCTCAATCGCTTCATCCAGCCAGTCCGGGCGTGTCTCTAGCGCGGCCGCAAGCACCCGCTGCTGGATAAGCTGCTGGCGGATACCGTTGAAGAGCGTTGCGTCATCCAGGTTCTGATATTCGGGCGGCAACTGGCGCTGAATATCGAGGATGTGCGTGATCGTGATCGTCTCGCCGTTCACGGTGGCGACGACAGTATCGGGCCCGGCGTCCTGCGCGCTGGCAGGCAAAGCCATGATGCCAACAAGGGCAGCCGAAATCAGGTAGTTTTTCATTGAATTCCTCTCTCGCCGCCACGGGCCTTCGCACGCATCCCGCGGCGTTGACACCCTTCCATACGGCCCTTACATCGCTCAGTGGTCCCGAGGGGGCTCTATGCGCCCTGCGCCTTTCGCCAGATAATCGGGAAGCCACCCGGGGCGCAAGCGAACCACCCTCACAATAAGGTTGCCAGAGGCGCGAGGCGGAACATGCTCGGATTGGGTGCTCTTTCAAAGAAGGTCTTCGGGACCGCTGATGATCGCAAGGTCAAGGCAATCCGGCCGCTCGTGGCGAAGATCAACGAACTTGAACCCGAGTTCGAGAAGCTGAGCGACGAGGGTCTGAAAGAGAAAACCGAAGCGCTTGCCAAGCGCGCCATGGGCGGTGAGAGCCTCGACGCGCTCATCCCGGAGGCCTTCGCGAATTGCCGGGAAGCGGCCCGGCGGGCGCTGGGCCTTCGCGCGTTTGACGTCCAGCTCATGGGCGGGATCTTTCTGCATCAGGGCAACATCGCAGAGATGAAGACGGGTGAGGGCAAGACCCTCGTAGCCACGTTCCCGGCCTATCTGAACGCGCTTTCAGGCAAGGGCGTGCACATCGTGACGGTCAACGACTACCTCGTGCGCCGTGACGCGGAATGGATGGGCAAGGTCTTTGCGCAGCTCGGTCTCAAGACGGGCGCGGTCTATCCAGATCAGGACCCTGCCGAGAAGGTGGAGGCGTACCGCGCCGACATCACCTACGCGACCAACAACGAGCTTGGCTTTGACTACCTGCGCGACAACATGGAAACCGACGTCAAGAACATGCGTCAGCGCGGGCACAACTTTGCCATCGTGGACGAGGTGGATTCGATCCTCATCGACGAGGCGCGAACGCCGCTCGTCATCTCTGGTCCGGCCGAAGATCGCAGTGAGCTATATATCACCATCGACCGCGTGATCCCCGAGATCGCCGAGGAGCATTTCTCCCTCGATGAAAAGACACGTCAGGTGACGTTCACGGACGAAGGCAACGAATGGCTGGAAGAGAACCTTCTCGCCCGCGGGATCCTGCCCGAAGGCCAGTCGCTTTATGATCCCGAGAGCACGACCATCGTGCACCATGTGAACCAGGGCCTGCGGGCGCATAAGCTCTTTACGAAAGACAAGGACTACATCGTGCGCGGCGATGACGTGGTCCTGATTGATGAGTTCACGGGCCGTATGATGACCGGCCGCCGCTTGTCCGACGGGCTGCATCAGGCCATCGAGGCGAAGGAAGGCGTCGCCATCAAGCCCGAGAATGTGACCCTAGCCTCCGTGACGTTCCAGAACTACTTCCGGCTCTATGGCAAGCTCGCCGGGATGACCGGGACCGCGAAGACCGAGGAAGAGGAATTCGGCCAGATCTACGGTCTTGGCGTCGTGGAAGTGCCTACGAACAAGCCCGTCGCGCGGGCCGATGAGCACGATCAGGTCTACCGAACGCAGGCCGAGAAATTCGCGGCCATTGCAGACAGCATCAAGAAGGCGAATGAGAAGGGGCAGCCCGTCCTTGTCGGCACGACGTCCATCGAAAAGTCCGAAGCCTTGTCGATGCTCCTCAAGAAGGCGGGCATTGAGCACAACGTGCTGAACGCGCGCCAGCACGAGCAGGAGGCGCAGATCGTCGCCGATGCCGGCAAGCCGGGCGCCGTCACCATCGCCACCAACATGGCGGGCCGGGGCACGGACATTAAGCTGGGCGGCAATGTCGAATTCAAAGTCATGGAAGCCATCGCAGCCGATCCAGAAGGGGACGTTGACGTGATCCGTGCGCGGATCGAAGAAGAAACCACCGCTGCCGAAGCGCAGGTGAAGGATGCCGGGGGCCTCTACGTCCTCGCCACCGAGCGGCACGAGAGCCGCCGCATCGACAACCAGCTTCGCGGGCGCTCTGGCCGTCAGGGCGATCCGGGCCGGTCCTCCTTCTTCCTGTCGCTTGACGACGATCTCATGCGCATCTTCGGCTCCGAGCGGTTGGAGAAAGTGCTCAGCGGCCTTGGCATGAAAGAGGGCGAGGCCATCGTCCACCCTTGGGTCAACAAGTCGCTTGAGCGCGCGCAGGCCAAGGTCGAAGGCCGCAACTTCGACATCCGCAAGCAGCTTTTGAAGTTCGACGACGTCATGAACGACCAGCGCAAGGTCATTTTCGGGCAACGGCTGGAGATCATGGAGGCCGAGGACCTGTCCGAGATCACGGCCGACATGCGCCATCAGGTGATCGAGGATCTGGTCTCCGCCTACATGCCCAAAGGGGCCTATGCCGATCAGTGGGAGACGGAAAAGCTATACGCCGAGGTGATCGAAAAGCTCGGCCTTGATGTGCCCGTCATCGACTGGGCAGCCGAAGACGGCGTCGATGATGACGTCCTGCTGGAGCGGCTGGAGAACGCCTCTGACGAGATGATGGCCAAAAAGGCCATCGACTTCGGCCCCGAGAACATGCGCTCCATCGAAAAGCAGGTCCTTTTGCAGACGATTGACCGCAAGTGGCGTGAGCATCTTCTGACGCTTGAACATCTACGGTCGGTGGTCGGGTTCCGGGGATACGCCCAGCGCGACCCGCTCAATGAATACAAGTCCGAGGCCTTCCAACTCTTCGAGGGGCTGCTTGATAGCCTGCGGGAGGAAGTCACGCGCCAGCTCGCCCTTGCCCGTCCCATGACGGAGGAGGAGCAGAAAGCCCTTATCGCCCAGTTCCAGGAACGCCAGCGTCAGATGCAAGAAGCGGCCGCAGCCGCGCAGAAGGCGTCTGCAGGGGCTGCCGCACCTGCGGCCGCCGCCGTGCCCGTCGCAGCGGCCGAGGGCGCAGGCGACGGCGATCAGAAGGGCTGGGGCACCCCGGGCCGCAACGATCAATGTCCGTGCGGCTCCGGAAAGAAGTTCAAGCACTGCCACGGCTCTTACTAGCCTAGCGCCCAAATTCCGCCCCGTTTGCGCCGTTTCGCTGTCGCGGGCTCGGCACAGAACTTTCCCGTCTTCGCCCCGATCATGGCGCAGGTCCGCCAGATTCACGGATCATTAACTTCCGTGACGAGAAAGGGGCGAGGGTAATGGCTCTGAATACTTCACTTCCCGGTGCGAGCACCGGGCGAAAGGTCGTCATGGTCAGCGGCACGTTTGCCGTAGCCATGGGTGTTGGGTTCTTCATGCAGAACGAGAATGCGGAGGCCTCGCTGACGCATGCCGGCGCCATGCCAATGGCAATCCCGGCGCCAGGTTCCGCGCCGACATCTCCCATTGATACACCGGCGGTGATTGACACCTCTGCCGCGGCATTGCCGGACATGGCGGTGGCCGACCTTGCGCTCCGCTCCGACCTGCGCCCGCAGGCGCGTCTCATTCCCGCAGCCGTATCCAACGATGCCGCAGGCACTGACGCCAACTGCGAACCGACGATGGCCGCGGACGTCCGGGACGCAGCGCTCGTTGAGCTTAGCATCACAGCACCGTGCAACACCAATGAGGCCGTCACCATCCATCACGAGGGCATGATGTTCTCTGCCCTCACCGATGCGGACGGGCAGGCCTCGCTCTTTGCGGCCGCTCTGAACGAAAGCGCGCTCTTCATCGCAGCCTTCGGCAGCGGCACCGGCGCCCTGGCAGAGATCACCGTCCCCAGCCTCGCCGACTTTGACCGCGTGGTCCTTCAGTGGGCAGGCGACGGTGCCTTCGAGATCCACGCCATGGAAGGCGGCGCAACCTACGGCGACAGCGGCCACGTCTGGCACAACGCCCCGCGCACAGCCGCGAGCGCCACGACAGGCGATGGCGGCTTCCTCCTCGCCCTAGGCGATGGTCGGGTCGAGAGCCCGCGCTTTGCTCAGGTCTACACCTTCCCCGCGAACGCGGCGTCAAAAGACGTCGAGCTCAGCGTGGAGGCCGAGATCACACCGACCAACTGCGCGACCGAGATCGAAGCCCAAACGCTGGAGCGGCGCGCCGGTGAGGACATCAAGATCCTCGACCTGAAAGTGGCGGTTCCCGCCTGTGAAGCGGTCGGTGACTATCTGGTGTTGAAAAACGTCCTTCAGAATCTGACACTCACCAACGGCTAGGGGCGCGGGGCCTCGATGGGGGCGCGCGTGATCTGCAGCATGGCACAGCGATGGGCGGTTTTCCTGACCGCCCTTTGCTTATGTGTCAGCGCTGCGTCGGCCCCACTTGCCCAAACCGTAAGGCTCAGCTTTCCCGATGGCTCTTTCGAGGTCACAGGGCCGCTTCTCGGCTTTGACGGGGATGCGTACCGTGTGGATACGCGCTTTGGTGTCCTGACAATCGCCGCCGGGACAGTGGTCTGCCGTGGGGACTGTCCTTTGCCCGGCTCCGCGCCCGTCATTCGGCTGACGGGATCGCCGCTCATGGCAGAGGTCCTGATGCCCGCGCTGGTGGATGCGTTCGCCCGCTCGCGCGGCCTCGCTGCACTGCCCGTGGACGTGGACGACGGCGTCGGCCTTCAACTCCTTACGGGAGAAGGGGAAGCGCTCGGCATTTTCGAGATACGCGGCCCTGGGACAGCGGCAGGGTTCGAAGCGCTCCGCCAAAACCAAGCCGACATCGTCCTCGCCGACCGGCATCCAATCCCGTCGGAGGTTTCAGCACTGCGGGAAGCCGGGCTCGGGGACCTGGGTGGGAGCCTCCGCCGTCTCCTGATCGCGCGGCAACACATCCGCATCTACGCTCAGGCCGCTGATCTGTCCCTGCCAGAGTTTTTGGGGCGCGCCGCGTCCGACACGCCCGCGTTTGCCCTGACCTTCGAAGCATCCGCCATCGAGGCTGTGCTCGGTGATCTTCGTCGTCTGGCGGGAGTAAGCGGCGAAGGGGTGGCACTGACCGCGGTTGCCAACGCGGACGCCGCGTCCCAAGCTTTTGCCCAGAGCCCTCGCGCTCTCTTCCTCACCCTGCAGCCATTTTCGGCACCAGAGATCCGCGAAATCGGTTTGGCCACCGGCTGCACCGCGTCTGCGCCACCCGCTGCCGGGCTGCGTCCCCCGTTTCCGCTCACCGTCCATTTCTGGACCTATACAGGGGAGCCACGACTGCCCGAACTCGCCCGTGGATTTCTGGCCTTTGCAAGCAGCCCCGAGGCGCAGCGCGTCGTGGATCGCGCAGGCTTTGTCGATCAGCGCCTGCGTCCGGCCCCGCTGGCACAGGAGGGGGAGCGCCTGTCCCGCGCTGTTCAAGACCTCAGCGCCGAGCAGGACCTATCCGACCTGCAAGCGGCCCTCGCGCGCCTCGAAGGTTTCGAGCGGCTTCACTTCGACCTCCGTGTCGTACCGGGTGCCGACGCTCTCACTCGGGAGAGCGACGGCTTGGCGCGCGGCTTGGCGGCCCATCTCGATACCGGCCGGTATGATGACCGCACACTTCTTTTTCTGGGCCTGACAGGGGCCGCCGGTGCGGCCTCCAGAAACGCCGCCACGGCCCAGCGCGACGCCGACATCGCGCGACAGGCGGTCATGGGCGCAATGTCCGCGAACACGTCCGATATCGACATGAAAAGCGCGGGTCTGGGAGAGCTCTTTCCGATTGCCTGCGGTCCCACTCGCTGGGCGCGGTCCCTCAATCGACGTGTGGAGGTCTGGATATCGCGGGAGCCCTAAAGATAGCCTTCGGACCGAAAGGACAGCTCCCGATCTTGTCCGACGATGATGTGGTCGTGCAGCACGATCCCCAGCGATCGCGCCGCATCCTCGATTTGATGGGTCATCGTTATGTCCGCCTCCGACGGCGTGGGATCTCCGGATGGGTGATTGTGCACGAGAATGAGCGCCGAGGCATCGTGCTCAAGGGCTCGTTTGACCACCTCTCGCGGGTAGACGGGCACGTGGTCAACGGTCCCCTCGCCCTGCGGCTCATCGGCCACTAGGTTGTTCTTGCGGTCGAGATATAGGACGCGGAACTGCTCTGTCGCGCGGTGGGCCATGGCGGTGTGGCAGTAGTCTACAAGCTGATCCCAGGATGACAGAACGGGCCGGCGCAAAACCTTTGCCCGCGCGAGCCTGTGCGCCGCTGCTTCCACGATCTTCAGCTCCGTGACGACCGCATCACCCACGCCCCTGACGGCGTTCAAACGCTCCGGTGCGGCAGACACGACGCGATTGAAGTCACCAAAGGTCTCGAGAAGAGCCCGTGCCAGTGGCTTCACATCCTGACGCGGGATCGCGCGGAACAGAACCAGCTCAAGGAGCTCGTAGTCTGGCAGGGCGTCCGCGCCGCCCGCCATGAACCTCTCCCGCAGACGTGCCCTGTGATCGCGCAGGTAGGACGGCGCCTTGCCCTGCACAGGCTCTACCTCGTCGAGGGCGAAAGGAAGCGGTTGTTCGGAAAACTGACCCATGGCGCCAGACCACCCGATTCAGGTTAACGCGCTCTTAACCGGGCCTTTCTTTCGTTCTCAAATACTCCCGCCGGAGGCACCCAACCCCTCGGTCGGGTCCCTCTCTGTCGATGGGCCACCGTGGTGCGCAAAGGCCCTCCCCACGATCCGAGCGATTGCGAAGTCGGGGTGAATGGCCGAATGCCATGCGTTCGAGAGAGGCGATGAACAGCGGGGCCGCGCCGTCCACCGCACTGCTACCCTTTCATTTTCTCCCAGAATCCCCTAACGGAGTTCAGGAAACTCGAGCTTTCCGGGTTGTTTTCCTCGCTCAGCGCCTCAAACTCCCGCAACAGCTCCTTCTGGCGCGAGGTGAGGTTCACCGGCGTCTCCACGGCGAGCTCGATGAACATGTCGCCCACGCCGCCGCCACGCAGGGCGGGCATGCCTTTCCCGCGCAGACGCATCTGGCGACCGGATTGGGAGCCGGATGGGATCTTCACGCGGCTGCGACCGCCGTCAATGGTCGGCACTTCGATGTCGCCGCCCATGGCCGCCGACGTCATGGACACCGGCACCCGGCAGAAAAGCTCTGACCCTTCACGCTGAAAGATCGGATGGTCGGCCACTTCGATGAAGATATACAGATCCCCCGACGGGCCGCCGCGCATCCCCGCTTCGCCTTCGCCGGCAAGCCGGATCCGCGTGCCGGTTTCGACACCGGCCGGAATGTTCACCGACAGCGCGCGGTCCTTCTCGACCCGACCGGAACCGCCGCAGACGCGGCACGGGTTCTGAATGATCTGCCCCATGCCGCTGCAAGTGGGGCACGTGCGCTCCACCGTAAAAAAGCCCTGCTGTGCCCGAACCTTTCCCAGGCCCGAGCATGTCGGGCAGGTCACAGGTTCACTGCCGCCTTCAGCGCCGGTGCCGTTGCTGGCGGTGCATTCCACAGACGTAGTAACATTGATCGTCTTCGACAGCCCTTCAACGGCGTCTTCGAGATCGATGCGATGGTTGTAACGCAGGTCCGATCCGCGCGCAGCGCGACGGCCACCACCGCCGCGACCACCGCCCATGAAGTCGCCGAAGAGATCGTCAAACACGTCTGAGAACGCGCTCGCAAAGTCACCCTGCCCGCCGCCCGAACGACCACCGCCGCCGCCCATGCCACCCTCGAAGGCCGCATGGCCAAAGCGATCATAGGCCGCCTTCTTATCGGCGTCCTTCAGGACGTCATAAGCCTCGTTCACTTCCTTGAACTGGGCCTCTGCGTTCGGGTTATCCGAATTCCGGTCGGGGTGAAGCTCCTTCGCCTTCCGGCGGTAGGCCTTCTTGATCTCATCGGCCGGCGCGCCCTTGGAGACCCCGAGCGTGTCGTAGTAATCACGTTTGGACATCTAAAGCCCTCCATAAACGAACATGAGGCGAGCGCGCGGCCCGCCCCAGTGGTTCGCCTGGCAAGACACGCGCACCCTAGCGCTTGTCGTCGCCCAAATCTTCGAAGTCCGCGTCGACGATGTCGTCGTCCACGCCGCGCCCGCCATCTTCCGGCTCTTCGCCATCACCGGCAGCTTCGCCTTCCTGAGAGGCCTTGTAGATCGCTTCACCCAGCTTCATGGCCGCCTCGGTCACGTTCTGGATGCCGCCTTTTATCTTGCCCGCATCCTCACCCTCGAGGTCATCCTTGAGCGCGGCAATAGCCAGCTCAATGGCCTCGATCGTGGTCGGATCGACCTTGTCGGAATGCTCTTCCATGGATTTCTCCGTGGAGTGGATGAGCGATTCGGCCTGGTTCTTGGCTTCCACGAGCTCGCGGCGGTTCTTGTCTGCCTCCGCGTTCTCCTCGGCGTCCTGGACCATCTTCTCAATATCCGCGTCCGAGAGGCCACCGGAAGCCTGGATCGTGATCTTCTGTTCCTTGCCGGTGCCCTTGTCGGCGGCGCCCACGGACACGATGCCGTTGGCGTCGATGTCAAAGGTCACCTCGATCTGCGGAATACCGCGCGGCGCGGGCGGGATGTCTTCGAGGTTGAAGGCACCCAGCATCTTGTTGTCCTGCGCCATCTCGCGCTCACCCTGGAAGACCCGGATCGTCACGGCGTTCTGATTGTCTTCGGCGGTGGAGAAGATCTGGCTCTTTTTGGTCGGGATCGTAGTGTTGCGGTCGATAAGGCGCGTGAAGACGCCACCGAGCGTTTCAATGCCGAGCGACAGGGGTGTGACGTCGAGGAGGACCACATCCTTCACATCCCCCTGCAACACGCCTGCCTGGATCGCAGCGCCCATCGCCACAACCTCATCCGGGTTCACGCCCTTGTTCGGCTCCTTGCCGAAGAACTTCGTCACCTCTTCGATAACCTTCGGCATCCGCGTCATACCGCCGACAAGCACAACTTCGTCGATGTCG
>JBCDGS010000048.1:0-21538 GCA_038751055.1 Pseudomonadota bacterium | reverse complement strand
CCGGGCTTAAGTTTACCGGATCCACCCTGGGAAGAGGAGGCGGGATCCGGGCCGAAATGGTTGGGTGCTGCGTTAGATACGCTGGCTCCCGGAACCAAACTCTGGGTAGGCTTCGAGGCCGATCTCGGCTTTGTCGAGACCACCGACCTCGTCCTCTTCAGATGGACGCAGTCCGATGATGGACAGCACCAGGAAGACGACGAGGCTCGCTGCGGTGACGAACACGCCGACAGCGCCGACGCCGATCGCCTGCGTGATCAAACTCGCATCCGAGTTTGTCCATGCCACGATCAGCGTGCCCCAGATGCCTGCGAAGAGGTGGACTGGGATAGCGCCGACAACGTCGTCGATTTTCAGTTTGTCGAGCAGAGGCACCGTGAAGACCACGATGACGCCACCCACAGCACCGATCATCAGCGCGAGGCCGAGCGACGGGGCGAGCGGCTCTGCGGTGATGGACACGAGACCCGCCAGCGCACCGTTCAGCACCATGGTGAGGTCCGGCTTGCCATAGAGCACCTGCGTCAGGATCAGCGCTGCGACGGCGCCGGAGGCTGCGGCCATGTTCGTGTTGGCAAAGATGCGCGACACGTCAGACACGTCACCCACCGTTCCCATGGCAAGCTGCGAGCCGCCATTGAACCCGAACCAGCCGAGCCACAGGATGAACGTCCCGAGCGTCGCCAGGGCGAGGTTCGATCCGGGCATCGGCTGGACCTTGCCGTCCTTGTACTTGCCAAGGCGCGGACCGAGCACGATGGCACCGGCCAGAGCAGCCCAACCACCCACGGAGTGCACAACGGTGGAGCCCGCGAAGTCGGAGAAGCCCATCTCGGACAGCCAGCCACCGCCCCACTGCCAGGAGCCGGAGATCGGGTACATGAGGCCCGTCAGGATCACCACGAAGATGAGGAACGGCCAGAGCTTAATCCGCTCTGCCAGCGCACCCGACACGATGGAGGCCGTGGCCGCCACAAAGACAAGCTGGAAGAAGAAGTCGGAGCCCATGGAGGCGTAGTCGAGCGCCGCATCCGCAGCCGCAACACCAACGGGGTCCAGAACGGTCATGCCGCCGATGGCGAAATAGCCGTTAAAGTCACCCGGATACATCGTGTTGAAGCCGATGAGCCAGTACATGATCGCGGCAATGGAGTAGAGCGCGATGTTCTTGGTCATCTGCATCGTGACGTTCTTGGAGCGCACGAGACCGCCTTCGAGCATGGCAAAACCGGCAGCCATGAAGAAGACGAGGAAACCTGCCATGCAGAATAGCAGGGTCGTCATGATATACGGGCCGATCTCATCGAAGGAGGGCGCGGCCTCCTCCTGAGCATAGCCCAGCGTCGGCAGCAGGATCGCCGCGACCGCAAGAGGGAGGATCTTGGTAAATTTCATAGGTTTGTCCCTGATTGGTAAGCGCGATCAGAGCGCGTCGTCGTTGGTTTCGCCGGTACGGACGCGGAGCGCGCCTTCGACGTCGAGCGTGAAGATCGTGCCGTCGCCGATCTTGTCGGTCTTGGCGGTCTTGGCGATCGTATCCACGACCTGCTCGGCCATGGCGTCTGCCACGACGATCTCGAGCTTGACCTTCGGCACGAAATTCACGGCGTATTCGGCCCCGCGATAGATTTCCGTGTGGCCCGATTGTGAGCCGAAGCCCTTGATCTCGGTCACCATCATGCCGCGCACGCCAAGCCCGGTCAGTGCCTCGCGCACCTCCTCGAGTTTGAACGGCTTGATGGCTGCTATGATGAGTTTCACGTGTCTGTCCCTTCCATAGTTCACGGTCTGCGCCCGCCGCAGCAGCGTGGTCCGGCGGGGGCTTGCGCGAGAGGGGCCGCAAGGTGCCTCTTTTTCAAGCGAAGCGCGGCGCGGACGCGGCGACGAAGAGGCAAGTGGAGTCGTTTTTTGCACAAATTCTAATCATTGCCCGCGGAATAGGCAGAATAAGAAATCACGCGTGAGCCCCAATCGCCCCGTTACATCGGGCGGGAATTTGCCTAAATTGGCCCTCGAGCGGCCGGAGAGCCATCGCGATGAGCAGAACGACAAAAGCCAAACGGCCGCCAGGCAAGACGCTTGTGGCGGATCGGCGCTACCCGTCCAAGGCAGCGCCCAAAAAGCGCGTGCGCAAGCGCCGTGCCGCGCCTGCCAAGAAGCGTCCCTGGTATACGCGTCTCCTGCGATGGGTCGGCGGCCTCATCTGGTCGGTTGCGTGGCGCGGGGCTGCCCTGACTGTCGCCATGATCGGCCTCGCAGCTCTCTACGTGGCGCTCACCCTTCCCGACGCTGAGGCCTTTGCTGACCAGCGCGCGCGCGGGTCTGTCACGATGCTGGACCGCGACGGCGAGACCTTCGCCTGGCGCGGCGATCAGTTCGGCGGCATCGTGCAGGCCGAGGACGTCTCGGAACATATCCGCAATGCCGTCATCGCCACCGAAGACAAACGGTTCCACAGCCATCTGGGTCTGTCGCCCCGCGGCATCGCGTCGGCCATTCGCATCAACCTGCGCGAGGGGCGCGGACCGCTGTCGGGCCATGGCGGTTCGACGCTGACCCAGCAGACGGCAAAGCTCATCTGCCTCGGTGTCCCCTACGACCCGGAGGAATGGCCCTCCGAGGCCGCCTATGAACGGGATTGCCGCGAGGGCTCCATCGCCCGCAAGGCGCGGGAGGCGATCTACGCGCTGGGGATGGAGATCAAGTACACCAAGGACGAGATCCTCACGATCTACCTCAACCGCGCCTTCCTGGGCTCTACCGCCCGGGGGTTCGAGGCCGCCACGCAGCGTTACTTCGGCAAACCCGCCGCTGAGGCGACGCCGGCGGAGGCTGCGATGCTTGCCGGGCTCCTCGTTGCGCCCACGCGGTATGCGCCGACCAACAACCTGGAGCGCAGTCAGGCCCGGGCGGCGACCGTCGTGCGCCTGATGGAGGAACAGGGGTATCTGAGCGACGCAGAGGCGCGGCAGGCACAGGCGAACCCCGCAACGCTCAGCCGCGCTGCGGCGGCCCGTGTCGGGGGCTACTTCGCGGATTGGGTGATGGCCTCGGGGCCGGAGTTCTTCACCCGCGACACGACCGAAGACGTGATCCTGCGGACGACCTTCGATCCGCGCATTCAGGCCGCCGCAGAAGAGGCGCTGACCTACATTTTCGACACGAAGGTCCGCGAAGGCTCGGAAGCAGAGGCCGCGATCATCGTCATGAGCGCCGACGGTGCCGTGCGCGCCATGGTCGGTGGCCGCGACCTGCGCGTGAACGGGGCGTTCAACCGGGCCACGCAGGCCAACCGGCAGACGGGTTCGACGTTCAAACCGTTCGTCTACGCCACCGCGATGGAGCTGGGCTACGGCCCGCTCGACACGGTCGTGGACGAGCCCTGGTCCATCGAGGTGCCGGGATCCGGCACCTACGCCCCCGCAAACTATAACAACGAATATGCCGGTCGCGTGACGCTCACCGAGGCGCTGGCGCGCTCACTCAACATACCGGCGGTTAAGATTTCAGAGAGCCTCGGGCGGGATCTCGTTCGTCGCGTTGCAGCCGATTTCGGGATCAATTCAGAACTCGCCGGCGGTCCGGCGCTGGCCCTCGGGGCCTCCGAATCGACCCTCCTTGAGATGACCGGGGCCTATGCCGGGATCCTGAACGGCGGCTCGTCGGTGACGCCTTACGGTCTGGTTGAACTGCGCCTCCTGGGCGATGAGGAGCCGCTCATGGGCACCGGGGGCGGCATCGGGGAGCGCGTCATCCAGGAGGAGGCCGCCGCCAAGCTCATGTACATGATGAACGCGGTCGTCCGTCAGGGCTCGGGCGGGCGGGCGGCGATTGACGGCTACGAGATCGCCGGCAAGACCGGCACGACGCAGGCGGCGCGCGATGCGTGGTTCATCGGGTTTACATCTGATTACGTGGCAGGCGTCTGGATGGGCTACGACGACAACCGCCCCCTGACCGGCGTGACGGGATCCGGGCTGCCGGCAGACATCTGGCGGGAGACCATGGCCCGCGTCCACGGTGCAGTGCCGCCGCCGCCCTTGCCCATGGCGCGCCGGGTCGAGGCACCCTCACCCACGCCTGCTCCCCCCGCCCAGGGCCAGCCCGCCACCGACCCGGTAGAGGGGGTGATCCTCGACGTCCTGCGCTCGATTTTCGGCGACGGCTGAGCCTTCAGGTCTTCACCTGCGACGTCATTCCCAAGGGACAGCGGGCGGACCCTCCGGGGGAAGTACAAGGCACAAAGAAAACAAGGACTGTAAGCGTCTGGCTCGCGACAGAGCGCGTGTCTCGGGCCCCGAACCTTGGTGCTTGAGTGGACGGACGTCAGGGGGAAGCGAGCTCCGGTTTTCTTTGTGCTCCGTACTTCGGGGAGCGCGAGGGGCAGAGCCCCTCGTTCCCGACCTCACCCCGCACGCTCGAGATCATTGATGAGGCCCTGCACGTTGCCGCGATTGCGGTCGAGGAGGGCCGTGATCTCCACCCGTTCCGTGGCAAGCAGGTTCACGCCCTCGATGAGCATGTTCACAAACCTGTCCTGCCCGGAGCGGTCGGAGACAATGAACGTCACCTCGAACGGGCTTTCGCCGCGCAGGAATGCGGTGGTG
This sequence comes from Pseudomonadota bacterium, assembly GCA_038751055.1. Classification (GTDB taxonomy): domain Bacteria; phylum Pseudomonadota; class Alphaproteobacteria; order Rhodobacterales; family Rhodobacteraceae; genus Shimia_B. Next base: position 16,931 of record JBCDGS010000048.1, on the reverse strand, counting down.
GAGACCTCATAGAAACGCCCCGCCTCGCGCGCGCCATTCACTTCGATGCGCCCCCCAATGAACTCGCGGAAGCGGCGCCCGTATTTGCGCCCGATGTAGCCCTGGAAGGCTCGGGTGTAGGCGCTGAGCTCTGCAGAGCTCAGCGACCGGGCGGTGGGCCCCAGTGCGGAGCGGGCAATCGCAGGCACATCCCCGTAGCGTCCAAAGATCTGCGCAAAATCGCGGATCATCGCTGCCTCGGATTTGCCGGACGCGATGGTGGCGTTGATGTCGCCCACGAGCCCGCCCACCAGCGCCTCCGCCTCCCGTCCTGTGAGGGCAAGCAGGGGGGTGCCGGCAAAAGCCAGAAGGCCCGCCAGGACCCCCCGACGATTGAGCTTACTCAAAGTAGAGGTCGTCATAGAGGCTCCCCTCGGTGTCTGCCGGGCCGAGGGCGGAGCTTGGATCGTCAATCCCAAGCTCAAACCGGCGGTTTTGCAAGTAGATGAGGCGCGACTGCGCGTAGCTGTCGGCACTGTCATAAAGGATCCCGTCCACCGTGTCGCCGAAGCGGTAGCGCGTATTGGCGATCTCGCCCACGCGGGCCGACAGTCGGTAGGTGCTTTCGGGCTCCTTGAGCACGGCATCAAGCGGGTCAATCAGGATGTCCACGAAAAGGCCCACCGTGTCGCGGCTGGTGGAGGGGCCGAAGACGGGAAGCTCCATATAGGCCCCCTCCCCCACGCCCCAGACATGGAGGGTCTCGCCAAAGTCGGTCTCACGCGCTGGCGTGCCCAGCTCCTCGGCGGCGTCCATGATCCCGCCGAGACCGAAGGTGGAGTTCACCAGAAACCGCCCCGTATTGACCGCCGCGCTTTCCAGATCGCCCTGCAGGACATTGTTCACAATCACACCGGGCGTGCCGAGGTTATCGGAAAAGTTGTCGACGCCGCGGCGCATGGGCGCGGGCACGACGGACCCGTAAGCCAGGCTCACCGGGCGGAGGGCCACGGTATCGAGGCCCTTGTTGAACGCGTGGACGCCGCGGTTCACGCCTTCCAAAGGATCATCCGTGGGGGCTGCCGCACATCCGGCGAGAAAAAGCGCGAAGGCTGCGGAAATAAATCTGGTCAAAATACTCGTAGTCCTGTCGTTGCAGCGCCACACCCATGGGCGGCCTATCGCCGTGCTCAACTCGCGGCTGTTGTTAGCTTACCTCCGCTCTCGTTAAGTACATATGAGTACAGTTGAGATTTGATAGCCCTCACGTAAACTTTAGCAGCCGATCAGCAGGACCATGCGCATCCAAGACGCAGATACAAAAGCCGGGGCTGAAGAGCTCCGCGCCGCCCGCCGCGAAAGCCGACCCCTTTACTGGTTCGTGGGCATCTTCAGCTTCTTTGTGAACATGCTGATGCTGACCGGGCCTCTTTACATGCTGCAGGTCTATGACCGGGTCATTGGCTCGCGGTCGGAGGAGACACTGATCGCGCTCTCGGTGCTTGTGCTGTTCCTCTACGGGATGATGGGGCTTCTGGACTATGCCCGCGGGCGCGTGATGGCGCGGGTGGGGGCGCGGTTTCAGTCGCGCCTCGACAGGCGCGTCTTTTCGGCCGTGCTGCGGCGGAGTGCGATTGACCCGAACCCGCAGAAGGCCATGGGCCTCAGACACCTTGAATCCGTGCAACGGCTGATGACGTCACCGGTTCTCATGTCCGTCTTCGACATGCCGTGGACGCCCATTTTCATTGCGGCGATCTTCATCTTCCATCCGTGGCTGGGGATCATGGCGGTGGCGGGGGGCATCCTGCTGATCCTCGCCACGCTCGCCAATCAGGCGCTGAGCCGGACTCCCCAGGCCCGCGCCTCACACGCCCAACTCCGGGCGGATCTGATGAGCGAGCAGCTCAAGAACGAGGCAGAGGTCGTTCAGGCGCTCGGCATGCGGGGGGCGTCCTTTGGCCGCTGGCAGAGGGCGCGCGATGCCTCCCTGCGGGAGACCATGGCCACGGCCGATGTCGGCGGCACGTTTTCGTCCATGACCAAGACGTTCCGGCTGTTCCTGCAGTCGGCGATGCTGGGCCTTGGCGCCTATCTGGCACTGCAGGGCGAGATCACGGCGGGCGCGATGATCGCGGGCTCCATCCTCCTCGGGCGTGCTCTGGCCCCGGTGGAGCAAGCCATTGCTCAATGGCAGCTGGTGCAGGCGGCCCAACAGGGCTGGCAGGCACTGGCAGTGCTGTTGTCGGAGGTACCCGAAGAGGGGCCGCGCACGACACTGCCGCGTCCTAAGGCAATGCTCGAGGCGCAGCAGGTCACCGTCATCCCGCCGGGGGAATCGCAAGCGGCGTTGCGGATCGTCTCGTTCAAGATCGAGCCGGGCACGGCATGCGGTGTCATCGGGTCGTCGGGGGCGGGCAAGTCGACACTCGCCCGGGCCATCACGGGCGTCTGGCGTCCAGCGGGTGGCAAGATCCGCCTCGATGGGGCGAGCCTCGACAATTACGATCCAGACACCTTGGGCCAGCTCATCGGCTACCTGCCGCAGCGCGTGCAGCTGTTTGACGGCACTATTGCCGAGAACATCGCGCGCCTTGCCGAAGCGCCGGAGGCCGAAAAGGTCGTGGCCGCGGCAAAGAAGGCGGCTGCCCATGACATGATCCTCGAACTGCCAGAAGGCTACGACACGCGCGTTTCAGCTGTCGGGGGGCGGTTGAGTGGCGGTCAGGTGCAGCGAATCGGCCTTGCCCGGGCGATGTACGGGGACCCCGTGCTACTTGTGCTGGATGAGCCGAACTCGAACCTCGACAACGAAGGATCGGCGGCGTTGAACCGCGCGATCCGCGAGATGAAGGCCGCGGGAGGCGCAATCATGATCATGGCGCACCGCCCGGCGGCGATCCAGGAATGCGATGTCCTCCTGATGCTCGAGAACGGGCAGAAGCGCGCCTTCGGGCCGAAGGAGGAAGTGTTGCGCGAGGTGGTGCAGAACGCCGAGCAGATCCGCGCCTCGGCCAAACACGGCAAGTCCGGGGGCGTGACATGACCCGCTCGGAATGGTCGGTGCGCCGCCCGATGATCATCGGGATCCTGGCGCTTCTCATCCTCGTTGGCGGGTTTGGCACCTGGGCCGCGCGGGCCAACATCAGCGGGGCGATCATCGCCTCGGGCCGGATCGAGGTGGATCGCAACCGTCAGGTCGTCCAGCATCCCGATGGCGGCGTGGTGGTCGAAATCAACGTCGATGAGGGCATGAGCGTGGCGGCAGGGGACGTGCTGATCCGCCTCGATGACACGCTTCTGCAATCGGACCTCGCCATCACGGAGGGCCAGCTTTGGGAGGCCACGGCCCGCCGCGCCCGCCTCGAAGCCGAGCGGGACGGCCTGAGCGCGGTGAGCTACCCCCAGCTTTTGCTGGACAACGCCACGCGGGCGAGCGTGGCGGATGTCATGGCCGGCCAGACCCGGCTCTTTGAGGCGCGGCGCGAGACCATCGCGCGCAACGTGGAACAGCTTGAGCGGCGGCGCGCACAGATCACCGATCAGATCGCGGGCATCGATGCGCAGCTCGCCGCGCAGGGTCGTCAGCTCGACCTCATCGCCGAGGAGCTTGACGCCCAGCAATCGCTCCTGGATCGCGGGCTGGCGCAGGTGGGGCGCGTGCTGGCGCTCCAGCGCGAGGAGGCCAGCCTGTCGGGCAGCGTGGGCGAACTCACCGCTGCGCGCGCGCAGGCCGAGGGGCGGATCACCGAGATCGAGCTCGAGATCATCAAGCTGGGCACGGACCGGCGCGAGGAGGCGATTACGCTCTTGCGGGACATCCAGTTCCGGGAGCTGGAACTCGCCGAGCAGCGCCGCTCCATCCTCGAGCGGCTGAACCGCCTGGAGATCACGGCGCCCGTGTCAGGGATCGTCTATGACCTGGCCGTCTTCGCAGAACGCAGCGTGGTCCGGCCCGCAGAGCCCGTTCTGTTCGTCGTCCCCCAGGACCGGCCCCTCGTCATCGCCGCGCAGGTCAATCCGATCAATATCGACCAGGTCTTTGTGGGCCAGGCGGTGACGCTGCGGTTTTCGGCGCTGGATCAGCGGACGACGCCCGAGCTTGAGGGTGAGGTCGTGCAATTGTCCGCCGACGCCTTCGAGGACGAAGCCACGCGGCTGAGCTTTTACCGCGCGGAGATCATCCTGAGCGAGGGCCAGATCGCGCGCTTGCCCGAGGGCTCAACGCTCATCCCCGGCATGCCGGTGGAGAGCTTCATCCGCACCGAAGACCGCACGCCCATCGCGTATCTCGTGAAGCCTTTGACCGACTATTTCAGCCGCGCCTTTCGGGAGGACTGACGGGCGGCGGCGCCTCTGGCGACCATGCCTCCGGCGGGAGTATTTGGGAACGAAAGAAAGGGGGTTTCGGCGCCCGGGGGCAGAGCTATGGTGGCGCCGAACATGAAGGAGGGTTCCATGGCCGGAAAGTATGAGAGCACATTGGCTGAGCTTGGGGTGGAGTTGCCGGATGCACCGTCCCCGGCGGCCAATTATGTGCCATTCGTGCGCGTGGGCGACCTTGTCCATGTCTCTGGCCAGATCTCCCAGGGCGCGGACGGGCTCATTTGCGGCAAGCTCGGCGCGGATATGGGTGTCGAGGCCGGCGCGGCGGCGGCGCGGACCTGCGCGATCTCGCTCTTAGCGCAGGTGAAGGCGGCGTGCGAGGGCGACCTCGACCGGCTCGTGCGGGTCGTGAAACTCGTGGGCTTCGTGAATTCGACCGCCGAGTTCACCGACCAGCCCAAGGTCATCAACGGTGCGTCCGACTTCCTTGTGGAGGCATTGGGGGATGCGGGCCGGCATGCCCGCTCTGCGGTGTCGGCGGCGTCGCTCCCTCTCGGGGTGGCGGTGGAAATCGAGGGCGTCTTTCAGGTCTCTTAATGCTCCCTGATGGTTTTTTCGACCGGCCCTTCGCGCACCGCGCATTGCACGGGCCGGGGCGACCTGAAAACAGCCGCGAGGCGATCAGGGCGGCCGTCGCGGCGGGCTACGGCATTGAAATCGACGTACAGCGAAGCGCGGATGGCGTGGCCATGGTCTTTCACGATTACGCGCTGGAGCGGCTGACAGGCGCATCGGGCACCGTGCAGACGCAGGATGCTGAGGCGCTTGCGGCGACCCCCCTCCTCGGCGGATCAACGGGCGCACCGCCCCTGCCTGAGGTTCTCGAGATCATCGGGGGGGAGGTTCCGCTCGCCATCGAAATCAAGGATCAGGACGGGGCCATGGGGCCCAATGTCGGGCCTTTGGAGGAGGCCGTGGCACAGGCGTTGGCAGGATATGCCGGCCCCGTTGCCGTCATGTCCTTCAACCCCCATGCAGTGGCCGCCATGGCCGCGTTTGCGCCGGACGTGGCCCGCGGCCTGACAACCTCTGCGTGGCGGGCGGAGAGCTGGCCCACGATCCCGGCAAGGCGCCGCGCCGAACTCGCAGCCATCCCGGACTTTGACCGCGTGGGGGCGTCTTTCATTTCGCATGACCGCGCGGCATTGGATGATCCCGCCGTGGCGGCTCTGAAGGCGCGGGGCGTGCCCATCCTCTGCTGGACGATCCGCAGCCCAGACGAGGAAGAAGCCGCACGCCGCGTCGCCGATCAGATCACCTTCGAGGGCTATGCGGCTTGACGCCCTGCGCGGCTCGCCCATCTGCTCCCCATGGCCATTCCTGAAGAACAGCACGCCGTCGAAATCCGCGCCCTGCGCTCTCTGTCAGAGATCAGCGCCGCCGACTGGGATGCCTGCGCCAACCCGGAGGGCGGCGGGCGCCCCAACGACCCGTTCACAACGCATCGCTTCCTGAGCGCGCTGGAGCGGAGCCGCTCCGTGGGCGTGGGGACGGGATGGGAGCCGCACTACCTCGAGGCGCGGCTCGACGGCGACGTGATCGGCGTCGCTCCGATGTACGGCAAGGCCCACAGCCAGGGCGAATACATCTTCGACCACAACTGGGCCCACGCCTATGAGCGCGCGGGCGGGCGCTACTATCCCAAACTTCAGATCGCGGTGCCGCACACACCGGCCACCGGACGCCGCCTCCTCGTGAAGCCTGCCTATGAAAGTCTCGCCCAACAGGCGCTCGTGCAGGGCGCCGTGCAGATTGCTGCCAACAATGAGATCAGCTCGATCCACATGACCTTCTGCACGGAGGCGGAGGTCGAGGCCGGAACGCAGATGGGGCTCATGCCCCGCGCGTCACAGCAGTTTCACTGGGTCAATGACGCATACGCGGATTTCGACGCCTTCCTGGCCTCACTGAACTCGCGCAAGCGCAAGAACATCCGCAAGGAGCGGCGGCAGGCGCAGGACTTTGGCGGCACCATCCACGCGCTGACGGGCGACGATCTGAAGCCGGAACACTGGGACGCGTTCTGGCGATTTTATCAGGATACGGGCGCGCGCAAATGGGGCACGCCCTACCTGACCCGCGCGTTCTTTGACGAGGCACAGGACACGTTGCGCGATGACATGCTCCTCGTGCTCGCTGCGCGGGAGGGGGCCTATATCGCGGGCGCGTTGAACTTCATCGGGAGCGACACGCTCTATGGTCGCTATTGGGGCTGCGTGGAGGATTACCCCTGCCTCCACTTCGAGCTTTGCTATTATCAGGCCATTGATTTCGCAATCAAACATGGACTAGGGCGCGTTGAGGCCGGGGCCCAGGGAACGCACAAGCTGGCGCGGGGTTATTTGCCCGTGACATGCCATTCGCTCCACTGGGTCGGGGATCCGCGCTTTCGCGAGGCCATCAAGGACTTTCTTGAGGCCGAACGGGAGGCGGTGGAAGAAGAGAACGAGATCCTCACGAGCTACGGCCCGTTCAAACGAGTGGAGATAGAGGAGCAGGAATGAGCAATCTCGACGACGCCGCGCTGCAGGAGCTTTTGTCCGCAGGCTGGGCCCATGATCCGGGCCGGGACGCGATCACCAAGAGCTTTGAATTCAAGGACTTCACGCAAGCCTTCGGCTGGATGACGCAGATCGCCATCATCGCGGAAAAGATGAACCATCATCCGGAATGGTTCAACGTCTACAAGCGCGTGGACGTGACGCTCACGACCCATGACAAGGATGGGTTGAGCGATCTGGACGTGAAACTGGCCGGGCACATGGACGCTGCATGCTAGACGACCTTTTCCAGTCCGCCCTTTTCCAGACACCGATCTACAATGGGCGCACGCTGGCGGATGTGGTGTCGCTCGAGTTTCTGGCCGCCGCGTTCGGCAATGTGGTCACGGCGATCCTCATTCTGCTTATCGGGTTCTGGCTGGCAGGCTGGGCCTCGCGGCGGGTGGCCTCCATCGGGGGCCGCCACGGGTCGCTTGATGCGACGCTCTTCGGGTTTCTGGCGCAGATCTTGCGCTACATCATTATTGCCTATGCCGTGCTCTTCGTGCTCGGGACATTTGGGGTGCAGACCACCTCCATCGTGGCCGCGATCGGCGCTGCAGGTCTCGCCATCGGGCTGGCGCTTCAGGGCACCCTGTCGAACCTGGCGGCGGGGATGATGATCATCTTCTTCCGCCCGTTCAAAATGGGTGATTTCGTTCAGGTGAACGACAAGATGGGCACGGTGAAGGCCATCACGCTGAATTACATCGAGCTCGCCGATGTGGGAAACGTGCAGGTGATCATTCCCAACGCGCAGGTCTGGGGTAATACGATCACCAATTACTCGGCCTATCCAAAGCGTCGCGCGGAATGGACCTTCGGCGTGGGCTACGGCGCGCACCTTGCCCGCGCGCAGGAGGTCATCCTTGAGACAATCATGGCCGATGAGCGCAGCCACACAGATCCTGAGCCGTTCATTCAGGTGAACAATCTGGGTGACAGCTCGGTCGATTTCATCGTTCGGGTCTGGTGCGACAGCGCAGTCTACTTCGCCTATCAGGCGGACATGAAGCGCCGCGTCAAGGAAGCGCTCGACGCCGCCGACGTGCCGATTCCTTTCCCTACGCGCACCATTTACAACGTGTCTGAGGCCGCCGAATAGGTCAGCGGGCGGTTTTCGCAAAGCTCCGCCCGCCCCCTTTCTTTCGTTCATAAATACTCACGGTCCCGATGCCCGCCGCGGGCGCGGGACCATGGATCTCAGAGCTGCCCCAGCAGCGTCTCCCCGGCAGAGATTTCGCATTCACCGGGCGACGCCTCTTCGTTCAGCGCCGTGACCTTGCCGTCCTCGACCAGCATCGCGTAGCGCTTTGAGCGCGCCATGAGCCCCACGGGCGGGGCGTCAAAGTTCATGCCGATGGCCGTGGTAAAGACAGACCCGGCATCCGAGAGCATGGCGATACCGGCCTCGGCGGCGCCGGTATCCTCGCCCCACTGCTTCATCACGAAGGGATCGTTGACGCTGACGCAGATGATCTCGTCCACGCCCTTCTCGGCAAAGCCGCCCGCCGTCCGGATAAAGCTCGGCACATGGGCGGAATGGCAGGTGGGCGTATAGGCTCCGGGCACCGCGAAGATGACCACCTTGCGCCCAGATGTCAGCGCGCTGAGCGCGACGTCCTCGGGCCCTTCGGCCCCCATGCGCACAAAGCTCGCCTCGGGCAGCGTGTCGCCCACTGAAATTACCATTGCGGTGTCCTCTCCTGATTGCGTCGCGTTCGCTGTGAGCATAGCGTCGCACGGGCCAAGTACCAGAGGAGGCAGCCCATGGGTCGGATCGTCGTCATAGGAGCGGGCCAGGCGGGCGCCTCGCTGACGGGCAAGCTGCGCCAGCTCGGCCATGAGGGCGAGATCGTGCTGATGGGCGAAGAACCCGCCCCGCCCTACCAGCGACCGCCGCTGTCAAAGAAATACCTCCTCGGAGAGATGCCGCTGGAGCGGATGTATCTGAAACCCGTGGCCGCCTATGCAGAGGCCGGGATTGACCTGCGCCTTGGCCAGCGGGTCGAGGCCGTCGACGCCACCGCGCGGGAGGTGCATCTGGGCGGGGAGGTCCTGCCCTACGATCAGCTCGCCTTCACCACGGGGTCCTCCGTGCGTCGCCTGCCCGCATCCATCGGCGGGGATCTGGGCGGGGTCTTCACCGTGCGGACGCTCGCCGATGTGGACGCCATGGCCGCAGCCTTTGGGCAGGGCGGCCACGTCCTCATCATCGGCGGGGGCTACATTGGCCTCGAAGCCGCGGCGGTCGCGGCCATGAAGGGCCTCAAGGTCACGCTGATCGAGGCCGCTGACCGCATCCTCAAGCGCGTGGCCGCGCCTGAGACCTCCGACTACTTCCGCGATCTCCATGCCGGGCACGGCGTCGACATCCGCGAGGGCACGGCGCTATCCCGCCTGACGGGCGAGGGTCATGTCAGCGGGGCCGAACTCGCGGATGGAACGACGCTCACCATCGACTTCGCGATCGTGGGCGTGGGCATCGATCCCTGCACCCCCCTTGCCGAAGCCGCCGGGATCATCTGCGAGAACGGTATCCGAACCGACGCGCAGGGCCGCACATCGGCGGACGGGGTCTGGGCAGCGGGCGACTGTGCCTCCTTCCCCTATCGCGGAGAGCGGATCCGCCTGGAATCCGTCCCCAACGCCATCGATCAGGCCGAAGTCGTGGCGGCCAACATGCTGGGCGCGGAGACCGAGTATGTCGCCAAGCCCTGGTTCTGGTCGGATCAATATGACCTCAAGCTCCAGATCGCGGGGCTCAATACAGGCTATGACAGCGTCGTCGTCCGCGCGGGCGACAAGGGACAGTCGCACTGGTATTACCGCGGCACAGACCTCCTTGCCGTAGACGCCATGAACGACGCGCGCGGCTACATGATCGGCAAGCGCCTGATCGAGGCGGGAAAGTCCCCCGAGGCAAGCGCCATCGCGGACCCGGCCACAGACCTCAAGGCCCTCCTCAAGGCGTGAGGATCATCGCGGGCACATGGCGTGGTCAGCCGCTGAAGCCGCTCGGCAAGGGTGACGCCGCAGCCCACTTGCGCCCGACGCCTGACCGGGTCCGTGAGGCGCTCTTTTCCATGATCGGGTCGCGGATCGACCTCGACGGCGCTCGGGTTCTCGACCTCTTTGCGGGGACGGGTGCGCTGGGGCTCGAGGCGATGTCGCGCGGGGCCGCGGCGGCAACCTTCGTCGATCAGGGTCGCACATCTCTCCGGCTTATCCGGGCGAACATCGCGAAGCTGGGCGCGTCCCCCGCGACGGTCCTTGCCGCGGACGCCACGCGCCTTCCGCACGGCACACCGTGCGATCTGATCTTCCTCGATCCGCCCTATGGGAAGGACATGGGCGGCGCGGCGCTGGCCTCTGCGCGCCAACAGGGCTGGATCGCGCCCGACGCCCTCATCGTCTGGGAGGAGAGCAACCCGCAAAGCGCCGAGGGCTTCACAGAGCTGACCAATCGCCGCTATGGTGACACCACGATCACCCTGCTTGAGCCCGATCCATGACCATGACGCACATCACGGGTGGCTGGACGACCGAGGCCACCGAAGGAACCGACCCTCCCAAAAAGCGCGTCACGCCGCCGCTTCTGATGGGCGACATCCTGGCGGCGCGGAACGGCGTCCCGGTCTTCGTCAGCGAATGGCTGCGTCTGGAGAAAGAGCGCGATGAGCGGCGCGCGCTCAAGCGGGCTATGCGACAGGCTGGCCTTGGAGAAGGCGGGGCAGATCGCCTGTAAGGCCCGCTGCTTCCTTGATGAATCCGCGCCGGAGGCCCGGCAGCGCATTGACCGCACCCATGCCGATATCCCGCAGGCGGCGCAGCGGCCCGATATCGTTGGAAAAGAGCCGGTTGAAGCTGTCCGTCGCGAGCGCGAGCGTCGCCGTATCAAAGCGCCGCCATTGCTGGTAGCGCGCCAGCACCGTGTGCGACCCGATATCCTCGCCCCGTTGGCGGGCCTCGCCCAGCACCTGCGCGAGCGCGGCCACATCCCGCATCCCGGCATTGAGGCCCTGACCCGCGATGGGGTGGATGCCGTGGGCCGCGTCGCCGACAAGGGCCACGCGCTCTGCGATAAAGCTGTGTGCCAGCGACAGGCCAAGCGGATAGGTGAAGCGGTCTCCGGCGAGGGCGATGTCGCCCAGAAAGTCGCCGAAACGGGGGCGCAGGACGTCAAGGTAGCCCGCATCGTCCAGCTTCGCGATGTCCGCCGCGCGGCCTGCCGCCTCGGTCCATACGACCCCCACCCGGTTCTGGGTGAGGGGCAGGATCGCCAGCGGGCCTTCCGGCAAAAAGAGCTGGTGCGCGATGCCCCCGTGGGGCTTTTCGACCTGAAGCGCGCAAACGAGGGAGGTCTGTCCGTAGGCCCAGCCCATCCGCCCGATGCCCGCGCGGTCCGCCGTGCCCGAACCACGCCCGTCGCAGCCAATGAGGAGCGGTGCCGTGAGCTCCCCGCCGTCGGCGAGCATGACCGTCGCGCGGCCCGGTTCAATGTGCTGGCTCACAACGCGGGCCTCGGCGAGGTGTTCGAAATTCGGCTCGTCTTTCTCGGCCTCCAGCAAGGCCACCCGCGCGTGGCGGTCTTCGACCATGTAGCCCATGGGCTCTGGCCCGATTTCGGCATGGTCGAAATGCATGAAGAAAGGGGACGGCGACTGGCCGGCGCGCCCGTCGGACACCTTGATCGCGTTCATGGCTTCCGCGTCAGGGGCGAGGGCCTCCCACAGCCCTAACGCGCGCAGCATCCGCGTCGTCGCCAGCGCCATGGCATAGCTGCGCCCGTCAAAGCCCCGCTTGCGCCGCGTGGCCTTCGGCAGAGCGTCGATCATGGTCACCCGAAAGCCCGTCTGTGCCAGCGCCAGAGCCAGCGTCGACCCGATGAGCCCGCCGCCCGTGATGAGGATATCGCGTTCCATTAAGGTCTGATATGGCCATGATACTGCAGAAGTAAATGGAGACGGGCCATGGAATGGCTGGGCAGGTCGGCAGCTGAACAGGGTCGCGCCATCGGGACGGGAACGCTCGACCCCGTCGATCTGACGGAGGCCTATATCGACGCCGCAGCAGCGCACCCGCTCGCGCCCCGCATCTATGCAAGGATGACCGAAGACCGCGCCCGGGCCGAGGCCGTCGCCGCCCATGACCGCGCCAAGGCGGGCGCGCGGCTGGGACCCCTGGATGGCGTGCCGATCTCCTGGAAGGACCTTTTCGACACAACAGGCGTGGCGACGGAGGCGGGATCGGCCCTGCTGGAGGGCCGCGTGCCGGATCGCGATGCCGAGGTGCTGGCCAAAGCCACCGCGCAGGGCCTTATCTGCCTCGGCAAGACGCATATGTCGGAACTCGCCTTCAGCGGCCTGGGCTACAATCCCATCACGGCCACGGCGCCCTGCATCCATGATCCCGATTGCGTGTCCGGCGGGTCGTCCTCTGGCGCGGCGGCGTCGGTCGCATTTGGCCTCGCAGCGGCGGGGATCGGGTCCGACACGGGCGGATCCGTGCGGATCCCAGCGGCATGGAACGATCTCGTGGGGCTCAAGACCACGTCCGGGAGGGTATCGCTCAGCGGGGTCGTGCCGCTCTGCCTTCAGTTCGACACGGTGGGGCCGCTGACACGCAGTGTGGAGGATGCCGCGCTCCTCCTCGCGGCGCTCGAGGGCGGCCAAGCGGCGGATCTACGGGGCGCGGACCTCTCGGGCAGGCGGTTCATGGTGCTCGAAACCATCGTCTTTGATGACATCGAAGACGCCCCCGCCGAAGCCTTTGAGGCGGCGATACGAAGGCTGGAAGCTGCAGGTGCCGTCATCGAGCGTGGCCCGGCGGCCATGCTCACGGAGGCGTTCGGGTTCACGCTGGGTCTTTATACCGGCGAAGCCTACGGCCTGTGGCGCGACGTGATCGAGGCCGCGCCCGAAAAGATGTTCCCCGAGATCCTGGAGAGGTTCCGCCTGGGCCGCGACGTCTCTGCGGCCGACTATGTGGCGGGCTGGGCCCGGCTCAGGCAATTGCGACTGGAGTTTCAGGCCGCAACCGCGGGCTTTGACGCGGTGCTGATGCCATCCTGCCCGATCCTGCCGCCAGAGCTCGCGCGGCTGGAAAGCGATCACGACTATTACGTCAGCCGAAATCTTCTGGCGCTGCGCAATACGCGGGTCGCGAACCTCATGGGCTCGGCCTCGCTGACGCTGCCCACGGGGGAGCCGTCCTGCGGGCTGATGCTGCTGACGCCGCCGGGGAGCGAGGAACACCTGCTGCGCATCGGCGCGGCTGTCGAGGCGGCGCTGGGCTGAGCCAACGGGGCGGGGCTTTCATGCAACAGCCGTCTTAAAGAGTAGACGCCGGACTCGCCCATAAGCTAGACTGCGCAAAACGGGGCATAAGACCCCAATCTGAGGCAGTAGAGTAATGACCCCTGAGAGGTTTCAGTCCCTCCCGGACGCCACGTGGCCGCGTTTGCGGGCGCTTCTGGACGCCCATGCACCGGGCGGTGATCCCGTCAACATGACCATCGGGGAGCCAAAGCACCCCTTTCCCGACTGGCTGCCGCAGATGCTCGACGGCTACGCGGCAGGCTACGCGCAATATCCCGACAATAACGGCCTGCCGGAATTGCGGGAGGCGATCAGCGCCTGGATCGCTCGGCGCTACGGCGTGGACACAGACCCCGACAGTCAGGTGATGGCCCTGAACGGCACGCGCGAGGGCCTCTTCAACGCGGCTGTAGCCCTGTCCCCTGATCAGAAGAACGGCAAGCCGGCTGTTTTGCTGCCGAACCCGTTCTATCCGGTCTATGGCGTCGCGGCGCTGACGGTGGGCGCTGACCCGTACTTCGTGCCCGCAACGGCAGAGACGGGGCACCTGCCCGATTACGGCGCGCTGCCAGAGGACGTGCTGAACCGCACGACGGTCGCCTATATCTGCTCGCCCGCGAACCCGCAGGGCGCGGTGGCAGGCGAGGACTACTGGAAGGACCTTCTGGCGCTGGCGGAAAAGTACGATTTCCGCATCTTCGCGGATGAATGCTATTCCGAGATCTACCGCGATGCGCCGCCACCGGGCGGGATCGCCATGGCCGCCAAGCATGGCGCGGATCCCGAGCGGGTGACAATCTTTCATTCGCTGTCGAAACGTTCGAACCTGCCGGGCCTTCGGTCAGGGTTCGTGGCCGGCGGCCCCCGGTCCATGGCCGAGATCAAGCGGCTGCGCGCGCTCGCAGGGGCGCCAATGCCCAACCCGGTGCAGAAAGTGTCCGCGGCGGTCTGGGCGGATGAGGACCACGTCATCGAGAACCGCCGCCAATATTCTGACAAGTTTCAGAAGGCTGACCACATTTTTGCCGAGATTGAGGGCTACGAAAGCCCCGAAGCCGGATTTTTCCTATGGCTCAGGGTGGGCGAAGGTGAGCGTACCGCCCTCGAATTGTGGCAGGAAACCGGCGTGCGCACCCTTCCGGGCGCGTATCTGAGCAGGGACGTACACGGGAAAAATCCCGGTGCCGAATACATCCGGGTGGCTCTGGTCGCCCCAATGGACGAGATGGTCCGCGGGCTCGAGACCCTGCGTGACTTCCTCGTGAAGAACAAAGGACGAGGCTGACATGGCATACCAATCGCATGGCCGGAACCCGGGGCGGGAGCCGCTTCTTGATCAGAACATGCAGGCCGCCTTGGAGCGCCGGGGGCGCGAGCTTATCGGGCTCGTTCTCGTGGGTCTCGGGCTTTTGGCGGCGATGGCGATAGGCTCGTACTCTCCCGATGACCCGAACTGGATGGTTGCGACGGACGCGCCGGTCCAGAACTGGCTTGGGCGCGCTGGCGCGACGATGGCCGCGCCGCTTTTCATGATCGTGGGCTGGGGCGCCTTCGGGATCGGCATCCTCCTGATGGCGTGGGGTGTGCGGTTCGGGCTCAATATCGGCCGCGAACGCGCCTTTTCGCGCCTGATCTTCGCACCGATTGCCATTGCGCTGGCCTCGGTCTACGCCGCCACGCTCGCGCCGCCGGTGGGGTGGAGCCACAGCTTCGGCCTCGGCGGGCTGTTCGGCGACACGGTCCTATTGATGATCCTGCAGATCGTTCCGGGAACTGCGGCGCTGGGTGCCAAGCTTATCTCGCTTCTCGCGGGCCTCATGATCCTGACATTCTGGGCCTTTGTCCTTGGCTTCACATGGGCCGAGATTTACCGCCTGACGCGCTGGATGGTGCTGGGCCTCGTGCTGATTTACGCCTTTGTCATGAAGGCCTTGGGGCGCGGCGCATCCCTCGGCGCGGCCGCGACCCGCAAGGCCGCAGACGTCTCCCGCAATGCAGCCGATGCCTACGCCGCCAAAAAGGCCGCAAGGCGCGAGGAAGAGGCCGCGAATGAAGAGCTCTGGGCCCAGCAGATGCACAATGTGGGCCGCGACGACGCCGAAGAGAGGCAGCGCGTGGCGCAGGTGATCCGTGCCAATCTGGCCGCGGAGCAGGGCCTTGAGCCTGCGCCCGCCCCTGCCCCCTTCGTGCCGCTGGAGGAGGAGCCGAAGGCAGGCCTCCGTGCGCTGATGCCGGCCTTTGCCAAGAAGGACACACCGCGCGAGATGCCGGAGCCGGAGCTTGTGGCCCCTGCCCCGCTGACGGGCGATGTGCCGGAGACCTCTGAGGACCGTCTGCGCTCCAAGATCGCGAAGGCGATCCGCACGCGCGGCAAGACAGAACCCATCGGGCCCGCGCCCATCGGCCCAGTCGTTGGCGCCGCGGGCCTTGCCGCTGCTGCGCCCATGGTTGCCTCCGCCGCGCCCTTCATGCGGCCCGAACCGCAGCTGACCCGCGATGTGGCCGCCCCGGCGCCCGCACCCATGCCCGCGCCCATTCCCCAGCCAATGCCTGCCGAGGAAACCTATGCAGAGGTGTCCCAGGCTCAGGCCGCGCCCGTCCTGGACGCGCCGAGCCCCCTGTTGGACAGCCAGGAGGACGACGGCATGGCGTCTGTCTCCTATGCCGAAGACACCGTTCTGGAGCCCGCGCCGCCGATCGTCGCGCCGGAGCCGCCCAAAAGCCTCGTTCAGCACATGCCGAAAAAGCCCGTGCGGCCTTCGACGCGCGCCATGGCGGAAGCACAGCCCAAGCTGAGCTTTGTCGACGAGCGCCCGGATTACGAGCACCCGCCATTGTCGCTCCTGATGAACCCCGACCAGGTGGAGCGTCATCACCTGAGCGATGAGGCGCTGGAGGAAAACGCGCGGATGCTGGAAAGCGTCCTCGACGATTACGGCGTGAAGGGCGAGATCGTGAGCGTCCGCCCTGGCCCCGTCGTCACCATGTACGAGCTGGAGCCCGCACCGGGCCTCAAGGCGTCCCGCGTGATCGGGCTGGCCGACGACATCGCGCGGTCGATGTCAGCGCTCAGTGCCCGTGTGTCCACCGTGCCGGGGCGTAGCGTGATCGGGATCGAGCTTCCCAACGAAAAGCGCGAAATGGTCGCCCTGCGCGAGATTCTCAGCGGCCGCGACTTCGGCGACACGACGATGCGCCTGCCACTGGCGTTGGGCAAGGATATCGGCGGGGACCCCATCGTCGCGAACCTCGCCAAGATGCCCCACCTCCTCATTGCGGGGACGACCGGATCGGGTAAGTCCGTGGCGATCAACACGATGATCCTGAGCCTCCTTTACCGGCTGACCCCGGAGGAATGCCGCCTGATCATGATCGATCCCAAGATGCTGGAACTGAGCGTCTATGACGGCATCCCGCACCTGCTAAGCCCTGTGGTTACGGACCCAAAGAAGGCCGTCGTCGCCCTGAAATGGGTCGTGGGTGAGATGGAGGAGCGCTACCGCAAGATGTCCAAGATGGGCGTGCGCAATATCGAGGGCTTCAACTCCCGCGTGGCCGATGCGCTGTCCAAGGACGAGATGTTTACCCGCACGGTGCAGACCGGCTTTGATGAGGATACCGGCGAACCGGTGTTCGAGACGGAAGAGATCCAGCCGGAAAAGCTGCCCTACATCGTTGTGATCGTGGACGAGATGGCCGACCTCAT
>JBCDGS010000047.1:0-21833 GCA_038751055.1 Pseudomonadota bacterium | reverse complement strand
GCGCAGATGGCACGGGCGAGCGGGATCCACCTCATCATGGCCACGCAGCGTCCATCGGTCGACGTCATCACCGGCACGATCAAGGCGAACTTCCCGACGCGGATTTCCTTCCAGGTGACGTCCAAGATCGACAGCCGCACGATCCTGGGCGAGATGGGCGCAGAGCAGCTTCTCGGGATGGGCGACATGCTCTACATGGCGGGCGGCGCAAAGATCACCCGCGTGCACGGCCCCTTCTGTTCGGATGAAGAGGTCGAGGAGATCGTCACCTACCTCAAGGCTTTCGGCCCTCCGGTCTATGTCGGCGGCGTCTGCGACGGGCCGTCCGAAGACAAGGAAAGCGATATCGACCTCGTGCTCGGCCTCACTGGGGCCACGGGCGGCAATACCGACGGCGAAGACGCGCTCTACGATCAGGCGGTGGCCATTGTGATCAAGGATCGGAAGTGCTCCACCTCCTACATCCAGCGAAAGCTCGCCATCGGGTACAACAAGGCCGCGCGCCTCGTTGAGCAGATGGAGGATGAGGGCGTCGTGGGTGCCGCGAACCACGTCGGCAAGCGCGAGATCCTGGTCCCAGAGCAGGGGTGACGGCCCTAACGCGCGGCGCGGCGAAGGCGGAAGGTGGGCGCGCGCCCGGCGTTGCTATCGCATAACGCTTGGGACTTGGCCCCTCTGCGCTTAGATGCTCAGGAGCAGTCAAGAAAGGGAATGCGATGACCCTCACAAGAAGAGGCTTCGGTACACTTTTGGCCGCGGCAGCGTTGGCCCGGCCCGCCGCCGCGCAGGAGCGGATCCCGCTCGCGAACCTGTCGGCTTACCTGAATGCGCTGACAACGGCGCAGGGCACCTTTACGCAGGTCACGGGCGCGGGGCAGGTCTCTACCGGCACGGTTTTCATCAAACGCCCGGGCCGGGTGCGGTTCGAATATGACCCGCCAGAGCGCAGCATGGTGATCGCGGGCGGAGGGCAGCTGGCCGTGTTTGACGCGCGCTCGGACGAGCCGACGAAGTATCCGCTGAACCAGACCCCCCTGTCGATCATTCTGGCGCGCGACGTCAATCTCGGGCGGGCGAACATGGTCACCGGGCATTCGAGCGATGGGCAGTCGACAACCGTCCGCGCCCAGGACCCCGACAACCCGGAATACGGCTCCATCGACCTCGTATTTACGGGAAGTCCCGTCGAGCTGCGGCAGTGGATTATCAATGACGGGGATGGCGGTACGACGACAGTCATCCTCGGCGCGCTGGAGACCGGGATGAGGGTGCCCGAGCGCCTCTTCAACATCATCTCCGAGACGCGGAACTGGGGAAAGTAACCGCCCCGGGCGCCGGACTTTTTGAAAGACTTCGCGCGCCTAGATCTTCCGGCAGCCCTGCAATTGCTGGTGGTACATCACTGATCGATCGCCCACCTCGCGGGCCACGCGCATGAGCCAGGGTTTGCCGCGATACGTCCCGCGCCGGTAGCCTGTGCGTCCATCGTGGTAGGCGAGGTACTGATTGGTCGCGTCGGTCAGCGGAATGCCGAGCTCTTCGCGCGTTTGTGCCATGTACCAGCCCATGAAATCGGTGGCGTGACGGATGTTGTCGCGCCGCGTGCCCCGTCCGCCCTCCTGATCCTGATACTCTTCCCAGGTGCCGTCGAGGGCCTGGGAATAGCCGAACGCGCTCGACTGGCGGCCGATGGGGATCACGCCAAGCTTGTAGCGGAATGGCGTCCGCGCATTCGAAATAAACTTCGATTCCTGATAGATCGTGGCCATCTGCACGGCCACGGGGACGCCCCATTTGCGCTCGGTCGCCTTGAATGCCCTCAGATAGCCCGAGCGCTGATCGAGGATCGCACAGGCGTTATCCAGCTCCCGCGGAGCTTTGCCTGAACCGCCCGCAGCACAGCTTGCCAGCAGCATCAGGAGGAATAGGGCGCGGATCGGTCTGCTCATCTGCCTCACTCGCTTTTGTTTTCTTTCTGTTTACCCGGAAACCGGGCTGCGGGAAATCACGATTTCCGGCGATCACAGAACAAGCGCGAGAATGACGGGCAAAGTGACCACAGAGAGCGCGGTCGAAAGCACGACGAGGCCGGCGACCGATTGGGCGTCGGCGCCGTACTTTTCGGCGATGAGATAGCTCGTCACCGCCGCGGGAGCCGCAAATTGCAGGACAAGGATGCCGAGGGCCACAGGCGGCAGCCCAAAGGAGACACCGGCAGCCGCAGCAATGCCGCCACAGATGAGCACCTTGAGGACCGCAAAGACCGCCGCGCGCCCCACGCCCGACGGCGTGATCCGCGCGATTGCGACGCCCAGTGTGATGAGCATCAAGGGAATGCCCAGCTGGCCCACGAGGCGCAACGTATTGGTGACGACATCCGGGGTTTGCCAGCCCTGCCACAGGAAAAGCGCCCCCAGAAGGGTGGCGCCGACCATGGGCTCCCGCACCAGATCGAGGGGGTTTGACGTCCGCGTCACCAGCCAGAGCCCGATGGTGAAGGCGTAGATCGTCGAGACCGCGAACACCGCGACCGCAAAGCCAAGGCCTTCATCCCCGAAGGCGAAGAACGCCAGCGGCAAGCCGATATTGCCCGTGTTCGACATCACGAAGGGAGCGTGCCAGGTGCGCGGATCGAGCTTTGCCAGCCAGATCAGCGCGCCCATCACCAGCGTCAGCGCCCCGTAGACGACGATCGCGGCGAGCGTGATACGCGAGAGCGCTGCGGGCGGGATGTCCGTTTCCATCAACGCGACGAAAATCAGCGCAGGTATGCCGAGCGTCATCGCCAGCCGCGTGACGAACTGAACCGGGTAATCGAGGCCGAGTTTGACCCAGGCAAACCCGATGCCTGCCAACGCGAAGACGGGCGTCACGATCCCCAGCACTGTCAGAGCGAGGTTCACACAGTGTTTCCTTTAACTTTTGACGAGAATCGTGGATGAACGGAGGGTTAGTGGCGCCGGACGGAGATGGAAAGAGGCAGTTGATGCTGAAAACCCGCGCGAAATATCACCTTGGCCAGGTCGTAAAGCACCGCAAACACCCGTTTCGCGGGGTGATCTTCGACGTGGATGCGGAATTCGCAAATACCCAGGAATGGTACGACGCGATCCCCGAGGAAGCGCGCCCCGCCAAGGAGCAGCCGTTCTACCACCTCCTCGCCGAGAACGATCAGAGCTACTACGTGGCCTATGTGTCGGAGCAGAACCTCGTGGCGGACTATTCCGGTCAGCCGGTGGACCATCCCGATATTCCCGACCTTTTCGGACCGTTTGAGGACGGTCTTTACCCGCTGCACTTTCAGTTGAACTGACGGTCCCGCAGCCACCACCGCGTCTGAGTATTTTTGAACGAAAGAAAGGGCGGGGGCGGTCCCCTGCCTCAGAAGACGGTGCTGGCTGCGACGAAGGCCGCCATACCTCCTAACATGGTCAGGATGATGCTCCGGGACAGTGTGGCGGTGGCGAGGGCGACCGCGGCGGCGATGATGTCGGCTGGCCCGCCCTGCGCCAGCGCGCTTGCGACGATGGCCGTGACGAGGCAGCCCGGAAAGACCTCAAGAACGCGGGCCCAGAAGCGGCTTTTCATCATGGCAGCGCCTGCGAGATATCCCACCGCGCGGAGGCCCAGTGTCGAAGCCGACAGCAGTGCAATCAAAAGCCAGTGGTCAGCGCTCATCTTCGTTCACCAGAAAGTCGGCGCCAACGCCCGCCAGAGCGCCGAGGATGAGCGCCGCCGCAGGGGGCAGGCCGAGGTTCATTAGGATGATCGTGAGGGCGAATGTCACCGCCCAGGGCAGGAGCGCCCGCCGCCCGGGCCAGAGCGCGCGTGCCATGGCAATGAAGGCGGCGGTGAAGGCAAAGCCGATGCCGAAGCGGTCGAGATCGGACACGGCCCGCCCCAAAAGACCGCCGGCGACCGTGCTCAGACACCAGGCCGCCATGAGGCCGAGACACGTCCCCAGCAAAAAGCGCCCGCCCACCGCAGCGTCGGCCTTGCGGGCCGCCAGAGCGAGGCCAAAGTTCTCGTCCGTGGCGCCTTGCAGGGCGATGATGCGGGCAGGCCACGGGAGCTCTTGGAGCAGCGGAACGACCGAAGCAACGATGCCGATGTACCGCAAGTTCAGCGCCGCCCCCGCGAGGGCAGCCCCGAGGACGGTGCCTGTCGACAGGAACTGGTCCACCGCGGCGATCTGGGACGACCCTGCAAAGACCGCGAGGGCCATGATGCCGATGCCCTCCGCACTGAAGCCTGCGTCAGAGGCGAGGATGCCGAAGGCAAGACCATAGGTCGCCACGCCCAGCGCCAGCGGCAGGATCGCGACGAGGCCTGACCTCATGCGGCGGCTTGCCTGCGGGCGCCGAGCGGCTCTTCCTTCACTGGCAGATGGACGACGGCCGAGAATGCGCCCACGGCCACGCCGACCCACCAGACGGCGGTGTAATCGCCGTAGATGTCGTAGAGCCGGCCCCCGAGCCAGACACCCAGGAAACTGCCCAACTGGTGTGAGAAGAACACGATACCGTAGAGCGTGCCCATGTAGCGGAGCCCGTAGATATGCGCGATGAGGCCGGACGTCAGCGGCACGGTTGCGAGCCAGAGCGAGCCCATGGCGACGGAAAAGAGGATGACCGAGGTGGGGGTGATCGGAAACATGATGAAGAGCGCTGCAACGATGGTGCGCCCCGCATAGATCCCCGCCAGGAGGTACTTCTTCGTGAAGCGCTTCCCGGCCCAACCTGCCGCCAGCGTTCCCGCGATATTGGCGAGGCCGATGAGGGAAATCGCGACGGCACCCAGGGCCGAGGTGCTGGAGATGCCTATGGAATCAAGCGTACCACCCGGCATGATCGGCCCGCAGAGCTCCGTCACGAAGGCCGGGAAGTGGGCCGTGATAAAGGCGAGCTGGTAGCCGCAGGAGAAGAAGCCGAGAAAAATCAGGGTGTAGGACGGGTCCCTCGCGGCCTTGAGGAGAACCTCGCCGAAGGTCTCTTCGAGCTCTGCCTTGGTGGCGGCCTCGGGGGCTTTCATGGCGGGGAGCACGGCGAGGACGGCGATCATGGCCACGGCGAAGATGATGAAGACCGTCTGCCATGGGAAAAGGCTCAGGAGACCCTCGGCAATGGGGGCGCCGATGACCTGCCCGGCGGACCCGGCGGCCGTGGCGATCGCAAGCGCCATGGAGCGGTTTTCGTCCGAGGCCGCGCGGCCCACCACGGCGAGGATCACGCCAAAGCCCGTGCCTGCGATCCCGAACCCCACCATCCAGTTCAGCCATTGATGCGCCTCTGGCGTCGTCGAATAAGCGCTCGCCACCAGACCCACCGCATAGAGGATCGCGCCCATGATGATCGCCTTTCGGTCGGTCAGCTTCTCGGCGATGGCCCCGAAGATCGGTTGGCCGATGCCCCAGGCGAGGTTCTGGATGGCGATGGCCAGGCTGAATTCGGCCCGGAGCCAGCCGAATTCCTCGGCAATGGGGATCTGGAACACCCCGAACGAGGCGCGGATCGCAAAGCTGACCATCATGATGACGCAACCGGCGACGAGGACTGGGGTGATGAGAGGCGCGGACTTGGTCATGGCCCCCATTGGTGCGCGCAAGGCCCGTCCGGGTCAATTCAGCATTTCTCATGGCTCGCATCAGCGAACGTTAACACTTGGGACGCAGGGTTACGGCTCGACACCGGCGCATGCGGTCGCCACCAGAGGACCAAGCACGAGGGAAGGACTACCGGATGACCACATGGAAGATACGCATATTCGCCCCCACCGGGGATTTCGGCGCGACGCTGGAGGTGGGCGAGGATGGCGGCACCATGGGCGGCAAGAACGGCAGCGGTCCGATGGTGGGTCTAGAGGCCAGCGACACGAAAATGCGCTGGACCACGAAGATCGAAAAGCCGATGCCCATGAAGCTGAGCTTTGACGGCGACATCGCGGGCGACACGATCACCGGCACGGTCAAGTTCGGCGTCTTCGCGTCGGGCACGTTCGAGGGCCACCGCGTCGCACAGCCTGCCTGAGCGGTTTGAGCCCGGCGCCCTGCCGCGCTATGGCTGCGGTCGTGAGTGTGAGCGCGGAATATGAGCGTCGCGTGGCGACGGGGGAGCTGACGGCGGACGAGGCGCAGCGGGCCGTCCTGCCCGAGTTCGACCGGATCGCCTCTGAGCTTGCCAGACCGGTCAAGCGTGGCTGGTTCGCGAAGGCGCCCGAGCCTGTCCGCGGGCTTTACCTGTGGGGTGGCGTCGGGCGCGGGAAGTCCATGGTCATGGATCTCTTCGTCGAGCAGCTAACGGTGCCGGCGCGGCGGGTGCATTTTCACGCGTTCATGCAGGAGATCCACGCCGCCATGCACGCGGCCCGGCAGACCGGCGTCGACGACGCGGTGGAGCCCGTGGCCGCCGATGTGGCCGCTCAGGTTCGCCTTCTGGCGTTTGACGAAATGCAGATCACCGACATCACGGATGCGATGATTGTCGGTCGGCTATTTGAAAAGCTCTTTGCCGCTGGCGTGGTGGTGGTCACGACGTCGAACCGGGTGCCGCGGGAGCTCTATAAGGACGGGCTCAACCGGCAGCTTTTCGTGCCGTTCATCACGCTCCTCGAAGAGAGGATGGTGGTCTGGGAGATGGCCTCGGAGACCGATTATCGGCAGAACAGGTTGGCGGGTTCACCGGTCTATTTCACGCCCAATGGGCCGGAGGCGCGCCAGCAGATCGAGGCAATCTGGAACGACCTCGCCGGGGGGCGGGAGCCGCTGCATCTGACGGTGAAAGGCCGCACGGTCACGCTTCCTGCCTTTCGCAACGGTGTCGCGCGAACGGGCTTTCACGCGCTCTGCGGTCAGCCGCTCGGCGCGGCGGATTACCTTGCGATCGCGGAGGCCTGCAAGGTGCTGATCCTCGAAGACATCCCGGCCCTCGGGCGATCAAACTTCAATGAAGCAAGGCGTTTTGTGACGCTTATCGATGCGCTCTACGAGGCAGGGGTGCGCCTGATTGCAAGCGCGGCGGCGACGCCGGAACTCCTTTACCTCGAGGGGGAAGGCGTTTTCGAGTTCGAGAGAACGGCCTCCCGACTGCGGGAAATGCAAGCGGCAGATTGGGGAAAAGCGTAAACCAAAGCTGACACCTTTTGACTCTCGGGTCTGACATGTTTGATAACAGGGCAGGGAGTTTTTCGGAGGATGCCATGGGCAAAGAGCGCACAGGTTTGCGGTGGGACCTGAGGGCAGAGACACGCCCCGCCCATGAGCGGCTGGATCGGAAAGTGTCTACCCTCGACATCGCGGGGCACGATGGCCTGGTGGCCTTTCTGGTGGGTAACGCGTTGGCGCATCGCGCGCTCGCAGAGTTCGACGAGGCGTTCGAGGGGCATATGCGGCGGCGGCTCACGCTCCTGCACGCGGACATGGAGGCCCTGAGTATCGCCATGCCCGACGCCACGCTGCGCGTTCAGGCCCCGGATTTCGACAGCGGCCCCGGCTTTCGGTATGTGATCGCGGGCTCGGCCATGGGGGGTAAGATCCTTGCCCGCCGGCATGCAGCGTCCGGGGATCCGCGCGTTCAGGCCGCCGGTCGGTTTCTGCGGGATGACAGCCTTAGCGACTTCTGGCGGGACGTCCAAGGCGAGCTGGGCGCCGTGCCCCGCTCTGACACTGTCCGCGCGTCAGTCGTCGCGGGCGCGGTGGCGTGCTTTGGCCTCTTTGAGGCCGCGTTCGATGCGGCCATGGCCCGGGTGCCCGTAGGCTAGGCCGTGACCTCCTGGTGCACCTCGATGATGTTGCCTTCGGGGTCCTGAAAGAAGACCTGATGCCATTCGGCGCTGAACGTGGTGCCATAGTCTGAATAGGGCACCCCCTCCGCATCCAGGATCGCGAGGAACCCGGCGAGATCGTCGGTGCGGAAGGCAATGTGGCCACGCTCGATCGGGTTGATCGTCCGGCCATTCTTGAAATGCACGGTGAAGTCGCGCTGCGCGAGGTGCATTTGCATGGCCCCGTCCGTCGCAAAGCTGATTTGACCGGCAAAGCCCTGGTCGCCCTTTGCCTCGGTCCGTGGGAAATCACTGGCGGGCATGTCATCGAGCCCGAGAACCCGGGTGTAGAAGTCATGCATCCGGTCGACGTCCTCGGAGACGTAGTTGATGTGATGGAATGTCAGCTTCATCCTGTTCCCCCGGGCGCACTGGGCCTTGTCTACGCGATTTGAACGCTCACCACTCGGCCACCGAGCCATCCTGGTGCCGCCAGATCGGATTGCGCCAGCGGTGGCCCTCCTTGGCACGCTCTTTCACATAGTCCTCGTCTATCTCCACGCCCAGTCCCGGGCCGTCAGGGATCTTCACGAAGCCGTCCTCGTAGGCGAAGACGTCCTTGTTCACGAGGTAATCGAGAATGTCGTTGGATTTGTTGTAGTGGATGCCCAGCGACTGCTCCTGGATGAAGGCGTTGTGGCTGACGGCGTCGACCTGCAGGCAGGCGGCCAGTGCAATGGGCCCGAGCGGACAATGCGGGGCAAGGGCCACGTCGTAGGCCTCGGCCATCGTCGCGATCTTGCGGCATTCGGTGATCCCGCCCGCATGGCTCAGGTCCGGCTGGATGATGTCGACATAGCCGTCCGCGAGCACCTGCTTGAAATCCCAGCGCGAATAGAGCCGCTCACCCAGCGCGATGGGCGTGTTCACGTGGGCCACGATATCGCGGAGGGCCTCGGCGTTTTCGCTCAGCACCGGCTCCTCGATGAACAGCAGGCGGTAGGGCTCCAGCTCCTTGGCGAGGACCTTGGCCATGGGTTTCTGGACCCGGCCATGGAAATCGACGCCGATGCCCAGATCGTAGCCCACGGCGTCGCGGATCGTGGCGATGGTGGCCACGGCCGCGTCGACCTTGGCGTTGGTATCGACGATCTGCAATTCTTCGCAGCCGTTAAGCTTGATGGCCTGAAAGCCCCGCGCCATGACATCGCGCGCATTGGCGGCAACATCGGCGGGGCGATCACCGCCGATCCAGCTGTAAACCTTGATGGTGTCGCGGCACTTGCCACCGAGCATCGCGTGCACCGGCAGGCCTGCAGCTTTGCCCTTGATGTCCCAGAGCGCCTGATCGATCCCGGCGACCGCGCTCATGTGGATGCCGCCGCCGCGATAGAAGCCACCGCGATACATGACGTTCCAGTGATCCTCGATCAGCAGGGGATCCTTGCCGACGAGGTAGTCTGAGAGCTCGTGCACCATCGCTTCGACTGCGAGCGCGCGACCTTCGAGCACCGGCTCGCCCCAGCCGGTGATGCCTTCATCGGTCTCGATCTTCAGAAAGCACCAGCGCGGCGGAACGATGTAAGTCGTGAGGTTTGTGATTTTCATGGCCGCCTGCATAGGCAAGCGTGCGGGCAGTGAAAAGTCTGCAAAAATGGGCGGGCGGCACCGGCTGTCGGCTGGACTACGGGTGCCGCCCTCTGCTCTCTAGGCTTTGCCTTCAGAGATTGTCGATCTCCGGGATCCGGACGATTTGCCCGAGGAGGAGGGCTCCGTCCTCGCTTAGGTGTCGCCGGTTGGCTTCCAGGATGATTTCGGCCTTTTCGGGATCCCCGTAGTAGCGCAGCGCCAGCGTCAGGAGGCTATCGCCGAGGCGGATCGTGTGGACAGCCCGCGTGGGCGCATCGGCGAGGCGGGCGCGGAGGGCCGCATTGCCGACCTCTTCCGGCGCGGCGAGGGCTGCCACGGCATCGCTTGGACCATCGAGGAACAGCGGCGGCTCTGCGCTTGCGCCCAGGGCCGCGAAGGCCGCGCTTGCCTCAACCGCGGGCTCGAGCGGTCCCGCCACGGGCAGTGTCGCGGGCGAATTGGCCATGCGCGTGGTCAGTGTGATCGTGCTCGCCGAGTAGCTGCGCGCCACTGCCACGGGGGAGGCCGCAATCGCTTCCTCTGCGACGGAACGGTCCGAATTGATGTCGAACGACAGGAGAGAGTCCGAGCGGTTGGCGCTCTCGGACGGGTAGATCTTGGTGTTGTGCGCCATGGATAGGAGCGACGGGCTGATGCGCCCGTCTGAATCGGTGCCGGTCGCAATGATGAGCTTCGGGCGTTCGGCGGCCATGTCGGCAAAGAGCGCCGCATTTGCGGGCAGCGCCCCTTCAGCGGCGGCCACCTCTTCCGTGGGTGCTTCGTCGGCAATGGTTTCCTCGGCTGTCGCATCGTCGGCGCTGAGTGCGCCGCGCAGGAGGCCTGCGATGACCTGCGTGATGGCCCGCTCCGGCTCAGGCTCCGGCTCGGCGCTCGTGTCAGCAAGCGCGGCTTCAGGCGCGATCTCGATGGGGGCTTCTGCGATCACAGGCGCTGCAGGGACATCGGGAGTGTCCGCCGGGAGGGGCTCTATGACCGTACGGGCGCGCGCGACGGGAAGGGCCGCGAGGACCGTCCGGGCCGCGGCGGGAACCTCGATGAGCGGGGCCTCCTGCGCCTCGGCGATTTCGATGCTCTGCTCTGGCGCGGCGTCGGGGGCGAGTACGGGCGCGGCTTCGACCGGCGGCGCGATTTCCGCGACGGCTTGGCCCTTTACGACCTGTGCGTCCTCGGCGGCAGTGGGCAGGGGGCCGAACCCCAGAAACACCGGCTCGGCGAGACGTCTTTCCGCCACGGGCGTCCCTTCAGCCACCAGCGTCCCTTCGGCTACAGGCGCCTCTTCGGCCACGAGGCCATCGGGCCGCAAGACGGGGCGGAGGGCTGTCACGAGCGGGGCCAGCTCCGGCTCGAGGGGTGTCGCGCTGGCCGTCTCGACTTCCGGGCTGGGCTGTTCGGAAACGGCGAGTTGCTCGGGATTTTCGGGCGCGGCCTCCGCGGCCTCAATTGGCGCTGCGACATCAACCGCATCTACAACGCCGAGCCTGGGTTCCGTTGAAGGGAGGGGCGCGGCCACACGTAGAGTGGGCAGATCAAGCGCGGGATCCGGGCTCCGCTTTGGCTGCAACAGAATCAGCCCCACCGTGACAAGGCAGAACGCCGCGACAATCGTCAGTCCTTTTTGCATCACACCATCCCCATGCTGTGCCTCGGGACGGACATGCGGCCTTGCCCGGGAACACCACCCGCGCTTTCCACTGTGAGGGCGCAAAACCACATCAGCACAATCATGAACCCATCCCCCAACATGCGCGCCAAATCTGGTGGCAGCCAGCTATCAGCAGGGCACGCATATACTGCTGCACCAGATGTAGTAGGCGGCGCGGAATCAAGTCAACAGGAAGCGATTCGATTTCTGGCTCTGCCCGGGTTTTTCACGGCGATTGCCCGCTATGCGTGTGTGCGGAGCACGTGACCCGCAAGATAAAGCGAGCCGCAGATCAGGATGCGAGCATTTGGTGTCCCCGCGAGGATCTCTGCCACGGCAGCCTTCACGCTTTTCGATTCACGCGCCGCAAGCCCGGCCTCATGGGCGGCGGCGGCGGTTTCGGCGCTGGAGAGCGTGGCGCTTTCGCCCGGGATACTGACGGCAAGTAGGCCCGAGGCCTGCGCCGCGAGGGGGCGCATGTAACCCACCACGTCCTTGGTGCTGAGCATCCCGCAGACAAGGTGGGTCGGGCGACGGGGCAGTTCCGCCATGGTGGCCGCAAGGGCTGCTCCGGCAGCGGGGTTGTGCCCGCCGTCGAGCCAGAGCTCCGCCCCCGAGGCGCGGGCGATTTCGACAAGGGGCCCGGAGGCGAGGCGTTGCATGCGCGCGGGCCACTCAGCGCGCGTGACGGCGGCGTCCGTGGCGGCATCCCCCAATCCGCAGGCGCGGAGGGCGGCGATGGCGGTACCGGCGTTCTCGATCTGGTGCGGCCCGAGAAGATTGGGGCGCGGCAGGTCGAGGAGGCCCTGGTCATCCTGATAGACGAGCCGGCCTCTTTCTTCACTCACCTGCCAGTGCTGACCGTGCGCCAAGAGCGGCGCCCCGAGGCGCGTGGCCCGGTCTTCGATGACCTTGAGCGCCGCGTCGTGCTGGCGCGCGACGATACAGGGCACACCCCGTTTCAGGATACCCGCCTTCTCGCCCGCGATTTCGGGCAGGGTATCGCCAAGAAACCGCTGATGGTCGAGGTCCACGGGCGTGATGATCGTCAGCTTGGGCCGCGCGATCACGTTGGTGGCGTCGAGGCGCCCGCCGAGCCCGACTTCGAGGAGGACGCTATCGGCCTCAGTCCGGGCGAAGGCCAGTAGGGCGGCCACGGTCGTGATTTCGAAATACGTGATCGTCTCGCCGCTATTGGCCGCGTAGCATTCATCAAGGACAGCGCTGAGCGCCGGTTCCGAGATCAGCGCGCCCGCGAGGCGGATCCGCTCATGAAACCGCGCGAGGTGCGGTGAGGTATAAACGTGGACGCGCTGCCCCGCGGCCTCGAGCCCGGCGCGGATCATGGCCAGCGTCGAGCCTTTCCCGTTCGTTCCGGCCACGTGGATCACGGGCGGCAGGCTGTCTTGAGGATTGCCCAGACGGCCGAGCAGTCGCCAGACGCGGTCCAGCGTGAGGTCTATGATTTTTGGGTGAAGCTCCATCATCCTTTTGAGGATGACGTCGGAGCCCTCTGTCATCCGGTGGCCTTGGCGTCGCGGGCGCCTGCGCCATCCATCGGGCTGGGCGGAAGCGTGGGCGCGGGCAGATCGCCCATGATCGCGGGCGTCTCCCCGAGGAGCATGCGCGTGACGACGATCAGCTCTTCGCGCATCTTGCCGCGCGGTGTCACACGATCAAGCATCCCGTGGTCCAGAAGGTACTCCGCGCGTTGGAAGCCTTCGGGAAGGGTTTCGCGGATCGTCTGTTCGATGACGCGGGGGCCTGCAAAGCAAATGAGGGCGTTGGGTTCAGCGATCTGAACATCGCCCAGCATCGCGTAGCTTGCCGTGACGCCGCCCGTGGTGGGATGCGTCAGCACGACGATGTAAGGCAGTCCCGCTTCCTTGAGCATCTGCACGGCCACGGTCGTGCGCGGCATCTGCATCAGGGACAAGATCCCTTCCTGCATCCGGGCCCCGCCGGCAGCGGAAAAGAGGATCAGCGGGCGCTTCGTCTTCACGGCGCGTTCGGCGGCCGCGATGATGGCGTTGCCGACATACATACCCATGGATCCGCCCATGAAGCTGAAATCCTGCGCGGCGGCCACGATGGGCGTGCGTCCGATTTCGCCTTCGGCGACCAGCATCGCCTCTTTCTCACCAGTGGCTTTCTGGGCGGCCTTCAGGCGGTCGGGGTACTTTTTCTGATCGCGGAACCCCAGCGGATCGACGATCGGCTCGGGCACGGCGATCTCGGTGAAGATACCTCCGTCGAAGAACGCGCCAAAGCGCGCCCTTGGGCTGATGGGCATGTGGTGGCCGCAATGGGGGCAGACATAGAGGTTATCCGCCAGCTCCCGGTGAAAGATCATCTGGCCGCATTCGGGGCACCTCGTCCACAGGTTCTCGGGCACTTCGCGGCGCGAGAACAGGGAGTTGATCGTGGGGCGGACGTAGTTCGAGATCCAATTCATGCGGTCTTACCTGATATCTTGGCCCCAGATAGGCCCGGTGACAGGGAAACGCAATCAGAGCCGAAGGGCGTTGCGCGCAAGGAGCCACATTACGAGAAGAAACATCAGGTTGTAGGCGAATGACATGGCAAGTGCTGCGCCATCGGGCACATAGTCCTGCAAGAGCGGCTGAAAGACATAGAGGGCCGCGCCGGACATATAGCCGCCCTCCTCCGTTGAGACGCAGAAGATGAAGGCATTGCTCGCAAAGTGGAGGCCCCAGGCCGCCCCGAGACTGCCGGTGCGCGCGGTGAGGTCGGCGGCGGCCACTCCGAAGCAGGTGACATAGCCGATATAAGCCAGGATCGTGCCGAAGGACGCCGTGTCATTGAAGACATGCGCGACACCAAAGGCCAGGGAGGGGACGAGAAGCCAGCCCAGGGGGTTCCGGAAAAAGCGGCTCGCGAAGTGGTGGAGGTAGCCCCTGAAGAAGACCTCTTCGGCCAGGGTTTGCATAGCAATGGCCCCGCAGGCGAAAGGCAGGAAGGCGAGCCAGGCCGGAACGCTCCGCACCTCGGCGCCCGCGAAGCTGTCGAAAACGACGGCGTAGACCGCATAGACCGCCAGGTAGAAGCCGCCGATCCAGAGGGTGACGGTTTTCATGTCGGCCCAAAGGACGCGGCGATCCCCGAGGAAGCGACGCGGGTCGATCCCGTGCAACCGTTGCGCGGTCAGCGCCGTGAAACTGATGAGGACGGCGAAAAAGCCGCCGTTCAGGAAAAAGCCCATGCGCGTCTCGCCCCACCCGGTTTCCGGTGGCAGCGCAGAGATGAAGGCCTGCCGGAGGAGTGACCAGCCGAGATAGGCCGCCAGCGCGCCGAAGATCACGAGGGTCGGTGCGCCCGGATCGCGCAGATACGCTGTCAACCGCCGGTTCGGGCCGTAGCGGTCCCTCACCCTAGCCATGCCGCCGCCGCCAGAGAATGTAGATCAGGGCGAGCCCAGCCGCATCGGCGAAGAGGAGCGGTCGGACGCCCGGATCGGACACGGCGAGGCCGACATTGGTGAGGCCAAGCCCGCTCAGCGATCCCACGAAGGAAAACACCAGAAGCGCATTAACGTTGTTGACAAAGTGCAGGCCCCAGGCCGCCCCGAGGCTGCCCGTCCGCGCTGTGATGTCGCCGGTGACGAGCGCGAAGACGAAGATGACGAAGAGATAGAGCCAGAGGTTGGCGCCCATGGTCTCTGCGTCCACATGGACGAGCGCAAAGAGCACCGCCGGCACGAGGAGCCACACTGTCCGCGCCGCGACCCGTGCGCCCAGCTGCTGCTGGAGGTAGCCGCGAAAGACAAGCTCCTCCGCGCCGGTCTGCAAAAGCACAAGCGGCAGCGCCAGCGGCAGAAGCAGGAGCCATGTGCCAAAGGGCGTGTTCGTGCCGATATCGTAGAACACCGCCACGATCACACCCATGGCCAGGGCGACAATGAGGGCAAGCTGTGACATCGACAGAAAATCGCGCCAAAGCCTCGCGCGATCTCCGAGGAGGGTGAGCGCGCCGCGGCCATGAAGAAAAATAACCGTGAGGACGACCGACCCGGCCATGAGCCCGAAATGCGCCAGTAGGAGCAGCGTGCCCCGGGGCGTCGACCCGCCGATCACCTCTTCCATTGCGCTCGCCCCCAGCGCTGACATGATGATGCCAAAGAAAAGAAAGCTACCCCCGGTATAGAGAGCCGTCGCGCACAGGAGGCCCACGGCCGTGCGCCAGAGCTCTGCCTTGTCGCGTGCAGGATCAGTGAGGTGGTGAAACCGGGAATAGTCCATCGTCAAAAGCCGTAGGCCGCGCCTTGGCGGGGCGCAACCCGCCGCTTGCGTCAGGGTCGATGGCTGAGTATCCCCGGCGGACTACGTTCCAAGCTATGCGCCAGGTGCAGGGAGAGGCCTCAGATGCTTAAAAAGACATTCGACAAGACCAATCTTCCGTCCCGTCACGTGACGGTGGGCCCGTCACGTGCGCCGCATCGGTCGTATCTTTATGCCATGGGTCTCAGCGATCAGGAGATCGCGCAGCCCCTCGTCGGCGTGGCCACCTGCTGGAACGAGGCTGCGCCCTGCAACATCGCCCTCAATCGCCAGGCGCAAGCGGTGAAGCTCGGGGTGAAGGCCGCTGCCGGAACCCCTCGGGAGTTCACGACCATCACCGTCACGGACGGGATCGCCATGGGCCATGAAGGGATGCGCTCGTCGCTCGCCTCGCGGGAGGCCATCGCCGACACGGTCGAGCTGACCATGCGCGGCCACTGCTATGACGCCATTGTGGGCCTCGCGGGTTGCGACAAGTCGCTGCCGGGTATGATGATGGCCATGGTGCGGCTGAACGTTCCGTCGGTCTTTATCTATGGCGGCTCGATCCTGCCGGGGCGCCTGAATGGCAAGGACGTCACCGTCCAGGAGGTGTTCGAGGCCGTGGGCCAGCATCAGGCGGGCAATATGACCGATGCAGAGCTCGAGATCATCGAGCGGGTCGCCTGCCCCACCATGGGGGCTTGCGGCGGTCAGTTCACGGCCAACACGATGGCCTGCGTGTCCGAGGCCATTGGCCTTGCGCTGCCGAACTCGGCAGGAGCGCCCGCCGCCTATGAGAGCCGCGACCAATACGGATCGGCGTCCGGCGAGGCGGTCATGAACCTTCTCGCGCAGGACATCCGCGCGCGGGATGTGGTGACCCGCAAATCCCTTGAAAATGCGGCCCGCGTCGTGGCCTGCACGGGCGGTTCCACCAATGCCGGCCTCCACCTGCCGGCCATCGCCCATGAGGCGGGGATCGAATTCCTGCTCCAGGACGTTTGCGACATCTTCCGTGACACGCCTTACTTCGTCGATCTGAAGCCCGGCGGGCAATACGTGGCGAAAGACATGTACGAGGTGGGCGGCGTGCCCGTCGTCATGAAGGAGCTGCGCAAGCAGGGCCTCATCCATGAGGACTGCATCACCGCCACGGGCCGCACGATGGGCGAAGAGCTCGACATCGTGGAGCGCGAAGCCGATGGCCGCGTGATCTATCCCATCGACGCGCCGATCACGAAGACCGGCGGTGTCGTGGGCCTCAAGGGCAATCTGGCCCCCGAGGGTGCGATCGTGAAGGTCGCGGGCATGTCCACGCAGCACCAGCGCTTTGTCGGCCCCGCGCGGATCTTTGAATGCGAGGAAGACGCCTTCGAGGCGGTGAAGAAGCGCGACTACAAAGAAGGCGACGTGATCGTCATCCGCAACGAAGGCCCGTCAGGTGGGCCGGGCATGCGCGAGATGCTCGCCACGACGGCCGCGCTTAGCGGTCAGGGCATGGGCAAGAAAGTCGCCCTCATCACCGATGGGCGTTTCTCTGGCGCAACACGTGGCTTTTGTGTGGGCCATGTGGGACCCGAAGCCGCCCATTGCGGCCCTATTGGCTTGCTCGAAGACGGAGATGTTATAACCCTCGACGCTGTAAAAGGCGAAATATCGGTGGACGTCTCGGAAGAAGACTTCGCCAAGAGGAAAGAGGCATGGAAGGGCGCGCGCCCGACGATCTATGCCTCGGGGGCATTGTGGAAGTATGCGCAACTGGTTGGCGAGACCTATCGCGGCGCCGTCACGCATCCGGGCGGAGCGGAAGAAAAGCACACCTACATGGACCTGTAGAAGGGTCGGCTGGGTCGGGCTTGTCGCCCTGATCCTTGCGGGCTGCGAGGGCGTCCCGGCGTTCTCCTTCGCGTCCCTCGACGTCAGTCGGCCAAGCGGGCGCGTCGTCACGCAGGACGTCACGCTGGCGGGTGGCCTGCGCGTTCGCGGCCCCTTCGGCAAATGCGTGGACACAAGCCGCACGCGCCAAGCGGGCGCACAGGCGACGGTCGTCCTCGCCAATTGCTCTAACCTCGGCGGGCGCGCGGATGTCGGCGCGCAGGTTCCGGGGGTCATCTTCGTGACCGTCACGCCCGGGCTTCACGGAGACCCCGTCGCGCTGCGGGATGCCGTACGCGCAAATCCGGGCCTTCTGGCACGGTCCGGGCGATCCGGTGACGTCCAGCTGCTATCCACGACGGCATCCTCCGCCGCGCTGTACGTGAACCTTGTGGACAAGAGCTTTGGAGGCCCCGAAGGTCTCAGCGCACGGCACTGGAAAGCCGCCCTCGACATTGCCGGGCGGGCGGTCGTGATCTCTGTCTTTGGGGCCCGGAACGGCCCCCTCCCCGGTCAGGACGGCGAACGCGTGGCGCGCGACGTGGCGCAAACCCTTCTCGAAGTGAACGCAGAAACCGCGCCTCCAGCTGCAGTTCCCATTGAAACGCCGCTTGAAACCCCGGAAACTGGCCGCCAAGGGTTTTTGCGGTCGCTTCTGGGCGATCCGCGGCAATGAACGGGTAAGGCTCAGCGGGTAGACCGGCCTTTGAGAGACAAGACAGGCGACACGTGATTACGACACTCCTCAACCGAAGCGCCCTGCGACGCTGGCGACGGACGGCGGAAGCCGCGCGAAAGGAAGGGCTGTCCTCGCTCAAGCGTCAGGCGACCGAGGCCAAGAAGCTGCGGCATCAGCTCAATGACGTGATTTTCACGGCTGAGAACCGTTTGGCGCTCCCCGCGATTGGATCGAATGCGTTCCCGAAACCGAAAAACACGGACTGGTCCTGGCGGCCGGAACTGTGGCGGGGCCCTGTGCCCGAGGTCGGCGTGGCAGCCGCGGACAGCCAAAAAAAGCTGGGCGAGGAGGCGACGATCTTTCACGATTGCCGCCAGAGCGAGCTCACGCTGCGCCAGATTCGCAACAAGCGCGCGCGGGACCTTGCGCCGTTCGGCCTGCGCATGGACGTCTTCCGCTTTGACGGGTCGTTCCTGTCTATCGCGCTCGATATGCCGCGCGCGGGCGTGACCGACCTGCGCAAGAAACACCTCATTCGCGTCAACACCATCGTGGAGACGGAAAAGCCCATCGAGATCTTCGCGCGCCTCAACCTGCGCCATGGACCCAACACAGAACAGATCGTGCGGGAATTGCCGCTGGCGCAGGAAGACGTCTGGGTGGAGTTCGACCTCGCCTACACCAACATCAACGAGAAGCGGATGGAACGGGCGTGGCTCGACCTCATCTTCGAGGGGCCGGAAATGAACATGGTGACGATCCGGGACGTGACGTTCTCCCGCTCGCCCCGGGCCGATTTGTGAGGGTTTGCCGATGAGTACCGCCGTGCTGACAAAGATCCGCATCCGCGAAGGCGTCTGGGAAGGTATGCTGAGCGGGCCGGAGACTGTTCCCGCGCTGATGGTCACCCATCTCGAAGCGCCGGTGGAAGGGATGAGCGTCACCAAGGACGGTGATGCCTGGCGCGTGAGCGTCCCGATCCCAAGCCACGCGATTTCTGACGGCGTGCAGACGTTCCTGATCAAGGAGGCGGCGAGCGGAGAGACCCTGGCGAGCTTTGCCCTCGCCGCGGGGGAACCGCTCTCGGAAGATCTGCGGGCGGAGGTGGATCTTTTGCGGGCCGAACTCGACCTTCTGAAGCGCGCTTTCCGTCGTCATTGTGTCGAAACAGGGGCGTAGGCGCCGGGATCAACGGCCCCGACCAAAGCCCATTGTTGCGAATTACCGCCAGAATACAGCGGATTCCCGCGCATTTTCGCCCGTGACAGCCCGAACCCGGCATGTTGTTGCCGATCCGGGCACAGCGCGCGCAAATACCCCGACATTGTCGAAACCCCGCCGCGAAGCAGCCGTGAATCCCAGCGATACACTCGGCACAGAACGAGTTTTCATGGGGTTTCAGAATGGATCGACTTACAGAGATGGAAGCCTTTGCCACGGTCGTTGACCAGGGCGGCTTCACCGATGCAGCACGGAAGATGGGGATTTCCAAATCCGCCGTCTCCAAGCACGTCTCGTCGCTCGAAGCCCGTCTCGGCGCCCGGCTCCTGAACCGTACGACGCGCCGCGTGTCGCCCACGGAAATCGGCCTTGCCTATTATGATCGTGCCCGCCGCGTCCTGAATGATGCGGGTGAGGCTGACGCCCTGGTGACGTCCATGCAATCGGCGCCGTCCGGCCTTCTGCGCATCTCTGCCGCCACGGACTTCGGCGTGAACCATTTGTCCCCCGTCCTGGGCGAGTTCCTCAGCGAATTCCCGGACATCACCGTGAACATGGTCCTCAACAACCGCTATGTGGAGCTCATCTCCGAAGGCTTCGACATGGCCGTGCGCATCGGGGAGCTGGAAGACAGCACGCTGCGTGCGCGG
This sequence comes from Pseudomonadota bacterium, assembly GCA_038751055.1. Lineage (GTDB taxonomy): Bacteria > Pseudomonadota > Alphaproteobacteria > Rhodobacterales > Rhodobacteraceae > Shimia_B. Next base: position 2,078 of record JBCDGS010000047.1, on the reverse strand, counting down.
AAGCTGACTGAAACCACAAAGCGCATGATCGCCGCGCCGGAATACTTCGAAAAGTACGGCCGGCCCGAAAAGATCGATGATCTGAACGAACACAAGCTTTTGCACTACTCCAACCAGTCGAACGGCTCGGTATGGAAGATCACGGCCCCCTCCGGCGAAAAGCGCCAGGTGCGCACGGCGGGCTGGCTGACAGTGAATGACGGACAGTCGCTCCTGAATGCAGCGATTTCCGGTCTGGGCATCGCCTACCTCCCCTCTTTCCTCTTTGCGGAAGCGATGGAGCAGGGCCTTGTCGAAGATGCGATCCCCGATCTGCCGGAGGAAACGCAGGGTATTTATGCAGTCTATCCGCCGGGCCGGTTTACGCAGCCCAAGGTGCGGGCGTTCATCGATTTTCTCGTCCACGCCTTTGCAGATAAGGGCCCGGACGCCTGGTAATTTGGTCACTGAGGTTCCAGCCGCGCTAGCGTGGTGGATGAGTAGACGTATGACGTGTTTGGTTTAGCGCGTGCTGGATCAAGGGCGGGTCGAGGTCAGTACGGCTTCGACCCGTCTGTTTTTTGTGCGCCCGGCTTCCGTGAGGTTCGTCGTGCGCGGGGCGAGATACCCCATCCCTTCCGCGGCGACCTGACTGGACGGCACATCGTAGCGCTCGATCAGGAGGGCCCGCGCCGCCTGCGCGCGCTCCTTGGAAATCGCGATATTCACATCGAGCGCGCCAGAGGCATCCGTGTGACCCACCAGGGCCACGGTCCTCTCCGGATTGGCGATCAGGTAGTCTGCGAGCTCTGTCAGGGACGGATAGGAAGGCTCTGGCAGGCTGGTGGATCCGCTTGCAAAGACGATGTCTTCCAGCACGACGCGGCCTGCGGCTTCCAGCGTGGCGCCGATGGGTCCGGTCGGGGCGGCTTCGACGAATGTGTCCACGGGCGCCGCGCCGACGGGCGTGATCCGCGCGATATGGAGGTATCCGGCCCGCGCTGACCGGCTGGCAACGGCGCTGACATAGGCGTCGCCGTCCCGGGCTGACAGAAAGACGAAATCGCCGAGATCGACGAACATGTCCGGCGGCGGGATGAGTTCGAGCGAGAACCGGAAATCAAAGCCGCCGCAGCCCTGCGTTTCGCAGCTCAGAAGGGGGCGAAACCCGGCCTCATCGAGGGACGCGGCCACAGGCGACATCAGCGCGGCGGGCGTGGCCTCCCCGGCTATCCTGTAGGCCTGGATGGATATCGCGCCCTGGGCGAGCTCTACTGGCGCGACCTCTCCGTCGGCAGGGCCCACGGGGACCGCGCGCGCGCCTTCGCCCACCGTGACTTCACGCGTCAGCTCTGCCCCGGCGGGCAGGCCGATCGTCAGGCCATGGACAGGGGCGGCAAGACAGCAGAGCGCGAGCGCAGCCCTCATCGGCTGCGCGCGTGATAGTCCGCGTTGGGCGCCATGTCGGTGGCGGATGCGACGCGGTTCGTCATGTTGAAGAAGCCCGCGACATTGGCGATGTCCCAGATATCGCGGTCCGACCAGCCTGCATCCCGCAGCGCCTGTCGGTCGTCCTCCTCGATCATGTGCGAGGCTTCGGTCATCTTCACCGCGAAGTCGAGCATGGCGCGCTCCTTCGGGGTCACCTTGGCCGCCCGGTAATTCATGACGAGGTGCTCCCCCAGGATCGGATCACCGCTCAGCTCGCGCACGGCCTGGCCGTGGGCCGTCAGGCAGTAGACGCAACGGTTGAGGGAGCTCACGACGACGGCGATCATCTCCCGCTGGAGCTTGCTCAGGCCAGACTCCGCGAGCATCAGATCATTGTAGAGCGTCGTGAAAGCGTTGAGCTTGTCGATGTCGAAGGCGTAGGCCTTGAGGACGTTGGGCACGAGGCCCAGCTTTTCGGTGCAGATATCGAAGTATTTCTGTGTTTCCGGCGGCAGCGGGTCCACAGGTGCGAGGTCGAGGGCGGTGACGTTTTCGGTCATGGCTGCTCCGGCAGGGTGCGATAGTGGTAGCTTCCCACAGCCTCCATGCCGAGGGAAGCATAGAGCGCACAGGCCGCCGCATTGGCCTGACCCACGGCGAGGCCGATC
>JBCDGS010000046.1:0-22309 GCA_038751055.1 Pseudomonadota bacterium | reverse complement strand
GTTGCCGCTAAGTTTCCCCGGCAAAAGTCCTTTGTCGCATGACACAGCTATGTTTAATCTGCCGTCAGCGCCGCCGAGCGCATACAAAATATAGCGTCCACAGGGGACAGGAGAGAATAATGGGAAAACGCGATGAGCTGATCGCTCAGTACGCCGATGATTTGCGCAATAAGTGCGGAATGGAGCCTGACATGGGCCTTCTGACCGCAGTCACCATCGGCTGCGGCCCCGCCATTTACAACGCCGATGCATCCACTGTCGCCGGTAGCCAGCCGGCCGAGCTCGAGACCGTGAAGAAGAACTTCCTCATGAAAAAGCTGGGCCTCGCAGACAGCCCAGAGCTCATGGACGCCATCAACAAGGTTATCGAGACCTATGGCAAGTCCGAGCGGAACAAGTACCGCGCCGTCGTCTACTACATGCTGACTAAGCATTTCCGGAAAGAAGCGGTCTACGGCTGATCGCCATCCGCACGACACGAAGAGGCGTCCCTGGGGGGCGCCTCTTTTCGTTTTGGTTCAAATCTTGCGGGTAAAGCCTTTGTCAGACGGCAACAAAGGGCTTACGCCTCCAGGACCTCTGCGGAGGTTTGCGAGATGGGTGAACGGCGGGGGCCCGATGGCCCTCGCCTGCACCATCCTCAAAAGAGGTTCAGGACAAAGCCCACAGCCGCGGATCCACCGATGGCATAGCCTGCGTCAATCGCAATGAGGGAACCGGGCCGCCCCGCAAAGCCGTAATTGGTCGCGAGCCATGGGGCCGAGATGAATGCCCCCAGACCTGCACCATAGAATGCGCCACGCGCCACGCCCTCGATGCCTGCGCCTTCGAAGATGTGACGCATCATTCCCGCGACGATCAAGGCGCAGACGATGCCGATGACGTAGGGCTTGGGGTCCGATTGGTTCGCTGGCTTGCCGTCGATGACCTCGACGCCAGACGTGGCCATCCACTGTTTCGCAAAGACCGTGTACCAGATGGCACCAAAGACAAACCCGGCGATCCCGGCGGCGACAACATTGATGAACTCCATGGCTCCCTCCCTGTAGCTGTGCAGGAAGCATCGCCGCAGCCCCGATTTCGATCAACCCCCGCCCAGGGAAACGATTCTGGCCCATTCGGCATCTGTGACCGGTTGCACCGACAGACGGGAATTCCTCACCAGAACCATCTCGGACAGGGTTTTGTCGGCTTTGATCTGCTCCAGCGTGACGGGCGCGAGCGGGCGAATGGCCTTGATGTCGACGCAGTCCCAGCGGTCATCCTCGGTGGTGCTGTCAGGATGGCTTTCGGCGATGACTTCGACGATGCCAACCACGGCCTTTTCTATTTGCGAGTGGTAGAAAAAGCCCTGATCGCCGATTTTCATCTGACGCATGATATTGCGCGCCTGATAGTTGCGAACACCGTCCCACTCCTCCCCGGCGTCTCCCTTGGCGACCTGCTGGTCCCAGCTCCAGGTCGAGGGCTCGGATTTGAAGAGCCAATAGGCCATCAGCCGATGACCTTCTTCCATGGATCGAGGCTGACGCTGCTGAAAAGGCCCGCTTTCGCGTAGGGATCTGCAGCGGCCCAGGCTTCGGCCTCCGCCATGTCCGCGACCTCGAGCACAATGAGGGACCCGCACATTTCGCCATCTGCATCCAGCAGCGGCCCGGCCATCTGCACGGCGTCCGAGGCTTTCAGATAGTCCACATGCGCCGGTCGGGTCTCTGTTCGGATGGAAAGCGCCCCGGGTTTGTCGCGGGCGGTGAGGGCTACGAGCATCAAAACCTCCTGTCTGTCCTGCCGTGATGCGCGGGGCAGCGCGCGAAGGCAAGGGCCTCAGGCCTTCGCGCCCTTCTTGCCCGACCCAAGGAGCGGGGCCTGTCGGCCATCAAGCGGCCATCGCGGGCGCGCGGCAAGGACCATCCCGTCGCGATGACCTTCCTCGAAAAGCAGCCCGCCCGCATGGGCAACCATCGCCGCGTTGTCAGTACACAGGGCCAGGGGCGGGGCCGTGTAAGCAAGCCCTCTTTCGGCACAGACAGTCTCTAACGCGCCGCGAATGGGCCCGTTGGCTGCGACACCGCCGGCGACGGCAAAGGCTGGTGCCCCTGGCGACAGCGCAAGGTAGCTGTCGATGGCGCGTGCCGACTTGGCGGCCAGCACATCCACGACCGCGCTTTGAAAACTCGCGCAGAGGTCAGCCTGATCCTGCCGCCTCAGACCGCCTGCCTCGGCCATCGCCGCGTCCCGGGCGCGCAGGACAGCGGTCTTGAGGCCCGAGAAGGACAGGTTGCAATCCGCCCGGTCGAGCAAGGGGCGCGGCAGTGGAAACCGCGCCTCACCGCGCTGCGCGCAGGCCTCCACAGCCGGTCCACCCGGCTGCGGCAATCCCAAAAGTCGTGCAACTTTGTCGAACGCCTCGCCCGGCGCGTCGTCGATTGTCCCGCCCAAACGCTCAAACTCGGTCGCAGAATGCACGATCAGAAACTGGCAATGGCCGCCAGAGACGAGAAGCATCAGGTAAGGAAATTGCAGGCCATCGGTCAAAACAGGCGTCAGGGCATGGCCAGCGAGGTGATTGACGCCGACCAAAGGCAGGCCGCTGGCCGCGCTGAGCCCCTTGGCGCACATCACACCGGCCATCACGCCGCCGATGAGCCCCGGACCTGCCGTCACGGCGACCGCAGCACAATCGCCAAGCGCACAGCCTGCATCCTCCAGTGCCGCCTGCACGGCCAGATCGATCTTCTCGGCATGGGCGCGGGCCGCGATTTCAGGGACAATACCGCCGAACTCAGCGTGGAGGGCACCTTGCCCAAACACCACATTCGACAGAATTTCTGGCTGCTTCGCCATCCGCACCACGGCGGCAGCCGTGTCGTCGCAGCTGCTTTCGATCCCGAGGATCACGGTCATCGCGTTGCTCCCATGGTGGGGCGGGCGTACAGTTGGCAAAGGAATGACACAAGCCGCGCCTCTCTGCCTGATCACACGGCCCGAGCCCGAAGCCACCCGCTTTGCCGACCGTGTCGCAGCAGAGCTCGGGCTTGAGACGCTGACCTCGCCGCTGATGCAGATTGAACCCGTAGCGCCGCCCGAGCCACTTGCAGAATGCGCGGGGGTGATTCTCACCTCCGGGCACGCAGCAGGCCTACTTGGGCATCTTGGTGTGCCTCAATCCACCCCTTGCTACGCCGTGGGGGCAAAAACGGCGCAGATTGCCGAAAATTTGGGCTATGTCGCGCGGGTCTTGGGGGGCGATGCGGACAGGCTGGTGGCTGCGCTGATTGCAGAGCCTCCACCGGGGCCGCTGCTGCATCTGAGGGGTGAGCACAGTCGCGGCAATGTGGCAGAACGGCTGACCGAAGCGGGCATGGAGGCCACCGAAAGCGTTGTGTATCGCCAGATTGCGCGTGGTTTGAGCCTGTCCGCGCGGCAGGCTCTGGCGGGGAAACAGACGGTTATCCTCCCACTGTTTTCTCCGCGCAGTGCTGCGCTAGCGTGTTCTGAAATGGCTCATGCAGATAAAGTTCACGCGACCCTCCATCCGGTGGCGCTCAGCCCGGCGGTAGCGGCGGCGGCGCAGTTTTCTGGCGACGTCCCGACGGTAATTGCGACCATGCCGACGGAAGACTCCCTGATCGCCGCCATCGCCAGAACTGCGCCTGTGCGGGCGTGGGTTGAGAAGGCTGGTTTGCAAAGCTAAGCTCACATAGTCCGCGACAGACGCGGCAAACAAGACAGGGGTAACACGTGGCTTCCAAACGTGGGTCCGAAGAAAACGACGAGTTTATCGAAGACGCGGAAATCGTAACGCCCGAGGGCGAAACGCCCTACGACGAGGCTCCCGAGGATGCCCCGGTCGAGGGGCTCGATGACGTTGCCCCCCAAAGCGAGCCGGAAGAGGCTGCCTCTGATGCCCCCCAAGACGCCCATGACGAAGGTCATGAGGCCGACACTGAAGCCGTCGACGCCGACGAGTCGTTGGAAGACACGCACGGGTCAGAAGAAGACGCCGATTCAATGCAAAGCGACGCCATCGAGGCTGAAGGCGATACGTTATCAGCCAGTGACGACGCGGTGGCGATGGACGACGCCGCCAGCGATGAGACAGTGCTGACAGACGAGGCGACAGACAACGCCGTCGTGGCCGCGCCGCCCGCCCCGACTGAAACGACGGTCATTCACAAGCGCAGTGGCATCCCGGCCGTCCTCGGTGGGATTGCAGCGGCCGTCATCGGGTTTCTTGTCGCGCAGTTTGTCCCGGATGGCTGGCCGATCACGGCGGACAGCGCCGCCACCGACGCGCTTGCCGCTGCAGATGCAGAGATCCGTGACGAGCTCGCGGGTAAGGCGGATGCCGACGCGCTTGCGCCGCTGTCGGATCAATTGACCGAGATCACCGCGCGGATCGAAGGCCTCACCGAGATGGCCGCCCGCATCGAGGGCCTGACGCAGGCGGCCGCAGCGCAGTCCGAGGACATGATGGCCCTCACCGACCGCGTTGTGACGCTGGAAGACCGGCCCATCGTCGATCTGTCCTCCATCGACAATTCCGAAGCCGTCGAGGCAGAGCTTGAGTCCCTGCGCGAGGAAATCGCGGCGGTCTCTGCCGAGGCACAACGCCAGATCGAAGCCGCGCGGAACGAGGCGACGATCCTCGAACAGAATGCTGCCGACGCCGCCGATGCCGCCGCCAGACGCGCGGCGCTCTCCCGCGTTCTTGCAGCGCTCGAGACCGGCGTCCCCTATGACGCCATGCTGTCTGAATTTGCCGCGCTCTCAGATACCGAAATCCCTGAGGCGCTCACCGTGCCCGCCGCTGACGGAATCCCCACCCTCGTCAGTCTTCAGGAGGGATATGCCGAACCCGCCCGGGCAGCTCTTGCGGCCATGCGCTCGGAAAATGCCGGCGGTGAAAACACGCTCGGCAACTTCTTCCGCAACCAGCTGGGCGTCCGCAGCCTTGAGCCACAGGAAGGCGACAGCCCGAATGCCGTGCTGAGCCGTATCGAAGGCGCTGTAACCGAAGGCCGCCTGCAGGACGCGATAGCAGAGGCTCAAACCCTGCCTGCCTCCGGCGCCGAGGTTCTCGCGCCATGGATCGCGAATGCGCAACTCCGGATTGATGCCATCGCCGCTGCCGATGCGCTCACCGAACAACAGATTTCGAATTAAGGACACCGCCCCATGCTTTGGTCTCTTGTAAAAGTACTGGTCTTCGTCGCCCTCGTGGCGGGCGCGACCCTGTTGGCTGGCGCCATCCTTGATCTCGACGGCGGCGTGACCGTTCAGGTTCCGGCCACAACCATGAACAGCGCGGTGGAATTCAGCATCACGCCCATTCAGTTCATCATCGGCCTGATTTTGTTCGTCGCGGCCATCTGGCTGCTCTTCAAGATTGCCGGGTTTCTCATCGCGACGCTTCGCTTCATCAACGGCGATGAAACTGCCATTTCTCGCTACTTTGAACGCAACCGGGAGCGGCGCGGGTTTGAAGCCCTGTCCGAAGGCCTGATGGCGCTTGCCTCGGGCGAAGGAAAGCTTGCCATGGCAAAGGCCGCCAAGGCCGAACGCTATCTGAACCGGCCAGAGCTGACGAACCTCGTCACCGCCCAGGCAGCGGAAATGACCGGTGACCGTCGCAAGGCCGAAGACGTCTACAAACGCCTGCTCCAGCACGACAAGACCCGCTTTGTCGGTGTCCACGGGCTCCTGAAACAGAAGCTGAGCGACGGTGACACGGAAACGGCGCTCAAGCTCGCCGAGAACGCCTTTGCGCTGAAACCCAAGCATGTTGAGACGCAGGACACCCTGCTCAAGCTCCAGGCCGACGACAAGAATTGGGCGGGCGCGCGTGAGACGATTGGCGCAAAGCTCAAGCACGGCTCGATGCCGCGTGATCTGCACAAGCGCCGCGATGCCGTTCTTGCCGTGGCCGAGGCCCGCACGCTGCGCCGTGAAGGCAAACTCGCGGAGGCCCAGAAGCTGGCCATCGAGGCCAACCGCCTCTCGCCAGAGCTGATCCCGGCTGCCGTCATGGCCGCGCAGGCCCATGTCGAACAAAACGCCCCGCGATACGCGACAAGGGTCCTCAAGAACGCGTGGGCCAAGCAGCCCCATCCCGAACTTGCCGCTGCCTTTGCGGCGATCGCTCCGGATGAGGATAGCAAAGCCCGCATCAAGCGTTTCAAGGCTCTGACGAAGTCAAAGCCGGGCGACCCGGAGACCAAGATGGTCATTGCAGAGCTCTATATATCTGCCGAGGATTTCCCGGAAGCGCGGCGCGCCATGGGCGACCTGCCGGAAAAAGTCCCAACGGTCCGCGCGCTGACGATCATGGCAGCCATTGCCCGGGGCGAGGGCGCCGACGAAGAGACCGTGCGCGGCTGGCTGACGCGGGCCATCTCCGCCCCGCGTGATCCCGCCTGGATCTGCGACGTCTGCGGCGAGCTGCACGCCACATGGGATCCGACCTGTGACAATTGCGGCGCCTTCGACACGCTGTCCTGGAAGCGTCCACCGGCTGGCGCCATCGAAAGCGCTGGCGCGGCCAGAATGCTGCCCATGATCACGGGCACACCAGAGCCCCAGATGGAGGCCGCGGACGACGACGCCCCGGCGCTTCCCGGGCCCGAAGTCGTTGATGCCGAGATCGTCGATACCGCCTCCACCGCGACCAAGAATTAAGTCTGGAGGCCCACGCGAATCTTCGCTAAACGCCGCGAACCGGGGCCGCTGTAGCTCAGCTGGTAGAGCACGTCATTCGTAATGATGGGGTCGGGGGTTCGAGTCCCTTCAGCGGCACCACTTCCCAATCAGATCCATTCGATCAAGACGCAGGCTGCGGCCTCATGCTCGGGCGTTGACGCGAGCGTCAGATTGGCGCGGGCAGTTGCATGGGGTAACGAAGCGCTCTGGAGGACAGCCATGCAACGCGACTGGGACGATGCTTTTGCCAACATGGCCCATATCCCGGGCGCAGAGAGCATCGTGGCAGCATGGCCAAGGGACGCCGCCGCGTTGCGTGCCGCCACGAAGGCCGAGCTCGACGTTCCTTACGGATCAGGCACCCGCACCCGCTTTGACCTTTTCTTCCCGGACGGTCCGCCGAAAGGCGTGGTTGTCTTCGTTCACGGTGGCTACTGGATGCGCTTCGGGCGTGAGGATTTCAGCCACCTCGCGCGCGGTGCGTTGGAGGCAGGCTATGCTGCCTGCCTGCCAAGCTATACCCTCGCGCCAGAGGCCCGGATCGCCGACATCACGCGTGAGATCGCCAACGCCGTCCAGCGCGTCGCGTCCGTGGTGGCGGGGCCGATCCTGCTCTCTGGTCATTCTGCCGGCGCGCATCTGGTGCTGCGACTGATCTGCGATGACAGCCCGCTTTCGGCGTCCGTGCTGGCGCGGATTGCACGCGTGACCGGGATCGGCGGCGTCTATGACTTGCGCCCGCTTTTGATGACCAACCTCAACTGGACGCTCCACCTCGATGGTCCGGAAGCCGCGCTGGAAAGCCCGATCCTGCGGCGCCCGAAAGTCACAGTTCCCACGACGATCTGGGTCGGCGCGGATGAGCGCCCTGAATTCGTCCGCCAAAGCCGCGCCATGGCGATGATGTGGGACGGCCTCGGCGCCGACGTGACGCTGGTTGAGGATCCCGGCAAGCACCATTTTGGCGTGATCGACGGGCTTTGCGATGCCGCCTCCCCCTTGATGCGGGCCGTGCTGGGCTAGCTTCGCGATCATGACCACTCTTCCCCTGAAAGACCGCTTCGTGATGCCTGATGGCGTCATCTACCTCGATGGTAACTCGCTGGGTCCCCTGCCCGTCGGTGTGGCGGAGCGCGTTAACGCCGTCGTCACACAGGAATGGGCCGGCCACCTCGTCAAAGGCTGGAATCTAGACGACTGGATGGGTCAACCGGTGAGCGTGGCTGATCGCGTGGGCCGCCTCATCGGCGCGGCCCCCGGAACGACGGTTCTGGGCGATACGCTGTCGATCAAAGTGCATCAGGCGCTTTCGGCGGCGCTCAGCATGCGGCCGGACCGCAGCGTGATCCTGTCCGACTCCGGCAACTTTCCGACAGACCTTTACATGGCCCAAGGCCTGATCCGGCAGCTTGGCCACGGCCACGCTCTGCGCACCGTCGCGCCGGAAGATGTCGCAGCCCATATCGATGGCAGCGTCGCGGCCGTCATGCTCACCCATGTGGATTATCGGACCGGGCGCATGCACGACATGGAGGCCATCACCGCCCGCGCGCACGAGGCCGGGGCCGTGATGATCTGGGACCTCGCCCATTCGGCAGGCGCGGTGCCGGTGGACATCGCCGGGTGCGGCGCGGAATTCGCCATCGGCTGCACCTACAAGTACCTCAATGCCGGCCCCGGTGCGCCCGCCTTCATCACCGTCCGCCCGGACGTGTCAGAGGCCGTCTTTCCGGCCCTTTCCGGCTGGCTGGGGCACGAAGCCCCGTTTGCCTTCGATCCGGACTACCGCCCCGGCCCCGGGATCGAACGCTTCCGCGTGGGCACGCCCCCGGTCTTGCAGGTTGCGGCCCTCGACGCGGCGATGGATGCATGGGACGGGATGGAGATGTCCGAGATCCGCGCGGCCTCCATAGCCTTGTGCGAGCAGTTCATCGCGGAGGTCGAAGCGCGCGTGCCCGATCTGCGCCTCGCATCCCCGCGCGATGCGTCCCAGCGCGGTAGTCAGGTCAGCTTTCACTTCGAGAACGGCTATGCGGCCATGCAGGCCCTTATCGCGCGCGGTGTCATCGGCGATTTCCGCGCGCCGGACATCATGCGCTTTGGCTTCACGCCGCTTTACATCGGCCCGCAGGATGTCACAGGCGCCGTCGACATCTTGGCAGAGGTCATGGGCAATTCCCTTTGGGACCGCGAAGAATACCACGCGCGCAGCCGCGTCACCTGAGAAGCTGCGCCCGAAGGGCGTCCAGCGCCCGCTGCCGGGCGGCCTCAGACAGCGTTGAGGGGTCCGGCAAAGGTTCATGGGTCCCGCGGATGAGCGCGCGAAGCGGAGCGAGCCCCGGTTCGCAGATCGGCACGCCGCACGCCATCGCCTGTCGCGCGGGCAGGTCGTCGGGGTCATCGGCCACGCAGCCATCAAGCGCCTGAAGCCAGGCAAGATCATCGCCGCCCGGGGCAAAGCGAATGCGGTGGTGCAGTCCGGCATTCCGGATCTCCGCCACGGGACGGGGAATGGGCGCCGTGCGGATCACGCCTCGAATACGCCTGTCCTCCCGACACAAGGTGATCATCGCCCGCACAAAGCCACCCGGATCGCCCGGCCCCAGCCAACCGATGTAGAGGCTCCCCTCCGGCAAACCCAGCGCTCGTTGCGCGTCGGATCGTGACAAGGGGGGCGCGTAACGCGCGGTATCCACGGCGGGTGGGACGACGACTGCATTGGCGGGCATCTGCGCGCTGCGGGACGGCACCGCCACCGCGTCCATCCGGGTGGCCAAACGCATTGCGACGGCCCCCGGGGGATCTTCAAACACCCAGAGCAGCCGCACGCGCACACGAAAGACATCGCGCATGAGAAGACCGAGGCACGCGTCAGCAACGCTCTCGACTTGGCGGAGTTTCAGAAGAGACTCGCAAAGGACGCGCCAAGCGCCGCCGACGCCAGCGCCACCGCCGTGATCAGGAGAAGGGACGTCCGCCGGGGCTCTTCCTTCGGGCGTGGATTGGACGCGGTGATCAGGGCCTGTTCGGCCAGCTGCGGGAGCCGTGGGCCGAAGCGCGCCAAGACCCGCGCCGTCTGGAAGAGGTCCTTGGCCAGCGCCTGTGGCCCGACATTCTTGCGCACGTAATCCTCGACCACGGGCTGCCCGACCTTCCAGATATTGATGTTGGGATTGAGCGTGCGCGCGACGCCCTCCACGACGACCATGGTGCGTTGCAACAGGATGAGTTCGGTCCGCGTCTCCATGCCGAAGCGCTCCGTGACCTCGAATAGGTACGTCAGGAGGCGCGCCATCGAGATGCGCGAGGCATCCATGCCGAAGATCGGCTCGCCCACGCTGCGCAAGGCCCGCGCGAATTCGTCCACGTCGCGGTCGGCGGGCACGTAGCCGGCCTCGAAATGCACCTCTGCAACACGCTGGTAGTCCTTGCGGATGAAGCCAAAGAGGATCTCTGCATAGACGCGGCGGGTATATTCATCGAGCCGCCCCATGATCCCGAAATCGAGCGCGATCAGATCGCCTGACGGGCCGATCTTGAGATTGCCCTGATGCATATCGCCGTGGAAATACCCATCCCGCAGGGCGTGGAGCAGGAAGTAGCGCAAGACAGTCTCGCCCAGATCCACGCGGTTGTGGCCTGCGGCTTCTATGGCGGTGATATCGGCGGCATTGATGCCGTCCACCCATTCCAGCGTCATGACGCGACGACCCGACAGGTCCCATTTGACCTCTGGCACGCTGAAGCCTGCGTCATCCTTGGTATTGGCCGCAAACTCCGCTGCGGCGGAGGATTCCAGGCGCAAGTCAAGCTCTGCGGTGACGACGCCGTTGAAATGGTCGATCACGTCGAGCGGTTTCAGGCGCCGGGACGACGGAGAGAGACGGTCCACGATCCATGCGGCGGTGTAGAAGGCGTCGATATCCTTGCGGAAGGCGCGTTCGATCCCCGGGCGCAGCACCTTGACGGCGACGGTCTCGCCGGTGTCGCGCAGAACGGCCTTGTGGACCTGCGCCAGCGACGCAGCTGCGATGGGTTCCGACAGGCTCGCGAACGCGTCGTCGCAGCGCAGGCCAAGTTCCCCTTCGATGGTCGTCTTCGCCTCGCGCATCGTGAAGGGCGGCAGCTTGTCCTGCAGAACGCGGAGCTGGATTGCCAGCTCGTCGCCCACTACGTCCGGGCGCGTCGAGAAGATCTGACCAAACTTGATGTAGGCCGGCCCGAGTGCCGTGAGCGCGCGCACGAGGGGCGGCATGGTGGGGTCGCCGCGGTAGCCAAGCCACTGAAACGGCCAGCCCAGAATGCGCGCCACGAGCCTGAGCGGCGGTGGCGCATCCATCGCCTCGAGCACCACGCCCATGGCACCCGTTCGCTCGAACGTGGCGCCAGTGCGGATGAGCCGCAGAATGTTGTGGGGACCGCGCATCCTGAGTTACGGCCGCGCTGACTGCGCCGCCGGATGCCTCCGGCGGAGGTATTTCGGGAAAGATGAAAGGGGGCGGCGCGTCATTGCGGGTGTCAGAGCTTCCAGCCACTATGAAGGCAGGCCACGCCTTGCGTCAGGTTGCGGTACTTGGGGTTCTCGAACCCAGCCGTGCGGACCATCTCGAGGAAGGTGTCCTGGTCGGGGAACTTGCGGATGCTCTCGACGAGATACTGGTAGCTGTCGCGGTCCCCGGTGATGAGACGGCCCATCTCTGGGATGACGTTGAAGGAATAGGCATCGTAGCCGGCCTGCAGGAGCGGATTGGGAAGCTGGCTGAATTCCAGGACCATCAGCCGTCCGCCGGGTTTAAGGACCCGGTGCGCCTCGTTCAGGGCCTCCTGGGGCCGCGTGACGTTCCGGATGCCGAAACTGATCGTGTACACGTCGAACGTGTTGTCCTCGAACGGGAGGGCCATGGCGTCCCCGACCACCCAATCGAGCTGATGGGCCATGCTGTCAGCCTCGGCGCGCTTGCGGCCTTCGAGGAGCATGTCTTCGGTCAGGTCGAGGACTGTCGCGTGCCCGCGCCCTGCGCGCGCGAGAAAGCGGAACGCGACGTCGCCCGTCCCGCCCGCAACATCCAGAAGGCTCTGTCCCGCGCGCGGGGCGAGCCAGTCCATCATTGCGTCTTTCCAGAGGCGGTGGATGCCCGCGCTCATGACATCGTTCATGATGTCGTACTTGGACGCCACGGAGGAGAATACGCCCCGCACGCGGCCTGCCTTTTCGGTCTCCGGCACGGTTTCATTGCCGAAATGGGTGGTTGTGATGCTGTCTGTCATGGAAATCGCGGCTTTGCCTAAGTCTTGTCTCAATCCTGATATAAGGGTGTCTGGGAAAGAACAAACATTCGCGGGGTGGGGACCTTGCTGACCGTCAGTCATTTAATTGCATTCCTTGGCGTCGCTTTGGCCGGATGGATGATCTACGACCGCGTCCTCAGCGATGAAACGCGGGCGCGCATTGCGTCGTGGCTCCGTCCGCAGACGGCGGATGAGGCAGGCGGAACCCTGGGCGAGACACGTGCCAGAGCCGCGGAGGCGGACGCGGTGACGTCACCTTTGTTGATGACGCTCTCGCTTTGGGTGCGGCTGGGTCTGACGCTCCTCGTTGTCGTCGTGCTGGCGGCTGCGAACCTCAGCCCCGATGATCTGCCCGGTGGCCGGTTCTGGGAAAGCTACATGGTCCTGTCGGCGCTGGCGGCCTGGACGGTGGGCTATGTTTGGACCTACCAGGTCTTCCTCGACGGGACCCGGCTTGTGGTGCCGACATGGCTTTTCCGGACGCGGGAGCTCGATCTCAGGACGCTCGAGCGCGTGGATCAGCAGCGCAGGCTCATGCTTGTTCTGCATATGGCCGACGGCGCGCGGGTGGCGATGCCGAAATCGCTGCACGGGCGCGCGGCGCTGATGCGGGCCCTCGCGCTGCACACGGCACCTTGATCTTGCACACCCCGCCGGGGTAGCGCGACGGGATGCCTGAACTTCCCGAAGTCGAGACCGTGCGCCGGGGGCTTGAGCCCGTCATGACCGGAGAGCGTATCACCCGCGCCGAGGTCAATCGCCCGGACCTGCGCTGGCCCCTGCCCGCACGCATGGGGGATCGCCTCACCGGCGCACGGGTCACTGCTCTGCGCAGGCGATCGAAATACATTCTCGCCGATCTCGACACGGGTGAGACGCTCCTCATCCATCTGGGCATGTCGGGGCGCATGCAGATTTCGGGCGCGGAGGTGGGCGGCTTCTATCATCAGCACCCCGCCCCGGAGAAACATGACCACGTCGTCCTCCACCTCGCCAATGATGCAAGGATCACCTTCAACGATGCGCGGCGCTTCGGGCACATGGATCTGTGGCCCACCCATGACATGGAGACGCACTGGCTCATAGACCATCTGGGGCCGGAGCCTTTGGGCAATGCGTTTGACGGCGCCTACATGGCTGCGGCGCTCAAAGGGCGCAACACACCGATCAAATCCGCGCTTCTTGATCAGCGAATCGTCTGCGGGCTCGGCAACATCTATGTCTGCGAGGTCCTCTTCCGCGCGAGCATCTCACCGCGCCGCAGGGCGGGAAACCTGAGCGCCGCGCGCGCGGCCTCGCTGGTGCCGATCATCCGCGATGTCTTGCGTGAAGCGATCGACGCGGGGGGATCAAGCCTGCGCGACTACCGACAGGCCGACGGAGAGCTGGGGTACTTCCAGCACACGTTCCGCGTCTACGACCGCGAGGGTCAGGCCTGCACGCGCGACGGCTGTGGCGGTCGCGTGAAACGTATCGTGCAGTCTGGCCGTTCAAGCTTTTACTGCGGCACCTGCCAACGCTAACGTCGCGCCAGCCAATCACGAGGGATGAGCTAATGTCCTATGAAACGATCCTCTATGAGGTGGAAGACCACGTCGCGACGATCACGCTGAACCGCCCGGAGGCGCTCAACGCGCTCAACTCTCAGCTGCTGGGCGAGGTGGCGGCGGCGCTGGGTGAGGCCGACGCCAACAAGAAAGTTCGCGCGGTCATCCTCACAGGGTCCGAGAAAGCCTTTGCCGCAGGCGCAGACATCGCCGAGATGGCGGGCAAGGACTTTGTCGACGTCTACACCCAGGACATGTTCGCCGCAGAGGTCGAGGCCGTCCTGCGCACCCGCAAGCCGATCATCGCGGCGGTATCCGGATACGCGCTGGGCGGTGGTTGCGAGCTCGCAATGATGTGCGATTTCATCCTCTGCTCCGAGACGGCCAAGTTCGGCCAGCCCGAAATCAACCTTGGCGTCATCGCAGGCATTGGCGGCTCCCAGCGGCTCACCCGCTTTGTGGGCAAGTCAAAGAGCATGGACATGCACCTCACCGGCCGCTTCATGGATGCCGAAGAGGCAGAGCGTTCGGGTCTCGTGTCCCGCGTGTTTCCGGCAGACAAGCTCATGAAGGAAACGCGCGCCATCGCCGACAAGATCGCCGAGAAAAGCCAGATCTCGGTCATGGCCGCCAAGGAGGCCGTCAATCGCAGCTACGAGACGACGCTGCGCGAGGGGCTGCTCTTTGAACGGCGGCTTTTTCACTCGCTCTTCGCCACCCACGACCAGACCGAGGGGATGGAAGCCTTCCTTGCCAAACGGGAGCCACGCTTTCGGGATAAGTAGCGCGCCCGGTAAGCAAGCTGGGCAGACAAGGAGGCTTGCCAGGCAAGGCGGCTGCCCCTATACCGCGCGCCTGACATGCGCGTGCAGCCCGCTTGAAGGCTCGAATCGTCCCGGCGACCGACGTTCCGGTGGGCAGTGCACGCATCCGTATTGAAACTGACGCAAACACTGACCCCACGGTCGACCAAGGAAGAGGCACCATCCATGGCCAACACACCCCAGTCCAAGAAGCGCGCTCGCCAGCTCGAAAACCGCACTGCCATCAACAAGGCACGCCGGTCGCGCATCCGCACCTACCTGCGCAAAGTCGAAGAAGCGATCGCATCTGGCGACTCGGCTGCGGCAAAAGACGCACTGAAAACGGCTCAGCCAGAGCTCATGCGCGGTGTCACCAAAGGTGTGTACCACAAAAACACTGCTGCCCGAAAAATGTCCCGTCTTGCCGCGCGTGTTAAGTCCCTCGGCTGACGTCAGGGAAAAGATTCCGGCCAATTGTGCCAATGCACAGGGTTTTTTCGAAAGCGCCGCACTGCGGCGCTTTTTTGTCGTTTTTCTCAAGAAAAACGCGATTTGCAGATTCTCCCCGTCAAAATTCGAGTCAAGCGCATTGAACGGTTGCTGCATCGGGAGCGATTTCAGTAACAACAGTGAGCGAGTCATTTTGCTATTGGGGGGACATGGTGATCCGAGGCGGTGCGCAGGGTTCAATCGCGCACTGATTTAGCGGATCACGCAACTGGGGGGACGCGTGGCAGCGCAATCTCTGGTTTGACGCGTATCTGCGCGCGTCGCATGTCCACAGTGCTGTTGTGAGGCTTCAAAGCCTGTTTGTCGTCGACGGTTCGTCCGTCAGCTTCGATGCGAGTCGGGGCACGGTACCCTTGTGTCAAATGCTCCGAGCCGCGGCCCTCTCGTGGGTCAAAAAATAGAAACGTTTTAAGCATGGGTAAGCGATGACACAGGACGCCTGGGGGACAGTACGGCACAATCTAAAGCAGTCAGTGGGAGCGAACGCCTTTACGGCGTGGATAGAACCCCTTGAATTTGACGCCGCCGATGAAGGCGTGGCGCGGTTCTCTGCTCCGACGGCCTATGTGGGCAACTATGTGGATAGAAACTTCGGCGAGGACATCCTCTACGCGCTCCGCAAGGAAGGCGTCCTGGTAGAGCGCGTGGCGTTTGAGGTGTCCTCGGACCTCGCCCGCAAGGCAGAAGAGCGCGGGATGAAGGCAGCCCGTGAAGCCGCAGTGGATAGCGAAGCGGTGGACGAGTTCATCGATGCAGATGGTGGGCGCCTCGATCCGACACACACCTTCGATCAGTTCATCGTAGGCAAACCCAATGAGCTGGCCTTTGCCGCTGCAAAGCGCGTCGCAGAAGGCCGGAAAGTCACCTTCAATCCGCTCTTCCTCTATGGCGGCGTGGGCCTCGGCAAGACGCACCTCATGCAGGCCATCGCCTGGGAGATGCGCGAGTTCAGCCCGGAGCTGAACGTCGTCTACCTGAGTGCAGAGCAATTCATGTACCGCTTCATTCAGGCCCTGCGGGAGCGCAAGATGATGGACTTCAAGCACCAGTTCCGGAACGCGGATGTCCTCATCGTCGACGACGTGCAATTCATCGCCGGAAAGGATTCCACGCAGGAGGAGTTCTTCCACACGTTCAACGCCCTCGTGGATCAGGGCAAGCAGATCATCATCTCTGCCGATCGCGCCCCCGGCGAGATCAAGCACCTCGAGGACCGCATCGCCAGCCGCCTGCAATCGGGCCTCGTCGTGGACCTGCACCCGACGGATTACGAACTGCGCCTCGGCATCCTTCAGGCCAAGGTCGAGACCTACCGCGAGGATTATCCCGGCCTCACGATCCAAGACGGGGTCCTGAACTTTCTGGCGCACCGGATTTCGACCAATGTGCGTGTCCTCGAAGGCGCGCTGACGCGGCTCTTTGCCTTCGCGTCCCTCGTGGGCAAGGAAATCACGCAGGAGCTGACGCAGGACTGCCTCGCCGACGTGCTGCGCGCTTCGGACCGCAAGACCACCGTGGAGGAAATCCAGCGCAAGGTGGCGGAGCATTTCAACATCCGCCTCTCAGACATGCTGGGGCCCAAACGCTCCCGCAACCTCGCACGGCCCCGCCAGATGGCTATGTACCTGTCCAAGAAGATGACAGCGCGCAGTCTGCCAGACATCGCCCGTCGCTTCGGCGGCCGTGACCATACCACCGTCATGCACGGGGTAAAAAAAATCGAGGAGCTGCGGACGAAGGACAGCCAGATCAATGATGATCTGGAGATGCTGCGCCGCGCCCTCGAAGCCTGATCACAGCCGCATCCGCGGTATTCCCGCCGCATTTCCGCGCCGATAGGCGTCCGCAGGCTCAAAAGGGCTTGCGGGCGTGCTGCGGCGCAGTAGTGTCCAAGCCCCGGGCAGGAGCGTTCGGGGTGAGGGACGGAGAGGCTCATGAAGCTCAGCATCGAACGCGGGATCCTGCTCAAGGCAGTGGCTCAGGCGCAATCCGTGGTGGAGCGCCGCAACACGATCCCGATCCTCGCCAATGTCCTCATCGAAGCCGATGGCGACACTGTCAGCTTCCGGGCCACCGACCTCGACATCGAGGTGGTCGATAAGGCCGAGGCGCAGGTGGAGCGGAAGGGCGCGACGACAGTCAGCGCCGTCACCCTCCACGAGATCATCCGCAAGCTGCCCGACGGGGCGCTCGTGTCGCTGTCCGATGACGGCACCAAGGGGCGCCTCACGGTGGCTGCCGGGCGCTCCAATTTTGAGCTTCAGACCCTGCCCAAGGAGGACTTCCCCGTGATGACCTCCTCCGAATACAGCGCCAATTTCAGCTGTGACGCGCCGACCCTTCGGCGCCTGTTCGACAAATCGAAGTTCGCGATCTCCACGGAAGAGACGCGATACTACCTTAATGGCGTGTACATGCACGTCGCCGACGGCGCGGGCGGACGCGTGTTGCGCTGCGTGGCCACCGACGGCCACCGCCTGGCCCGCATTGATGCAGAGCTCCCGGGTGACGCCGCCGAGATGCCCGGCGTCATCGTGCCGCGCAAGACCGTGGGGGAGCTGCGCAAGCTCCTCGATGATGACGAGGCCCACATCGCAGTCAGCGTGTCCGAAACGAAGGTGCGCTTTGCGACCGAAAAGGTGACGCTGACGTCCAAGGTCATCGACGGCACCTTCCCCGATTACATGCGCGTCATCCCAACGGCGAACACGCGCAAGCTGGAGGTCGATGCCTCTGAATTCGCCCAGGCGGTGGATCGCGTGGCGACCGTGTCGTCCGAACGCTCCCGCGCGGTGAAGCTGCAACTGGATGAAGACCGGCTTGTGCTGTCCGTCAACGCCCCCGATAGCGGCGCCGCGGAAGAGGAGCTTGGCGTGGCCTATGCCGACGACAAGCTCGAGATCGGGTTTAACGCGAAGTACCTCCTCGAGATTGCCAGCCAGGTGGATCGCGAGAACGCCGTTTTCCTGTTCAACTCCGCCGGGGATCCGACGCTCATGCGCGAAGGCACCGACGAGAGCGCGGTCTACGTCGTCATGCCGATGCGCGTGTGACACCCGCCGGGATGCCTCCGGCGGAAGTACATTTGCACAAAGAAGGATGGGGTCGGTGCTTTTCGTTGAGCATCTGACGCTGTCCCACTTTCGCTCGCACAAGGTGGTGCGCTTGGCGCTGGATGGGCGGCCGGTCGTGCTTTTCGGGGCCAATGGGGCCGGCAAGACGAATGTGCTTGAGGCGGTATCGCTCTTGTCTCCCGGGCGCGGGCTCAGGCGCGCGGCGGCCGAGGACATGACGCGCCAGCCCGATGCCATCGGCTGGAAGGTGATGGCCGGGGCGGGCGGGCATGAGATCGAAACGTGGTCCGAGGCGGGCAGCCCCCGGCAGGTGCGTATCAACGACAAGGCGGCGACGCAGGCCGCGCTCGGGTCGCTCGTGCGGGTGCTCTGGCTCATTCCGGCCATGGACCGGCTCTGGATCGAGGGCGCGGAGGGGCGGCGGCGCTTTCTGGACCGGATGACGCTGAGCTTTCATCCCGGCCATGGGGAGAAATCGCTCGCCTATGAGAAAGCCATGCGGGAGCGGAACCGCCTTTTGAAGGATCAGGTGAGCGACCCGGTCTGGTATCGGGCGCTGGAGGGGCAGATGGCCGAAGCGGGTGAGGCGATTACCGCCGCGCGCATGTCGGCCCTTGCCGCGCTCACGGCGGCGCAGGAAGACGCCGAGACGGCCTTTCCCACCGCCGACCTCGTATTGACCCATCCTGACACGGCCTTGCCGCCTCGGGCGGAGGACTTGGCGGCGGCCTGGGCGGACACCAGACGGCGTGATATCGCTGCTGGGCGCACGCTTATCGGGCCCCATCGCGTCGACATGGAGGGCACGTACCGCGCCAAGGGCGTCGCCGCAAAAGCGTCCTCAACGGGGGAGCAGAAGGCCCTTCTGGTCTCCCTGATCCTTGCCAATGCGCGCGCCCTTGCGGCCGATATCGGGACGCCCCCGCTCCTGTTGCTGGATGAAGTGGCCGCCCATCTCGATGCCGGACGGCAGGCGGCGCTTTACGATGAGATCTGCGCCCTGGGCGCGCAGGCCTGGATGACGGGCACGGGGGCGGAGCTGTTTACGGCGCTGGGCGACCGGGCGCAGTATTTCGAGGTCACCGAGACGGACGGCCAGTCAGAGGTGCAAGCGCTATGACGCTCAGCCCCTCGGATATCGGGCTTTATGCTTTTGCCGTCCTCATCCTCTTTCTGACGCCGGGTCCGGTCTGGGTGGCGCTTCTGGCGCGGGGCATGTCGTCGGGTTTTGCGGGTGTCTGGCCGCTGGCGCTGGGCGTGGCCATCGGCGACGCCGTCTGGCCGTTCCTCGCGATACTCGGTGTCTCCTGGCTGGTTTCCGAGGTTGAGGGGATCCTGACCGTGCTGCGCTGGGTTGCGGCGGCGATGTTCCTCGTGATGGGCGTGCTTCTCATCCGCAACGCAGGCAAAGCGCTTGGCAGCGATAGTCGCCTCACGCGGCCTGGCATGTGGGCGGGGTTTGTCGCTGGCGTCCTCGTGATCCTGGGCAACCCCAAGGCGATCCTTTTCTACATGGGCGTACTGCCGGGGTTCTTCGATCTGACCCGCGTGACGGTGGCTGACGTTGCGGTCATCGTCGCGGCCTCGATCGTTGTGCCAATGGCCGGCAACCTCGCGCTCGGTTTCTTCATCGACAGAGGTCGGCGACTCCTGAGTTCCCCTGCAGCCCTGAAGCGGCTCAATGTCGCCTCGCGGGGGCTTTTGATCTGCGTCGGTCTCGCCATACCCTTCACGTGATGGATCACGCCCGCCTCATAGCCTCCCTGTCGAAGGAAGAGCGCCGCGCCTTGACGCAAAAGAGCGACGTGCGCGGGCTCGCGCATCTGGCAGGGCACCTTGGCCTGATCGCGGCGGGGGCGCTCTGGATCGCGCTTGGCCTGCCGCTTTGGTGGGTCGTCCTATTGCCCTACGGCATCGCGCTCGTCTTCCTCTTCACGCTGGAGCATGAGGCGACGCACAAGACGCCCTTCGCGTCGGGCTGGATGAATATGGCGGCGGGCCACATGGCAGGGCTCGTCCTGCTGCTGCCCTTCCGCTGGTTCCACTACTTCCACATGGCCCACCATCGGCACACGAACGACCCCGACCGTGACCCAGAGCTTGCCGGGCCGAAGCCGGACACCTGGCGGGGTTTCCTGATCCACGTGAGCGGGCTGCCCTATTGGTGGGCCATGGCGAAGGTGCTGGTCGAGAACGCGGGCGGTGCGCCATGCGCTGCCTACGTGGCCAGGCGCGCAATTCCGGAAGTTCGCCGTGAGGCGCGCGTCTACCTCACCGTCTACGCGTTGGTGGCGCTGTCGCTGTTCGTCAGCCATGCGGCGCTCTGGCTCTGGATCGTGCCTGTCCTCCTCGGACAGCCGTTCCTTCGCCTTTACCTCCTGGCGGAGCATGGTCGCTGCCCGGCCGTGACGAACATGCTCGAAAACTCCCGCACGACGTTCACCAACAGGGCCGTCCGCTTCCTTGCCTGGAACATGCCCTACCACGCCGAGCATCACGCATATCCGGCCGTGCCCTTTCACCAGCTTCCGGCCTTCCACGCCCATGCAAAAGCGCACCTGAAAACCACCTCAGAGGGCTACATGGCCTTTGTGGATGAGTATGTGTATGACCTCGCGATGGTGGGTTGAAAACCCACCCTACTGCGTCCCGACACATGACCCCTGACGCGCCTCTAAATCTGGGGCAATCGCGTGACATTGCCCCCCAGACCTCGTATAAATCCGCAGGAAAAGAAGAAGGGCGCGGGCATGGCCGACGAGGCACAGGACCAGCCGGAATACGGCGCAGATTCCATCAAGGTTCTCAAGGGTTTGGAGGCGGTTCGCAAGCGCCCCGGCATGTATATCGGGGACACCGACGACGGCTCTGGCCTGCACCACATGGTCTACGAGGTCGTTGATAACGGCATCGACGAGGCTTTGGCCGGCCACGCCGACTACGTGAGCGTCAAAATCCACGCCGATAACAGCGTCTCGGTGGCCGATAACGGACGCGGCATTCCTGTGGGCATCCACGAGGAAGAAGGCGTCTCCGCCGCCGAGGTCATCATGACCCAACTCCACGCGGGCGGGAAATTCGATAGCAATTCCTACAAGGTCTCCGGCGGTCTCCACGGCGTGGGCGTCTCCGTCGTCAACGCGCTCTCTGTCTGGCTGGAACTGCGCATCTGGCGCGATGGCAAAGAACATGTCGCCCGCTTTGAGCACGGCGAAACCGTCAAGCATCTTGAGGTCGTTGGCAACGCAGAGGGCCGCACCGGCACCGAAGTCCGCTTCCTCGCATCCACCGGCACGTTTTCGAACCTCGAATACGTCTTCGAGACGCTCGAAAAGCGCCTGCGTGAGCTGGCCTTCCTGAACTCGGGCGTGCGCATCATCCTCGAAGATGAACGCCCCGCAGAGCCGCTTAAGACCGAGCTTTTCTACGAAGGCGGCGTCAAGGAATTCGTCAAATACCTCGACCGCTCAAAGACCTCCATCATGCCGGAGCCGATCTACGTCGAAGGGGAACGCGACGACATCACGGTCGAGGTGGCGATGTGGTGGAACGACAGCTTCAACGAAATGGTGCTGCCCTTCACCAACAATATCCCGCAGCGCGACGGCGGCACGCATCTGGCGGGCTTCCGCGGCGCGCTCACGCGGACGATCCAGAAATACGCCACCGACACCGGCATCGCGAAGCGCGAGAAGGTCAATTTCACTGGGGATGACGCAAGGGAAGGGCTGACCTGCGTCCTCTCTGTCAAGGTGCCAGACCCGAAATTCTCCAGTCAAACCAAGGACAAGCTGGTGTCGTCCGAAGTTCGCCCGGCTGTGGAAAACCTGGTGGGTGAAAAGCTCAGCGAGTGGTTCGAGGAGAATCCGACCGAGGCCAAGCAGATCGTCGGCAAGATCATCGAGGCCGCCCTGGCCCGCGAGGCCGCCCGCAAGGCGCGGGAGCTGACACGACGCAAGACGGCGATGGACGTGAACTTCCTCGCCGGAAAGCTGAAGGACTGCTCCGAAAAGGACCCGTCAAAGACAGAACTCTTCCTCGTGGAGGGCGACAGCGCCGGTGGCTCCGCCCAGACCGGCCGCGACCGGCGTACGCAGGCCGTCCTGCCGCTCAGGGGCAAGATCCTGAACGTCGAGCGCGCGCGCTTTGACCGGATGCTCAGCTCGCAGGAGATCGGCAACCTCGTCATGGCGCTGGGCACCGGGATCGGGCGCGATGAATTGAACATCGAAAAGCTGCGCTACCACAAGATCGTCATCTTGACCGATGCCGACGTGGACGGTGCCCACATCCGCACGCTGCTTCTGACCTTCTTCTTCCGCCAGATGCCCGAGCTCATCGAAGGCGGCTACCTCTACATCGCGCAACCGCCGCTCTACAAAGTCTC